>CAIRZB010000021.1 GCA_903882935.1 uncultured Parafilimonas sp. | reverse complement strand
GAATATGTTTTTCCGCATTGGCACCAGAACTATTGAAGGATGAGGTTTCTTGCTTGCCCAGCTTTACAAATCAAGGGATACCCAAGTCATTCAGCCATTTTAATACCCAATTTTCCGCCAAAGCTCCAGCCAGTCAATCATGCGGCTGGTATAACCATATTCATTGTCAAACCAGGCAATCAGTTTTAGCTGTTTACCAATAATGCTGGTAAGGGTGCCATCAACCACACAGCTGTGGGTATTACCCTTTATATCGGCCGATACCAGGGGGTCTTCTGTATAATCCAGTATTCCCTTATATTCCGTTAAGGCAGCTTTTTTAAACATGGCGTTGATGGTATCCACTGGCACAGCCTGTTTTAATTGTACAGTCAGGTCTGCCATTGCCCCGTTCGTTACTGGCACGCGGGTGGATAGCGCGGCTAAGCGGCCTTTTAAGGGGGGTAAAAGTCTTTCTAGGGACTGGTGAAGGTCGATTTCTACAGGGATAACTGATTCGGCAGCAGCCCGTCCCCGGCGGTACTGCGGGTGTGCGGTGTCCACCAATTCCTGCCTTGAGGTATAGGAGTGCAGTATATTCATCTGCGCCGTTTCTATA
Source organism: uncultured Parafilimonas sp. (assembly GCA_903882935.1). Classification (GTDB taxonomy): domain Bacteria; phylum Bacteroidota; class Bacteroidia; order Chitinophagales; family Chitinophagaceae; genus JABDFW01. The sequence continues at coordinate 13,423 of CAIRZB010000021.1, read as the reverse complement.
CCTATGGAATTGAGTATGTACAACAAATGTGTAGTGCAGTTGGTCATGCAGCCGCCGGGCGACACGATGTGGGTACTTTTCGTTAATTGGTGTTGGTTGAAACCATAAATAAGCAAAGGGATGTCGGCGGAGCCGGTGGTGGAGAGCAACACATTTTTGGCCCCGGCTGCCAGGTGCATGGATGCTTTTTCTAAGTTGGTAAACCTGCCCGAGCATTCCAGCACAACATCAACATCCAAGGCCCCCCAGTTAAGCGCCAATGGGCTTTCGTGCTGAAAAACGCGCACCTTTGTCCCATTCCAAACCAAACTGTCACCCTCTAAGTTCACCCGGCCATCTGTACGGCCAAACAAAGAGTCGTAAGTGAGGAGGTAGGCGAGGTTGTCGGCGGGCATAATGTCGTTCACCGCAACCAGTTGAAAGTTGGGGTGGTGTGCCAACCTGCGGAAGAGCAGGCGCCCGATGCGCCCCATGCCGTTAATCGCAATTCTCATACGTTGTTATTAAGGGGCGCAAATATCGGTATTATATCTGTTAAATCGTGGTTGGCTAAGATAAATTGAGAGGACAATAAAGGTAGGCCTGATCGAATTTCGGGTTTCCTGCCGAAATCAATTTGCGTGAATAAAACAACAGGAAACATTCCATCCAGCAAACCAGGCCAATTTATTTACCGGCCCAAGTGAATGCCGTTATAAAACCAATTAAATTATGATATAGAGAACATACTACCAGATTTTGTCAATTTTCAATGCATTATTTATCGTTACCAGTTTTATGTGCACAGTTGTTTTTTTGCCGTTGCTTTTATCGGCATAAGATACTGCATAAGTACCGTTTGGGCCGGTTTCTTGCAAAACAACCAATGTTTTTACCCAAGCCCAGTCGCTGTCTTGGGCCTTTATAAAAGGGTCTGCATCCAAGTTCTGGTGCTTAATGGCGTCTAAAAAACGGCTACTGCAATACTTGCGTTGTAGACTGTCCATCGTTTTAGGGTTTGGCGGATGGTTACCAGAAATTAGGTTTATTTACGCAGTATAGAATTCTTGCAGGAAATATGTAGCAGTGTTGTATTCAGGTATAGGCTGTGCATGGGAAGAGCTTATAAACCAAAAGACCGCTACAATAGAAACACCGCAATAAGCCAATATTTTTTGAATCCTCATATTTGATAGGACATCGAAATTGGGTAAACTCATCTAACATTCCTCACCTAAACTGTATAGCTTTAATGGGCCGAACGGCTTTAACCAATACGGTGGGTATAAGCAGTGCCAGCATGCAAACAAGCAGGGTGGCGGCGCAAATAAGGCCAACTTGCCACCAGATAATTTCAACGGGGGCCACTGATACGTAATATGCCGACTCATTTAGGGTTAACAGGCCAAATTTTTGTTGCAATAAGCAGATGCCGGTGCCAAATAAAAACCCTATGGCAATACCTACCGAAGCAATGATACTGGCATGGTATAAAAATATTTGTTGTATCGCCCAATCCTTTGCGCCTATGGCTTTTAGCACGCCCACCATGCGGGTGCGTTCCAGCACCAGTATCAGTAAGCAGGTTATGAGGTTTATGACAGCCACAACTGCCATTACTATAAAAATAACCAGCCGGTTTACGTCTTGTATATTCAGCCAGTCGAAAATGTATGGGTACACCTGTTTTATGCTCCGCGCAATCCAGGCCATAGGCAGCGCGTCCTGCAGGGTGGCGGTAACCGTGTCAATTTTGCTGTAATCATCCAAAAAAACCTCGTAGCCACCAATTTCCCCATTGTGCCAATTGTTTATTTTACGCAACAATTTAATGTCGCCAATGGCAAACAGTTTGTCAAATTCTTCAATGCCGGTTTTGTAAATGCCACAAACCGTCAGCTTGCGGGTGGTGGTGGTACCCTTTTCGGGCGAAATAAAATGAATGTTGATGTTGTCGCCCAGTTTAATCTCCAGTTCGTTGGCCACTGGTTCAGATACCAATATTTCCCTGCTGTATGGGCTGTCGGCATTAAAATGTATCCACCTGCCAGCGCGTAAAAAAGGCTTTAGGTTGTCAAAATCGTAACTGCTGTCCACCCCTTTAAACAATATGCCTTCAATCTCTTTGTTTTTTTCCAGCACCGCGCTTTTGGTGGCAAATGCCTGCATGTGTTTAACGCCCGGAGCAAGTTGCACGGTTTGCACAACGGTGTCGTTTTCAAGCAAGGGTGTTTCCTCGGCCACAATGGCTTTGCCTGGCTCATACTGCTGCACACGTATATGCCCCCAAAAGCTGAACACTTTTTTGCTCACCGTTTGTTGAAACCCGTTAACAAAAGCCATCGTTATAATCATGGCTGCCACGCTCAGGGCTGTGGCCGCCGCCGCCAGTCGTATAATAAACCGCGAAAACGACCGCTGTTTGTTAAACGCTATCCTGTTGGCTATAAAAAATGGTACATTCATGTTGATGCGCTAAAACTACACTGCCTTTGCGGTGTGGCAAAATATTTCGGCAGTTGGTAAGTGGTGCAATTTTTATGCCGGGTGATGCTTGCATGGGTTTAGATCTTGCATCAGGCTTATTTTGTCCCAAATAAATTTACAGCATTCCCCCACATCCTTTATTTTTATCCAAAATAAAGCCATCATGAAGTCTGCATGCGCCTGGTTAATAGTTGCAATTGCTGCAACTGCCGCCATCTCCTGCCGCCCCAACAAAAACGCCGAGGGGCCTTTTAACAACACTTGGCAGGTGTACGGTGGTGGCAAGCAAAACACGCATTACTCAGCCTTAAAGCAAATTGACACCGCCAACGTTGCCACCCTGCAAGTGGCTTGGGCATACCATACCGGTGACGGAGGCGACATGACCCAAATACAGGTAAACCCCATTGTGGTTAACGGTGTGATGTATGGCGTTAGCCCCAAGTTAAAACTGTTTGCGTTGGATGCCGCCAGCGGCGACGAAAAATGGGTGTTCGATCCTGCGGCCAATACTGCAAAAGGTGCCGCCGGTGCTGGGTATTTTTCCATGAATGTTTGCAGGGGTGTTACTTACTACACCGATGGCGGCACCGATAAGCGGATATTTTACGCCGCCAGCGGCAGCCTTTACTGTATTGATGCAACGGCCGGCAAACCTATCGCAACCTTTGGCGACAACGGCAAGATTGACCTGCACAACGACCTTGGCCGTGATGTAAAAGACCTATACGTAGCCACCACCACGCCAGGTATTATATTTAAAGACCTGATTATTATTGGCGACCGTGTGGATGAAGGCCCTGCCGCGGCACCCGGCCACATACGGGCTTATGATGTGCACACGGGCAAGCTGCGTTGGATTTTCCATACCATACCGCAGCCCGGTGAAGCGGGCTACGAAACATGGGAAGACACTGCCGCCTGGAAGCATATTGGCGGTGCCAATGTGTGGAGCGGCTTTAGCATGGATGAAGCCAGGGGCATAGTGTTTGGCTCCACAGGCTCTGCCTCCTACGATTTTTATGGCGGTAAAAGGCTGGGTTCGTTGCTGTATGCCAACAGCATACTGGCCTTGGATGCCGCCACCGGCAAACTGAAATGGCATTTTCAAACGGTGCACCACGATATTTGGGATAAAGACCTGTCATCGCCGCCGGCCCTGGTAACCATAACCAAAGACGGTAAAAAAATAGATGCCGTTGCGCAAAGTTCCAAAACAGGGTTTGTGTTTGTGCTAGACCGAGAAACCGGCAAACCCTTATACCCCATTGTGGAAACACCCGTGCCTTTGCAAAGCGAATTGGCAGGGGAGAAGCCCTGGCTTACCCAGCCCATACCGCAGCTTCCCAAGCCCTTTGCCCGGCAGGTGTTGACCGAGCAGGATCTAAACCATCTGGTGCCCGACACCAGCTACCAAGATATTAAAAAACGGCTGGCGGGCTACAAAACCGGCAACATGTTTAACCCACCCAGCAGAGAAGGCACTGTTATACTGCCTGGCTTTGACGGCGGCGGCGAATACGGCGGCCCGAGCTACGACCCCGAAACCGGTATTTTATATGTTAACGCCAACGAAATGCCTTGGGTGCTAACCATGGTAGATGCAAACAATACACCCGCCAAAAGCAACGAAACCAACCTGCAGGCGGGTACCCGCTTATACACTGCTACCTGTATGGCCTGCCATGGCCCACAGCGGCAAGGCACCGGCAATTACCCTACCCTGATTGGTGTTAACAAAAAATACAGCAAGCAGCAATTGGTTGATTTAATTGGCGCCGGCCGACGGATGATGCCAGCCTTTAAACAACTGGCCCCTACTGAAAAGGAGGCGCTTGCTTCGTTTATTTTGGATATTAAGGCCGACCAAGGAAAACAGTTTGAGGCGCCGGCGAAGGTGGAAGACCCGTATTGGAAGCTGCCTTACCAAGCCACCGGCTACAATAAGTTCTTAACCAAGGAAGGCTACCCAGCCATTGCGCCGCCTTGGGGTACACTGAACGCCATAAACCTTAATACCGGCGAATTTGTTTGGAAAGACACCCTGGGCGATTACCCCGAACTAAAAGCCAAGGGCATACACAGCGGCACCGAAAACTATGGTGGCAGTGCCATTACCGCCGGGGGCTTGTTATTTATTGCCGCCACCAGCGATGCAAAGTTTAGGGCCTACAACAAACGCACCGGCCAGCTGCTGTGGGAAACTGACTTGCCCGCCGCCGGTTTTGCCACCCCCAGCGTGTACGAGGTAAACGGTAAGCAATACGTGGCCATTGCTTGTGGCGGCGGTAAGCTGCACAAAAAATCAGGCGATGCTTATGTGGTGTTGGCGCTGGGCGGCAAGTAGCCGCCCTATGCGTGGGCACCCTAAGCGTTCATGGCATACATAATAATGTTTACGCCAAATTTGGTATTATCCTCCGCTAAAAAGCGTTTGTTGCGAAAATCGTAGTCCCATTCGCAGCCATAGTCTTTGTTGCTATAAAGCACGGCTATGCGGCCGTTAATTTCTATGGCCTTTAGGTAGTCGTGTACCAGGTCGTCGCCCCAGCCGTTCAGTTCAAAGGCGGTGGTGGGTGGGCCTTTCTCAAAATTGAAGAAGCTGCGGTAAATTTCGTGGTTGTTGGGTATTTTTTTCAAGGCGCCGTTGCCAAAAATGGCCTGCATCTGCGTTTCGAACGATTTTGCAAACAACCCGTCTACGTCGTGGTTGCAGTCGTCGGCAAACACAAACCCGCCGTTCTCCACATATTTTTTAAAATTGGCCGCTTCCTGTGTGTCAAATTGCACCAGTTTATGGCCGCTCAGGTAGCAAAAAGGGTATTGGAACAGCTCAGTGCCGCCTAGGTCAACCAGTTTTTCCTGCAGGGCCACGGGTATGGTGGTGTACTCAATCAGCGAGTTCAGCAGGTTTACCGGCATGCGCTGGTCGGTATCCCAATCGCCGCTGCGGTACCGCAGCCTTGTAAATGTAAAGTTCGTCCTGTTCATTTGCTGGTGTAAATGTACATAAAACCCGCCACCGGCCGCCCGGCCCCCGCCAAAATGAGACAAAATGTGACATATGTTTGGGGTGTAGCATTTCCCACAATGGGAAAGTACGGCAACGCCTTCCCCCATTGGGTTTGGCACCAATCATGAGACACCATGCGACACCGCTTTTAGTTGTCTCATCCCAAATTGGGAAACCCCCAAATGTGCGCGGATAAAGGGTTTCAGCAAAACCGGGTTTTTACAAACGGCCTTATTTTGTGCTACACCTGGCTGGTGGCTAAAACCGAATGCCAGCAAGGGTTTGGGCATAAAAACGAGACACCCCAAAACGCAAAACCGTACGGTTGTGTTTTGCAGCAACTTTTTGCCAAGGCATGGGTTTGCCAACCCGCCACCGTTTTGTAGCCATAGCAATATCCTTAAAATTATAGTTGCCGCCATGGTTGGTGAACGTTTTTTACCTGTTAATATCGTAAAAATTGTGGGGATGGCGGTGGTTGTGAGTTATTGTTCTGAACCACGATTTGTCCAAAGGACTCTTACGGAGGGTGGATTTTTAGGATTGGGAAGATGCTGCCGATTGCTGGCAAAAAAACAAAACCTATAAGGTTTCAAAAACCTTATAGGTTTGAATTGGGCTGGTGGATTTTTGGGATATGGGCTACACTCGCCGTTGTTGGGTGTTTTCACCAACGACGATGGCAGCGCAAATGTCTGAACCACGATTTGCCCAAAGGACTCCTTCGGAGGGGGGATTATTGGGATTGGGAAGATGCCAGCCGATTGTTGGCAAACTAGCAAAACCTATAAGGTTTCAAAAACCTTTTACGTTTGGTGTGTTAACCGTAAAAATTGCGGGTGGCGTAAGGTATGGAGGGGGCAGGTTTGAACCTGTTTTTCCATTAGGCATATTACCAATGAGGCAAAACAACCTATTTTTTAATTTTCGCACCTTAAATTAAACGGCATTAAAAAGAAAAATTATATTTGTCAATTACACTAAGCCAAACGTAACGAAATTTAGACTGATTATAATGGCATCACACTTTTTTACGAATAATAACGAAAAAACACTTTTTGAAAAGTTCAAGGGGATAATTGAACACATGAAAGACCTGTATGCGTTTCATGCAGTGGTGGGATATTTTCGGTCGTCGGGGTATTTTGCATTGCAGCCCTATTTGGCCAAGCTAAAGGAAGTCAAGATTTTAGTGGGTATAAATGTGGATGAAATGTTTGCGGAAGCCCAACGGAAGGGGCAGCTATTTTTGGGGGATGATGAACGTACAAAAGACGAGTTTTTACAGTGGTTTATACAGGATATAAAAGAAGCCCGCTACGCACAGGACGTGGAGGAAGGCGTTTTGCAGTTTATAACCGACATGATTGATGGCAAGATTGAAATAAGGGCGCACAAATCTAAAACCATCCATGCCAAATTTTATTTGTTTTTGCCCCAGGTTTATAGCGAGCATTCTGACGGATGGGTTATTATGGGTTCTTCCAACCTTACCGAAGCCGGCCTTGGCGTAAAAAAGGCACCCAACTATGAACTCAATATTGCCCTGAAAAATTTTGACGATGTTTCATTTACAAAAAATGAGTTTGAGCAGCTATGGAAGGATGGCACAAATATCCTGCCTGCCGATATTCAGTTGTTCAAACAGAAAACACACATCGGGCAAAACTTCACGCCTTTTGAACTGTATATTAAATTTTTGATTGAGTATTTTGGCAAAAATATTGATTACGACCCAGATACTGTGGGCGACCTGCCAAAGTCGTTCAAAAAATTAAGCTATCAAATTGACGCCGTTAACCAAGGCTTTCAGATGCTGTTGGAACACAATGGCTTCTTTTTGGCTGATGTAGTAGGTTTAGGCAAAACCGTTGTGGCGGCTATGATTGCCAAACGGTTTATGATTGCCAACGGATCCCTCAACACAAAAATACTGGTGGTATATCCACCCGCCTTAGAAAAAAACTGGAAAAACACATTTATGCAGTTTGGTATAGATAGGCACACCAAATTTATTTCAAACGGAAGGCTTGACAAACTAATAAAAGCAGACGACCTTAATTATTGGGCAAAAGAAGATTACGATTTGATATTGGTGGATGAAGCGCACAGGTACCGCAACCACACATCACAAATGTTCAGCCAGCTACAACGCATTTGCAAAGCGCCAAGAAATGGCGAGGGTTTGGTAGCAGGTACCAAAAAGAAGGTGATGCTCATTTCTGCCACGCCGTTGAATAACAGGCCGCAGGATTTGTATTATCAAATATTGCTATTCCAAGATGCAAGGCGAAGCACACTGCCTGTAACAAACTTGCAAACATTTTTCGGGCCAATCATTCGGGAATACAGGGAGATAATAAAAGAGGATAAGCCAAATATAGAACGCATAAGGGAACTATATGGGGTTATACGGGAAAAGGTGATAACCCCTATAACGGTACGGCGTACAAGGAGAGACTTAAAAAATTATCCAAAGTACATAGATGATTTAAGAGACCAAGGGATAGTTTTTCCTGAAATTGCAGCGCCAAAAGCTAAGCTATACACTTTAGATACAAAGCTTAGCAAGCTGTTTTACCACACTGTATTTTATTTAACCGATGATGATAAAATACACTATAACCGCTACCAAGCAATCCGGTTTTTAAAAGATGATTTGCGGGAGCAATATTACGACCAAGCCGTGCTAATATCCCAATCGCTGGCTGGTATCATGAAAACGCTGATGATAAAACGGCTGGAAAGCAGCTTCAATGCTTTTAAAATATCATTAAGAAACCTTACGGTCTCAACCGGCAGGATGATTGAAATGTTTGATAAAGGAAAGGTTTTTATTGCACCCGACAAGAGTGTAAATGAGATGCTGGATAAAGGAATGAGTTTTGACGAAATTGAAGAGATTATTTTGCTGCTAAGTGTTGAAAACCCAAAAAATAATGTATTCACACCAGCTGATTTTGATGAGGCTTTTATTGAGGGATTGCGCAAAGATCATGAACTACTGAAAGAATTGGTAAAAGCCTGGGACAAAGTTGAACAAGACCCAAAACTGGATGCGTTTATTGTTGCATTAAAAAATGAGCTCCTCAACAAAGATATTAACCCTACAGGAAAGCTCGTAATATTCACCGAAAGTGCAGATACCGCCTATTACCTATGCGAAAAACTGGAAGTTGTACTTAACCAAAAGATACTTTGTGTATCATCAGAAAACAGGAGTAAAGTTTTTGAAATAATACAGGAAAATTTTGATGCGAACTATTTAGGTGAACACAAAAACATCTACAACATTATTATAACAACCGATGTGCTGGCCGAAGGTGTTAACCTGCACCGCGCCAGCGTAATAGTTAACTACGATACACCATGGAACGCCACCCGCCTGATGCAACGTATTGGCAGGGTAAACAGGATTGGCAGCTTGGCCGGTGTTGTATATAATTATAATTTTTACCCTTCCCAACAAGGCGACGAAGAAATACGGCTATACAGTAATGCACTGGTAAAATTGCAGGGTTTTCATACCGCTTTTGGAGAAGACGCGCAGATATATACCCACGAAGAACTTGTAGAGCAATTTGAATTGTTTAAGGAGGGTGTAAAAGACGATGAAGATAAACGATTACAGTTTCTTCGTTTTATACGTGATTATAAGGATACTAACCCAAAAGAGTTTAAGCGCATTAAAAATTTTCCGCTGAAGGCAAGAACAACCAGAAGCGTAAAGCAAGCGAATAAAGAACAAGCAGCCAATTCCGTAATCTTTTTAAAGTCTCCCTACAAAATGGAGTTTTACAAAACGGATGAAAAAAACAGGGTTGTCGCCCTTACTTTTTTGGAAGCCGCAGAAATTTTTAAAGCCGAAAGTACAGAAACGCCATTTGGGTTGCCCGAATACCACTACAAACAAGTGCAGGCTGCCTTAGATGCCTTTGAAAAAGATTTTTTGGGGGCGGTAACTGAAACTGTAACGGCCACGGATAAAGCAGACGGTAACACCAAAGCGGCTTTAAAATTTTTGCGGGATATAAAAAATATTACCAAGTTACCGGACGTGAAAAATGCCTGTGAAAACCTTATAGCCCTTATTGAAAAAGGGGCGCATACACCGTTGCCGAATGAAATAAGGAAAATTAGGCAAAAATTAGATAAAAGGCAAATAACTTATGGCCAAATAGATAACCTTTTGTTGATGGTTGCCAAAAAATACGATGCCTTGTCTGTCAATGAAGACGGTGAAAACCGGCTGCCGCAAATTGATTTTAATATTCAACCAGAAATTGTTTTAAGCGAAACATTTATAGATTAATGGACAAAAAATATCTACAGAACGATATACTTGCCAAACCCTACAACCGAAGTGTTTGGCAGGGCGTGCTTACCAGTTTTTTTAGCGCAAAAACAATTTACAGCCCTGCGCGGCCAATAGCGTTGGCTGCAAACGAAATAACACAGGATGCTTTTGAACTGGGTAATTTTTATACTGCCGATGAAAGGCTGGTGGGCATTTATGAAATTGTGCTGAAAGATGATGCCAAAACAAAAATTGAAATAAACAGAGTGGGGCTGCGCAGCCTGCTAAGCAGCATATACAAGTACGATGTGGATGCCGCATTGGTTGTATTTACAATGGGTGATAAATGGCGGTTTAGTTATATAAGCGAGATAACTACGGCAGAAGGCAAAAAGCAAACAGAACCCAAAAGGTATACTTACCTGTTTGGTGATGGGGAAAGCTGCCGCACAGCGGCAGAAAGGTTTATGAAACTGCAAGGCAAAAAATTTTACTTAGCAGATTTATATGAGGCTTTTTCTGTTGAAAAGCTAAATGACGAATTTTTTACTACCTATAAAGAGTTTTACGAAAAATTTTGGCGTTACCTAAACGATAGCCAAGATTACCGTGCAATACTGATTGATAAAAAAGAAGCAGAACCCGTAAAACAAGAAAAGCCCATACGCGATTTTGCAAAAAAACTGTTAGGGCGTATTGTTTTTTTGCATTTTTTACAAAAAAAAGGGTGGATGGGCTGCCCGTTATTAACTACTGAAGAAGAGAATGACACTATTTGGAAAGGGGGTATACCCCAATTTATGCAACTGCTTTTTAACAGTTGCGGCAACCAGCAGCAATTTTATAGCATAAGTTTAAAAACGCTTTTTTTTGAAACATTAAATACCAAACGCACCAACAATATTTTCTCTGTACCGCTGCCACACAGTGAAAGCGGCAGTGCGGTTCTAACCCGTGTGCCTTATCTTAACGGGGGCTTGTTTGACAGGGATGTTTCGGCAGATGTAAATTTCGATTTTCCGCCGGAATACTTTAAATCGCTGTTTGACTTTTTTGACCGTTACAACTTTACCATTGACGAGAACGACCCCTACGACAGTGAGGTAGGTATTGACCCCGAAATGCTGGGGCATATTTTTGAAAACCTGCTGGAAGAATATCGTGACAAAGGCATTGTTTACACGCCAAGAGAAATTGTGCAGTATATGTGCCGGGAAAGCCTGCTGCAATATTTACGGGCTTACATACCTGAATGTACAGAAGATGACAGCCCCGCCACCAAGGCACTGGAACAATTTGTAACAGCCAGCTATATCGAAGACAGGGACGACAGAAAAAACTTTATTGTGCAAAGCGCAAAAAGAATTGAAAGCTTGTTGGAAAAGGTTAAAATTTGCGACCCTGCCATTGGCTCCGGAGCCTTCCCCATGGGAATGCTGCAGCAAATATTTAAGGCGCGTATGGCGTTGGATTTAACACGCGACAGGGCAGCAGTGAAAAAAGACATTATACAAAAAAACATTTATGGGGTAGATATTGAAAGCGGTGCCGTAGATATTGCCCGCCTGCGTTTTTGGCTGGCCCTGGTGGTGGATGAAGAGGTGCCGCAGCCATTACCCAACCTTGACTATAAAATTATGCAGGGTAACAGTCTTTTTGAAAGCTTTGAAATGGTTGACCTAACGTTTGAGCCAAAACGGTATGAAATAAAACCGGTAAAAGAAGTTGACCTATGGGGCAAACTTGTAAACCCCCAAATAAGCATAACAGAGTACCTGCAGGCTAAAGCCGGCACAAATGAGTTTGACTTAACTGAGTTGGAAGGAAAATATTTTAATAGCAACAACGCTCAAGAAAAGCAGGAGATAAAAAACAAAATTGACGTATTTGAAAAAGAATTTATTGAACAACAGATTAATAAACGGCAACAAGAACTGGACATATTAATTAATGTCAAAAAAGCCTCCGTTGAAAAGAAAAGAATTAAGGAATTCGAACAGCATATAGAAGAAAAAGCCGCTTTGGCACAGGTAAATATTCTGCTGCATGAAATGACTCGAAGCAACAAACCGTATTTTTTATGGCACCTGTATTTTATGGATGTTTTTAAGGAAGGCGGTTTTGATATTGTTATTGGCAACCCACCGTACCTGCGTATACAAGGCATTAGAAAGGATGACCCCAAGATGGCTGGACGCCTAATTGAAAAGTATAAAGCTGCTACAGGCTCATTTGACTTATATACCTTATTTGTGGAAATGGGATTAAGTATTTTAAAACCAAATGGCATTTTAAATTTTATCATGCCAGTTAAATGGACAAATGCGGCTTCTGGAGAAGGATTAAGAAATGTTATCTTGAAAGAAAAATATATTTCGAAAATTATATCATTTGGCGCTTTTCAAGTATTTAACGTTTCAACATATACTGGGTTACAGTGGTTTAAAAAGAATTCATCGGAATTGTTATTTAAGGAACTTGATAAAGATATTTTATCAAAAACTGAATTAGCTGTTTTCCTGTCATCACTAAGGCTTATCGATTATAACAGAGTTGACGTAAAAAGCCTTTCAAATAAAAGCTGGATATTAACTGACACTATCAAAGAGTTATTGGTACGAAAAATTTTAAACCAACCATTAAAATTAAAGAACGTTTTTGAGAAAATATTTGTCGGTCTCCAAACAAGTCTTGATAAAGTCTATGTACTTAAGGTCCTTAATGAAAAAAGTAATTCGTATAAATGCTTTTCAAACGCCTTAAAGGATGAAGTTGAAATTGAAAAGGGATTAGTAAAGCCATTTCTTATGGGGAAAGATGTGAAAAGATATGAAACACCTTTTGTTAAAAATGTTGTGATATTTCCTTATGAAATCAACAATAAGTCGGCAAAACTGATGTCTGCCGAACATCTGTCTAAGGAATTTCCTTTAGGTTGGGATTATTTATTAAAAACTAAGACTGAACTGGAAAATAGAGAAAATGGGAAAATGAAAAATCATAAGTTTTATGCTTATGTATATCCTAAAAACCTCGCTGATTTCCACGGAAAAAAAATTTTGACTCCCGAAATTGCAAATAAGAGTGAAATGACACTTGATGAACACGGGATTTATTATCATACAACCAAGGTATACAGCTTTATTTTAAAGGATGAAATCAACGAAAGTCTAAAGTACTTTTTAGGGATTTTAAACTCTAAATTATTATTTTTCTTTCTATCTGCGACAGGGTACGTTTTGAGAGGAGGCTATTTTACTTTCAAAACTGACTACTTAAGCCCATTTCCAATTAAAACGATTTCATTTTCAGATGAAAGGGAGGTTGTTTTCTATAACTATATCTTGCAGCTGGTGGATTTTATTACCTCCCGCAAAGAAGCAAAGTTGAACACTGCTATTTGGGAAAACAAAATTGATGCCCTTGTTTTTAACCTTTATGATTTGACAGAAGATGAAATATTGCAAATTTTAAATAGTGTTACCGACCTTAGCATAAAAGACAAGAATCAAATACAAAACGAGTTTTGGAATATTGCCAACAATAAATTTCAACTGGATACATGATAACCAAGATAAGCATTACCAATTTTAAGGCAATACAACACTGTTTAAACCTACCATTACAGCCTTTTACCGCTTTTATCG
>CAIRZB010000020.1 GCA_903882935.1 uncultured Parafilimonas sp. | reverse complement strand
ACGAATACCACTTCAGGTTCAACAGGAGAAATGCAATGGCGGGTACTTTTAATGCACTAATTGAACGTATGATGCAAGCCCCGCCTATACGTTTAGAAAATATTCAAAAACGAAGTGCGACCTAAGTGCTAATTCCTATTAATTTAATTGTACCTTGCTTGCCATGAAAACAATCGGCATCATCGGCGGCATAACCTGGCTTTCCACCATTGATTATTACAGGCTCATCAACCAACAAATAAATGAAAAACTGGGCGGGGTAACCTCCGCAAAAGTGATTGTTTGGTCGGCTGAGTTTGGGGAGATAAAAAGGCTTACAGTTGCCGATGATTGGGATGGTCTGGCTGCTATAATAAGCGGAGCTGCCCAAAAACTGGAACAGGCGGGTGCCGATTGCATATTGATTGGCGCAAACACTATGCATAAAATAGCCGATGCCGTGCAGGCAGCCGTTAATATACCCCTGATACATATTGCCGAGGTTACTGCGGATGCGGTTGCCGAACAGCACCTAAAAAAAGTGGCACTCCTTGGCACCAAATACACTATGCAGCTTGATTTTTACAAGCAAAAATTGGCCGAAAAGGGTATTGAGACCATTATACCGGAGGATGCCGCAGACATTAAGTTTGTTAACAATGCCATTTATGAGGAAATGGGCAAAGGGCTTTTTCTGCCTCAAACCAAGGCCGGGTTTATACGCATTATTAACGCATTGGTTGCACAGGGTGCCCAAGGCATTATATTGGGCTGTACGGAAATACCCATATTAATTAAACAGGAAGACAGCCCCGTGCCAGTATTCGACACCACTGCCATACACGTAAATGCAGCGGTGGCATTAGTATTGGGTAAATAAGCTGTATTCGCAGGCCCTTAGCCGCTAGGTATTTTTTAGGGAATATTACCTGTGTAAACTATCTGCATTTGTTGGAGTTTTAGATATCCCGTCCGGCGGCTTCCTAATTGTATTGTCCGCCTTGTGTGATTGTTGTTGGTGAAAACACCCAACAACGGCGAAGAACGATCGTTAGCCAAGCCAAACTGCTGACGGCCATTCAGTTTTTTATCACTGCGTACTTGCCTAGAATTGAAATAGGGGCAACCCTTCAGTTTTTTTACAAATAATTCCCAAAATGTACATCAAACAAAGGTGGCTGTAATTATTTTTCATTACTTAGTGTATGCTGCAATTGGAAAAACTACAAAAAAAGTATGGCAGTTTTACGGCCCTAGACATAGATTCATTTGTTATTGACGACGGTATTGTTTGGCTGCAGGGCGAAAACGGCAGCGGTAAAACCACCCTGCTTAAAACCATAGCGGGCCTGCTGCCTTTTAAGGGCGACATAGTGTTTAACAAGCAATATAGCCTCAGCAAGCAGCGGCAACAGTTTTTGCAACTGGTAAATTATGGCGAAACAGAACCTTTGTACCCTGGTTTTTTAACGGGCAAGGAACTGGTAAAGCTGTATTGCCATGCCAAAAGAGGCAGCATACAGCAAAGCGAGGAACTGTTGCGGCGCCTGCATGTTTTTGAGGCTTACCATAAACCCGTAGCCACATACTCCAGCGGTATGGTTAAAAAGCTAAGCCTGGTGTTGGCTTTTACCGGCAGCCCAAAATGGATATTGCTGGACGAACCCCTTGTGGCTGTAGACGCAGCCTCTGTGGAAACGGTTTGCGACATCATCAAGCACAAGCACGCGCAGGAAGGGGTATCCTTTTTAATCACCTCCCACCAAGCGTTTTATGCCGGCCAGCTTGCTTTTACAGCCTCACTGCTCGCAACGGCGCATACCATTAAACCATTAGGCGCATGAATATTGTGCCAGCCATATTACAAAAAGTTATCGTAAACCACTTTTACAGGGTAAATGCAGGTTTTTTTCTTTTTATGTTTTTTCATTAGCATTGCGTCGTTGAGAAAAATAGTTCTTTGAAAGTATTGTCAATATTGAGTTACAGCCGATTTTGAGCCTAAGACGATTTGATTTTTTGGGAGTTTTTAAAGTTGTAATTTGCTGGAAATCAGCAAATTGT
>CAIRZB010000019.1 GCA_903882935.1 uncultured Parafilimonas sp. | reverse complement strand
TAATTATTATAAAAAATATAGTTTTAAGCAATTGTTTCAACAGGAATATCC
The DNA here is from genome assembly GCA_903882935.1 of uncultured Parafilimonas sp. Lineage (GTDB taxonomy): Bacteria > Bacteroidota > Bacteroidia > Chitinophagales > Chitinophagaceae > JABDFW01. The sequence continues at coordinate 2,781 of CAIRZB010000019.1, read as the reverse complement.
ACTTAAAGGATATGCACCCAATGCCGTTTGCTATTTGGCATACTGTATGCCAGCGTTTGGCAAATAAAAGCTTGTTAAAATAATATTGCTTTTGCCCAGTGCTACAACGCCGTGGGCTTTGCGGCAACATTTATAGGCGGGGTAAAGATTGCTGCGGCATTTTCAACAACCGTAATGCGCTATGGTGATAATATTTGTGTGGCGATGGGGGAAACGCGCCATGCAATGGGCTGCCAATAAAACTGGCGGCCCCTTTTTGCGCCATAGATTTTTTAGGGTTGCCCCGGGTTAGCATACATAAGGATTAAAAATGGGAAATCCAAACCCACAAAAAAGGCTATTCAATGCCAAACGGGCGGTTATGCAATGCTTTTGTCTCGTTTTTGCTTAACCCCCTAATGGGTTTTAACACTCCCAACGTTTGTTTTTAGTAACGTTTAACCCCATTCGGGGTTCAGAAGACGCGCGTTTTTTGATTTCCCCGGATTTCATCCGGGGCTATTAACAATCAACCCATTCGGGGGGTGTGCGAATGGTACACTTAAAACGAATCGTTGCTAATTTATTTCCCAGTCAGTTAGGCGGCGGGATATGCCGGTGAGCAAACTGCTATTGGCCATATACAAAAGCATTAACGGAAATATTTTAAACAGGCCCCGCTTTGTCGTGTTCTCCACATCAAATATGGGCAGTATAAAACCAATAATGGGCAAGCCTATATATATTACCAGCACGCCAAACAAAAAATTGCGTGCGCTTCGGGTAAACTTTCTTGTAAACAACAGTTCTGCCAAAAACAAGGCGCAAAATAAAAATATAAACCACCCGTACAACCCAACACCGTCATCACTAAAAATTCGTTGGCTGTTTACTTGCCAAAATATGTTTAACAAGGGCCGCACATCGTATAAATGTTGCCTCACCAAGGCCCCTACATGGTATTGCGCAGGCATATAATGGTTAATAAAAACGTTCATGAAAAACACGTAAATAAATCCGGAGGGCAACAGAAAAAGCAAAATAGCCTTTGCCCCTGCAACCAGGTTTTTGCCGTTTCTTATTGTACTACGCAGAATAGCAGGTGTGGTAAGCAAGGCCAGCAAAAGTGTTTCTGACCGTATATAAGTGGCTACGCCCATCAACACGCCGGCAAACACTAGGTGTTTGGTTTGCCTGTCCTCAAAATACATTGCCAAGAAATAGAACGAGAGAAAGAAGAAAACTGCATTGCTGTAATCAAACAAAACCATAAAGGTGTAACCATACAATTCGGGCACCGCCAAAAAGGCAATAATCAGCAGCCCCGCAAAAATGCGGTGGAGCGTGGCACACAAGGCGTGGTATAAAAACACGGTAAAGCTTATAAAAATAACACTCAGCCAAACCTGACCAAACGGTAAGCCTGCCAATTTATATATTATCTGCAGGCCTGTTACAAAAGACGATTTGTAATGGTTGTTGTTACGCTGTAAATCCACCGTGAAGATAGAGTTGATCATGGTTCTTTCCTTCACGGCATATTCAGCCATTACTTCGGTGCCAGATGTTATGTCGCGTGGGGTGGGTGGCAGGTAAAAGCAGCGCCAAACGCTTATTAGTACAATGGCTGCAATAACCAGCAAAAAAGGCAGCTCGTACAGGCGTATGCTAAAACGGCTGCCTTTAAATACGTTTTTTGCATGGTTTATGCCTGCCTTTAGTTTAACATTAACGGCCAAACAAGCCAACAATAACGCCAAGGCAGTGTTTAAAAAAGTAAACGGTACAAAAAGCAGCTGCATGCAAAGCGGCACCAACGAAAAAACCGCGACACCCATTAAAAAACACAGCGGCAAAAACAACCGCGGCACCAGTGTAATGTTAAATAACGTAACCACGCCAAAACCGGCAATGCCTTGCAAAAGGGCGATGGCTGCCACCACGCAAAATACGTTCATAGGCGTATATTGAATTTATTTAGGGCCTTCAATGTGTCGCTAAATGCAGCCCGGTTTGCGATGCTGTCGATGATAATTTTTTTATCCTTTACGTGTACATACCAGTTGGCTTTTTGGGCATAGGGGCTGTTGGGCCAAACAGTATGCAGCCCTGTATAGTAATAAAAAACCAGTGACTCCGGTACGTGGTAATTAATGCCGTGCTGGGTAAAGTAATCGGTGGGGGGGACCAATACGGTTGCGTAGGGTTTTATTTTTTTTTGTTCGAAAAAAGCACTGATTTGTTTTGAATAGGTGTAGCTGCCTTGAAATCGGTCGGCCATGCGTTGCTCGATGCCCATTTTGTTTTTCTGCCAGCCAAAATCGCGGTAGTAGGCAAATATCCTATCCTTTACCCAAGCCCGGTTGGGTGGCAGCATGAAAAAAATAAAAATTAATGAAACACTTAGCCCCAGCAACAATAACTGTTTTGCCCGTTTGCCTTGCCTGCTAAAAATATGGTTGATACTTTGCCGCAGCTTGTTTAACATGCCGCAAGATAAAAAATGGGAGGGTTATAAAGTAAAAAAACTGCTTTGGACTGGTGATGGAAGGGCAAAATAGCTATGGCTTTAAACGTGTTACATCCATGATTGCCAACATGGAGATTGTTGCCCCGCTTGTCATTATTAAAATATATTTAACGCGGTCTTAAAGAATGAATAAATAGGAATTAGCACTTAGGTCGCACTTCGTTTTTGAATATTTTCTAAACGTATAGGCGGGGCTTGCATCATACGTTCAATTAGTGCATTAAAAGTACCCGCCATTGCATTTCTCCTGTTGAACCTGAAGTGGTATTCGT
>CAIRZB010000018.1 GCA_903882935.1 uncultured Parafilimonas sp. | reverse complement strand
GTAAATGGCTTAATATCATACCCTGGCACACCGTTCTTTTTTTCAATATGCAGTGCATCCACAAAATATTCGCCCGCCTCCAACCTAAAAGGTGATAATAATACAGCCAGCTTCATTACAGTGTTGTTCCTTTTGTTTTACAAGTATTAATTGAGGCTGCAAAATAATGCAGGGCAAGGGAGCAAGCCGTGAATTTTACAGTATTCTTTTAATATTTGGCTTTTTGTGCTGCGGATACGCCTTGCATTTTTAGTTTAGCCCCTATCTTTTACGTAACCCCTCACTAACAATCAAAAAGCCCCGTTAGCCTCACAACCTGCGACAATAGGTTGTGAGGCTAACGGGGCTTTGCAGTCCCTTGCCTTTAACGGTTCATCATTAAGCTTTACAATGTAATAACTGCTAAAAAAGTGGGCCTTTACTCAATTTTTTTCAAATCAAGCGCACCAAAATGCAAACCTTTCACAATCTCTGGGTTGCCTTTGTACCGCAGCCTAGCCTCGCCGAAAGCAATAATTTTTATTCGGTCAGTAACATTCAGGTTAAACTCAGCCTCCCCGTAAGCGGTAAGTTTGCCCGTGCGCCCTGTTATGGCGGTAGTGTTTATTTTACCTTCGCCATAGCAAGTATAGTATTGTTCATCCACCGAACCTGTTTTTATATCCAATGTGCTTGCACCATATATTGTAGTATGTAATTGGCCTAAGTGCGCCTCTGCAAAAACAACGTTTGATGCCCCATATATCCGCAAGGTAAACTCTGCGGCATTCAGCGGGCTTTTGCAAATATGGGTCTCCTCCCCTCGCAGCGAAAGTTCTTCCAAGGTTTTGTAGGTAACCGTGGCTACTACGGCATGGTTTGGGTAAGGGTGGTGACCTTGTTGGCCGCCATCGTTATTGTAACCATGCTGGTTAAGGGGTACCTCCTTCGCGCCGTCCAAGTAAAGCCGCAGGGTGCCACCTTCTACCTCCACATGCAGCTTGCTGCTGTCAACCACCATATCGTTTATGGTAACGCCTTCCTTATCCCCTTGCACAAACGTAACCTGTATGTACGGGCTTACAATTACCTTTTTAAAGCTTGCCACCAGCCCAGCCTGCGCTTGGCCGTGCAGGGCTACCAATACTAACAATGTGGCAGAAAATATGTTTTTTAACAGTTGCATATTGTGTTTTGGCAATTGTAACGGGCGACGCGCGCTATTGTTACACTTACAGTAGATTTTTTTACCCCTTTTACAACCTACACATTGCGCCAAGGCATATGCCCCGAAAATTTTACACCATAAGGCATCAAAAGTTTTGCTAAAAACCCTACCCGCGAAACCATATTACTTAAATAACGCAACCTAACCTCTAGGAATAAAACAAAACAACACACCACCAACTTTTATTAAAGAGAACATACACCCATGGGGAACGGCAAAAAGGCACGCCAGTTTTCTACATCCATTTGCCTAAGGCACAGGCAATATTTTAACGTTCGTGGAGACAGGGGGCACAATGTTTGCATTGCAATACTTCAAAAATGAATTGGTCAAAAAATTCGTCCACCTTTAGAAAAAGGCAGACTACTATAACCTATGAAAAACACCGATTTTAACCAGCTATTGGCTTTCCCTTAAACTTCTTGCATCGCAATGGATTTTCAACAAGAAAATCTAATAAATAAGCTCTATCAAAGGAATATTTAAATTCAAATCAAGAAAATATTAGCATATCAACATCTCTAAAATACACAACAACCTCATGCCCCACAACGTCAGTCAGCCGTATCTTAAACTCAAATGACCGTGGCGATGAAAACCTGTCAATTATTTCTTCTTCCTCCAAAAGCATCCCAGTCATTAATGTGTCGGCACCTTTCAGTTTTACCTTCAACATCTTATACGCCTTTTTCGTTCCATTAACCGTTCCATTAAACTTATTTAGTTCCACCTGTGTACATTTTTTAATTACTGTTATCAATATAATTTATCGAGTATACTATTTATCATCCAAAGCCACCTTTGGGCTTTAAGGTTGGCTTCTTAACACATTTATGCCATTAATAACCGGTGACTGGGCATTACAGACGGTTAAAATGAATATTGTGTTATTAGCAAATAAACTGTCCCCAAAAAAAATTACGGCCATTGTAAAAGATTAAGCATATAGCTATTATTAATTTACGTATCGCCTAGCATATGAAACAGTTGCATTTGACAAACAAGCGTAAGGCTTTTTAAAAGGTGACTTAGCTTATCAGCGTCACCACCATAAATCGCAATCGACAATAAAAAAAATCAACATCAGTTAACTGCTTTACGGCAGGGGAGCATTAATGGCAGCTCTTTATTTCCTGTATAAAAATATAAAAGAACGTGGCAGATTGTAAAAAAACTGTGTGAACAGCGGTAATTTGTATACTAACAAAATGAGGAAGAACATTTAAACATAAGCACTTATATTTATAACCTACAACGTATGTGGTAATAAAACAAACAATATGATTAACACCCCCAAAAAAGTATTCAATACCAATCAGGCAAACTTCCTTAAACGTAAGTTTTCCTCAAGCTCGCCTCGGTAATTTCTTCCAAGGGGCAAATGAGTGCCGCCAACAATAACTTCAGAACATGAAAACCTGTCAATTGCACGGAGGTTAATAATATATGAGCGATGGATTCGAACAAACCCAAAACCAGCCATTGTATTTGAAACTTGCTGGATAGATAAACGGAGGATATACTTTTTGGCACTTGTAACAATGTGTACAAAATTCTTGTCGGCCTCAATAAAAAGAATATGTTTAACGTGTACCCGAATGTATTGATAATTATACTTAAAAATTAAAAAGTCGTCTAACACCAAAAACTTTTCCTTTTCGCGTAGTTTTTCATCCGTTGGTTTAATAGGCGCTATGCCCCTATTGGGTGGTGCGGTTTTTTCCCCAACGGCCATGCCTCTTTCCACTGATAGCTCTAAAGATACCGCCACGTTAAGCATGGAATATGGTTTTGAAAGAAAAGCCACAGGCCTGGTGTTTTTCATTCGCCCCAGTACTTCATGGTCTTCCAAGCCCGACATGTATACGACTGGCACTTGCTTGATAGTCATCAGTCGTTCAACAAGCATTATTCCGTCTTTTGCTCCCTTAATACCTATATCCACCAGTAATACGTCTACGCTAGCAGCAATAAAATATTGTTCGGCCTGTATAGCATTGTCAGCAATACCCACAACCCAAAACCCATTCTTTGACAAAAAGGCAGACAATGCCGTGGCTGATAGCGCATCATCCTCTATGATCAATACTCCTATTAACTCTTTTTGCATATCATTTATTTCTATCCCATATAAAACTAAAACTTGCACCATTTTCCGATTCAAGCCGTTCTTCCGCATGTAAGTGTTTACACATTTGGCTTACCAAGCGCTTGCCAAAGCCACTCTTTCTTAAGTCGTTCCACGAAACTAAGTTGATGCCGCTGCCGTTATCCTTCACTGTTAGCAAGCATTTATCCCCATTGATTATATAACGAACATGGATTGAAGGGTTAGGTGTTTTACCAAAACCATGTTTAAATGTATTGGTAAACAGTTCATTTAGTATAAGTCCTTTGGCAACCGCTTCATCTAAATTTTCATTTTGCAGTTCCGCTTCCACCTCGCAGGTAACAACTGATGTTGGGTAACCATATATATTAGACACAAAAGCACTGAGGTTATTAATATAATCTTCTACGTTTACGTTGTACGACACATCTGACTTATAAAGCATTTGATGTACCATAGATACTACTTCTACCCGCTGCCTACACTCATTGATGGCATTTAACCCCTCGCCTTCCGGCAGCTCCAGTGTTTGCATGTATAACAAGCTATGGATGAGTTGTAGGTTATTCTTTACACGATGGTGTAACTCTTTCATCATAAGCCGTAGATAATCCAGCTGCATTTCAATCATGTCACGCTGGGCTGCTACCGTGGCATTTAGTGCTTTGGCCTTTCTAAGGCCATAGTATATACCCATCAACGCCAATGACAATGCCAATACCATCGGAATAAGTACCCTGTCGGTTCTTTTATGATAATCGATCTCTGCCTCCTGCATGGCAATTTTATAATCCTTTTGGCTATTCCGCTGTAGTTCGCGCAGATACTCTAATTGTGAAATTTTTTCTGCGCTAAAAACACTGTCATTCAACTGGTTACGCCAATGTTCCAGAAAATACGCGCTCTTATAGTCAGTTTTCCTCTGGGCGTTTTTAATCAACAGGTCCAACATTTCTATTTCGGCGTCAGGGTAGGCCTTTTTTGTAGCACTTTCGAGTATTTCACGGGCCAGTTTTTCACCTGCAGAAAACTGCCCAAGGGCAAAATAAACGGCAGCCAAATTTTGGCTAATCAGTAGTTTACTGTCGCTTAACGCAACCGAATCATCATAACCAGCAGGTTTTGAGTCGCACAAAACCAAGGATTTTTGAAACCAAACCAAAGCACTGTCAAACTGCGTTAAACTTTGGTAACATGACCCTAAACCAGAATAAATACTCGCCAGAGAGGAAGCCGGAGTTTGGGGATAAGTTTGATACGACGATTTTATAATGGATTTGTACAGCTCAATCGCTTTGGGGTTTTCATTTCTAAGGGAGTATATGGTAGCCATTGTGTGCCCCAAAATAAATTTGAATAGCGCCAAATGATGGGCCTCGGCTATTTCAAGCCCATCTTTAACATGCTCTTCTGCAGTTAACAGGGCTTTATTTAAATGTTTTGCCTCCCAAAGGTTAATGTATACCCAGGCCATGTGGTCGTTAACACGGGCCTGGAGGGAAAAGTTGTTTGACCGTTGGGCGAAACCAAGGGCATCCTGATAGCATTTTAGCCCTTCGGGAAAGTCTCCCAGTTTTGTACTGATATCACCAATTTTTAAAAGTGTAATTGCCGCAACCGTATCACGTTTGAGCGATTTTGCTAACACCAATATTGATTTTTCCAAATGCAGGTCTTGTATCAGCGTCAGCCCAACCGCGTTTTCGCGCAGTTTTTCAAACCCAGCCAGCCGGCCCTCGCCACTTTGCAACTGTGATACACGGGCGAACAAGCTATCAAAAATGGCCGTTTGCGCCATCGGGGGCTTGGTAGGGCCGGCAAAAACCGTAGCCATAACCATGGCGGTAATGGCCACGCTCAACAATCGTTTTATAGAAGGGTACATCTCAAAATGTAACATTACAGGGTACGGAAAGCCAATTTTATTGTGATAAAGTTAATATATGGTTGCTTACAAATAACCGAAATGCCAAAGCTAATCTGAATTTTTTCATCACCTGTACAAGATGGCGCATACGGCCAACGGTACTATGCCAGCTGTAAAAAAAAATATCCACTTGCCGCCATACCGTTCTAGCTTTTATTACAAAAACATGCTGGCAGCAACAATACTCGCTTCGGGCTATTTGTACAAAAAACAGGGCCAAAGCTATCAAAACCTCCACAATTCAATCAAATGTGTATACCAATGATACATTTTAGTATACTAAACTGTTTTTGGTGGTACAAAATTAGCACGGGCATACAATCGGGATATTCCACCGGCGCACTGTGCATAACAACAAAACAGCGCTGCATTGCTGCAACGCTGCCTCCTCTGTCGGGAGGACTGTATTCGAACCAGCGGCCCTCCCGATGCAATCGGGATATACAAAGGGTACCCTTC
>CAIRZB010000017.1 GCA_903882935.1 uncultured Parafilimonas sp. | reverse complement strand
TAATAACAGTATTCTCCGCAATCGCAGCCTATCACTTCTTGCCTAAAAAGCCGGCTTTGTCCGTTGACACCGACTCTTCATCTTCAATCCAATTATCACTGTAAATTTGACACTGTATTATGTCGAACTCACGTTATTTAAAAGCCGGGGAATCAACCAAAGTAACATTACATTTTTTTGACTGCGACGGCACACCGCTTGCAAACCGGGAGGTGCATTTAGACGACCCAGAAGTGCTGCCGGGCAAATTTGAAAGCCTTACACTAACCACAGACAACGATGGCAATGCATCAACCACATTCAAAGCCGGCGAACAGCCTGGTTCCGTTATTCTATTCTTAAATTACCGTTATACAAGCGTAACGCATAAAACAGCCTATGCAACCCGCTGCGGGCCTATGCAAGCGATATCCGTTGATGTACCTTATACATTATCAGTTCAATTTGTATTTGACGGTAAGAGCAAGGAAGGGGATAAAACCACTTACTGGGTACAGGGAACCAAGGGCTTTGATTTTAAAGTAAGCAAGGCAGACAGTTGCGGAAAATGGGTACCTGTAAATGGCAATACTATTACCATGGAGGTGGCCGAGTGTTTCATTAAAGGCAAAACAAGCCAGCCCCTTATTTACGATGGCCCGCGTACATTTGAAGTACCTGTAACCATACACTACAACTTGTGCAAAAAAGGCGACCTATGGCTGCACCTTGAAAAAGGCGGCCCGGATAATGCCATTTTTAACGCTGACGGACACACCGTGGGTATCGGGCCCGCTTTAACAGCCCTTATGGCGGGCATTTTTTAAGCGCATTACCCAACACCCGACCCAGAAAGTATAATGAGTTTTACAACACTTGATTTTAAGTTGCCAGTATCTAGTTTACAAAACAGGGAGGTGGTGAAATTTAGGGACAATGGCGGGTTTGTAAACCCAGCGCTAAAGCAAACTGTAATAATGGCGGCAATGGAAGTGGAAATTACCAATAACCATGGCAAAGAATAAACTCAATAGCATAAAGAAGGTTTACCCATTTTAAATACCCGCAACATGAAAAAAATTATATTGTTACTTATTGTACTGGGTGTATGCAAATTATTACCGGCACAAATGCCTGGTTTTATAATAATAAACGATGCAGATGCCCCTTTGCAAAACGCCACCATTAAAAATGACAAAGAATTAGTTGCCTGGATAAATAAAGTAAGGGCTACTATACCAAGGTGGTTTAAAGAGCTTGTGCCGGGCGGCAATGTGCCCGAAGTAATGAAAGCCATAGGCGGGGGCTACCAAAAATTAAACTACACCATTGTTGATACGCTAAATTTTGTGCAGCTAACGGGTTTTGCATTACAATGCCATTTAAACGGCTACCTTTTTACAGAAACAGAACTGCTTTGCTTTGCAGCTAAAATAAAACCTATTGATTATAATACGGTTAATAACATAGGTGCCAACCTTCTTATTATTGGCAAGCCACAAGTAGGCATAACCGCATTAAAATACCTTGCATCGGTAGGCTATAAGGAGGCTGTGCTGTACAACAATATCGGGCAGGCTTATTATGCATTGCAAAAAGATGGTATTGCTAAAAAATACCTGGATACAAGTATAAACTTGTACCCCACGGGGCATGCAACTGCAACCAGGGGCAAAATAGAAGAAAAAAATGGCGAGAAAGACAAAGCCATTGATGACTATAAAAATGCCCTGAAAGAAACGTTTAATGAAGCGGCCTCTGAACGGCTTGACGAACTTGCGCCAGAAGTTGTGCAATCAGCACTATTGCAAAATTCCCCATACAGCTATTTAAATAGCGTACCAAGCGGGGGTTCCAGCAACAATATACAAGTACCCGACATGCCGAATAACGTTGACGATTATTACGCCAAAAGCGGCGAGGCAGGGGCACTGCTAGCAGCCTTAATACAGCAAAGCGCAAACATGGCAAACCAGGCGTTTGCTGTATACGTAGCCCATGCTGAAAATAATAAAAAAACATCAACCCCTGGCAGCGATGGTTCGCTTGTTGTACAACTAAACACAGAAAAAAAATTACAAAAAATATTTATCTCGGTTGACGAGCAGTACCGCGAGTTAATGCTTAAAAAAAGAGAAACCCTTGTTAAAAGCCTTCAGGGTGTGATTACAGGTTACAGTAACGAGTGGAATACGATGCAAAAGGATTATGAAAACCAGTTACAAAATTGTAAAAACACACCTTGTATTGAACGGGTTAAAAACACTTTTTGCAACACATCTAAAAAACTGGTTTCATCCTTAATACATTCCACCGCGCTATCTTATAATCAATTTCTTTCTGAAAGTGCCGGTATTACTAAACAAAGACTGCAGCTCTCTGACCAATATGCCGCGCAGTTTTTTGACAAGGAAGACAAGCAGGTGGCGGCACAGGATGTGGTAATGCATAAAAGGGGGATTCTTGACGAGTATGCAAGTATGATAGGCGGTACCGGTGTTTCGGCTTTTATGGAGCCTATGGGCTGCGAAAAACACCAAGACGGTACATTCTCTGCACCAGATGTACCCGAGGCGACTGTGCCGCCGTGCCCTGTTATCGATTTGTCTGTGCCAACAGTGGGGTCACTGGTGCTAGATTGTTCCGAATTGCATATTGCAGGCAGTGTTGGCCTTACAAAAATAAAGGGCGTTGACGTAAGCCTGGCTTTTGAATACGAGCGGCAAATACAAAAGCACGAAAACACTATTACCATCGGGCCGTCGATAGGGCCTGCCAGTGCGCAAATTTCAATAACTGTTGACGACAAGTGGAACGTGAGTGATGTAAGTGCTAAGGGTTCTATATTAGGCAAAAGTTTAACCTACAGTACACTGTGCGGGCTTTATTAACTCTAAAGTACCAAATGGAAACCACTTGCTTAGCACCGATAAATTGTACACAGTTTAGAAAACGCAGCACCAACAGGGGGGGGTTTGTACTGGCAGAAGCTGATTATACCCGCCTAGCCGCTGCCGTGTTAGATACCCAAAAAAAGGCTAACCAGCGCAAACCGGTTAGCCCCTATTAAACAACAACTTAAATAACCTAAATAAACCTGTTGATTAAATTTTCCAAGTACTCCTGTTTACCGCTTGTTACAGCAGGTTCGCCGTTGCTGATGGCGAAAGCCCTTAGGTCTTCCAGCGACAAAATACCGGCTTCAAACTCGGCACCTTTGCCACCGTCAAAGCTGGCATATCGGTCTTTCCTTATTTGGGTGTATTGGCCATTTTGTAAAATTTTGTCGGCAACAACCAATGCCCTAGCAAACGTGTCCATGCCGCCAATGTGCGCATAAAACAGGTCTGCAACATCGGTGCTGTTACGCCTGCGTTTGGCATCAAAGTTAATGCCGCCACCGCCAAAGCCACCGGCTTCGAGTATTATTAAAAATGCCTCAGTTAGTTCATTAATATTGTTGGGAAACTGGTCGGTATCCCAGCCGTTCTGCACATCACCCCTGTTGGCGTCAATACTGCCCAACAGGCCAGCGTCTGCGGCAACCTGTAGTTCATGCGTAAAGGTGTGGCCCGCAAGGGTGGCGTGGTTTACCTCAATGTTCAATTTAAAATCTGCCAATAAATCGTACTGGCGCAAAAAGCTTATCACGGTAGCGCTGTCATAATCATATTGGTGCTTGGTAGGCTCGCAAGGCTTCGGCTCTATAAAAAAGGTGCCTTTAAAACCATTGGCGCGTGCGTAATCTTTCGCCTTGTGCAAAAACATAGCCAAGTGTTCCTGTTCACGCTTCATGTTGGTGTTCAGCAGGCTCATATAGCCCTCACGGCCACCCCAAAACACATAGTTTTCTCCACCCAATTCAATAGTGGCATCCAAGGCCGCTTTTACTTGTGCCGCACCATGGGCCAGCACATGAAAATCGGGGTTGGTGGCGGCACCATTCATATAACGCCTGTTGCTAAACAGGTTTGCCGTACCCCAGAGTAGCTTAACGCCAGTGGCAGCCTGCTTTTGCTTCGCATAGGCCACCAATGCCTGCAAACGCCTGTCGTTCTCGGCAATATCATTAGTGTAATCTACCACATCCACATCATGAAAGCAGTAGTAGGGCATATTAAGCTTGGTGATAAATTCAAACGCCGCGTCCATTTTGTCTTTGGCACGTTCAACGGCGTCGGCCTTCGCATTCCAGTCGTAAATATGGGTGGGCTCACCAAAGGGGTCTCCGCCGTTGCCTACAAAAGAGTGCCAGTAAGCACATGCAAAACGCAGATGCTCTTTCATGGTTTTGCCGGCAACTATTTTATTTTCGTCGTACCAGCGAAAGGCCAAAGGATTATCTGTCTCAGTGCCTTCAAATTTAATTTGGCCGATGCCTTTAAAAAACTCTGTGTCTCCTGTTAAAACTGCCATAGTAATAGTTTGTAGTTTAAAGTTTGTGGTTTATAGTTATTTATCTCACACTTCTAGTTATTAATAATACCCCAACGCCCTGCCATAGTCCATTGTTGCCATCTGCAAATCCCTTCAAAACGGTTTAGCCGTGTGTGCAAAAAAGCGCAATTATTTGTTCAGCGGCCGGCACATAATTTGCCTCCCCCATAAAATCGGCTGACTGCGCATATTGAACTTCGGCGACCTTCCAAACCTCTTTTCCTTCCGCCTTACAACTTTGGCCTTACCCTTTCCACCACGCATCCTTGCCAACCTAATCCGGCACTTCCATCAACGCTTGGCTTAAATACGTTAACCATGTACGGTAATGCTCGTCATAGCTTTTTTTACCATCCGGCTCAATGGTACCTAATTGCTTCATATTGGCAAAAGCCTCTTTGGCGCTGCCAAAAATATTTGCCCCAATGCCCGCGCCCAAAGCCGCGCCAATGCTGCCGTCGCTTTCATACAGTTCCACAGGCACATTGGTAACATTTACAAAGGCATGGGTAAACACGGGGCTTAAAAACATATTGGCTTTTCCGGCGCGTATAACCTTTGGGTTCATGCCGTTGGCACGCATAATATCCAGCCCATATTTAAAAGAGTAAGCAATACCCTCCTGCCCGGCGCGGTACAGGTGGCTGGCCGTATGTTTGTTTAAATCAATATTGTGTACGTGGCCGCCCACCAGCTTGTTGTTCAACATACGCTCGGCACCGTTGCCAAAAGGCAGTATGTACAGGCTGTCGCTGCCCGGTTGTATCATTTCGGCCTCGTTGTTAAGGGCGGCATACCCTGCGGTGGGGCCAGCCAGGTTTTTTACCCATTTGTTTAAAATACCCGCACCGTTTATGCAAAGCAAAATGCCCAGCCTTTTTTGCGCCTTGGTATAATTAACGTGTGCAAAAGTGTTTACACGGCTCTGTGTATCGTAGGCAAGGCTGTCGCTAACGCCATAGATAACGCCCGATGTGCCTGCGGTTGCGGCCACCTCGCCCGGCTCCAATACGTTTAGCGAAAGCGCGTTGTTGGGCTGGTCACCCGCTTTATAGCTAACAGGTATGCCTGCTTTTAGGTTAAGCAGTGCTGCTATTTCACCAGTTATAACACCATGGGTACTAAACACGTCCTTAATGGCGGGTATTATACTTTTGTCAAAACCAAAATAACCCATCACATCCTCCGACAGAGCGTCTTCTTTAAAATCCCAAAAAATACCTTCAGAAAGGGAGGATATACTGGTGGATATGCTGCCTGTTAACTGTAGGGCAATATAGTCGCCAGGCAACATAATTTTCTCAATCTTATCATAAACCCTTGGCTCGTGCTCTTTAACCCACGCCAGCTTGGCGGCAGTAAAATTACCGGGCGAGTTTAGCAAATGGGATAAGCTTTTTTCGTGGCCTATGCTGTTAAAAGCGGCTTCGCCATAAGGCACGGCGCGGCTGTCGCACCAAATAATACTGTCACGCAATACCTCGCCTGCCTTGTCAACGGTTACCAGGCCATGCATTTGGTAGGCTATGCCAATAGCCGCAATATCCTGCGGGTTATAACTGCCGCTGGCATTGGCTTTTAAAATAGCTTGCTTGGTAAACGACCACCAACTGTGGGGGTTTTGCTCTGCCCAGCCAAGCTGGTGCGAAATAATGGCGGCTTCTGTTTCGGGCCACTGGGCAGAGGCCAAACATTTTTGCGACTGTGCATCCACTACCGATACTTTAACGGAAGAAGTACCTACATCAATCCCTAGTAATAACATGGCAAGGTTTTAAACAGTAAAATTATGCGGCTTTACAATAACGCGATAAATATAAAGTGTTTTTTATTCACTTTGCAACCGATTGCATAATAAATTTATGGGCGGGAATTTCACCCAAATATGGCCCCCTAAAAACACCTGCCCAAAACAATGCCCCAACAATAGCAAATGCTTTTGACACCAGTGCTATTGCCCTTAAAAAAGCAGCGGCAACATTACGTTTGATGCAAAACTTTTAAAATGCGCCAACTTTTAACGGGTTATATGTTTTAATGGCTTTGCTGCCTTACTTTTATGCATTGAAGGCTGCCCGCAATGAACACAAAAAAAGAGATTACCATATACGATATTGCCAACAAGCTGCAGATTTCTGCGGCCACGGTAAGCCGGGCATTGAAAAACCACACGGCCATTAGCGAGAACACCCGTAAAAAAGTGCAGGAAACAGCGCGCAAAATGGGCTACCGCAGCAACAGTTTTGCCAGCAACCTACGCCGCCAAAAAAGCAACACCATCGGCTTTTTGGTGCACGAGCTGCACAGCAATTTTATTACCTCGGTACTTGCGGGCATTGAAAAAATTACAGCCAATACTGATTTTGATTTGGTGATAGGCCACTCCTCAGAATCGGCCCAGAAGGAGATTGCCAATGCCGAGAACCTCTTTCACAAACGGGTTGACGGGCTGATTGCTTCGCTTAGTTTTGATACCACCGATACCTCGCATTTTGAGCCCTATGTTGAAAAAGGCATACCCGTGGTATTTTTTGACCGGGTTGACGAAAACACCTATGGGGTAAAAGTGGTAATTGACAATGCCAAAGCCGGTTACGAAGCCACCATGCACCTTATTGGGCAGGGCTGCAAAAACATTGCCCATATTACCGCCAGCCTGAAACGAAACGTATACGCCGACCGCCTGAAAGGCTACAAGAAAGCACTTATTGAAAACAAAATGCCCTACACCAAAAACCACGTGATTGTTACAGGCTACAACGAACATGA
This sequence comes from uncultured Parafilimonas sp., assembly GCA_903882935.1. Taxonomy (GTDB): domain Bacteria; phylum Bacteroidota; class Bacteroidia; order Chitinophagales; family Chitinophagaceae; genus JABDFW01. The sequence goes on along the minus strand of CAIRZB010000017.1, from coordinate 50,336 downwards.
CAGCATAAAAGCCGCCGAGCATTTAATGCAACTAAAACCGCGCCCCGACGGTGTTTTTATTACCAACGACTTTTGCGCCGCAGTGTGCATAAAAACTTGGAAAGCTGCCGGGCTGCGTATTCCGGAGGATATTGCAGTGGTGGGTTTTAACAACGATGCCATTGGTAAAATTGTGGAGCCATCGCTTACTACCATCAATTACAACGGTGTTGAAATTGGCAAAACAGCAGCGAAATGCTTGTTAGACCAACTGAACGGCGTACAAGGCGCGCCCAAAGATGGGGTGATTGTACTTAAATCGGAATTGATTGTGAGGGGGTCATCGGTGAGGGGGAAGTGATGAGCACTTATCATTCTTTCCAAAACTCTTTGCTCGTTAAAAGGCGTTGTTTGGTATTAACATCCATTCAGTATTTAAGGCCAATGTTAACGTTGTAACCACTAATGCCCTTAACCCCATGGCGGAAAGCTGGGATGTATTCCTTCCTCAATACTTTTGCTGTATTTAATCGCCCCACTGGTGTAATGTAACATACAAAAATGGCCAAATAGCCTACTTTTGCAGCTTCGCACATAACACCAACGTGAGGAAAATGAACAACAGGCTGTTACAATTGGCTAAAGAGCTGGAAGGGGAATTTTATTTTAATGATACCATACGCACCTTGTATGCAACGGATGCTTCTGCCTACCGCGAAATGCCTATGGCAGTGGCGGTACCCAAAACAGCGGAGGATATAAAAAAACTAATCGCTTTCGCCCATGCCGAACAAACGTCGCTTATACCCCGTACGGCCGGCACCTCGCTGGCAGGGCAGGTAGTGGGTAACGGCATAGTGGTGGATGTGTCAAAATACTTTACCCAAATTATCGAACTCAATAAGCAAGAAGGTTGGGTACGCGTTCAACCCGGCGTGGTGCGGGATGAGCTAAATATGTTCCTTAAGCCACACGGCCTGTTTTTTGGGCCGGAAACCTCCACCGCCAACCGTGCCATGGTGGGCGGCATGGTGGGCAACAATTCCTGCGGCTCAAACTCCGTGGTGTACCGCAGCACACGGGAGCATTTGCTGGAAGTAAAAACACTGCTGAGCGACGGCTCGGAAGCGGTATTTGGCAGCCTTACCATTGATGAGTTTCACGAAAAATGCGAGGGCAACAGCCTGGAGGCGAATATTTATAAAACCACGCGCAGCCTGTTAAGCAATTACGACAACCAGGTTGAAATACGGAAAGAATTTCCTAAAAAATCGGTGGAACGGCGGAACACCGGCTACGCAGTGGATGTGCTGCTTGACACAGCCCCTTTTACCGCAGGCTGCGGGGATTTTAATTTTTGCAAGCTGATAGCAGGCTCAGAAGGCACGCTGGCATTTATCACCGAGATAAAGCTGAACGTGGTGCCGTTGCCGCCAAAAGAAGTAGGCTTGCTGTGCGTGCATTTTAACAGCATTGACGAATCGTTGCGCGCCAACCTAATTGCACTTAAATACCACCCCAGTGCCAGCGAACTGATTGACCATTACATACTGGAATGCACCAAGGATAATATTGAGCAAAGCAAAAACCGTTTTTTTGTACAGGGCGACCCAGGCGCTGTACTGGTAATTGAATTTGCCCGTACCAACCGTGCGGAAATTACCGAGATAGCAGCCAAGGTGGAGGCAGAGATGCGCGCAGTGGGGCTGGGCTACCATTTTCCGCTATTGTTTGGGGAAGACAGCAAAAAAATATGGTCGTTGCGTAAGGCAGGCCTAGGCTTGTTAAGTAACCTGCCGGGTGACGCCAAGGCCGTACCGGTAATTGAAGACACCGCGGTGGATGTGAACGACTTGCCCGCTTACATACGTGACTTTAATGAAATATTGAAGAAATACGGGTTATACTCCGTACACTATGCCCATGCAGGCAGCGGCGAAATACATTTGCGCCCCATAATAAACTTAAAGACAGAGGAAGGCAACCAGCTTTTCCGCACCATTGCAGAAGAAATCGCCACACTGGTAAAAAAGTACAACGGTTCGCTAAGTGGCGAGCATGGGGACGGGCGGTTGCGCGGTGAATTCATCAGGCAGATGGTGGGCGAAAAAAACTACCAACTGCTCAAACAGGTTAAACACACTTGGGACCCGGCCAACATTTTTAACCCCAATAAAATTGTTGACACGCCACCTATGAACACCATGTTGCGCTATACACCCGGCCAACAAACACCGGCGTTTAAAACGGTGTTTAGGTTTAACAACCAAGATATTTTACAGCATGCCGAGCAATGCAACGGCTCCGGCGACTGCCGTAAAACCCAGCTTTCCGGAGGCACCATGTGCCCGTCGTTCATGGCCACGCGAAACGAAAAAGATACCACCAGGGCCAGGGCCAATATTTTGCGCGAATTTTTAACCCATTCAAGCAAAGTAAACCGGTTTGACCATAAAGAGATTTACGAGGTGATGGACCTTTGCCTAAGCTGCAAGGGCTGCAAATCGGAGTGCCCCTCCAATGTGGACATGGCGAAGCTAAAAGCCGAGTTTTTACAAAACTACTACGATGCCAACGGGGTGCCTTTCCGCTCAAAGCTGATTGCCAATTATAACCGGTCGTCAACATTAGGCTCTATTGCGCCGGGCATTTATAATTTTGTGATGACCAACCCCGCCATCAGCAAAACAGTAAAACGGTTCTCGGGCTTTGCGGAAAAACGCTCCATGCCCACCCTATACACCAAAACGCTAAAAAGCTGGTACAAAAACCACAAAGCATCTCACAATGGCAATGGTTTAAGCAATAAAAAAGTGTACCTATTTTGCGATGAGTTTACCAACTTTAACGATACGGAGATAGGCATAAAAGCCATTCTGCTACTGGAACAGCTAGGTTACCAAGTGGTTATACCCAAGCACACCGAAAGTGGCCGGGCCTGGCTAAGCAAAGGCCTGCTGCGCGACGCCAAAAAAATAGCCAATAAAAACATTGCCTTGTTGAGCGGGCTAATAACCGCTGAAACGCCTTTGGTAGGCATTGAACCATCAGCCATTTTAACGTTTAGGGATGAGTATGTAGACTTGGCGGACGATACTCAGCTATTAGCGGCCAAGCAATTGGCCAAACATGTTTTTTTGGTTGACGATTTTATTGCCCGCGAAATTGACAAGGGCCATATAACCAAACAGCAGTTTACCCAAAAAGCAAAACTGGTAAAACTGCATGGCCACTGCCAGCAAAAGGCGTTAACTTCTGTAGCAGGTAGCGTAAAAATGATGTCTTTGCCTGAAAATTACCGGGTGGAGACCATACCCTCCGGTTGCTGCGGCATGGCTGGCTCCTTTGGGTATGAGAAGGAACATTATGACCTAAGTATGAAAATCGGCGAGCTGGTATTGTTCCCCACCGTGCGCAACCAACCCGACGATGTAATTATTGCTGCCCCCGGCACCAGTTGCCGCCACCAAGTTAAAGACGGTACCGGCAGAAAGGCACTGCACCCGGTGGAGGTATTGTATGATGCGTTGGTGTAGCCAATCGTTTTATCCAAAACAAAAAAAGGCCTGCGATGTCATAATCCGCAGGCCTTTTTTTATGCTTATCGTACAACTAACCCATGTTATGAAACACTTTGCTCACGTCTTCATCCTGCTCTAAGCGTTCAATCAGCTTGCTCACGTCTTCGGCCTGCTCATCACTAACCGGCACTGTGGTGGTGGGTATCCACTCCAGTTCTGAACTGATTGGCACAATTTGTTTGTCTTCCAATGCTTTTTGTAGTTTGCCAAAATCGGTAAAAGCACTGCGCAAAACCACTACGGGGTTGCCATGGTCGTCTGCACTTTCGCCCATTTCTTCCAAGCCAAAATCAATCAACTCAAATTCAAGGTCCTCAATATTTAAACCCTCGGGTTTCAGCTTAAACACACCCATCTTCCTAAATTGAAAGCTCACGCTGCCGCTGTTGCCCAATGCACCTTTTTCCCGGTTAAAACAGCTTTTAACGTTGGCAACTGTGCGTACATGGTTGTCAGTGGCCGTTTCTACCAGCAGGGCAACACCATGGGGGGCATAGCCCTCGTACAGTATTTCATCATAATTCACCATTTCCTTGCCCATGGCACGTTTAATGGCTGCTTCTACACGATCCTTTGGCATGCCCACACTGCGCGCGTTTTGAAAACAACGGCGCAAGGCTGGGTTGGTGGCAACATCAGGTCCGGAAGCCTTAACGGCTATTACAATTTCTTTGCCTATGCGGGTAAACTGTTTGGCCATCCTGTCCCAACGGGCAAACATGGTAGCTTTGCGTACTTCAAATATCCTTCCCATGGCGAGTATACTTTTTAGGTTCTGTGTTTTGAGTCGTATGTTTTGGGTTAAGTGTTGCAAAGCTTGCATTTACGCAAGCACAGGCAACACGTAGATAACACCCTAACATTGTAAAAGCGGCTGCAAAAATAAGCTTTTACCGTAAATGATTAACTTTACATAACTGCTTTGTGCGCATAACATGCATAATCAGGTAGAATTAAGAAGCCATATACTTACGCCGACCCTTTAAACTGTTCGTTTGCAATTCATGGCATCCTGTTTTGGCAAGGGTTATAAACTAAGCACCTTTAATAGTAAATACAATTATCTAATATACGCATAATGCCCCTTGCTTTTTGGCAAGGGGCATTATAACAATATAACTTACTTTGGTTATTACCATTATTTTGCCTCAAAATCACTGGCGGTTGGCAAAGCATCGCCGGCAGAACCGAGTTTACTACGCCTGCGGCTGTAAGCAAAATAAATAACCAAGCCAACTAACATCCAAAAAAATGCGCTCAGCAATGTTTTGCCAGACAAACTGAAAATCATAGCCGAACAAACAATAATGCCAAGTATAGGTACCAAAGGCACCAAAGGTGTTTTAAAAGGCCTTACCAACGTTGGGTTAGTGTACCTTAATATCATTACACCAATGCAAACCAGCACAAAGGCAAACAATGTGCCGATGGAAGTTAGGTCACCAGCTACTTCGCCGGGGATAAATGCTGCGAACAAACCCACAAAAACAAACAAAATCATGTTGCTCTTGTACGGCGTACGAAATTTAGGGTGCAGATCAGAAAAAGCCTTAGGCAACAAACCGTCTGTACTCATGGTGTAAAACACCCTCGACTGGCCCATCAACATTACCAGTATCACTGATGAAAAACCAGCCAATATCGCAACTGTTACAAACAGGCTAAGCCAATGGTAGCCCGGCATGTATGCATCAATAGCATATGAAACAGAGGCTTCCTTACCAGCCTTAATAAAATCAGTATATGGTGCCACGCCTGTTAACACATACGAAAACAGTATGTATAACACGGTACAAATAATAAGCGACCCCAAAATACCCACCGGCATGTCTTTCTTGGGGTTTTTAGCTTCTTGGGCCGCAGTTGAAACTGCGTCAAACCCAATAAATGCAAAAAACACTACTGCCGCGCCTCTTAGCACACCGCCCCAGCCGTGGTCAAAAACGTCTTTGTATGAATAGTGCGACCCGTCTGGCTTAAGCGCATCAGGGGCATTTTCGGGTATAAAGTACGGTGTATGGTTAATTGGGTTGATAAACTGCCAGCCTATTGCAATAAATACTAACACGATGGCCACTTTAATAAATACGATAACAGCGTTTACGGTGGCAGATTCCTGTGTACCCTTAATAAGCAGCAACGACAAGATGAGCAGAATAACCAGTGCCGGTAAATTTACGATGCCGTAATGCATAATATTGGTACTTGCATCAATGGCTTTTTCAAACGGCGAGTGGCACCATTCATATGGAATAGCCCCCCCCAGCAGCTTGTTTGCATATTCACTCCAACTAATTGATACAGTTGCCGCACCCAAAGCATATTCCAATATCAGCGCCCAACCAATAATCCAAGCAATTATCTCACCCATAGTGGCATAAGCATAGGTGTATGCACTACCTGCGATAGGTATAATGGAGGCAAACTCAGCATAGCATAGCCCTGCAAAAGCACAACCAACCGCCGCAATAATAAACGAGATAGTAACAGCAGGGCCAGCATGTTCCCCTGCCGCCAGTGCCGTTCTTACAAAAAGGCCGGCACCAATAATGGCACCAATGCCCAAGGCTATCAAATTACCGGCTCCAAGGGTTCTTTTTAATCCTTTCCCCTGATCTTCTGCCTGCGCCATCAACTGGCTCAGTGGCTTTTTTACAAATAAACTCATACAGTTGGTTTGTATTTTATGTTTTTGTTACTGTTTGGCAAAATAAGCATTTATTCATTTCGCCGTTTATTTCTTTTATTATACTTTATTCTATATAATTTTTACGTTCGCCCAAAATGCATTTTTTACATAAAAATACTGCCAGGCGTTACAAAAAATAACGGCATGTGCTTAAAAGACAGGGGTGGGTGATACATAATTGCCATTTGGGGCAAGCTTACCTAAGGCAAGTTTAAGTTGCGCAGTAAGCAAATCAGGGTAGAATGGTATAGGTTTAGCAAAAGACTACGCGGTTCCTTTAATTTTATCGTTTAGCAGCAGCCGGAGGTCGAACTTAAATTCATCCACCATATTTTCCTTCGGCACGAGAAAGAAAGATTTTGGCGAAAAATATAGGTGGAAGAAGTTGGGGCTTTCAGCAAATTTTGTAAACTGCCCCCAGGCCCATTTCATCTCGCCGTTTTCGTTTTCCAAAAAAACATAGTCGCTTTTAAATGTAATCAAAAAAGTGTCGCCAAAGGTTTTTTGGTTGCGCTTGTACAAGGCATTGGGCATTAAGTACCAAAACGATACCAAAAACAACAGCCAAATGCACGAGCCGAGCAAAAAGGGCTGCGGCCTTATTTTACCCCAGAAGTATAAAATTGCTGTGGCCGCGTCAAAAGCCAGAATCACCACTAACAATACCCGTAATTCAGGCTGCCATATAAAATGGTAGCGCAAGCCCTGTAACACCTTTTTTTTATCGTACGAAAATTGTAGCTGCATAGCCTGTTTCTATTGGCGATAAAAATATACAAAACGCCAGTCATAGCCAATTTATAAATAATTACCACCAGCCTGTTTGTGCGAGCCCCGTGGCTAAATTGCAATACCAGCATTTGCAAAACGAAAGCTGCGTTAATGGCTATTGCTGCGCGCCCTTAAACTGTTCACCAACAATTAACCACGCACAATGACCATTTTTTGCCATATTTGTATTATTACATGCCTTTGGTTACCCGTTATATAGTTTTTTACGCAGCCCTGCTGTATTGCTTACCGGCATTTGCCCAGCAACAGGCAATACAATTTGACGACCCGTATTTTAACACACCTATGTTAAAGGCAGGCCAAAACCCCAAAACAACATTTACCAACCTTATTTTTTTAAAAGCAGTACCCAACAAAAGCACTGTGTTTATTGGCGAAGCCTTGCTGGTGGAATATAAGTTATACCGCGCCGTAAATACTGAGCCCAGCCCTGGCCGGCAACCTGCCTTTAGCGGGTGCGGGGTTGTTGAATTGCCGCCTGTGGTTGATATTGCCAGCGAAACCATTAACGGCAGGCTGTACCATGTAGTGTTATTGCGCCGTGTGCAGTTAACACCCCTGCGGGAAGGCCCGCTGCTGTTAGATTCGGCCTCGGTAAAAAATGAGGTACAGTTTGTTACTGCAAACAATCCGGGGGTTGAACAAACCGTTGATATTGAGGCTGTAAGCAAACCCGTTACCATTAACGTTAACCCGCTGCCCGAAAAAGGCAAACCGGCAGATTTTACAGGCGTGGTGGGCAACTTTACAGTGGCTATTAAAGCCGACAGCAACACCGTACCGGTAGGGGAAAACAGCCACCTAACCATTACCGTAAGCGGCACCGGGGATATTGCCTCAGTTATAGCACCGGAGATTAAATGGCCTGCAAATACAGAACATTTTGAACCTGCTACAACCCAACATTTGGTGCACGACGACTACCCTAGCGGAGGCAACAAAACCTTTGAGATACCTTTTATTGCCTCTAAAAAAGGTAGTGCTATAATACCCCCGGTATATATCACCTTTTTTAACCCGCAAACCCAGCAGTACGACTCGGTGCATACTAACAGCCTGCCCATACAGTTTACCCAACCACAACGGGCCACAATGCACGAGATTATTGAAGAAGACATTACCAACCGTAAATACTTGTGGATAGTGCCTGCCCTAGCCTTAACTGTAGCTTTTATTTTGATAATAACTGGCAAGGCACAACGCAGCGAAAAAACAAAGCAACAACAGGCAGCCAAAGAGCTAAAAGAGCCGTTGCCCCTAGTGTTGCCACCGTTAGAAAAAACTGATTTTACCAAAGACCTAGCAGCCTTGGCCGATATTGAAAGCGACCATGCATTTTACAGCCAGGCAAAAGCATTGTTAACACAGGCCTTGCGCCAAAAACTTGACAGTTTTGCATTTTATGAAGCGGATATATTGCAAGCGTTGCAGGATAAAAGCCACGACGCCCTGTTGGTTGAAACCGCGCAGCGCATTTATAAAATGTGCAACCAAAATCTATATTCCCCGCTTGCCGGCGCAGAACAAAGGGCCACTTTGCAGCATGCGTTGGCAGAAGTAATAAAGCAACTGGAGCTATAACCTTATTCCACGTACTTGTAGCCCACCCCCCTAACCGAATGGAAATGTTTGGGGTTTCGGCTGTCTTCCTCAAAATATTTACGGAAGTTGAGTATAAAATTATCAATGGTACGTGTGGTTGGGTAAACATTGTAGCCCCAAACCATCTGTAGTATCTTTTCGCGGGTAACCACCTTGTTTTTGTTTTCAATCAGCAGCTTAAGCAACATCGCCTCCTTTTTACTTAATTCCACTTGGCTGCCATGCCAAGTAACCGCTTGCTGGGCATTAAAATCAACTTTGCTTTTACCAAACTCGTATATGTCACCAACGGTTTCCTTATCCTGCAGTTTCTTATTTTTTTGCACCAGCTTTTCTACCCGCAGTAACAATTCTTCCAAGTTAAATGGCTTGGTAAGGTAATCATCGGCGCCTTTTTTAAGGCCCAACACCCTGTCGCTGCCGGTGTTGCGGGCACTGAGTATCAGTACAGGCACATCGTTGTGTTGCAGCCTAATGTTTTCGGTTACGGTAATGCCATCTACCTCTGGCAGCATTATATCCATTATAATAATGTCAAAGTATTCATTCTGCACGGCTTTTAGCCCCTCCGTGCCGGTGTAGGCCGAGGTAACGGTGTAGCCTTCCATCTCTAGGTTTAACTTTAACGCCTCGTGCATGTTTTCCTCATCTTCCACCAGCAGTATGTTGCCTCTTTCCTCCATAATTTATCGTTATAATGCTTTTAGCTGTATGGTAAAAACCACTCCCTTGGGCAAATTGTCGGTTAAAGCTAATTTGCCTTTATGGTCTTTTACAATTTTCGTGCAAAGATACAGCCCCAAACCGGTGCCTTTGGTTTTGCGGGTACCCTCATTGCCGGTGCGGTAAAATTTCTGGAACACTTTTTTCTTTTCCTCGTCTGCTATCCCCTCCCCTTCGTCTGCCACGGTTAATATAGCTTGCCCATTTTTTTTACTTAGGCCAATATGCACAGGCGCGGGCGGGCTTGAATATTTTAAAGCATTGTCAACCAGGTTGCTCAACAGCAATTGCAGCAGCGTGGCCTCCCCCCTTACAAAAACATCTTCTTCTGCCACCAGTTGCACATCGCGTTTAGGAAAGCGGCCTTTAAAGTCAAGCACCACCTCCTCCGCTATATCGCTAAGGTTTACCGGCTGTGTGTTTAAACGGTAAGTACCCGTGTCCAGTTGTGCGGACACAAGAATGTTGTTGGTTAAAGTATTCAAGCGGTTATTTTCCTGCAGAGCGTTTGTTATCAGCTTTTGCTGCTGCTGTTCTTCCAATGCCCGTTTTTGCAGTGTTTCCAAATTAAGCCGGGTTATGGCGATGGGTGTTTTTAGCTCGTGGGTTACGGCCATCATAAAGTTTTGCTGTTGCTGGCTTAATATTATTTGTTTGCGGGCAGCCCTGTACACAAAGGATGCCCCGAATATAATAAGCACCAAAAAAGTGGACCCCTCGCCTATGTATTGTATCATTTTACGCCTGTGCAGGGCAGTAATGTTATAAAGCTCCTGCGCATAGCCTGGCGCATTTTTTTGCAACTCACCCACACGCAGCACCGCCATAAGGTTGTTTTGCTGCTCCAACACTATAAACCAGTATACCAATGCAGCTATGATATATACCAGCAGCACTAGGTAAACCCAAGTAATTACTGCCAGACCGCGCCTTTTAAGCAACAGCCTGCCTATGAAATAATCCTTTCGGAAAAAAAAGGGCAACCTGCCCACTGTAGTGTTTGTTTTGATGCCCATGTATGCTTGCTAATGCCCCTGTTGTCCAGGCCCGTAGTTTTTTAAAAATGTTTGCACGCGCAGCTTTACGTTGTTGCGTACGCTGGCATAATAAAGGTTATAGTCGGCAATATGGTAATTTTTGGTGGTGAAAAATATGTTGCCAAAAAAATGGGGCTTGTCAGTCCAAAGCACCCCGCCATGCACGGTTGCACCGGCCACATGCTTCAACACTTTATTAAAGTTCAACAATACAGCACCTTCATTGCTTTCGCGGCTGGCTACGGGCTGGCTAGCATCCCAAGTAAGTGGGTTGGTAACAACAGCCGTGTATTTTTCATTTTCCACAAAAGGCGTAAGGTAGCCAGTTGCTAATGTGCGCCAAGTACAAAAGCAACCTGTTTGGGCCGGGGTGTTACACGGGGGTATGCTGGCAAACCAGTATGGCTCAACGGGTATGCCCACTATATATGCTGCCACCAACTTTTGCTGCAACGGCTTGCCATCAAAAAACTCCCTCAACAAAACCTTTGCATGCGTTGTGCCTTGGCTATGCGATGCAATTATTACCGGGCGGCCATTGTTATAATGGGCCATATAATACGCAAAGGCGGCCCTTACATCTCCATAAGCCTCATTTAGCGCGGCGCGGGCTGTTACCGTGTCGGCCGTATAGTATGCGTTAATATGGGCTTGCCTGTAGCGCGGTGCAAATACGCGGCCTGCTATATTAAAAATACTCAACTGTTTTAATATGGTCGTGTTGTCGGTTTTCTGGTTTAGCGCAGCATCATCCACGGGGGCATTCCAGCCAAAAGGCTGCTCTTTATCCAAGTAGGTTGTTGGGTGGATGAAGAATACATCAACCGACGAATCCGGCACAAAACCGTCACGCAACGGTTGTGGTATACTGTCACTGGCATCCAGCTTCCAAGGGTGTGCTGCCCAATTATCCAAATTACTGTAATCCGGTACGTCGGTTTGTGCCATGGCAACCGTCGTACCCATAAAAAACACCAACACTGGGGTTAGTAACGTTATCAATTTGCTTTTTGCCATATATTTATTTCTGTTGCTTACTCACCATGGCCATTGCCAAGGCTATTACCTTACGCCATCTACACTACCGCCTCAAATGCTATCTCTTGGTCCCGAATATTTTTATAAATTTAAGCAATACGCCGTTCGTCCAGCCAAACCCATCTTGCGATGGGTACTCGCCGCCGCCTGCCAATAGATTCGTATCAACAACATTATACTTCTCCATTAGTTTTCCCGTGGCTTTAAAAACTTTTATATTAAGGTGTATCCAGCGCTTTGCAATTTCGGCAGCCAGTTGAAACATGTTGTATTTCTCCAATCCTTTTACCGTCATATACTGCAAGGGTGCCCAGCCGTTTGGGCTGTCCCATTGCTGGCCGCTTGTTTTTGTGGTTGTTACACACCCACCACTTTTTAATAACTTTGCATGTAACGCCACCGCCACTTTTTCGGCGCATTCGTTGCAAGCTATCCCAAAAAAAAGCGGAAAAACGCCCGCCATTGTTATATCATCCTTAAATGTGTTTGCCGCGGCATCATAATCCACATAAAAACCGGCTGTTTCGTTCCAACAATACCGTTCTATGGCTAATTTACGCTTTATCGCCAGCGACGTGTAAATGGCGGCGCCTGCGGGGTTGCCTGCCAGCCTATTACCTTCTGCCAACGTTTGCTCCAAATAGAACAACAAGCAATTAAGGTCCACAGGTATAATATCGGTTATGTGTATTGTTTCAAAAGTGGTACCGTCGGCAAACCAGCGGCTGCTAAAATCCCAGCCCGACTCGGCTGCGGCGCGCAGGTTTCTAAAAACAGTTTGCGGTGCCTCGGTACTTTTATGGGCCAATTCAATGTCCTCCCTGTAGGCCTCCGGCCGGGGGGTATCGTATTCGTCCCAATAACGGTTTAACACAGCCCCGTCGGGTAAAAGCACCAACCGGTTAACTTGGGTGTTGGTTTCGTGCAGCTGCTGCTTACCGCGCATCCAAAAAGCGTATTCTTTTTCAAGGCTGGGCAGTGCATTAACCAATACGCTGTCGCCTTTGTTCTCCCGCAGCAACTGCACCATTAATGCATAAAACGGCGGCTGCGACCTGCCTGCGTAATACTGGCGGTTACCATTGGGTATATGGCCAATATTGTTAATCAGGTAGGCGAAATTATCTACCATGTTTTGCATCATGGCCACCCGGCCCGAAACTTGCAGGCCCAGCATGGTAAAATAACTGTCCCAATAATAAATTTCCCTAAAGCGGCCACCGGGCACAATGTAGGGGTTGGGCAGTGCTATGAGCGAACTGTTTTCAGGTGCTGGGTACCTGGTTAGCACATCCCACAAATGCTCAATATGTTTTTCAACTGGCTCGTTAATATCCGTAGTATAGCCTGTTTTGTATTCAGGCGGCGGCAGAAAATTCTCCTGCACAAAGGCTTGCAAGCTAAAAGATGGCAAAGCCTGTTGGCTAATATACTTATCGTTTATTACTTGCAAGGGGTACTTGGGCAAGCAATCGGGGAATGTTTTGCCATCAGGAAAAACCTGTTGCAACTGTACAGCCGAAAAAAGGCCCTCAAGTTGGTGTACTGCTTCCATTTGCATGGTAGTGGATTTTTGAAAAGTTTACAAGGGTATGTTACACGGACAGGCTGTTTGCTGCACCGGAGGGGTGAAATAGTACGTTTCTGGCGCAAATGTATTGTACAAATTAAATTTTATGAGGAGGTTGCTGAATTAACTGCCTTTGCCAATGCCTTTTTTTGTAAGCGGCTAAAAACAATTAACCCGATGAAAAGCAACGCGATTGGCACTAGCGAAAAATACATGGCATTTTGTCCGCCGTAATATTGAAAAATATTACCGGTTATAAGCGAACCAGTTGTACCACCCACGGCCGAAAATACAATGATGAGGCCTGCCATTAAGCCATGCGCTGGCTTTGGCAGCGAACTTAAGATAACCGAATTTAGCGCCGGGTAAATTGGCGCAATAACCAAGCCGATTAGCGGGAAGGCGAATGCAATCAGCGGCACATCCGCTAACACTGTTATCCCGTTTCCTTTATACGTAGCAATAAATTGATGTATTACCGGCATACAAACCAACACGATACCGGCCGCAGCAATTAAGCAAATTGACAGCAGCAGCGCCCAGTTTAGCTTTTTAAAACCAACACCTGCCAAAAAGCGCCCAACAGCCATTGAACCCGCCAAAATACTAGCCATGCGTATGCTAAGCACCTCGTTTAGCTTTAACACATTGTTGTTGAATGTTGGCAGCCAACTCATTATACTTTGCTCCAGCAATACATACAAAAAAGCGCAAATAATAAAAACCACTACCGCCGGGGTTGCCACCAATTGATATGTTTTACGGAGGTCGTCGGAAAAATTTGCCTGTTTGGGAAACTTAGCAGCAGACTCATTAAGGGGCGAGGTAAGCAATAAAAGGAATGCCACCAGCGAAATACCACCCAGCAAAAAATACACATTGCGCCAGCTTGCGGAACCGGGGTTGTTTTTATCGATAAACAACGGGAAAAGAAAGTAAGAAAGCACAATACCCAAGCCAAAAACAGACTCGATGAAATTCATAAATGTAATATGCTCTTTCTCATCGTTTGTAACTAGACCGATAGAACCATATACCGACATTTTTATTAATGCAAAGCTTGAACCAACTGCGGCAAATAGTAACTCTATTACTAAAAAGCTGTTACTGAATGGCACGCTAAAGCAAACCAGTACCACAAAAGCAAGCGCGATAAGCATCGCCTTTTTGTAACCAATTTTGGTGATGAATGATGTTACCAAAAATGAAACGATGGCAATACTAAAGTCTTTGAATGGCTCAAGCACGGCCACCTGCGATTTTGTAATGTCGGGGAAACTTTTTTGCACGAGCAAAATCACCGTTCCCACACTGTTTAACAAAATACCAAATACAAAATAGTTTAAAAATAGCGATAGTTTAATTTTCCAGTTTTGCATAACAAGCAATCGTTTATTGATAGGATGAATATACAGGCAAATTGAGAGAAAACCATATAAAAACAAAAACACCGTGAAGAATCACGGCGTTTTGTGCTTGTTAAAATCAAAACTTAAGAAAACGCTATACTAAAAAATTATTGTCAATTTTTGTAAAATAAAGAAAATTATTAAACACTGCAAAGAATTGCAGCGTTTTACTCGCTAGTTATGATAAAAAATAGCATAAAATAGTTATTCTGCGCCGTCTGCCTGCGCGCGCTTTACCGCATAACTGCCAACACTTTGGCCAACTTGCAAGCCAGTGCTGCAATCAATTAAAAAGTGTATGCCCGAAAGCAGCCTTGAATCAGACGCCTGTTGGGCCATGGCCGTGTATTCCGCAGCATTGGCGGGCAATATGTGCCCCAAAATAGTTGCCGCAGCCCCGCTAAATGATGCATGCCCTGAAATATACGACGGAAAATTAGGTATACCTGTCAACGTTTTTATGTTGGGGTCTACTTGGGTAGGCCTGGGGGTGAAATAATAATATTTGGTATTCCAGCAAACAATGGCGGCATCCATCAAGGCCATGTTTAATAATGCCATGTTACGCGCCCACCTTACCTCGCTGTAGTTTTGCGTTATAAAATCGCTGGCGGCTATGGCGTTCCAATGCCCCGGCGGGGTATAGGTACCCACACCGTCTGCCCAAAATTGCACAATCCGCATGTTTTCGCGGGGGGCATTGGTTATGTAATTTTTCGCCTGCGCAGTTTCCTGTTTCATTTCATCACTATTTTCTGCCGGGGGCGGGCCAGGCCTTAAAGCCACCACCGTGGCGGAATCAAACAAAAATGGCTTTACGTTGCCAAAAAATGGCAACATAGGGTTACGGGCCGGTGCTTCCAAACTATACCAAGGTGTTTTACCATTGGCTAAGGCGTCTGTAACAAATTGTTTCCATTGCGCGGGCGTGCCAACTGCCTTGCCCACATTATCCACTTTGCCACGTGCTATAAACACGCTCGCCACCTGCCTGCCCAATGCCTCGCCGGCAACTATATCGCTACGCACATTAGCGCCGCTCCAAATACGGCTGTACTCTTCTTCTGTTACCTTTTGCTGTATGTAGGCAATTTCTGTGGGAAACAGCATGCTCATCATGGCTACCATGGTGCCTGCCAGCACAGCATCCTCGGATGGGTAAGAGGGCAATGCTGTTTTGGGTACCAATGCATTTACCGAAGAATCAACTTTATAGGGTGCAGGACGGTTGTACTGGGCTTTGTAATGCCAGGCTGCCACCAAGGCATCGTACTGGGCCGCGCTGATATACGCATAAGCCCTTGCTGCATAAGGCGGGTTGGAAAAAGGGAATTGTGGGTAATTGAACGGGTTGGCCGAACTGGGTATGGGGTAGCTGCCATCCTCGTTTTGGTAAGGGGGGAGATTGTGTTTTGCCACAAGACCCCTTAAAATTTCGTTCCACCTAAGCACAGAGCCGGCACTCCAATATTTTATTGCGGCACGCTGGCCGTCGGTAAGGCTTTGTTGCGCGCCCTTAATTTCGTTCAGCTCGGCCACGTAGGCCGGGGAGTTTGTTGCGGCTGGGGCGGCAACCAAAAACGTGTCGGGCCGCGTTAACAGCACCGTTTTCCAATTACCTGCGGCTAGGTCGATGTTTGTAGGGTTTAGTGCCGCCGTGTTATCGGTAACACCCTCCACTTTTTTTGAGCAGGCCACCAGTATAACAGATGCGGTAAGCACCAACAGTGCTAAGGAGAGAAATATGTTTTTCATCTTTCAATATTTTTTATTCAGTAATCTTATTCTTTTTGCGACTATTTTTTTTCGGAGACAATACGTCCGTTGTCAGTTATTTATTAGCTGCGTTGCTTGATTTTTTTCCGCTGCCGTTAAAATCAAGGATGTAGAATACCCCTGCATTGAACATTGTTGACTGGCCAACGTTTCTACCGGCAACAGTATAACCGCCTCCGCCAATCAGCGAAAGGCCTTCCACTTTTTTAAGGGTGTATTTTACGTTTACACCCACGCTAGTTGCATTCATTTTGTTGCTGGGGAACGGCATATCGTTACGGCGTATGTCAAAACCGCCCAATGTGTTCATATTGGTGGCAATTGCTTCGGCAATCAAATGGCTGCTTCTGTACCCAATACGCAGCTGCTCAGTGGCAACATCGGGCATGTTTACCTTGTTTGAATTTATCTGCTCGGTTGTGTAGTAGGCGCTACGGTCGATGGTTATATTATTGCGGTAAACATAGGTACCAGAAACAGTGGTGAAAAAGTTGCCCAACTGGTAATCAAGCAACAACCGCCCAGACAGGTTGGTGCTGTGCAGGCCGATTGACAATGGCAAATAGTCGGCAATATAATTGGTGGTGGGTAATGAAACCCCGCCAATGATATACGCAGAAAATGTGCCGTTGCCTAAGTCTTTCTCCAACGGCAGCCATTTTACCCAAAGCGACAAATCCTGCAAGCCCTGCTGCCCGTGCAACGTACCCGCACTGGCGTTAGTTGTTGCATATGGCAAATTAAACAGCAGGTTTAATTTTTCTGTTACACCATAGGTACCCATAAAACCAAACATCTGGTTGGATACGGTGCCTAAGTTTAAATTATTTCTTTTCAACGTGCCTTCCCAATAGTTTTTCCAGCTTCCGCGGCTGTACATGCCGCCGATGCAAAATTGCTTTTTGGCCATCATAATGGCATCTTCATCCGTTTGTGCATGCAGCTGGGCAACAATTAGCGTTAGTACCAAGGCGCATGCAATTGCAAAGCGGTTTATAATATTTTTGTTCATAACTAAGTAAGTGTTGGTTTGTAAAAATGTAAAGGGTTTGGGGTTAAATTAATGTGCTTGTAGCAAGCCTTGTTTGGGTGCTGCCTCAGCATCACCCTTTACTAAAAACCAAAGTGCCAGAATGGTGCCGTAACTGCCCCCACGTTCCACCCACTCAAATAATTCCCAATGGGGGTAAAAAAGTTCGGTCCCCGCCTTCCAAATAAAAAAAAACATTAGCACGGGGCGGGCCGGCAGCAACAAAACCGTGCAGGCCGCAAATATTTCGAACAAGCCTGCAACACGGGCAACGGTTGCAGGTTGGCTAAACCCCAGCCCTGAGTATTGGCTTAGCAAAGCCTTCTTCTCCAGCAGGTTAAGCCAACCGTGGCCTAATAGCAACAGAAAAACAACTACCTGTAGGCAAAGCGTTACCTGTTGCATTACTTGTGGGTTAATGGAAACGTTTGGGTTAATGGGCCTAAACCAGCCGGCAATACGCTTAGGCATATGGCCAGATAATAATAGCAATGCCAGTGGTGCGCCAAAATTGCCTGCCCGCTCAACCATTTCCGCGAACGGTTCGCCAGAAAGTGGCCTTAACGATGCCGTTATAATGCCCCATATTACCAGCCAGCCTGCTATAGCCCGTAATGGGTAGAAAATAATAACGATACCCAATAAAATATCAATGGTGCCCACAACGGGCATTAGGCGGTAGGCCATATCGTGGCCAATGCCAAAAACGGCAAAATAATTACACCAAATAGGTTTTGTAATTATACCAAATGCACCGTGGCCAATAAAACACATCGCTGTTGCAATGCGCAAAACATGGTGCATTTTTTGTGCGGTGGTTAATCTAAGCATGCTGGTAAATTTTTTTGCAATACCAGCCATGGGCCTATACGCTTTTCAATACAGTAAAAAGCAAGGCATATGGCTGGCTCGCACCGTACCTTAAAATTTTACTGCAATACCAAGGTTTACAACATAATCAGCAAAAGCCGCGTCGCCTCTTACAAACTTGTTGAACTTTACTGAGTTTTCCTGGTCGGTTACACTTTGCAGCCTGTTACGTACCAATGCAAAGGGCATAGAGGCAAAGATGTTTATTTTATGCAGGCTGTAATTAACAGCAGGTTCTGCGGAAACTACAAAACCAGGCCTGCGGAAATCGCCGCTGCCGCCGATAAGGTCATTTACAGGTATGCCTTCAACACGGCCGCCCAATGATGCACTGAAGCCAGATTTTGCGGTGTAGGTAAAGCCCACCCTTGCCATGTATTGGTCTGGCACGCTGCAAATGGCCTCGTTGGCCAATGAAGGTGCAAGGGTTTCACGGAAGGTGCGTGTACCATTTTGCTCCCTAGGGTTGCTTAAATAATAAAAGTTGCCATATGCGTTAAAGTGTTTTGACAAATTATAAAACGTATTGGCCTCAACGGTAAAGCCGGTGCCACCATCACCCAATTGAATACTTTGGTCAACCGGCCTCAACACTTTGCTGCCGCCAGGGCCAACATTGTACCAGTAGTCTTGGGCATTGTAATCGCCGGTGGCAAGTTTTATACCCAGGCCCAGCTGTACATTGTATTTTTTGTGGGTAGCAGGGTTAAACATCCAGCGGTAAACTGCCAAGCGGGCATCACCCAAACCAAAAGTGTGCATTGTGTGCCGTTCTTTTTTTACGTATGCGCCATTAACCAAACCATGCTCATACAAAGATGAGCGGCTGTTGGCTTCAATTGGCGCGTCTATGAGCATTGACCAACGGTTATTAAAAATACGCACCAATGAAAGATCGATAGTGGTTTGGTGGTTGATAACATTGGTGCCGTCGGTTAAACGGGCAATGTTTTCGATAGTGCCAGAATAGTGCTTATACGATTTGAAATAACGAAGGCTTGATGTAAAAACCCAGCCTTGTGCGCTCTCTTCATCAGGATGGGCCGACATATAGGCAGAACCGCTGCCGCGCAATGCCACGCACCCCTGGGCCTGTGTGTTATTGTTGAAAGAAACAAATGCGATAATGACGGTTGTTATACAGATAATTTTTTTCATGATAGTTTGTTTTGGTTTGCCTTAGGCACGCGGCTTTACTAGTCCGCAAAATTTGTGGACAAAAAACCAGCCGTAGCAACAATTTTGTTATTTTTTCATTTTAAGTTTTTCCACTACAAGGCCGCCAATTTTTTGGCCCATGTCGTGGCTTACCATCACAGAATAACGGTAGTGTATACCGCCAAAAAAGCGGCTCATCTTAACTTCATCCGCCGCATCCCTAAATGATTTGAACGCCCTTTCGGGGATACCAAATTCGGTTTCAGTGGTGTCGGTATAGGCCATGTTATCCCCAAATACACTGGTAAGTGCCTCGGCTGCGGAGGCCGAAGTGTAGCAGTGGCCACAAGTATACTCAGGAAAAGGGGGCGTTTGCAAATGCGGCCTCCAGTTGGGGTCAAAATATTTACTTACCACTGTTTCTGGCCTAACCGTGTTGTACATGTATTTTATATTCCAGCATTGTATAAAAGCATCAAACAGTGCTATACTTGTTTTGGCGTAGGCATATACGGTAGTATTATAATCTGCCTTAGCCTTTATAGCGGCAATACCTACAATACTCATCCAATGGCCCGGGGGTGAGAATTTTTTTGTGCCGAACATCAAATGCCCCGAAACATTTAGCTTAAAAGGGTTATCGTCCCAAAAATCGGCAATAAATGCCTGTTCCTTGGTAAGGCTGTCGCCTGTTTGCTGTATCAGCTTAACTTCCTTATAGTAGTCGCTAGTTTTATTTGATACATCAAACTTAAAGGGTGGCGGCGGCAAAAACTCGTTTACGCTATCAACAGCCACTTGGCGTATTTCGTTCCAGTGCGGTTCGGCGGCAGGTGAGTAAGCGGGCGGCGTTGGCACCCAACGGGCAGGCGAATCTGGGTAAACGGTAAACTCGGGCTTACCCCTAGTTTCCTTGTAATGGTCTTTTTTACTCCAAGCCATAACGGCACCGCTTACTGTGTCGGCATAAGCCACTGAGCCATTGTACACATCCTCGGGCATGCCATGCTCTTTTGCTAACTGCTTCAGGCTGTCAACATAGTTTTTGGTTTCATTGTCAGAGAAAGTAACAGCCACCCCCAGTTTCCAAAAGGCTAGTAACGAGGCAAAGCCATAATCGATTTTTGCGCCAGCCGGGGGCTTAGGCACAGCATCCAAACCCCTAGCCTGGCCTGCTAATGACGAATACGCATTGGGGTAACCACCTGCTATAACTTCATATGCTGCAACGTTGGCGTACATGTAGTTACGGGATGCCACCATGGGCGAAAAATTATTGCCCATTACAACACTGTTTAATTCATAAACAGTTTTACAATACGTATCCGGGTTATCAAAAATAGCCGTATAGTCTGCCTGCTTGGGGCTGCATGACACGAGAATAACACTTACAGTAATAAGCACTGCTAAAAACTTTTTCATATAAAACACTTTTACAACTGTGGTATTTTGTTTTACAACAACGCTAATGGCCTGCAACCAAACACAACTAAGCATTGGCAGGGGTAGCATGGCCTTAGCAGGTTACAACTTGTAAAACAAATACAACGCTGGATTTAATACATTTTTTTTGCCGCACATTTAGGCAGCTGAAACACAAAAAATTAAAAGAAACAAATCTGCGGATTGTGAAAAACTAACACTCTGGAGGTTGTGCGGGTGCAAGAATGGCACGCTGCTTAATGGTGTGTATATGGCGAGGAATAGCCTGAAATGCTTGGGAAACGTATTTTTGATAAACGTAAACAGTACAAAAATCGTCGTAATCTCCTATGCTGTTAATAGCGCTATGCCCTTTTGAAGCGGGAACACCGGGTACCTTTTTACTCGTAAGGTTTGTAAAATCGTTGGCTAGTTTAGAGAACTCGTCCCTGGCATTCATGATGCCTGTTTTCTCATGGTTGGCAATACATTTCAATTCCATGGTATCATTGTAATAACGCAGCTTAACATAATTGTAGTTTATGCCGTTTACATTAATGGTACCGTTTATGTTTTGAAAGTCGCCGGAATTGTAAGTGTATGGAGGCAGATTGCTGGCAACCTTAATGGTCACCAAATCGTCTTCGTCATAGTCGCTGGCATCCAATTTAGCTTGCATCTGCCTATCTGCCTTATTTTCAAGGTATTCGGTAAGCAGCTTATATCCTGTTAAATTAAACAGGAATAGCACTAGGAGCGATATGGCAGCTAATTTTTTCACTTTTACAACACAACGTTAGGATTTTTTTTTAACAAATTGTATTTTTTTTAACTAAGTATGCATTTACGAAACAAATACATGCAACCAACAAACCAATATTTGCGTTGCATGTATTTGTTACAGGAACTATGAAAACGTAATGAAGTCATTAGGCATAAAGGCAAATACCATTCGTAAATGCCAACGAAACTACTTAACCGTATAGGTTTTTCCTTCTACACCTACCCCAGTAATAGTTAAGCGCTTCCAATTGGATGGTAGCTTTACCTTAAGCTGGGTAATGCCGGCGGGCGTAATTTCCAGACCCCCAAAACCGTTTAGCATCGCTTGTACCATACCACCGGCCCCCGTTGAAAAATAGGGGTTGCTACCAGTGGCCGTTTCCGCCAACACCCCAAATGGTGCGCGCATGTTGGGCGTATACCCCTCATGGAACGACTTGTATGCCTTATCGGGCATACCCAGCCGGGCATACAAAATGGCAAATATTGCGTGCGTCATTGCGGGGCCTTCGCCTACGCGGGGTTCATAGTAGGCTAAATCTTTTTTTATGGCGGCGGGGTCGGTTACTTCGTGCAGGGGGTAAGCCAGCAGGTTAACGTCGGCCTGCTTAATTTTCTCGCCGTTGTAACTGGCATGCTCTTTCGTTACACCGTCGTCAAACTTTAGTATGGGTATGTTGGCCGCCACGTTAGCCCAGTCTGGGTTGGCAGCCAACCCCAATATGCTTGCCGCCTGTGCTGCAAACTGTAGGTTGGCTTTGGCAGCGGCATTGGTAAAGGCGTTGTTGTCAATATTTTCGGCCCACTCATCCGCGGCCACCACGTTTTTAATATCAAAATGGCCGTTGCCATTCCGCTCCACCCGGCTGGCCCAAAAATCGGCAGTTTCTTTTAGCAATGGCCACCCTCTTTCGCGCAGCCAGTTCTTATCTTGTGTAACGCAATAATAATTCCAAGCGGCAATGGCAATATCGGCCGTAATATGGTGTTCAAAAGGGCCGCTCAAAGCCCACACTGGCGTTTCTTCGTTGCCGCTGGCGGCACTTTCCCAAGGGAACATTGCCCCCTTATACCCATGGGCGAACGCATTGTGCTTGGCAGCCTCTATGCGTTGAAAGCGGTATTCCAGCAATGACTGCGCTATGCCCGGGTGCAACACCAACAGGCCGGGGTACATCCACAATTCGGTATCCCAAAAAGCATGGCCGTTGTAGCCCAGCCCACTTAAACCCATGGGCGAAAGGCTATAGGCCGTACCTTCCCTAACAAACGAGTATAAATGGTATAGCATGTTGTGCACATCGCGTTGGCTTTCATCATCACCGTCGATAATGATGTCACTCTTCCAAAGTGAATCCCATGCATTGTTATGAAACTGTACCAGCCTTGCCCTGCCTTCCAAGGCCGCAAATATGGTGAGACGTTCGGCCTCATTAAGGGGGTCGTCGTCGTGTGCAGATGTTATTGCAGACCCAGCCACGGCAAAATGATAGGTTTGGCCAGCGGTAAGGTGTTTTTTAAATTTAAGCAGGTGCATGCTGTTATCCCACATTTCGTGTATTACAGATGGCTCGCTTCCATGCGGTTCGTCAAACAAAAAACTATTTGATGCAGCCATTAACAGCTTGCCTGTAGGGCTTTTGGCTGTTGACGTTAGTAAGGATATGCGCACATGCGGCCTGTCAATTTCGTTATAATAATTCTGCACGTCTTTCAGCATGTCGGGTGCTTCCATCACACTGGCCGGCGTTATGTCAATGTCTTTTTTAGCGGTGATGGTTACATCAACCAAAGCAGTGTAGGGCAGGTGGCGCAGGGCGTAGTAAGTATAACTAACCGAAGCTTTGTCAGCATAGTCAAAGCTGGTGGTAAGGTTCGCGTGCCGCATATCCAATACCTGCGCGTAATTTTGCACCTGCTTAAAACTTTCTATACGCGCACCGTCCACTTCTAGGTACATGTTTAAAAAGTTAAACGTTTTTAGTATGTTGCTCACACGGCCACGGCCATATAAATCAAAGGCACCGTTCAACACTACGTCCTTTACTTCAAACGGCTCACTTGAAGACACAATGCCCACCATGCCGTTGGCCACTGTAATACCGTAATAATTGGAGGGGTCAATTTTTGTTGCTGCCAATTTCCAGGTGTCATTCGTTTGGCCTTTAACAATGGCTGCGAAGCAGGCGAACAGGCAACAGAGTAAAGCTGATTTATTTTTCATATGAATCACAATTATCGTTAAGAAAATCGTTCCGCTTAAGCCTATAGGCCGGTGCGTTATTTTAAATAATTTTTTGCAGGGATAATAGTTATTTTGCGCCCAATTTAAACTGTTTGTATGAAAAAACTGCTTGCCTTGGCCTTGGTGGCTTTAGTGCTTTTGGTTATTAGTGTGTATGTATTCATCCCGTCAAAAATCATCGTGTCAAATGTAAGGTATATAAATGCATACCAAAACACGGCCATCAAATTTATAAACGACAGTGCAATGTTTAATAATTGGTGGCGCAGCGTTACTGTTAAAGAAGATACCAATTATAACTATAACGGCTATGTTTATCACATAAAAAGTACTCTTTCTAATTTGGCGGATATTACGATACAACCCACCACAGACAAATTAAACAGTGCATTGGTTTGCCTGAATATTTACCTTGACTCATCAGCCCTGCAATGGAGTACTGAATTAGATGCATCACTTAACCCATTGCAAAGAATTACGCAATACAACAAGGCTAAAAAACTGAAGGAAAATATGGGCGCTTTGTTGGATAAACTGAAAGCCTATCTCGACAAGCCAGAGAATGTGTACGGCATAAACGTTAAAGAAGTAAAGCTAAAAGATTCAGTGTTGATTGCATCCCAAATAACTACAACCGCTTACCCGTCATTGGCAGATATCTACAAAGAAGTGGATAAACTTAAAGCGTATGTTGCAAGCCAGCATGCATCAGCCACAAACGCCCCTATGCTGAACGTGGTGCAACTGGGCGAAAAAAGCTACAAAGTAATGGTAGGCCTGCCCGTTAGCGGAAGAATAACCCAAACACCTGATTTTATTATTAAAAGAATGCCATACGGGGGCAGCATGTTTACCAGTACAGTTAACGGAGGCTACTACAATATACAACAGGGGTTACAAAAATTAACCGAATATTATTTGGATACAAAAAGGGCAAGCCCTGCCAAACCTTACGAATTGATGGTAACAGACAGGCAGCAAGAAACCGATACCGCCAAGTGGGTTACGAAGCTTTACTACCCAATTATGTAAACTATTTAAGCGGCGAATACCTGATAATTTTTATAGAGTCATTATTGCGTGCAAGTATAAATGCAGGCCGATGGTTTATTTCAACTGGCTTAATGTGCCTTACTTGGCCTTTAATGGTTAAACCGTTTATGTTTTCACAAGCAAATTTACTTTGGCCTTTATTTACCAACACAGTTCCAAAATCGCCATCGTAACGGCCCATTTGTATGTTGTTGTCGTAATAATTACCCATCATTAAAATATCGGGCAGGCTGTCGTTGTTTGCGTTTACAACCACGGCATCGCGGTATGGGGCCAACTGCGCTTCCCAAGGCAATGCCTCCGTGGAAAAATTAAGGTTACCATGGTTTACCAGCACCGCATTAGAAAAATAATTTGCCGTTAATATTTGGGCACCATTTAATTTTTGGCTGGTAAATATTTCTTCCAAGGTTGCTTTGGCAAAATCATCAGCGTATAAAAATCTTTTCTTCACAATAGGCATCTGCCGTTGCAACTCATCTTTATTGGCAAACGGTATTTCTTTGCCCTGCAAATAATAGGTTAACACTTGCTCGGCTTTGCCATTGTCATCAAAATCGTTGTAATACAAACGCACGGGCTCTTTGTCGCTGGCCTGTAAGCGGCTGTTTAGCCCCAGGTTACCGGCTACCAAATCAATGTTGCCATCGTTGTTTACATCAACGGGCAGCACAAAATTCCACCAACCTTTTTTATCGGTAAGCACTTTACGGGTAAAATGCCCTTTGCTATTTATAAACGCATAAATGCCACCCCACTCGCAGCATACCAGCAAATCTTTTTGGCCATCTTTGTCAATATCAAACCATAACGCTTGTGTTACCATGCCCACATCCGAAAGGCCGGATGAAACATTTTTAGTTACATCTACAAATTTGCCGTGCCCATCATTCACCAATAAATACGATGTTGGTGTTTGCCCATATGCCCAAGGCACCGCACGGCCGCCCACAAATAAATCAACAAAACCGTCGCCATTAAAATCAAAGGGCACTATGCACGATGTGGTGTTGTACATATTTGCAAACGCCCCTGCCAGCTTTGTAAAAACACCTTTGCCATCATTTAAATAAACCCTTGGCAACAAATGCTCATCTTGGCCATAATATTCGTTGCCACCACTTGCCACAACCAAGTCGGCGTTGCCGTCGTTGTTAACATCCACTAAGCAGGCATCTACGTCTTCAAACATACTGTCTATGGCCATGGCTGGCTGCTCTTTCTTTATAAAAGTACCGTTTGCCTGTTGCAGGAAAACGGCATTGTGGAACGTTTTGGAAGCCCCCACAAAAACATCTTGCAGCCCATCATGGTTAATGTCGCCCACCGCGAGCGCAGGCCCTTCTGTTGATACCATATGGGGTATCAACTGCTCACGGTCAAACTCAACAAAATGGTTTTCTTTATGCAGGTATCCTAATTTTGTTTGGCTGGTAAAATCCTCCATCGGCTTAGTGGCTGATACACGGTGCCGGGTAATTTTTTTATAGTCGAATATGGGCAAGCCTTTTTGCCAAGTAAATGAAACATGGTGGTGCTGGCTATCCAACTCAATTTTTTGGCAACTGTTATCAGGCCAAATAAGAAAAGCCGAATCAATTTTTGTGTTTGCCAGCCCCACATGGATTGGTGTTTCCATGCTGGATTGAAACCCTTTGGCGGGGTTTTTCTCGTAGGTGCGTATGCAATTGTTAGCGAACAGCACAACCTTGGCGCCTATCGCGTTAATATTGTTAGCGGTACCGTGCAGCACTATTTCAACGGAGGGCCTTTTTGCTGTGCTATTACTTTTGTTTTCGTACAACAGGGCTGGCGCATCAATGTTGCTCACCACTACATCCAAATCACCGTCGTTGTCTAGGTCGGCATAAATGGCTCCGTTTGAGTAGGTGGCTTTATCATCACCAATAGCAGCCGCATCGTCCATAAACAACATATCCCCCTTATTCAGGAAAAACTTATTGGGGATTTTTATCTCAGGAAATTTGTTAATCAGTGCCGTATCCCTTTCGTCAATTTTACCATCCCGAAGTTTTTGTTGAATCTCTTCGTTCGAAATAAAATTAACGTAGTCCATATCATTCATCCGCTTGGGTATGCCGTTTGAAATAAACAGGTCTTTCAACCCATCGTTGTCAAAATCCATCCATAATGGCGCCCAGCTCCAGTCTGAGGCATACACTCCTGAGTACAGCCCCACCTCGGTAAACATACCGTTTCGCCTATTGTATTGCAGGTTATTGCGGGTGTATTGGTAATTATACCCCACATCAATTTTATGGGTAAAAATATCGTATTCATCCTCCCCCAACGACCGTTTTAAAATGTATGGGTCGGATGGCAGCATATCCATCGAAATAATTTCAGGATAGCCGTCGTTGTTTACATCGGCAACGTCAACCCCCATTGAAAACTGGCTGGTATGCATCAATCGTTGGTTATTCTCCTCCGAGAATGTTCCATTGTGCTTGTTGATGTACAAATAATCGTTCTCGTGAAAATCGTTGCCCACATACAAGTCTGGCCACCCGTCTAAATCAATATCGGCAACGGCAACGCCAAGCCCGTAACTTATGGCCGAGCTGTTTATTTTGCTTTCCTTGGTAACATCGGTAAAATGGTTATTGCCCTCGTTGCGGAACATCCTGTCGCCAGACAGCGGATGGTAGGTGCCCAAAAACTGCGCCCGGGGCGCGAATGTGCCGTTTTGGTGTACTGAGTGGTTTAGCAAAAACATATCCAGGTCGCCATCCATGTCATAATCAAAAAAAACAGCCTGCGTGCTGAACCCTGAAAAATCAAGGCCGTATTGGGCTGCTTCGTCTGCATAAAAAGGAACACCGTTTTTTATGCCTTTGCATACCAGCAGTTCATTCTTACCATGCAGTACCTCGTAGTTGCCTACTTTGCAAATATAAATATCCAGCAGGCCGTCGTTGTTAATGTCAACCACCGACACTCCTGTGTTCCAACCGCTGTCTTGTGGTATTTGCGCCTGCAACGTAACATCCTTAAAGCTTAGCTTTCCCAGGTTGAGAAATATTTTGTTTTCGCCTTGGTTGGCCGAAAAAAACAGGTCAATTTTTCCGTCGTTATTAAAATCACCTGCACCAATACCCGCACCATTGTAGAAATACATGTACTGGAATATGTTAAACTGCGCGGTTGGTGTAAGCCTGTTGGTAAAGTGTAACCCTGTTTGCTCGTCACCCAAGGTTTTAAACAACACTGGCACAGGCGGCTTTGGCTTGCCACAAGACCACAGCAACAACACCAAGCCACATAAGCCAGCAAACTCCGCTATATTTTTACGCAAAAACCGCATGCCTTGTTATTTTGTTTTTTGGGATGAACCACGTTTAAGAAGATGGTACAATGCCGGAAACGCATCGTTTTGAAGAAACAAAAAAGCATTGCCTTCTTTTAAAGGCAAGGCGGCAATGCCCCTTACCATGCCATTTAATTTTAAGCCTGCCTGGCCATCATCTAACAGTGTAAAATTGCCTTTACCATCGTTTATTAAAACATCTCCCTGGCAAGCATCTAACCGGCCTAGTTGTGGCTGAAAATTAAACTCATTGCCGCCAACAATTAAATCCACATAGCCATCATCGTTAACATCGGCGCCAACCACCGCCTTAATTGACGACATTTGCACCATAACAGGCAGGGGCCTTAATTCAAACTGCCCGCTGCCACCGTTCAACGCCACTACCGACGACGCATAATTAATGTGTTTTACCCCTGCTTTGCTCAACTGTGCATTGGTAAACAAATCCTGCATTGTTTTTTTGGCATATTCGGCATGCCGCAAATTTTGTTTTTTCAAACCCGGCAGTTCCGCTTCTACCTCGCGTTTCATAAACACTGGTTTATCAGTGCCGTCTACCGTTTTGGTGAGTATTTTATCAATCCTGCCGTTATCGTCAAAGTCGCTATACCAAAGCTTTAGCGGATGGCTTGCATCTGTGCGCAGGGAGAAATTTTCGCCAAAATTGCCCAACACCAGGTCCGCCTTGCCATCAAGGTTAACATCTGCCACTGCAACTGTTTGCCACCAGCCGTAATATTTTTCCAGTGCTGTGTGTTTTTCAACAAACCTATTCTTTTCAAATCCAAACACCCTTGGGCACATCCATTCCCCCACAATAACCAACTGCTTGTTGCCGCTGCCCATTACATCGGCCATTACAGCACCGGTAACTAGGCCAACAGTGTCAATACCTGCCAACTGGGTTGGGGCCATTTGGGTAAATATACCTTTGCCATTGTTAATATACACGTGGCTTTGCGGGGTAACGCCGTAGTTGGCAGACACAGAACGGCCGCCCACAAACAAATCCAAATCGCCATCGCCATCAAAATCGTAGGCTAACGCAGTGCCAACATTGTCTAGGTTAGCAGGGAATGAATTATACGAAATTTTAAAGTTGCCTTTACCATCATTCATAAATAGCCGATGCTGCAACTCCCTGGAACCGGGCAGCGCGCTGTTGCCCCCCGCGCCGATAAACAAATCCATATCCCCATCCCCGTCCGCGTCAAAAAAAAGCACCGAAGCATCTTCAAAGCCAGCAAACTGAGCCATCTCGGGTATTTCTTTTTTTGCAAAACCACTGGTACTAGTCTGCAGGTACAACTGGCCACTGTGCAAAGCCGTACCCGCTATATACACATCCTGCAAACCGTCTCCATTAACATCCGCCACTGCTGCGGTTGGCCCTTGGTGAGAAAGCATTTGCGGCACATCGCGCTCATTATAAAAGTCTGTATAATCGTTCTGCTGGTGCTTGTCAAAGCTTGTGGTTGCCAGCTGAAAAAGAGGCGTAGCTTCAATAAAAGATGGTAGCAATATCTTTTTCGCATCAGCAGGCTCACTGCATAACAGGGTTCTATTTATAGCTGGCTTTACAATGATTGTGTAGGTTAAATTGGGCCAGTAAATAACCATTGAATCTACCGAAGCGTTTTTACCCAAGCCAAATACCTGTTTATAATCAACACTGGACTGAAACCCACGGCTGGGTACCACTTCCCTACTTAGCTGCTGGCCTTGGCTATACACTACTATTTTACTACCAACTGCAAAAGTGTTGGCACCTTTGCCTTTTAACTGCACAGCCAAAAAGTTGTTTTTATTTTTCTCCCTGCTCAAGTTTTTAAAAACCAATGCCGGCTCGTTTACATTGTTAACCACAATATCCAAATCGCCATCGTTGTCTAGGTCTCCGTAGGCAGCGCCATTGGAGAACGAGTTTTGCGTAAAACCCCAGTCCATACCCACATCATCAAATGTAAGGTGCCCCGTGTTCCTAAACATTTTGTTGGGCACGGCTATGGAAGGTATTTTACCAACGAGCTCATCCAAGTTTTTTTGCCCTGTACTGATCATTTTTTCCTTTATCTCGTTCGCATCAAAGTCTAAAAAGTCCTGGTTGGTAAGGTCCCGGTAAATACCATTGCAGATATATAAATCGTTGTATCCGTCGTTATCCGCGTCAAACATCAAAGCACCCCAGCTCCATTCCGAAGCATTTACGCCACTGTAATTGGCTATATCGCAAAAGCGGCCCTTGCCAGAGTTTAACTGCAGGGTGTTTTGCAAAAACTGGTGGTGAAAATCGTTGCGCTCCTTCAACCGGTATTGGTCAATATCATCAAAACTCAAAGTAGTCTTCAACCTATAATCATCCGCAGGCAGCATGTCGGTGGTAAAAATATCGGGGTACCCATCGTTGTTAATATCGCCTATATCTGCCCCCATGGATGCATACCCCGTATGCTGCACAAAGCTGTCCAATTCGTCTTTAAAAGTGCCGTTCTTTTGGTTGATGTATAAGTAGTCGCGTTCAAAAAAATCATTGGAAACATACACATCCGGGTAATGGTCGCCATTAATGTCGGCCACAGTAACACCCAAGCCAAAGCTCATTAGCGTGCCGTGTATGCCCGCCTGCTGGGTAACCTCCGTAAAATGCCCATTGTCATTTCTAAAAAGATGGTCACCACCGCCCTTCATATTATCGGGCACTTGCCATTTTTCGGCAGCAAGGCCACGCAGGTGGGGATAGTTAAGGCTGTTTACGGCAATGGGGCTGTTGTTAATCATAAAGCAGTCCAAATCGCCATCCATGTCGTAATCAAAAAAACTAACCTGTGTGGTATAGCCCCCATCGTCAGTAAGGCCAAACTGGGCCGCGCTCTCCGTAAAAGTTAGGTTATGGTTGTTGATGAACAGTTGGTTCTTACGCAGCTCGGGGTGGTTTAAGTTGCCTGCGTTACTTACAAATATATCCAACCAGCCGTCTCCGTTTACATCAGCCAGTACAACACCTGTGCTAAATTGTTGCTTATCGGTAAAACCTGCTTTTACAGAAATATCTTCGAATGAAAAATTACCCTTGTTTAAAAACAGCTTGTTGCTGCCTTGGTTGGCCGTAAAAAAAACATCGGGTAAACCATCATTGTTTACATCACCAATGGCAACCCCGCCGCCATTGTAAAAATTGCGGTAGTTGATAATATTGATTGAATCATTATCCTCCACTGTGTTGTTAAACACAATGCCAGTGTTTTCCATTGATTTAAACAATGCGTTCCCTTCCGTATGCTTGCCCCGGCAAGCACACATAAAGGCTGCAACACTTAACACCAACCAACAATATTTATTTGCAATTAACCGCATGGCCAATACCATTATTTTTTTAATGTAAATAAAACTGGGTAATCGTTGTTCTGCAAAATCAAAAACGCATCTTTCTTGTTTACCACAATTTTTTGTATGTCGCGTACTTCACCATGCAACTGTATGCCGGTTTCATAAGGGTCTTTCCGTACAAATGCCCCCTTGCCATTGTTAACCAACACGTCGCCGGGGCTGCAATCCTGCCTTTGAAACTGGGGCAAAAAACCAAATTGGTTGCCGCCCGTCAACAAGTCAATATACCCGTCGTTGTTAATATCCGTGCAATAAACCGAATTAATGCAACTCATTTGCGCAAGCGCAGGCAGTTTTTGAATACTAAAATTGCCATTGCCTTTATTGATAGCCACAACAGATGCGCTGTAATTGAAAAGCTTCACCTCGCTTTTGTTAATCAATTCCGATGAAAATATCTCCTGGATGGAACGTTTGGCGTAATCGGCGTGCTTAAGGTTGTCTTTTTTTATAGAAGGCAACTGCATTTCCAAATCATGCTTTACAACCACAGGCTTGTCTTTACCATCAACAGTATAGGTCATAATTTTATCAATGTTGCCGTTTTCATCAAAATCATTCAGCCAAAGCTTAACGGGGTTTTGCGCATCTGGGTGCAGGTAAAAATTCTCCCCAATATTGCCCAACACCAAATCCGCCAGGCCGTCGTTGTTTACGTCGGCTACGGCAACCGTTTGCCACCATCCATACAAATCGCCTAGGTTAGTTTTTACCTCGCTAAAATGGTCTTTGTCAAAACTAAATACCCGGGGTGCCATCCATTCACCAACAATCACCAATTCCTTGGCCTTATCCCCCACCACATCGGCCCAAACAGCGTTGGTCACTAAACCTATGTTTGAAATGGAAGGGTTTTTAGTTTTTGCAATATCTGTAAAATGGCCTTGCCCGTCATTCACGAACAAAAAGCTTTGCGGGGTTACGCCATATTCCTTAGGGTAGCTTCTCCCACCCACAAAAATATCGGGGTAGCCGTCGTTGTTAAAATCGTTCACCGCGGCAACGGCAATATTCATTGACGCATTGGGAAAAGCGGCTGCATCTAATGTAAAATTTCCTTTCCCGTCGTTTTTAAACAAACGAAGTTGCAACTCACGCGTATTTGTCTCATGGTTATTGCCACCGGGGCAAACCATCAAATCCAAGTCACCATCGTGATCGCAGTCAAAAAAGTTTACCGCAACATCTTCAAACTCCAAAAATTGCTTAAAATCATTTTCCTCTTTTTTTACAAAACTACCACCGGCTTGCTGCAAGTACAATTGGCCGGGGTGTTGCGGTGTGCCTCCAATGTACACATCATCCAAGCCATCGCCGTTTACATCACCTACTGCGGCTTTGGGCCCCTCGCGGGAAAGCATGCGGGGAATATTGCGCTCATTAAAAAAATCAATTACGTTGTTTTCTTGGTGCTTGTCAAAGTTTGCAGGCACCGTTACAAACATTGTGTTAACGGGCACTTCGCTACTTGGCAACAACGTATCTTTTTCATCATCCTTTTGTATAGTAAGCACCTGGTTAATAGCCGGGTGAATTATTTTCTTAGTTGTGCGGTCAGGCCAGGTAATTAAAAGCGAATCAACCATTGCGGCCTTGCCTATGCCTATCACCTGTTTATAATCCATGGACGATTGAAAACCCCGGCTGGGTATTTCCTCGCGGGTTAACACCTCGCCGTTTATATAGAGCCGCATTTTACTGCCCACCGCAAAAGGGTTCAATCCTTTGCCCTTAAGCACAATAGCTACATAATTGTTCTTATTTACCGCCCGTGAAAAATTACGGTACACCGTGGCGGGCCCATTTTCGTTGTTCACAATCAAATCGAGCGCACCATCGTTATCAAGGTCGCCATAGGCGGCACCGTTGGAGAATGTGGGCAATGTAAAGCCCCACTCATCACCAATATCGGTAAACTTTAGGGTATGGTCGTTTCGGTAAACTTTGTTTTTTAAAGGCGTGGCGGGTATTTGCCTTAACACATCATCTATCTCGTCTTTCTTACCAGTGAGTACCATTTTTTGAATGACATCATTGGCAAAAAAGTTCATAAAGTCAAGGTCTGTCACGTCACGGTTAACGCCATTGCAAACATAAATATCATTCCACCCGTCATTGTCCATATCAAACATCAATGCACCCCAGCTCCAGTCGCTGGCGGATACACCTGCATAATTGCCAATGTCTGCAAACTTGCCTGTTTTGCTGTTTAACTGCAAACAATTTTTTACGTAATGGTAGTAAAAGCCCGCCTCAATTTTTCGGTTAAAAAAACTAATATCGTCAAAGGCTCCCGTAGTTTTTATGCGATAGTCTGAAAGCGGCAGCATGTCGGTGGTAAAAACATCGGGATAGCCGTCGTTATTGATATCTGCAATATCTGCCCCCATTGATGAAAAGCTGGTATGCTGCATTTTATCTTCCAGCTCATCCTTAAAAGTACCATTCTTTTGGTTTATGTATAAGTAATCGCGCTCGTAGCTGTCGTTAGCCACATACACATCTGGCCAACCATCCCCGTTAATATCCCCAACGGATACACCCATGCCAAAGCTAATAAGCCCACCGTGTATGCCTGCCTGCTGGGTAACTTCTGTAAAATGGCCGTTGTCGTTGCGGTATAAATGGTCGCCGCCACCTTTAAGAAACTCGCCTACATTCCACTTGCTTTCATACAGGTCGCGCATGTTAGCAAAGCCCAATTGATTAATGGGTATGGGGCTATTATCAATCATAAAGCAATCCAGGTCGCCATCGTTATCGTAGTCAAAAAAGCTTACCTGTGTTGAATATGCTGATATGTCTAACCCATACTTTGCCGCACTCTCGGTAAACGTTAGGTTATGGTTATTGATGTATAGCTTATTCTTTCTGTTACCGGTTGGCATGTGGCCAGAAGAACAAACGTAAATATCCAGCCAGCCATCGCCGTTTACATCGGCAAACACCACACCTGTGTTCCACTTATCGTCTTCAATAATGCCAGCAGCTTTTGAAATGTCATCAAATTTAAACGAGCCCCTATTCAGATAAAGCTTGTTGTTGCCCATGTTGGAGGTGAGAAACACATCTGGCAGCCCATCGTTATTAATATCCCCAATGGCAACACCGCCACCATTGTAAAAATTTCTGAATAAAAAGCTGTTTTCCTTTTTACCGTCCACTACCGTATTGGTAAAATTTATGCCGGTATTATCCATTAGCCGGAACAGTACATTATCCTTATGCGGCGTGCAGCAATTAAACAATATGATAAAAAACGTTACAACAATGTAGGCACAAACCCGGCTCATCAAAATAAATTTATCCAGCAAATAAGTAAAAAAAAGGAAAGGTCAATTCTCATTGACCTTTCCAAAATTATATCAAAAAATTAGTGCAAAAACTAATAACCAGGATTTTGCTTAAGATTAGGATTCGCGGCCAAAGCTTGGCTAGGCACAGGGAATACTAAGTAAGTAGCGGCATCACTTGGTTTGTATTGCCAAATAGTGTTGTACACACCAAAGCGTACTAAGTCAGTTCTTCTAACACTCTCCCAATACAACTCCCTGCCTCTTTCGCAGAGCAGCGTGTTTGGATCGTAGATGTTTGACGTATTAACCAAAGAAATTGAAGGCAACGGCGCAGCACCCCTTGCAGCCCTTAAGTTATTTACAATGCTTAAGGCGTCAGGATCGCTTGGATTTATTCTTAATTCAGCTTCAGCAACCATTAACGCAACATCTGAATAACGGAAGATTACGATGTCGTTACCGGCGGGGCCTTGGTAGGTGGCAGCACCACCAGAAAGGTCAGCCGGATATTTTTCAACACGTATACCTGTTACTTCAAGGTTACCGCCAGTTTCTTTCATGTCGGCTGAAATGGTTGGGTCAAAAGCCAAGGGATTGCCCTTCCTATCCTTCAAAGCCACACCAGCTTCATTGTATTGTTGTCCAATCATTAAACCAGGTTTTTGACCTGATTTATCAGTAACACCAGCATAATATCTACCACCAATTCTTGAATCAGCAGCAGTATCTGCATATAAGCCAGATATATCACCTGCTTTAAACTTGCTTACACCCACCATTGGCGTTGCAGTAGTACCGAATGAATTGTAAAAATCACTGATGGTAGAAAAACCGTTCCAACCTGCGTTGGGGTTATCAGGCGTGTACTGGTTGTAGTGCAGTGTCATACACCAACGTGCTTGTGGGCCGCTGTTATTGGCAGACACACCAGATGAGTTGGGGTATGTAAGTATGTTTTCTTTAGAAGTACCATTGTTCACATCAAAGTTGTGAAAATATTCGGCTTCGTAAGAATACATCCCACTAGCCATAATAGCTTTGCCTAAAGTAACAACTTGTTGCATATCAGCAGCAGCAAAGGTTGGGGCGGCCCTGTTTGCCCATGCACCTTGGTTAAGCAAGGTTTTCATCAACAACATTTTGCCTGCTGTTTGTGTAGCGTGAGATGCCTTGCTATCTGCAGGCAAATCATTGATGATAGCATTTAACTCACTAACAATAAACGCCGCACCTTCTGCACCACTGTAAACAGTTGGCGCATTCAGCAAATTGTCACCTGCATTTCTTACAGGGAATTGGCCGTACAAATCAAGCAAATAATACAAAGAAAGTGCTCTTAGGAACCTTGCTTCTGCAGCTTGTTGTTTTGATGGGCTAAAACCTAAAACGTTTGTAGCGTCAAAGTTTATTTTGTTCAGGTTGTTAAACACACTCAACACTTGGCCGTGGTCGGCATTCCATGTATGGTTGTGCAATACACGCCAAACACCGTTGTCATCCCAGTCGCCACCCCTTGTTGGTACCAACGACTCGTCAGCGGTATTTTCTTCCAATGAAAACACTTGGTCTTGCCCAGTAAACGGACCAGCCAAATCAGTATAAGCTGCCTGTAGCAACAAACCTACACCCGCAGCACCTAGGGCTGTTGCAGTTTGGGTATTGGTTAAGGTACTGTTCAAATGCTCATCCAACTTGGTACAGCTCATAAAAGCTGCCATGAGGAGAAGAGCTGATGTAATTTTTTTGTGCTTAATCATATATCAATTTTTTTACTGGATTATAATGAAAAGTTTAAACCAAAATTAATAACCCTTGGTGTTGGATAAGGTATATACTCAATTGACCTTGAAGGATAGTTGTTGCTGCTCTTGTCTACGTTAACTTCAGGGTCGAAACCAGTGAATTTAGTAGATACGAACAGGTTGCTTGCGCTTACAAAAATATTCAGGTTCTTAACATATTTGCCAGCGTTGCCAACAGGGTAAGAAAGCGTAACGTTCCTTAATTTAAAGTAGTTGCCTTTCTCTAAGAACCTGCTGTTTGCCGCAACTGGGCTAGATGGCATTTCAGGAGAAATATAAGAAGCCTTGTCAATGTTCCTTCCGTTTGCTATACCAGCAATGTTAGTAACACTTGTTGCAGTGTTGTTATACACCATATAACCACCAGAACCGCCACCGTTGATTACCAAAGAGAATTTCTTGTACATCAAGGTAGTGCTTATACCGTAGTTGTTCTTTGGGTTGGGGTCGCCTGCATATTGTGGGTTAGCACCATATTGCTGGTTACCGTTTTTATCAAACCCTTGGAATGGTTTCAAGTAAAATTCGTCAATCGGTTGGTTGTTGGTAATAACCTGACCCAATGTGCCAGATACACCTTGACCATTGATTTGGCCTGTAACAATTTGAATGTCTTTACCATTCTGTGTAAAGTTCTTCAACAGGTTTTTGTTGTAAGCAAAGTAGCCCCTAACATCCCATGAAAAATTCTTGTGGCTAACAACACTAAAGCCTAAAGAAAACTCAATACCTGTGTTCATCAAGTTAGCTGGCAGGTTGATGAAATAGATAGAAGCTGGTGCTGGCTGAATAGCAGTGCTTTGGAAAAGTATGTTGGTGGTATTTTTGTTATAATAGTCAATAGTACCGTATACTTTACCGTTTTTAGAAGTGAAATCCAAACCAATGTCAAATGACTTTGTCTGTTCCCATTTCAAGTTAGGGTTGGCTACGTTAACCTGACCTGCATTGTTATAAGAGCCAAAAGAAAACTGCTCTTGTGATGCACCAGAAGGAAACTCTTGGTTACCAGTTAAACCATAAGAAGCCCTAACTGATAAGTTTGACAATGCATTGTTGTTTTTCAAGAAATCTTCGTTGCTAACAACCCACCTTACGCCTACTGAAGGGAAGGTACCGTACTTGTTGTTTGAACCAAATTTGCTTGAACCATCAGACCTTACTGTACCAGTTAACAAATACTTGTCAAGGTAGTTAAACTGTACCCGGCCAAAGTATGATTGTAATTCAGTAGTTGGGTCAACATATACGCTAGGCAAATTTTGTACGTTACCGTCTTGCAGCATAGATGTGTAAGGGATACCAATTAAGTTCTGCGTAAGGTTTGTGTTAAACCCTGTTGCAGAAAAAGAATTGTTTGAGTAGTCAGATTTGAAATACTCGAAACCAGCCAAGGCATCAAAATGCAGGTTCTTAGCAAGTTGCGTGTTGTACGTTAGTGTATGGGTAAACAATTGAGAGGTAAGCCTTGCATTAGAGATATCGCCGATACCTGTGCTGCTTATACCTGGTATAAAGCCATACGTGTTTGTGTTTCTAACACCAACGCTGTTATTGATAGAATACAAGAATTTGTATTCCAAGCCTGGCAATATTTTATACGCTGCAGATATGTTAGCCAAAGTAGTGTTAACGCTGGCTATATCGCTAAAGCCCCTTAATTCAGCATCAGGGTTACCAGAACCGTTGGCTGGGTATAAGAAAGTTCCGTTCGCATCAGTAAACGCCTGCGTTGGGTTCCACTGTAGAGCAGCACTTATCAAGTTACCTTGAGAGCCAGAGGTATTTGCAACCGCAACAATGTTTTCAGTAGAGTGCGCAGCAATTAAATTAAATGCTAATGTTAGCCTCTTATCCAAAAATTTGTACAAGCCGCTAAAATTGCCGATGTACCTATCAAGAGAAGAATTTTTAACAGTACCCTGTGCAGAAGAACCTAGGAATGATGCACGGAACCTGCCGTTTTCATTACCACCGCTTAAAGCAAGGTTGTAGTTTTGGGTAAGCTTGTTGTTAAAAATTTCTTTCAAAGCATCAACATTACCGCCAAAATCCTGGCCTGTTACTTTGTATTTGGTTAAGGCATCCCTAAATTGGCTTGCACTCAACACTTCGTACTTTTTCATGTAACCAGCGTTAACACCATAGCTAACACCAGCTTCCAATTTAGCAGCACCAGATGAACCAGTTTTAGTAGTAATGGCAATTACACCATTAGCACCCCTAGAACCATAAATGGCTTCGGAAGAGGCATCTTTTAATACATCAATAGACTGGATGTCGTTGGCATTGATAAAGTTCAATGGGTTTGCATCTGGTGTAGAACCAAATGTAGAACCTGGGTTGGGCCTTGCAGAACGGCCATCCAATTGAACACCGTCAACAACGTACAACGGGTTACTTGAAGCACGTACAGAGTTGTTACCCCTGATTTTTACAGTAGTGGCAGAACCGGGTTGGCCGCCATTGCTGGTAATTTCCAAACCAGCCACTTTGTTTTGCAGCAATTGGTCTGGTGATACTACAGCACCTTTGTTAAAGTCCTTAGCAGAAACAGACGATACGGCACCCGTAACGTCTTTCTTTCTAACCGATTGGTAACCAATAACCACTACATCAGTCAAGCCGGTAGCATCTGGCACCAAACTAACGGTAACGTCAGTTG
Source organism: uncultured Parafilimonas sp. (assembly GCA_903882935.1). Lineage (GTDB taxonomy): Bacteria > Bacteroidota > Bacteroidia > Chitinophagales > Chitinophagaceae > JABDFW01. Next base: position 11,098 of record CAIRZB010000017.1, on the reverse strand, counting down.
AAGAGGCGATGCTAACTTCTTGGGAAACATAGCCAACGTAAGAAACCACGATGGCTGAGGCTGAGGCAGGTACTGTAAGCTTAAAGGCACCGGCACCGTCAGTAGATGTACCACCGCGGCCACCTTTTACGGTTATGGAGGCACCATTTACAAAGGCACCTTTCTCATCCGTTACTTTACCTGTAATTGTCTTGTTTTGCGCCCAGGTTTGCTGAAACAACAGCATAAACAACGGGCATAAGAGAAGTACTCTTAGCATGCGAGTTTTAGTCATGATAACAAGCAGTTTAGTTTAAGTTATAAAAATAGGTAATCTGTGTACATAATACACACTGTATTAAAAAAAAAGTTTTTCCCATAGACCGTTTAATTTAACCAATATGGCAACTATTTTACCAAGTATCGGCCTTAAAAATAAAATGTTGCCAAGAATGTTTGATTTCTTAAAAAAAAACATCCTAAGACAATAATTTAAAAACAACCCTTTGTTTCGAAAACCATATTAATTTTTGTAAAAGGAAACCGCAAGCAAAAACATCGTTTTTTCATATAACAGTTTAACGCCGCGCAATCTTTTTCTTAGTTTTTTCTCAACTTTAACAACTGTGTAAAATTCACATTTCCTTATGAAACAAACTTCATCTGTATTTACTTTTTCTTCATCTACATTAACATAAAGTATGTAATTTGGCGTATTATTTATATTAATACAATGAAAGTTGAATTTGAAGTGATTCAGCCCGATGAAGGAAGCTCCTTCCGGCTGCTACACCAAAAGGTACAAGCCGAGTGTTACAACTGGGAATACCACTACCACCCCGAATACGAGATTGTTTGCGTACCTACCGGCCACGGTACCCGCCATGTTGGCAACCATTTTTGTAATTACGAAAACGGCGACCTGGTTTTTATTGGCCCCAACCTTCCCCATGCTGGTTTTGGCCTTAACGCCCATACGCTGCATGAGGAGGTAGTAGTACAAATAAAACAGGATGTTTTAACCAATTCACTGCTTTCCCTGCCCGAAATGGCCGCCATTAGCAGCATGCTAGACAAAGCCCGTTTCGGGTTGGCCTTTGCCGGCAATACGAAGGAAGTGGTGACAAAAAGATTATTGCAACTATCGGAATTGGCACCTTTTGACCGATTTTTGGAGGTGGCCGGCATATTGCACCTAATGGCCCATTCCACCGAGTACGAATTGCTAAACCCAGAAACCGTTTTACCGGCCAACTTGAATAAAAACAATGCCCGGCTGCAGAATATTTTTACGTACGTGGAACAACACTTTAACGAAGAAATTGATATTCAAAAAGTTGCGGCGTTGGCAAACCTTTCGCTACCCTCTTTTTGTACCTATTTTAAAAAGGTGATGAAAATTACTTTCACCGATTTTTTAAACCACTACCGCATACAACGGAGTTGCATTTTATTGCAACAGGACAAAACCATTGCCGAAACCTGTTTTGAATGTGGCTTTAACAACGTAACATACTTTAATAAGGTATTTAAAAAGGTGCTTAACACCACACCGTCAGAATTTAAAAAGGCCAAAGCAGATGGGTTGAAATATGCCTGATGCTACTACTGTATTACTTTTTCCACACGTACCCCTGCGGATATTATTTCAGCCAAAGGATCTTCGCGCATGGCCTGGGCCAGCATAACTGCGTAGGCACCTTTTTTTAGTTTAAGCGGGCCTTTATCGTTTAATAAAATTCGGTGTTCAATAATATCGTCAATTGAGGTGCCCAGCCAACCATAACTATTGTTGGCAAGCTGGAAGGATTTTTGCCTGCCAATTGCAGTATCACCGGCCGCAATAGTAGTAATGTTAAGATATATATTATTATAATGGTAGGCATCCGTGTGGGCGAGTACTACATACACATTATAATATGCTGTAGTATCCTGTATTAAAAAATTAAAACTTAAACGGTTGGCGGAAGCCCATGCATGCGCGGGCAGCGTTTGCGATTTTTCAAAAACTCCGTTTTTGGTGCAGCCTGTAACAGTTAAAATAACCGTTGTAACCAATAAAAAGAATAACAACTTTTTCAAGTATACTTTTTTTTGCTGTAAATATAGCCCTACGGGCACAAAAGGCAGCGAACGCTACCCAATAATTTATGGGGCCCAAATATAATTTGGCTAAAAAACGGCAGTGGGTTTACCGGTAACTACAGCTAAAGCACATTTAATATTTGCTCTTTAGCCTTCTCCAGTTCATCTTTCATCAACACTACTGCTTTTTGCACATCGGCATCATAAGCCTTTGAGCCGGTGGTGTTTATTTCCCTGCCAATTTCCTGTAAAATAAACGACAGTTTTTTGCCTTTTATAATCTCCTTTTCCTCCAATATCGAACGGAAATAATTGCAGTGGTTTTTTAGCCTTACGGTTTCTTCGCTTATATCAATCTTCTCTATGTAATAAATTAATTCTTGCTCCAAACGGTTGGGGTCATAATTATCCTTGCCCACGTTATCCTCTAACACCTTCTTTAAGCCCTCCCTAATTTTTTCGCGCCTCCTTGGCTCAAGCAGGGCTACTTTACCCTGCAATTCCTCTATATTGTTAATGCGCTCAAGCAAATCAGCCTCAATACTCTTGCCCTCTTCTATCCTGTGGTTATTCAATTGCTTAATGGCCCGCTTTAACAATTCCCTAAATGCCGCCCAATCATCATCACCCAATACCTCAGTTGATTGTGTTATTACATCTGGCAGCTTTAGTAAGGTACTCAATATATTTTCCATCGGCACATCCAGCTCCTTCGACAGGTCTGACACCTGGTTAAAGTAAGCTTTCAACAATTCAGTATTTATCACTACTGGCTTAGCGCCGCCGTTTTGCTTTATGCTTATGGTACATTCAATACTCCCCCTCAACAACCCTTCATTAAGCGTACTGCGCACATCAAACTCAAAAGGTTTCAGCAAAGCAGGTATTAAAAGCCTGATATCATATTGTTTGCCGTTGAGCGACCGCACCTCCACCAAAAATGTTTTCTCGTTAATAGTTTGCTCTGCCCTCCCATAACCGGTCATTGAATATAGCATAGGTATAGTTTAAAGTTTGCAATGTAAGCAATGTTTAATTACGCAAATGCTTAATTTGAATAAGGCTAATCCGCATGCCATAAAAACGGGCTTGGCTATTACCCGTTTTCAGCCACCCCGATAGAGCAAAGACTTTTTAAAAAAGACAGGCCGTACATAAATTATGTACGGCCTGCAGAATGAGATAGCATTATGTGCTATTGCTTGGTTAGCGTATACGACCCCGTTAAAAAGTTAACATCTATCAAATAATTACCTGCCGCAGCTGGTGGCGGTGTATTGCTGCCGGGCACGGCGCCATTAAACAACAGTGTGCCTGCACCTTGGGTACCATCAGTTTTACCGCCATATTTGTTGCCCCAATCGCCTGCTGCCGGCAAAAACAGGTACGACTTGCCACCATCGCTGGCTAACGCAAGGCTAAGCTGAAAATGGGCATTATCAATTTGGGTAAAATGCTGGCTTGCAAGGGCACCAGGGGTGTTGTTCCAACCGGCTGGCGTTGCGTCGCCAACCAACCATAAACCCGTTTGCAGGGTACCAGGGTTTGGTACTATGTTGGCCGGCAAAGTTGGCCCACTATAAGGTGTAACCGTGTAGGTATTGGCTAAAAAATTAACCACAATCTGGTAAACGCCGCTTGTAGTAGGCGCGGGTGTGTTGCTACCAGGCACTGCACCATCGGCTAACAATGCACCAGTGGTTGTACCGTCAGTAGAACCGCCAAATTTGTATCCCCAATCACCGTTCTTCGGTAAGAATAAATATGATTTGCCCGCAGTTAAGCTTAGTATAATGCCGAAAGATGAATTGTCTATGGGTGTAAACTGCTGGGTAGGTGTAGGCACGGGGTTAGCCCAGCTACCTGGGGTTGCATCGCCAACAATGTACAAATTAGTGGGTGCGTTGCCGGTATAAGGCGTAACTGTATAGGAGTTGGTTTGGAAATTAATTACAATTTCATACGTACCAGTAGTGGCAGGCGCGGGTGTGTTTGAGCCCGGCACCTGGCCGTCTGCAAGTAGCGTACCACCTGTTGCGCTAGCACCGCCATATTTATGGCCCCAGTCTCCATTCTTTGGTAAAAACAGGTAGCTTTTATTGGCAGTAAGGTTAATAATCAGCCCAAAAGACACCGCATCAATTTTTGTAAATTGTTGTGAGGGTGTTGGCACGGGGTTGTTCCAACCGCCGGGGGTGGCATCACCTACTATGTAAAGGTTTGGTGGAACCGGAACATAGGTGGTAAGGCTGAAGGTAATAGCATTTGAGTACACCAACGGTGTGGAGTAGCCGGTACCTTGATAACTTACAATCCTAAACTCCACATTTTTAGTTGAACCGCCATATACGCCGGTATTAATGGCCGCTGTATTTAAGTCGTTAACTACAATTGAGCTGTTTAACGATGTGCCATATTGAAATACTTGGGGCTTGGCAAAATTGCCACCCACGGTATCAAACTGCATTGCGTAACTAATGGTGTTGCTGCCATAGGGGCTTGCATTCCAATTAAAAGTAGCACCTGTGGAGGTTGCATTGCTAATTTGTAACGTTAAGGCAGATGATACGGACGAGGACAGTGTAATGGGAACCAAGTATGGCGTCATTGCCACCACAACCACGTTAGACCTATACCGCTCGTTGTTGTTAGCGTACGAAGAGGTAATCCTTATGTTTACGTTAAAGGGCTTACCAGGCGCAAAACCAAAATTAGCTAATACATTGTTTAACTGCAATGCAGTAAAGGTTTCGTTTAACCGCCCGTTGATAGTCCAGATAACGGGGTGCAAAAACATATTGGTAGAGTCTACCTCGATGATATATTTTTCCGTACTTGAATCAGTGGAATATTTGGGGTCGGTCCATTTTAGTGTAAGAACCACCGTTGTAGAGTCAGATGCCTTTGGCACGATGGTGTTGGTGGAGCTAGTTAACACCGGGGCAGCACCATTGGCATACATTTGAAGGCCCGCCACCTTAGTACACGAGGTGATTACAGCTGCCATCAAAAGCGACAAGAAACTGAGTTTTATTAAAGGTTTCATAACGTTCTGGTTTTTGAGCTAGCAGCGGGGTTGCAAACCAACGCCTACCAACCCTATCTCTAAATGGTTATTGTTTGGTTACCGTGAATTTTCCTCTTTGAAAATCGACGTCTATTTTATAGTTGCCGGTGGTTGACGGGGCTAGGATATCGTTACCCTGCCACTGAAAATCGCCGCCGTTAACCTCATTGGGGTCATTTTTTACCGCAATACTGTATTTGTCGTTCCATGAACCAAAGGTTGGCAGGAAGGTATACGAGTTTCCGCCTGACAGTGGTACAATTATTTCGTACAACGTATTAGACAGTTTGGTAAATTTTTGTGCAACCGGGGGAGCATTCGTCCATCCGCTGGCCACGGCACTGCCCGTAATATATAACTCGCCTGACGCTGGCGGCGCAATTTTTGGAGGAATAGTGTACGGCGTAACAGTAAACTGTAACGTATTTGACATGAGCGCAGTTTTTGACACGCCGCCCATGGTTGCTGTTGTTCTAACCTGTATGGTGTGCGCAACGGCGGGTAATAACACCAATTGGTTTAGCAAATAGCCGTTAAGCGTTGACTGGCTGATGGTAAAGCTGAGGTCTTTACTAATGGTGATAGACTGCCTGTTTGGGTTGGTAAAGTTAGCACCCAATGTATCAATCTCCACTAGGTACGATACATCCTGTGAGCTTATGCCCGAAGCAAACTGGTACTCCGGGTTTGTCCATGAAAATGTTACCGCATTTTGGCTGGCATTGGCAAAGGCCAAAGGAATGGTGGTTGATACATCAGCGGAGAGCACAGGTGCTGTACCGCCATTAAAATATTCAACACTCGCATCCTTTTTGCAGGACGCAAAAACTGCTGTTCCCAGCGAGATGAAAAACAGTTTTTTTAGTATTTGTTTCATAACTATTTATTTTTTTCAGGTATTTTATCACCCAGTAATTAATGCCCTGCAGCAGGCAGGTATTAATATCCCGGATTTTGAACAAGGTTTGTATTTGACGAAATATCGGCGGATGGTATCGGGAATAGTTTTCTGTACGCCGCAACCGATGTGCCTGTTTGCACCCCACCTTTCCAAGGCCATAAGTACGAGCCTTCAACAAACTGGTTGTACCTAATAAGGTCGGTACGGCGAAAGCCTTCCCAGTATAGTTCGCGGCCCCTTTCATCCAAAATATCCTGCAGCGAGATAGACGACAATGTGGCTGCGCCTGCACGCTGCCTTAGCATATTTACGTATTGCAATGCCTGGGTTTGTGTGCCGCCAGCACCGCCATTCAATGTTGCTTCTGCATAAATCAAATACATTTCAGCCAACCTAAACAAGGGGAAATCAATATCCGAAAAGTCTAAGCTTTGCCCCAATGCCCCTGCATGGGTTATGTTTCTGTATTTTGTAACTGCATACCCGTCTGTAAAGCTGGTTATGCTGTTAATATCCAAGCTTTGGCCTGGGGTGTAAAATTCTGCACGCTTATCCCCATTGCCATTGGGGTCGGGGAATAATTTAATCAACCCGCTGGTAACCCGGTTGCCAGACCAGCCGCCGCCGATGCCATAATTCTTGGCCGTCATAGAGCCGCCTACTGGCGAGTGGGTTAAAAACGTGGTACCACCGTAACCTTGTGTTTTTACCCCGTCGTAGTTTACAGTTAAAATAAACTCGCTGGTATTTAAGTTATTGTCGGCCAACATCAAATTGGTGTAGTCAGGTATCAAAGAATAACCTGCACCGATTACTTTTGACGAGTAGGTGATGGCACTGTCAAATTTTGCTGTACCGGTATACACCTGCGCATTTAAATAAAGGCGGGCCAACAAAGCCCACTCGGCGCCTTGGTCGGCACGGCCGTAGGCATTTTTGCCAGCGGGTACCAATGATGGCTCAATTGCTTTAAGTTCACCTGTAATATAATTAAAAAGCGAAGCCCTTTTTATTTGTGGGGGTAATACCGAACCCAAGGCGTCCTTTTCCGTTACAAAAGGCACGTCGCCAAACAAATCCATCACCACTGAGTATTGGAAAGCCCTTAAAAAGCGTGCCTCAGCCCTATATGTTCTTATACTGTCAGCACTTGCACCTGTAATACCCCTTGATGCAAGGTTTGCATCCGAGGACTGGTTGATGAAATCGTTGCACAGTGTTATTTGGTAATATGAGCGGTAGTACAAACCGGTAAGAATGGGGTTTGTTGACGACCAGTTCATGTTATGCAAATCCGGCACACCGGGGTCGCCCCAAGCGCAAACGGCTTCATCGGTCGTTAGCTCTTGTGCATTCCAATACAGGCGCACAAAATCTGATGTGCCTTCGTCAATACCTTGCACGTCGCCGTTACCGGCAGGCCCGGTGTTGCCGGTAAGTGCATAGCTGCCATATACTTTGGCAAAAGCCTGCAAATAACCCGCTGGCGTGCTGTATACCTGCGCCGCGGTTACATCGTTGGTTGGCAGAAGGTCTAACTTCTTGGAGCAAGATGCAAGACTAACGCTTACAAGCCCGGCTGCCACTATTTTAAAAATATTCCTTTTCATAATAATTTTTTTTGTGTACGAGCAAAAATTTAAAAGTTAATGTTTGCACCAATCACAAATGTTCTTGGCCGTGGGTAGAAATTGTTGTCTATGCCCCCGCTAATTTCAGGGTCAAGCCCTTTGTATTTGGTAATTACAAATACGTTTTGCACGTTGGCACTTAAACGCAGCGATGCTTTGTTGCTAAATATTTTGCCTGCATTGTATCCTATATTAAGGTTATCCATACGCAAAAAAGAAGCATTTTGAACATAGTAGTCAGACATATAATAGTTTGTACCGTTGCCGCTGAAGTTTGTGTTTAACACATCAGTTGAACCATTGTTTATATAACCTACGGGGTTTATAATATTGCGTATTGTACCAGTACTAGAAGCAACGTTATTGTACATATAGTTGCCAAAATTGGCGCGAAGCACAAAGCCTGCAGACCATTTTTTAACACTAAGGTTGGTGCTAAACCCGAAGAACTGTTTAGGGTCACCATTTTTATATTGGTACAAGTCGTTTTGGTTAATGATACCATCACGGTTTTTATCTTGGAACAAACCATCAATAGGCCTACCTGTTTTAGGGTCGTACACTTGCTTGTAAACGTAGAAAGAGCCCCTTGCATAACCCACTGAGTTAATCAATATGGTATTGCCGGTACCGCCAGAGATGCCGCCAAACTGGTTGCCGGGGTATTTGGGGTCGCTTGAAATGGTAAGGTTGGTAATTTTATTTTGGTTAAAAGTGGCGTTAAACGCTACATCCCATGTTACATTTTTGGTGCGAATGGGTTGGTAATTAATGCTAAACTCAACCCCCATGTTTTGCATGCTGCCTATGTTGGCTACAATTTGGTTACTAAAGTTAGTACCGGCAGGCTGGGATATGTTGTTCAGCAAATCAGAGGTGTTTCTATAATACCATTCAATGCTACCGGTAATGCGGTTGTTTAAAAAGCCATAGTCCAACGCTAAGTTACTGGTAGTGGTTTGCTCCCATTTGCGGTTATAGTAGTAACCACCGGGCCTATACATTTGGTAAAAACTATTGCCAAACTGGTATTGGGCAGTAGTTGTGCTAAGGTTATAATAAGAGATATAGTCGTAGTTGTTAATGCCATCCTGCTGGCCGGTAACACCGTAGCCGGCGCGGAATTTCATGTCAGAGATAATGGCCACGTCTTTAAGAAAATCTTCATTTTTCAACTTCCAGGCAAACGCTGCTGAAGGAAATGTACCCCAGCGGTTGTTGGGACTGAATTTTGAAGAACCGTCGCGGCGGATAGAACCGGTAAGTATGTAGGTGTTTTTAATGGTGATGGTAGCCCTGCCCAAATAAGAAATCAACCTGTTTTCAGGTTTGTTAAAAGGGTAAGTAGGCGATGATACCACCGTACCATCGGTGGTAATATCGGGGTAATTATAATTGGTGGTTGAATAATCCTGGTACTCATAACCTGCCAAGGCGTCAATCCTCGTATCTAGCTTTTTTAATTCCTTTGAATAAGCCAGGTTAAAGTTCATGTATGTGTTTTGCTTGGTTTGCTTGTATTGGGTGTTTACACCGCCGTGTAATACGCCACTAGCGTCTTTAAAGCGCTTGTAGCTTGATGCCGCACTGTCGGATATAACATTGGTACCGGTACCCTGCGATACATCGTAGCCAAGCGTAAGTATGGCGTGCAAATCAGGCAAAAAATGCGTTTTGTAATCAATAACAGCATTGCCTACACTGCGCTGAACAGTACTATTATTTTCTTGTTCCATTAGCAAACCCAACGGGTTTTTAGGCGAAAGGGCCTTTAAGCCGGTGGAAGAGGCTGGATCCAACCACTCCCGGTAGCCACCAAACCTTGGGCTGCCTGAATATACGGCCTGTGTAGGGTCGTAGCTTACCGCTGTTCCTATCGCGCCTTGGTTAGCAAACTTGGAATTGCTGTATGAGCTTTTTACATTCAGGTCAATTTTCAGGTGGTTATCAAACAACACGGGGCTAATATTGATACCCAAAGAGGTGCGTTGCAAAAAGTCGGTTTTCAACACGCCACTTTGGTCAAGGTAGCCTACCGAAATACGGTAAGGCAAGTGCTTTAATGCGCCTGCAATGCTTAAGTTATTGTCGTTGGATACTGCAGTTTGGTAAATCTGGTTTTGCCAGTCTGTATTTGAAGAACCCAACAATTTTGCCATTGCGCTTGAATTAGCATTTACCAATGCCGAAACTTGGCTGGCATTTAACACATCTACTTTTTTGGCAACAGCACCCGCAGATACCTGGGTATTGAAATTAAACACAGGCTTGCCACTTTTACCCTTTTTGGTAGTGATGATGATTACGCCGTTGGAGGCCCTTGACCCGTAAATGGCGGCTGCAGAGGCATCTTTTAAAACGGTAAACGTTTCAATATCGTTGGGGTTAATTAGGCTAAGCGGGTTTGCAATACCAGAAATGCTGGCGTTTTCCAACGGCATACCGTCAATTACAATCAAAGGGTCGTTGCTGGCGTTTAAGGAAGCGCCGCCGCGTATGCGTATAACGCTTCCTGAACCTGGCGCACCGCCATTGGATGTAATGGCCACACCGGCCACCTTGCCGGAAATTAATTGCTCGGGCGTTGTAATAGCACCTTGCTGAAAATCTTTGGCGTTTACCACTGCCACAGAGCCCGACAGGTCTTTTTTCCTCACCGTTCCGTAGCCGATAACTACCACATCATTTAATGATGCACTTACCTGGGTTAAGGCCACATTTACAGCGCCTGTGCCAATCGCAACATCCTGCGGGGCATACCCCACGGTAGATACCGACAAAACAGTGGCTGTAGAAGGAACAGAAAGCCTGAAAGTACCGTCATTGGTTGTTTGTACGCCAATCTTTGTTCCTTTTACCAGAACAGTGGCACCAGCAAGTGGCTGACCATCTTTTGCGTCAGTTACCTTGCCGGTTACAATTTTATCCTGCGCAAGGGCCGGGATGCTTAACAGCATGGCCATTGGCAAGACAAACGTCATTAGCAGTCGTTTAAAATTCATAGATGAAAGTTTTTTGGTTTTCGAATCAAAAAATCACTGGTTGTTATAAATAGTTGGGATACCAAAAGTGTATGAAAAGCTGATAAAAATTGTAGGGGCAAACCGAAAGAGCCACCACCTGCCGCCAAAACAGGCACTGCAATAGGTTTATGCAAAAAAATTATGGGATAACCTTTCATATTAAAGCAATCAGTTTATGGCAGCAAAATGTACGTTGTACACATGACAGTACAAATGTGTACAATTTACACTAAGTAAAAAAATATTTTGGCAGATTTTTTTTAACAAAAGGTTAGGAATTAGCACTTAGGTCGCACTTTAAAATTAGAAGATTTATATTTGCGACATGGATATGTTGGATAAATTCAAAGGCGTGAATTCTATAAATTTTCATAAGCGGTTTACGGATGACGATTCTTGCTTGGAATATCTG
>CAIRZB010000016.1 GCA_903882935.1 uncultured Parafilimonas sp. | reverse complement strand
CGTTGCTCGCACAACCCGCCCACCCAGGCCTTTTTGGATGCCTGCGACCGTAATGGTGTATTGGTAATTGACGAAGCTTTTGATATGTGGAATTATGGCAAAAACCCATACGACTACCATGTATATTTTAAAGACTGGTGGCAACGCGACATAGAAAGCATGGTATTGGGCGGGCGCAACCACCCTGCCGTTATTATGTGGAGCATCGGTAACGAAATACCAGAACGCGGCAGCCCAGAAGGTGTGGCCACGGCGAAAATGTTGGCCATATATTTAAAGAGTATTGACAGCACAAGGGCCATTACCAGTGCGGTTAACGGCTTGGGGCCTGATAAAGACCCATATTTTGCGCAACTGGACGTGGCAGGGTACAACTACGCGGTTGGTGGCGACCATGGCCAAGCCAGCATTTACGATAATGACCATAAACGGGTACAGGACCGGGTGATGTACTGTAGCGAGTCGTACCCGCTGGAGGCTTTCGGCAGTTGGATGGCGGTAATTGACCACCCTTACGTTATAGGCGATTTTGTTTGGACGGCTTGGGACTATATCGGCGAGGCAAGCATCGGCTGGCTCGGCTACTGGCAATCAGGTGGGTTTTACCCGTGGAACCTTGCCTATTGTGGCGATATTGACATTTGTGGCTGGAAACGCCCGCAATCGTATTACCGGGACGCTTTGTGGAAAAGCAACCAGCTATCCATATTTGTAAAACCGCCCGTAGCCTCCTACCCGGCAAACCCGGAGTTGCAGTCGTGGTCAAAATGGAACTGGGATGATGTGGTACACGGCTGGAATTGGAAAGGCTATGAAAATAAACCTTTGCAGGTAACAATATACTCCTCCTGCGAAAAAGTAGAGCTGTTTTTGAACGGCAAATCACAAGGCATCCTGCCCACTGACCGTTCTACCAAATTTATGGCAACATTTAGTGTACCCTACCAAGCCGGGGAATTGAAGGCCGTAGGTTACAACGGCAACAAGCCCGTGAACGAAACCACATTGGCCACTGCTGCCCTACCCGTAAAAATTAGCCTAACCGCAGACAGGAAAATGATCCATGCCGACGGGCAAGACTTATGTTATATAACCGTTGAATTGAAAGATGCCAAAGGCAATGTTAACCCGCTTGCAGAAAGCGTTGTACATTTTAGCGTTGAAGGCGATGCCACCATGGTAGGCGTGGGCAATGCCAACCCAACCAGTACTGAAAGTTACCAATTGCCCCAGCGTAAAGCCTGGAAGGGCCGTTGCCTGGTAATTCTTAAAGCGGGTAAGTATGGCGGCAAAATAACTTTAAAGGCGAGTGCCGCCAATTTGCCGGTGGCATCGGTTGATGTTGATGCCGTAAAATAGTAGGGGGTATTCACAAAAACCAAGGACAATTGGGACTTTGATGTCGCTGGCATCTTTGGTTTCAGGAACTTACGCTTTGCTGCCACATAACAATAGGGCGTTTACATCAAGCACCAAATGTGTGCCTACAGCACATACCATAGGGAGTTTTGGCAGGTTGCCATATGCTAAAATAGGTTTACAGTTTTTGACTGCAAACCTATTTTAGCACATGGCAGTTATTAACAAACCCCAATTACTTACCTATCCAGAAGGTTATATCCTTATGCGATTCGTTGCCCAACATATCAACTGCCCGCACTTTAATGGTATGTTTTGCCTTTGGCTTCAAACCGTTAATTAGGCCGGTGTATAATTTTTCCGCACCACCATCCACACTAAAATATATGCTCTTAAGGCCGGAGTAGGTATCGGTGGCTGTAATAAACACGCCTGCGGTTGATGGGTAAATGCTTAGCCCGTCCCGGTCGTCGGTTTTACCTACCGTGGTGTTAATGAAAATTTCTGGTGCTGAGTTATCTGTAAAAAAGTACACATCGCTTATGTTACGGTTGTTAACGTTGTCGTAGCCAAAATATTCCAGCCTATGCATGCCTTCTTTTGTCATCGCAAGGGGCAGGGAATAATCCGTTTCCGCCTCCACGTTATCAAAGCTGTAGCTTATTTTGTTCAGGCCCGATTCGGGGTCGGTGGCCGAAAGCGCAATCCTGTTGTAAGGCCCAATCAACAACGTATCGTTACGGTATTGGTAATCCCCTGTTATTTTATAAGCCAACGATGGGCCGGTAAGGTCAACGTATACTTTGCTTACACTATGTTTAAATTCCTCAAACCCTGAGCCTGCCGCCGAGCTGGTTTGGTTTTGCAAGTTGTCAACAGAGTAATAGCGTATATCATGGTCGCCTGCTACTGCCGGTAGGTAAAAAGGCTGTTCGTAGGTTTTAAAACCAGTATTATCAATGGAATATTTAATTTCTTTAACCCCCACCTTATTATCTACGGCGGTAAGTTTTAGTTTGGTACGGCCGCTGAAGTATATTTTGCCGTTGGTAATAAACCTGTCACCCAGTATATCCGCAGCCATCAAAGGGGCGCTCTTGTCTAAATAAAAATCAAATACTTTGGGTACTTCTTTGTTCAGCACATTGTCAACTGAATAATACGACACAGTATGGGTACCTTCTGGCAAAACATTAAAGTCAATTTCTTTGCCGTTGTAGGGTTTGTACTCCTGGTCGTCAAACTTATAAAAGGTGTTGTTAAGCCCGGCAATACTGTCGCTTTTCAACAGGTACATTCTGCTGGTGGTTGAAATAACATTTTTACCAGTAATGCCATTTATGTTAATGACTGACGCCGGCGCATCGGTATCAACCGTAAAGGTTTGGCTGCTTATGCTGCTCATGTTGCCTACATGGTCAACCGCATAATAACGCACGGTATAATTACCCTGAGTACTTAACAGTAATTTATCATTATACACCGTCCATGGGCCGTTGTTGATAGAGTAATAAATATGGTCAACCCCGCTAACCTTGTCATCAGCCGTAAGCGTTACATACAGGGATGGGCCGTAAAACACGCGGCTTTGGGCTTCGTATTTTTTTGCTATGTCGTAGGAAGAGGCAGTACCGGGTGCAATACCGTCCCCGTAAATCTCTAGCATGGCTTCCTGCTGGGGTTGCGCAACCTGCATGGTTTTGGGGTCAACAGCGTATTTAGTACGTATAAAATTAACCCCGTCGGCGTCTAGGTACACAGGGTCGGCATAAGCTTTGGTTACAGGCCTGTCGAGCCGCAACTCAGCACTGTCGGGGGTGCTGGATACCCATAAATACACTGGCAAAGCTTTGTTCCAAAACAACTTTCCTGTGGCAGTATCGGTATAATGCTTAGGCGCATATTTTTGGGCGGCTACAATACCAGCTATTAACATTATGGCACAAAAAAGGAGTAATTTTCTCATTTCGGGGTGTTGAATTTAAGCGTTACGTTAGTTCCTTTATTTATCTCGCTGTTTACTATTATTTCACCTTCGCAAAGTTTCACCAGCTCGGCACACAATACCAAACCCAAACCAGTGCCTTTTTCGT
>CAIRZB010000015.1 GCA_903882935.1 uncultured Parafilimonas sp. | reverse complement strand
TGCCCCTTACAACGCCGTTTTTCTTGAGGATTTTACCCTTGCAATAAAAGCAGATTTTTGTTCATATTATAAAAAAATAACCAAAGCTAATACACATAAGGGTTACAGCCGTTTTTAGCATTACTTTTGTCCATTACCCCCATTTTGCTACCCACCAAATGTGCCTAAGGCACATAAATGCGGGGATAATAGCCTATATCTATTTTAATGCGTCACCCCTATAAACACCCATTATCATCACGGGTTTGTTAAATTACCCGCAAAGTAAATAAACCCTCCGTCACTTACCGGTTACATAAGGGCAAACGCATTATAATTGATTGTACACAGGTTTTTATTGTAAGAGGCAGGCAACGGTCATGCCTGCGTAGGCTGGCATCTCCTAAAATTAAACCTACGCGCTAAAAGGCAACGCTTTACCCTTTAGCGAGCCTGCTTATTAACCAAACGGTATGTAATGGCATACCAACAAGCCCAGCTTTGAGAGATGCCTGCCTACGCATGCATTACGAACGCCAGCTTTTTAACATACTCCGCCCTAAAAAACATAATGCGTTTGCCCTGCCGGTTACCTGTATGGTGGCCCGATTTAAAAAAAACCCATCCAATTTTAACGCAGTACATTATGTATAAAATACACATTATCAATTAATAATATTTTATAAAATAATGTATTCATCTTTAAGGTGATTGTAATAAATTTGTTTAAACTTATCTAATATGCCAGGCACGCCTTCAATTATGGGTTTACACCTCAGGTACCGTTTATGGATTGCGGAAATGAATGCAGATATAACCATACTACGCATATTTGATGATTACCTGCATGAATTAGCAACCAAACGCACAGAGCCCGAGGTAAAAAGGGGTATTGAAGAGTTTGAAAAGGAATTTATAAGCCTACGTGCTGAAATTGATGAACTGCGCCACCAAATGCATATTCACAAGATGAGCCTTGCCGCCTATGCAAGAGAAAACAAACCCTTTGACCAAACGGCCTACAAAAATGGTACCCATGCCCCTTTAAAAACAAGATACCTTAGTTACAACAAAAACTTTAAACGCATACAAAAAGAGTTCGGCCAGTTTGAGGAAAGATGGTTGTGCTAAGGAGTGTTCTTTAGCTGCCCCCAACCATTGGTGGGGGCAACTAAAACGGTAATAGGCTTAAACCTCGTTGTCCTCTCCAGCGCCTTAGATTATCTTACAATCCTTTTGTTCAAAAGCCAATTCACATTTTACCCCTAGCGAAGTATGAATAATTTGATTGAACCGTATATGATTGACTTATTGACTAAATGACCTACCGACTCACTTTCCTATTGACCCACTGACTTACTGACTTAAAGACCTTTTGACTTACTGCCGCAACGACCTCCGGAATCTGGCTACATCCGCCAGTGGGTCAATGGGGTGTTGATGGATAAGGTTCATGCAAAACTGCTCGGCAAAATACGGCGCGAGGGAACAGCCCTTGGTGCCCATGCCGTTTAATATGCCCACACTGGGCATGTGCGGGTGCAGCCCTACAAAAGGCCGCCGCTCCACGGCCACCGCCGGCCGCAGGGATGCCAGGTGGTCAACCACTGTAAAAGGCACCTTTAGGTTCATCTCCAGTTCCTGCGTTTTCTTTTGTTTAAACGGCGCGGTAGGCAAACTATCGTCAAAACTGTTTTCATAGCTGCTGCCCACCCACCATAAACCATCATACCAAGGCACGATGGTGCTGTTGCCCAGTTTGCAAATATTGCCTTTGGGCATACCGGGTATATCCACTATCAATGCCTCGCCTTTGTTAAAGACAAAGGGCAGGTTTTTAAAATAAGGCAGTTGGAAAGTGTTGATGCCATTGCAGAAAATAATCTTATCCGCACGTAGGTTTTTATAGGCCGCATGGCTTTCGTGGACGGAAAGATGTTCCGCCTCAAACCGATCTTCCATCAATCCCCCCTCCTGCCTAAGTTTTTTCCGCCAGCCGTTCAGCAGGGGAAACAAATCAACCAACCAAACGGGGTCAATTTCAGCGGCCCCAAAAAATGGGTAGCATACCTCTGCATACAGGGCCATTTTATCAGCAGGTACCGGTTTTATATAGGAGTTTTCCTCGTTAATCCGTTTGTCATACGCATCCCGCATTTGCTGCGAGGGCGGGAAGGCGATAATATTCGCCTGCCGTATCACATCCACGCCAATATCTTGACCAATGGCTTTGTAAGCCCCCCATGTATAGCTCATCAATATGTCTGCCATCCAAGTGGTTACCACCTGCCTGCCTGTAACGGGGTTTATCACCCCGCTGGCAACTTTGCTGGCGCTGAAAGGCTGCGGCTCATCTATCACCAAAACCCGTTTGCCCTGCTTCCACAAGTTCCAACTCAGGAAGGTTCCGCAGATACCCTGTCCCACGATGATGAAGTCAAACGTGAAACGTGAATCGTGAGGCGTGAATGGTGAATCGGGATACGTGAATCGTGAATGGTCAATAGTCAATGGTGCTTCGTTTTTATCCTGTTCGTTTATCATGTACTCTTTTCTTTGCGGGAACGCAATTTATTAAAAGGTGGGTTAATGGGAGGATAATTCCACCAATTGCAAATCAAAAAAACGATTTAAAAGCAGATAGTGAAATTGTTTCCACTGGCGTATCAACCCAATTTTGCAATGGCGTTTCACCGGTAACAAGCAGTTTTGCATTGGCACTTAAGGCTATGTCATACAAGTTATTTTGCCGCTATGTGATGTGTCCTCGTTTCACAAGTATGTTCTATCGCCTTTGGCGATTAATATCAAGTGGCTGACCGGCCGCATAAAACGTTGGCATTAAAGTAGCGCATTATACAAGTTCGAAGCGAAGGCATCTTGAACATGCCGGTTAAAACACAAACGGGTTAACAATGGTTAATGTGCCGTTTATAACCTGTTGGTTGGCCATGTCTTCAGAATATAAAATTGAGCAGTTGCATTCAATGGCAGCGGCGATAATTAGGCTGTCGTAAAAGGAAAAGCCTAACGTTGTGCGATTATACAGGCCCGCTTTAAAGTATCAGGGGTATTGGTATGTAAAAAGTTGCCAGCGCAGCATTCATCTATTGCCTGTATAGCATCCGCATAGCTAAATTTAAACTTACGGGTAACCGTATTCACCAGTTCTTGCAAAACCTGTGTGCTGATAAACGAATAACTATTTGTCACCAGGTTGCGGGCTGTAGTCTGTTTTACAGGTTCTGAATTAGAGTAGGTGTACACCAATATATTGGTATCCAAAAATACTTTACCGCTCATTGGCTTCCTCCTGTTAAATTTAAAACCCCTTGTATCAATTGACAATGCCGAAAAGGTGGCCAATTTTTTAGGAAGCTCAATGTTTTGCAAACCCTCGTTTTTGGTAAAGGCAATTACCTCTATTTCTTTGCCCACATATTCTTCCGGTACATTAAAAAACGCAGTTTGCGTGTTGGGCACTATAACAGTTCTTATCATTTTGTATGTTTTCTAATTAAATAGAAAATAGTTACCCCTCATTTTGGCATATTATATTACGCCCTTCTAAGGATTCCCCACAAAGTTATTAAAATTAAGTGTCTACCGCATGATATACAGAATGGGTGTAAAGTACGCTGCCCTCAGGGGAATGCATCCTCGTTTCGAATGACCATCCAACGAAGTACCCGCTGTTTGAAGCGTCCTCGCTTCAAACATTTATTCTATCGCCTCCGGCGATTTAATAAATATTGACTAACTGCCTGCATAACACGCTGACTATAAAGTGGCGGCGGGTTTTGCTGACACCGTTAATAGTTAATCGCCAGAGGCGATAGAATACCAGTTCGCGGCGAAGACGCCACGAACAGCGCGGACAGGCCGGTTTTTTTTTCGCACACGAAAACAGCCCCCCCCCACTAAAAATTTCTTTTCCATTTATCGGGGTTTTCTTTAAAACCAAAAACGGCATGGATTACAATGGTTTGTTTTTCATTATCCACAGTATAATGGGCGGCATAAGGAAATTTATCCGGCACTGCAAAACGTACATTGCCGTACCTTACCGCTTGAGCATGGGGGTTGGGTTTTATTTTTTAAAGTTCGGCTTTGAGATTGTTTTTAAACCGCTTGCCTAAGCCCTTGCTTGCCTTGTTGTACCATTGCGCAATATCTTTAATTTATTCAATGGCGGCGGGGGTATACACAACGGAATATTTTTTCATTCGCCTGTATTAATCATTTCCCAGGCATCATGTTCGTTTACTAATAATTCAGGGTGTTCGATGTACTCTTTAATACTGTTAAGCACGAATTTTTTTTGGGCTTCATACAATATGGAGTCGTCCCCTTCCTCTTCAACCATAAGTACAACTGGCTTTTCTTTATAAGCCGTTTTAATGGCATTCAAAACGTCCATATCAATATCTGCGGCTGATTTAAAATGATAAGTTGACTGCATAACAAACTGTTTGGTTAGCAAATAACGGTTTTAGGCTTTGCATGTTAGAATAACTGGCATATAACATGCACCCTTGAAATACATCGCTTCAACTGCTTAATCAAAAGTAGTAAAATAAAGTGGATGTGGGTAGCCCAAATTACCCTGTTCTTGCAGACCCAGCCCACATGTTTAACACCGCTGTGTGAAGCGTCCTCGCTTCACACATTTATTCTATCGCCTCCGGCGATTTAATAAATATTGGCTAACTGCCTGCATAACACGCTGACTATAAAGTGGCGGCGGGTTTTGCTGACACCGTTAATAGTTAATCGCCGGAGGCGATAGAATAAAAGTTCGCGGCGAGGACGCCACGAACAGCGTAAACACGCCACGGTACACGGCAGATAGCCACAGCGCGACCTTCGCACAACCCATGCCCGCGCTTCGCTATGACGCGAATTATTCACCAGTCACCATTCACGTTTCACGTTTCCCGTCTCACGTTTCCCGATTGCCGTTTCCCGTCAATCATTCCACCACCACCCTCAACCCCTCCGAGTGGCTGGCAAATTCCGGTGCGTACATACATTGTATGGTGGCGATGCCGGAGGAGAAGGTGCCGGTATGGGTGATGAATACCGGGTATTCAAACACATAACTGCCTTTGGATAAGTAGCTGATGAAAAAGTCTGTGGCGGCATCCTTGGTGGATTCATAATACCCCAAACCGTCCTGCCATTTGTATTCGCTCAACACGTTTTGCGGTTCCATGCTGGCGGCGCGCATGTCTTTTAGGTGCAGGTACTCCATGTCGCGGTCGCTTTTTAACACGATGCGTACGATGACTTTATCCCCGATGTGCAACACGCTGTCTGCGGTTATGGGGGTTAGTATTTTGCCATTGGCGGTGTTGTTTTCAACGAATAATTGTTTTTGTAGCGAAAGCGGTGTTGCTGCGCCGGTTATCTTGTCCATATCCTCCAGGTATTGCCAGTACACTGCCCCCCATGATGGACTGGTTTTTTTTACTGCGCCTTCCGTATGAACTGCTACGGTTATGTTACCCATGGCAGGTTCTACCTTTTTACCCTCCACCACCTGTTTAAAATACCCCGTGCCGGCCTCGGTTTTTACATCGTTGCTGTTAATGGTGTAGCCGCCCAATTGTATGGTAACGGCGCGGTTGGCATCCAGTTGTGGGCCGCTGTGTAGCAGTAAGGCATAACAGGCATCGGCGGTGGCCTTGGTGGTTTTCCAGTTGGTGGTTTGCTTTTGGTTGATGAGCCAGGTTTTCATCTCGTCCGCATCCTGCTGGGTATGCAGGTTTTTATTGGCGGGCATGGCTTCGGCCAGCTCTATCAACAATGCCTGTTGCTCAATGGGGGCTTGGTACCAGTAATAACCCCACTGGCTTTCCTTCCAGTACATGCCTCTTTCAGGGGTTTCAACAGCGTTTTCTATGATGGAGGGGTATATATTCCGCGCCACATAATCCTGCTGGTTAGTGCGCAAAAGGGTTAGGGCAATCATGCCCTTCATATACACGGTTTGCTGCTGCCAGTATTTCATGGCCTGCTGGTAAAAATAATTGTAGGCAGTTTTGTTTTGCACCGGCACATCAGTAAAATAGCTGCGCATGTACAGGTACTGTATGGCGGAGGTAGAGAGATGGTTATCCGTAAGCTTGGCCTTGCTTGTAACCAGCTCGTTATAATCCCGGTTGGCCGCCCCGTCTAAATAAACAAGTGCTTTGGTGGCTACCGCGTTTATTTGGGCAAACTGTGCCTCGGGCAAGGCATGCAACTGCTGTAACCTGCCTATGCCGGTAACAATGTATTGGGTAATATACCTATCCGCATAACCGCCCTTAAACCATGCGAAGCTGCCATCGGCCTGCTGCATATCCTGCAATTTTTGTAAGGCGGTTTGGGTATTGTTGCCCATCGTAACCATGTTGAACAGCAGGGCGATGTTTTTCCTTTGTTGCGCCTCATTTTGGGCATCCAACACCCAAGGCGTTTCGGCCAGTAGTATTTGTTTTAATTCGGGGTTCTTATCAAGGTTGCTTACCAAAGCCGTTGAGTCTGTAGCCCATTGCGCAAACACGGCTTTTATGCTTGGGTGTTGCTGGATGATGTATGCCGCCAGGCTGTTGCCGTAATACCGGTTAAAGGTTTGCTCGGCACACTCGTAGGGGTACTCCATCAGGTAGGGCAGGCTTTGCACGGCCGTCCATATGGGGTTGGCGGTGTACTCCACCGTAAGGCTTTGCGTTTGCAGCGTTTCGCTGGTATTGCCCAGCAGCTTGCCGAAGGTAAAATGCTTGGTGGTGTCGCCCTTTAGGTACAGCGGCAGGCTCTCCGTTACCAGCATGCGGTTGGTAAGCACGGGCAGGGTATTCTCCTCCCCGTCGTTAAAGCCGTTTGTTTTGGCCACCACCCTGTAAGTGAGCGGGTGGTAATAATTGTTGGGCACTACCACGGGGAACTTTAACACGGTTGTTTGCCCTGCCTCGGCGGTAAAATATTGGTTGGGGAACACATTTTGAAAAAGCCCGTCCACGGGGTTGCCGGTGGCGGCATCTATTAATTCCAGATATGCTTGCCCGGTCAACGCGCTGTCGCCGGTGTTGCTGATGCGGGCGGTAAGTTCTATCTTATCCCCCTCGCGCAAAAAGCGGGGCATGTTAGGCTGCACCATCAATGTTTTTTGGGTGATGATGGTTTGCTCCCCCGAGCCATTGCTCAACCCCTGCGTGTGCGCCAAGCTCAACCATTTCCATTTGGTGAGCGACTCCGGCACGGTAAACTGTATGGTATAGCTGCCCGTGCTGTCCGCATACACCTGCGGGAAGAAGAAAGCCGTTTCATTGAAGTTTTTGCGGACTTGGAGGGGGGAGGTATCTCCTTTAATATTAAAATTTGGGGATATTTTGACGGCATGTGTAAATAAATCACCTTCTTTGTAATAACTATTAGTTAATACAATATCGCTTGTAGACTCTTTAACAATTTTCGGTGGAGTAAATTGTGTAATAGTAACTTTTGGTGCTTCCCTTAGCTCCATTCTGTTTGCTGCACCAGGGGCCATCCGAGGAGGTGGGGCCAGTGCCACATCGTAATCTGCTTTCATCCCATCCTGACTAAAGTGGCTAATTCTTGCGTTTTCCGCTACAGCATAAGTCACTGTTCCATTTTCACGCGAATCTTCCATTTCTGTCGCCAGCCTGTCGTAAGTAATGTCAAAACCAGCAATATCGGTACTATTATCTTCGTTTTCCTCACTCCCCCCGTTATCAAACCCCGCCTTGCTGCTCCAATTATTCCTTCTGTAATAATACGGCCAAACATTTGGTGCCTCCCAATTATTGGCAGCAAACTGGTCAAGCGAGGCATCATACATTGCGGTTAACAACTCGGCCTTGCCGGTGTCCGCACCCTTTATATTTACCATCCACTGCTCTTTGCTGTCCGGCTCTGTTTTATTACGGAAGCTGGTGTATTGTATGTCCAATTGCTTATTGTCCCAAGGCACCATAAATGTTTGCCCGTTGTTGTAAAACCGGTTATGTTTTACAAAGGCGTAGTATATGCCAAAGCCACCTCGGTCGGCCTCGGTAACAGGCTCCTCCATTGTTTTCTTGTTGGCATCCAGCACAAATGTTTTAAACGATTGCAACCCAGAAACAGGTATGCTGTTTTGTACCCTCTTGTCCACCTGCTCTATCACATACACATCCTTAAACGCAGAACCAATTTTTATGCTCGCTGTAGAGCCGGGGTGTACGTGCGTGGCAGCAACGATATTGAAGTTTTCATCCCCGGCGGGTACGCTGGCGGATGAGGCATCATATACTTCTGTATAAGCCATATCTTTTATTTCGTGGCCATCTTTATCGGTGATGGTGGCTTCGATAACGTACTGGCCTTGCGGAAGGGCGGCAAGCTTTACGTTATACGCTTTACGTTGGGCGGAGGTATTAAAGGTATCGGTTATTACCGCGCTGGCTTTTTGCCAGGTATGCACATCGCTTTCTGACTCGTATTCATCATACGGAAAGTTGCGGATGAAATCCTCCTTACCCATCACAAACACATCTGGCCTGTCCCAATAGCGTTTGTGCACGGCCCTGCCGGGTGATTGCAGCGGATAAACTGTTATTCGAACGTTGGCATCCACCGGCCTGCCCGATAGGTTTTGCACACTAACGGGGATGGATTTGAAGGTGGCATTGTCCAACATGCCCGCAACATCCAGTTTAACGGTTAAGGAAACATAGCCCACGGAAACAGTGGTGTTGGCCTCGCGGGTTTCGCCACCCCCGTCGGTTACGGTGGCATGTAGCGCAAAGTCAAAAATGGGGTTGGTGGATGTGTCCACGGTTTCGTCCGGCAGGGCGGGGAATTTTATCGTGAACTTCCCCGTACCGTCTGTGGTAACCGTGCCTTCGGCAATTTGCTTGTAAGTGCCGCTGGGCCTGCGTTTGGCAAACCAGCCATAATAATTAAAACGCGTTACCCGTTGCACATTGTATTTAACCTGTGCATTGTTTAAAAAATTACCCGCGAAAGCCTGTGCAAAACCGGTAACGGTAATGGTATCTTTCAACCGGTAAGCCATTTTTAGCGTGTCTAGCTGCACATAAAACGTAGGGCGTTTGTATTCCTCTACGCGGAAATTCTGCCAGCCTTGCATGTCTTTTACTCGCAGGGTGAAATTACCCGTAAGCCCTTGCTTGGGCAACATAAAACTGCCTGCCACCGAACCGAACGCACAGGTTGGCAGAGACAATGAATCAACAGTTTTGCCATTTACATCATTCAAATAAATTCGCAACGGCTGTGCGGATATAAACAGCTTGGCCTTGTGCGTTTCGGCATCTATGGTGGTGGCGATGCCTTTAAACAACAGTTTTTGGCCAGGGCGGTAAATAGCCCTGTCTAAATAAAAGTTTAATGTGGCGTTTTTTTGCTCTATTTCCGCATTAGTGCCTAAAGGAATATTGTCGTTGTCTTGGCTGTTGTAATAATAATCGTTGTTTTGGTTGGATAAAACATCATTACCGTCGGCCAACGCTATGCGCAAATAACCGTTGCCATTCTTCGCGTCAGCCGGTATGGTAAAATAACCGTCTTTTCCCGTAATGATGGTTTTAAACTTTCTATCCTCCCATTGGCGGCTAGACCTGTTATAGTAATTGGTGGAAATGGTAACACCCACGCCCTTTAAGGGTTTGCCAGTTTCCCGGTCAAGCACAAAATAATCATGCCCTTTTTGCATGTATGCTAAGTGTGATACCGTAAAAGCCTGCGTTAACAGCCTACCCGTTGAATCAACAAAACCGTTGGTGCTGCTGCCCAGCAACACATACTCGCCCGCAGGCAGGGCATCCATCTTAATTTCTACTTTGTGTTGTTGGTAATCGTGCGTTTGTGGCAGTGGCTGGGCAAATGCGTTTATATAAGCCAGCGATGAAACCTGCTTCCAAAAATTTACATCCTGTTTATTTCTTATAGCATCCACCAGTTTTTTGCTAATCACACGCCCATACAGTGTATCAACGTTTTTATATTGTACCAATAGCCTGAACGGCAGGTTGGGTATGTTAACGCTCTCCGCTTCGGTGTGCAGCTCCTTTGCTTCCATTTCACGCAACAATTGCCGCAGGTGGCTGTTGCCTTCGCTTTCAGTGGGTTGTGCCTGCAGCCTTTCCCATATTTTTTGCAGCACGGGTATAAATGCATAGCGGTTGGCAGTATCCTCAAAAGGCTTATAGCCCCTTGCCTTGTCGGCCTGTACATTCAACAACAAGTACCAAGCCTTCGCTGCTTGTGGGTGGTTGGTGTATTGCTGTGTGATGGCAAGCAACGCGGTTACATAATAGCTGTCTTTATTGGGGAAGGCCGCATTGTTGTGTACCCAGCTAATACGATTTTCATCCGCGTCAATAAACGCGGCCGTGTCATTATGCCCCGCATGAAACTGTAATAGGCTTTGATATAGCCGCAGCGTCCGGTATAGATGGGAGGTTGTATCAGTTGTTATAAAACTGTGCCGCATAAAATACACAGCCGGTGCAAGTGCCGCCGTATCAACCAAGGTAAATGCACCCCGGCCTTCTATGGTATTCCTGTCTTGGTTATTATAAAAATCAATGGCCATGTTAGCCAGCAAATCGTATAAAGTTGGCCTCAACTGCGGCGCATTGCCTTTTACTATAATAGCCCCATATTGCCCCGTAGTGGTTTGTTGCAATAGCTGCGCAGGTTGCAACGCTTTGTTGTACAGGTTGCTGGTGGCCGTGTAAAAATCGGTTGTACCCCAGGTGGTAATATCGTCTTTTTTTGTGTTTTGGGTGGTACTCCTGCCTTCCAGCCTCCAGCGGTTTTCGTTGGCATAGTTGGCCAGGGCCGACGCTTTTAACACCAACAATATGCTTTGCTGCATGGTATTGGCTGAAGACGCTATTTCGGCATCGTAGGTTTTAATAACCGTGTTTATATCCTGGTCTTTTATTTTGTCCTCCAAGCTCAGCCTATACAAAAGGCCTTTTATTACTTGCGCATCCAAGTGTTGGGCTTTTGCAAGCTTGTACAGCGCATTTACTTTTACCAGTGCCGATTTGGGTAGCTCCTTTTGGGTTATCAGAGAATCTATTACACGCCATTTTTTTGCAAAAACGCTATCGGCGGTTTGGGTACGTGCTGTAAAACCAACCAACATAAGGGCAGTTATTAAGGGCAGTATGAATTTCATCAGTCGCAAAATTTGAATGTATAAATATAGCCAGACTAACTAACAGATGCAAACATGGCATTATTACATAACCATTTCTTATTTTTTCTGCAAAACATTTATTAAAATAACCATGCCAAAAAAGCCCCCGTTAAAAAACGGGGGCCATGCTAAAAACCAAACCTAAACCAATAAAAACATTTATACTGTAACCAAGCTAATTTTACTCGCCTTTGTTGGTGTTTTCACCAACAAAGTTTCTCATCGTATTGACAGCCCTGTATAATCGTTGTTGACAAAAACATCCAACAACGGTGAAGCTGATTATTGCTTTAGGCTGAAATTACAAACCTCACTATTTTACACTCGCTCTCAGCCTTTTATCATTTCCCTTTTGCCTTGTCCCAAGGACTCCTTTGGAGATGCAAAAGGAACCAAAAAATCAAGGCAAATCACGCCATGGCGATGCTCCGCCGCTTTGCCATCCCACGCCTCCCCAGGTGTAACAGCGCACTTTTCTTGTACGCTTCTTGCGTGAAGCTCTTTTTGCAGCAGCACTTATTTTTTTGGCGGGTGTACTTGCGCAGTTTACAGCTGCTTGCCGCTGTGAGATTCAGTCTTCAATCATCAAAGCCTCTTTCAAATAGCATAACCTCCCCCAACCTTTAGCAACTTAAAATACTGCGCTACACCGTAACCTACTTCAATACCTGCCACCGCGTTTAAGCTGCTTTTTTAATAACGCCAACCATCCCGTCTTTCTCTCCATTCGTGTTGGTGTTCCATCCTTTCATGGTCGCGCCTTATATCAAAGTATAAGTCTCGTAATTGTGCCTCATGGTAGCGGTAGGCATCCCAGTTGCCGCAGTTGCGGTCTTCCTGCATGGCGTACTGTAGTGCTACTATGCGGCGGCGGTCGTTTTCCATATCGCGCCTTTCGTGAAACGCCCCGTGTTCTTCACGCCCAAACCTGTTGTCGCGGTAATCGCCGTAGCCACGGTTTTGTTGTTGGTAACCATCTTGCCTGCGGTTATCGTCGCGGTAATATTGTGCCGATACTGTATTTATGGCGGCTACGCTAAAAATGGCAAATGTGGTAAGTAAAATTGTCTTTTTCATACAACTGATTTTTAATTTTTATTGCATAATTGCTTTGTAATAATAAGATGTTGTTTAGGCAGTTACGTTTAAAATACTTTAGTTATACCAATGTTAATAGCGAAAAAAGTACCCAATTTTTTACGTTGTAAATTATTTACTACATGTAGATTATGTAGTACAAATTAGCCGTTGTATAAATCAATTCATTCAATTAATACCCATAAAAAAAACTGCCCCGGCAATAAAGCCTGGGGCAGTAAAACCAATATCAACTCTCAACAAACAAAAAAATTATCGCACTGGTGTTAATACCTGTTACGGTATTCATCATGGTGGTTATACCCATACCTACGTTCATGGTCCATATCCCTGTAATGCCTTTCATCATTGCGTTGCCGGCTATCGTAAGCATGTTGGTTACTGTAATAATCAGTGTTGGTATGCCTCTCTCGGTCGCGGTTTTCATACCTGTCGTTATCACTAAATTTATCATGCGCATCACGCCTAACGTCGCCATTACTTTGGTTGTTGCTATTACGGTAGTTACTATTATTACCACTGTAATAATCATGGCCCTTAGCATTGTTGTACTTGCTATATTGTGCATGGGCAGTATTTATGGCCATTGCTGTTACTATGGTTATAGCTGTAAGTAAAATTGTCTTTTTCATAAAACTGTTTTTAATTGTTTATATAATTGCGGTACAGTAATAAGATGGCTTTATGGAAACGATGTTTAATACAAAACAGTTATTTGAATGTTAATACAAATAAGCGCCTAAGGTTACAGATGTTTGTAACATTATAAGGGCTGTTATAAAAAAGGGTTAATTGTCATTTTGCGTTACTACTATTTTTAAGTGAAATAGGCGTAAAAACAACATGCTTTTTTGAACATCAAATCTCACAGCGGTAAGTAAAAATAAACTGCGCAAGCTCGCCAGACAAAAAACCATAACGCATATGCAACCAACGTATCACGCAGCCGGTTTATAAAAAAAGTACGGAGCTACACTGGGGGAGGCGAGGCACGGTCGGGCGCGCGGAGCAATCGCGCCGACCTTGAATTTCTTTTGGTACTTTTCTTTTTTCTCCAAGTGAGTCCCTGGGACAAGAAAAGAAAAGTACAAGACAGCAGCAGAAAACGACCGTAATCATAGTGCTGTTTAATTTGAAAGTCTCTGGCAGGTTAGCTTCCATTGCACGTTAAAATAAGCATTGGCCATAAAACGGCATGTTAGATATTACAATTGTTGCTTGCAAGAGGTATCAATCTACATACAAAAAGCCGGTGTTACCACCGGCTTTTTGTATAAAACACTAATACATTTATTACTGTATCAAACCCTATGGCAAAACCAGTTCCACCACTGGTATTTCATAGTTGGGTTTCCTTTCGGGTAAAGTAACTACGAGGTCTGCGGGGTTGGCCTCATCAGGCTTAAACAACAACTCAGAATCATCATGCAAAAACTGCGCATACTTTATTTTGCCTGCATACCCGGGCAATACCAGCTTACCATTGGGGTACTGCAGCAAATGTACATACAGCCTTTTTGCAGCAGCATTATAGGTAAGCAATGTGTTTGCGGGTGTTGTGTACACCGCTGGCGCATACGTACAGTTGTAAATGGCTTTGTTGTTGCCATGCATCCAATACGCCAAACTATCCAGCGCGTTGGTAGCACGGTAGTCAAACTCCCCGCGTGCGGTGGGGCCAACATTTAATATTAGGTTACCCCCGTTGCTCACGCTGGTAATCAGCAACTCCAGCAACTGGCGGTGTGTTTTCCAAGTATTCTCATCCCGGTAATAGCCCCAGGAACCAGAGAATGTTTGGCAGGTTTCCCAAGTTTTGCCTTTGTAGGCTTCTAATTCCTTAGGGCTAACCTGCTCTGGGGTTACAAAATCGTAGCCGTCAGTATATTCTTTCAAATCAAGGCGGTCGTCCACAATAATGCCGGGTTGCAGTTCGCGTATCATCTTCAGCAACTCCACCGAACCCCATTGTTCCCTGCCCTTGCCGTACCTGTCGCCGGGGTAGGAAAAATCCAGCCACAAAATATCAATCTTCCCGTAATTGGTCAGCAGCTCCCGTACCTGGTTTTTTAGGTATTGGCGGTATTTGGCTATATCCCGCCCCTTGTTAACCTTGGCGTAGGTGGCAGAATCAAAATCGCCTGCGGGGCGGTGGGGGTGCAAGTCATCAATGGGAAAATCGGGGTGGTGCCAGTCAATCAGCGAATAGTAAAAGCCCACTTTCAACCCTTCGGCCCGGTAAGCATCCACATATTCGCGCACCAAATCGCGCTTGGCACCTGTGTTGGTAGCCTTATAATCGGTGTATTTGCTGTCGAACAAGCAAAAGCCCTCGTGGTGTTTGGTGGTAAGCACGGCATACTTCATGCCTGCGGCCTTGGCTTCTTTGGCCCAGGCCTTGGGGTTAAACAGGTCGGGGTTGTACACGTCAAAATACTTTTGGTACTGCTCGTTGGTGATGTGCTCGTAGTTACGCACCCATTCGTGCCTGGCAGGCAGGCTGTACAGGCCCCAATGGATAAACATGCCAAAGCGGCTGTCTGTCCACCATTGCATGCGTTTTTGTTTTTGTTCTGTAGTTTCAGTCCCAATGTGCTTTTGGGCCGCAGCACCCAGCCATAACAGGCTGAAAAGCGCAATAATTTTTAGTTTTGTTGGCATTGTATAATATTTACGTTACACCGTTAGATAGATATGCAAGTTTACGCATGTTTTTGCGCGAAGAAAGCAGCAGTTAGTATTTTTGGGGGAATGGATAATATTGGGAAGAACTCAACTATGCTATAATTTTTTGGGTGGGCGCATTGGATACCCACAAAGGCAGCACCCTACCATACTTACATAAGTAGCACCCCTAACCATAAAGCCAGTACTTCATAAAACAATTTGCACAATATAAATACCTCCGAAAAAAGAACTTGGCGGGGTGCATGAACCTAGCCGGCTATTTTCACCAAAGCAGGCTATAACTATACCCCACCGTTATTATTGACACCATAGTACTTTGCCTGCGGTATTCTATATGGGTTTTGAATGGGATTTGTAGACATTATTGGTTTCCCACAACAAGCCACAAAACAACCCAAATTTGCAAACGCTGCAACAAGCTGGCCTACAACCACCCAACCATAACAAAAATTGCAAAAAATAGTAAAGGCGTTAGTATGTATCAATTAGGCCTCCAGCGTGCAGCAAAATAGATTTGTGGTGTTACAAATACGGCTTTATTACATGGACGATAGCCCAAATAATTATGGCCAAGTAACACAGCGGATGCCGAAAAGCTGGGAGAGAGTAGGCGTACAATAAAAATTAGATGATGCGCAGAAATTACACGATGCTGGTGGCCTTTATGATGCTTGTGGCAGGCAGCCTAACCGGCCACGCCCAGCAAAACGAAGATGCTAACCTAACCAATAGCGCCAACCATTGGCGTGTAAAGCAAAACAGGGGCCTATTTGGCTTGGCTAAGCCCGATTTTGGCCCTTTTTCCACGCTGAAAGCAACTAAACTTGACTCAGCGGTTATACGCAAGAAAAAGGTAGACAGCCGATATATAGGCGGGCACTTTTCAGGCGACAGTGCCGGGTTGGACATTAGCAAGTACCTTACCATTGAAAAAACAACCTTTTACACGCTTTTGCTGGGCAATGGAAACGACACCAGCACTGCCTTATTCTCGATTGATGCAGTTTCGCATGAAAAGCGGCAAACTTTTTTAAGCCGCCTGTTTAGCAACACCGACAGAGACGAGGTGCTTGATTATAACCGAACTGTTAAAGGCAGCATTGCCACCGGCAACGATGATAAAAATGCCACTTTTCTATTGGAGCGTTTTACCAGCGGCGGCAGGCAAACTGTGGCTAACCCATTCCCCTTTGCTTCTATTGGTAGTGGGTATCTTGCAACCAATGCGGATACATTGCGGTTAGAAACCCACTCAGCCTTCGCAGTCGGCATAACCCTAACGAACACCCAGGGCCAACATATGGCAGTGCTAGCATTTAACCAAACCCACCCAGAAATATGGATTCGAGAGGATACCAACCAAAAGGATTTGAAGGCAATTGCCACCTTATTTGCGGTAATAATCAGTTTAAAAGACTTTTAGCATGAAAACTATTGTAGCCATACTTGCGGCCAGTACGATGCTTTGCCAAGCCTCCGCACAATTTATATTCAAGGCTAAGAAGCCAATAACCACGAACCAAGCAACAATTGACAGGTACGAAACCACACAAATGTTAGATGCAGTCCCCTTTTCAGGCATACGTATTATAGACTGCCGGTTTGATACCACATGCATAGGTGTTTATTTGGATGGCTACCTTACCCTTAAAAACCCCAGCCAGGCGACAGCACTGGCCCAAATCATAAACCAGTATTACGGCAAACAGTTTATGCCCAACAGGGATACCTTGGTTGTACAGTTAAGCACATTAAGCATACAAGAGAAAATATTTGAAGATACAGCATTTGCAAAAACCATTGCACGGCTTAAGTGTACCAGTGTACCGAATACATTGGCAAAAACAACCAATACAAATACTATGCTACCGTAGATACATTAATCACTCTAAAATACACTGGCCTAGCAACGATACCAACCCATGGCAGTGACAAGCACCCCACTTACGAACTTTGGGATTTTTATCTGCTAAGGCTGTGCGACGCCATGCTGGTTGCGCAAAGTGGGCAAGTAAATAATAGCGACAATAACCTGCCACGATACCTTTCAACCGGAGACATGAAG
>CAIRZB010000014.1 GCA_903882935.1 uncultured Parafilimonas sp. | reverse complement strand
TGCCCCTTACAACGCCGTTTTTCTTGAGGATTTTACCCTTGCAATAAAAGCAGATTTTTGTTCATATTATAAAAAAATAACCAAAGCTAATACACATAAGGGTTACAGCCGTTTTTAGCATTACTTTTGTCCATTACCCCCCAAATTCAACAAACAAGAGATAGGCTTGTTGGCTTTAGATGTGAATCGGAAGGTTTTTCAGCACGCAAAATGATAGCTGTTAATGTACCCTTGGATGTGGCATATCGGCCAATTAAAGATTTTTTGGACGAGGGTGAAGCGAATAAACTATGGGAATTCGAAGAGTCATGCTTATGCCACGAAATGTAAATGCTCAACACAGTTTTAGCCGTTGAAGTGTGCGACGCAACGATGGCGAATAGCCTTCCTTTAGCCGGGTACACAAAAATTTCTACTCGCCCCCTTCATCATAAATGCCCCATAACGGCAGCAATTGCTCCATTTGTTCGGTGCCAAGTGCCGGTTGGTCGTAATGGCCCGCCTGCTTTTTTTGCCTAAAGGCTTCGTAAATGCTTACCGCACAAGCCACGGAGATGTTAAGGCTTTGTATAATGCCCATTTGCGGTATAATAAAGTTGCCATCTGCCATGGCCCTAATTTCGTCGCTAACGCCCGCATGCTCGTTGCCAAACACCAAGGCCACGCTTTGGGTAAAATCAATATCGTACAAGCCAACAGCATCTGTTGCCAAGTGGGTGGTGTAAATACGGCTGTAGCGGCTGCGTAGGGCAGCCATACAATCGGCCGCTTGGGTAAACTGGTGTATGGTAAGCCATTTGGCGGCGCTGCTGCTGCTTTTGGCACCCCATTTTTTATGGGGCGGTATTTTGTTGTTTAAAATATAAATTTCCTGTATGCCCACTGCATCGCAGGTGCGCATAACGGCTGAAATATTGTGGGGGTCCATCACGTTTTCCATTACCACGGTAAGGTTTGGCTGCCGGCGGCTTAACACGCCCGTAAGTTTTGCCCTGCGTTCCGGTGTCATAAATTGGTTGGCACTTTTTGTGCCAAGCGGCAATATTAAGCAAAAGCAATTATTTTTACTGCCCAATGTTTTTCGGGATGTAGCGCAGCCCGGTAGCGTGCTTCGTTCGGGACGAAGAGGCCGCTGGTTCGAATCCAGTCATCCCGACCGGAAAATAAAGATGGCCGTATCTAAAGTAAACGTAAGGGCGTACTGCATTTGTATCATCAAAGCCAAGCAGCACTCCGCAAAGTTTTGCTAGGGCGTTTCAATACCGTGTTTTTGGTTGGTAATCACATTTTGCATCGTCCAGTCAATCTTCGTTTCAAATGGGTGTATCCTCACTGGGCAGTCGGTTTTTAGGCATATGGCACAGCCGTCGGGCGTACAGCCATCGGTATGTACAAACATCTCCATCGTATCGCCAAATTCTTTTTTAATTAAATCCCCTAGTTCGTCCAGCTCAACATGGGCTTCACGCAAGTTTAAATACCATGGTAAGGTTACATGGCAGTCAATATGTAGCAGCCGGCCATACTTTATTACGCGCAGGTTGTGTATGTCAATCCAATTACGCTGCCGGTTCGCATTTAACAAGGCTATCATATTGTCAAGCAGGCCCATATCTGCTTCATCCATTATGCCAGCCAATGACTGCCGGATTATTTTATACCCGTTATACATTACAATGGCACTCATTAAAAGCGCAATCAAATGGTCGAGCCAATGCCATTTGGTAAGCATAATAACCCCAACGCCAACTATGATGGCCAAGGTGGAATACGTGTCAACCTGTAGGTGTTTGCCGCTGGCCTGCAAAGCCATCGATTTGTTTTTTTTGCCCGTTTTTATGCAAAAAAAGCCTGCAATATAATTTACGGCACCGGTGGCAGCAACCAATACCAGCCCACTGTCAAGCTTTTGCAACGGCTGGCCATGGATGATGTTCACCACGGCTTCATAGGCTATTAGTATGCCTGCGGAAACAATCAAGCCACCCTCAGCGGCTGCCGACACAAACTCCGCTTTGCCATGGCCGTAAGGGTGGTCCTCATCCCGAGGCTTGGTAACAATATACAGGCTGTACAAGCCTATAAAACCTGCCAGCACATTTACAATGCTTTCCAATGCATCAGACAATATGGCGAGAGAATGGGTTAAATAATAGGCGGCCAGTTTTGCAGCAAACAGCAAAACCGACAAGGCCGTTATCCATTTTTGTACCCTAAAATTTTGCCGTTCCGTTGTCAAGATATATTTTTTTTCGCCAAAAATAACTGTAATGCAACAAGCGCGTGTGGCTTAAGGCACCTGTAGCACACATTTAGCAATAATAAAAAATGGATGTGCTGGTGTGTAACCTGGGCACTTTTAATAGCTTTCAGTTTACAAAGGGGGCAAATAAAAAAGCGCGGGTGTGGTGTTGCCGCGCCTTTTTACCCAATTTTGCAAATTATTTCAGCCCTAACTGCCTTACAACGCTAGCTAAGCCATGGCCAAAGTTTTAACCCATTATTAAACAGCCAATCGGCAATGTTACAGGCTAACGAACAAATGACCGCATGGCAGCAAGCCTACAACGCGCTTTCGTACCGTTGGCCTATATAATCCCAGTTTACTACGTTAAACCAAGCCGTAACATAGTCGGCCCGTAGGTTATGGTACTTAAGATAATATGCATGCTCCCAAACATCTAACCCAAGCACAGGAAAGCCTTTCAGCTCACTAACATCCATCAACGGGTTATCTTGGTTAGGGGTTGAGCCCACCACCAATTTTTTATCGGCATTCAACACCAGCCAAGCAAAACCGCTGCCAAAGCGTGCTTTTGCGGCATCGGATAATTTGGTCTTAAATGCGTCGAAGGAGGTAAATTCTTTTTCAATGGCCGTTAGTAATTTACCTGAAGGTTTGCCCTGTGGATTGGGGGCCATTGATTTCCAAAAAAGTTCATGGTTGTAGTGCCCACCTGCATTGTTGCGCATTTTGGGGGTGAACTTTGATATACCCGCCAGCAAATCTTCCAATTTGGTGGCTTGCGTGTCAACATGTTCAGCACCACAGGCATCATTCAGGTTTTTTGCGTATGCAGCTGCGTGTTTAGTATAATGTAACTCCATGGTAGCTGCATCTATATGGGGTTCCAATGCCTTATAGTCGTAGGCTAAGGGTTGTTGGTGAAAGGGTATGCTTTCCTCAAAACCGGCACCTTCTTTTTTATGGTAGCCTTTGGCCAAAGCAGGCAATATTGTAAGCGAAAGGCCTGCCGCCAAACCGGCTTTGCCCCCAGTTTTAATAAACTCCCGCCTGTTTGGGGAACCGTTAAATGAATTTTCCATGATAAGTGTATTTTTTTAGCGTGGTTAACTACCATAAAATTACTGCGTTGCGGTGTTAACGGAAAAACATATTTTTTGGCAGCCAGTAACAAAGGGGTAACCAACTATATAACGCTGTTAAGTGCCAGTAATTAGGTATTAGCAACATCTGCCTTTGTTTTTGCAGCCTTTAAAAACCGCCATTTGGCTATTAGCTTTTCAATGGCTTTTAGCAAGCGCGAATAATATTCTTTATTGAACAGTTCAGAATCGCTCATCGCTTTTATTGTAAGAAATATGCCCACTGGCACCAATACCAAGGTAGAAAGCCACATGCCTTCAAATTCGGAGACAATGCCCTCCTTGGCAAATTTTTCACCAAACGTGTTTAATAAGTGGAAGATTACAAAAAATATTACCGCAAAAACAAGCGGGGTACCAAGGCCTCCTTTACGGATGATAGAGCCCAGCGGGGCGCCGATCATAAATAATACCAAGCACGCCACAGATAGGGTTAGTTTTCGGTTCCACTCAATCCTGTGGGCAATTTTTACCTTGTTTCTTTCGTCATTTTCTTTGCTTAACATATCTATATTTCCCCTAACTACGCCTATCGTTGTATTGCATTTATCCAACACTGCACCTGTTAAGCTATCGGGTATAAAAACATCAAAGGTGGTTGCTTTTTTAACCAACACCGTTGGCAGTGGCACCGTCCATATACTATCTTTCAGTTTTTTCTTAAATTTATCAGGTACCGCACTATAATAGGCCTTATTGCTGCCCATAACAGTTGGCATACCGCCAACATCCCATTTGGCTTTCTGGAATTTCATAAAATGCATATACGGGTTGACATTGCGTTCCGTTTGCTCAAAAAAATTCTTGTCGCCATTGTTAAGCGAGTCGATCGCTTTACCCAATTGTGGTAACGATAGCATTTTGGGGTCGTAAAAAAGGGAGTCTTTTGTATCGCCCATCTTAAAACTGCGCAAATCGAACTCCTTTACATAATCTTTAAAACCAAAGCGGATAAATTGGGTGTTGGGGTTATATCTTTCACCGTTCTCTTCGTAGTTCCAGCCATTATGCAGTTTAAATTGCAAAAAATTATCTTTGGTAACATGCATCACGCCGTAATCTGCCACCATAAAATTGTCTTGCAGGCTTTGGTTTTTCTCATAAATAACCACGTTCCTTATTGTACTGTCGTCCTTTTCTTTTTTACCTATTTTAATTACGTAGCCGTCAATTTTGTCAAAAAAAACACCTTCCTTAAGGTCGAAAGCCGGCTTTTTTACAATTATATCATACTTAAGCGCGTTCAATTTAAGTTGTGCCACCGGTATAATGTTGTTGGCAAACAAAAAAGCCACGCCGCACATAAATAGTGCCACAACAAATAAGGGGCGCATAAAACGTAAAAGTGGTATGCCCGCAGATTTAATGGCCACCAACTCAAACCTTTCGCCAAGGTTGCCAAAGGTCATAATCGACGATAGCAACAATGCCAAAGGCAACGCCAGTTGAATGGCGGTTGCGGCAACAAAGCTTACCAGTTTTAATATGGTTACAATATCAAGCCCCTTGCCCACCAAGTCATCAATATACAGCCACATAAACTGCATAACCAATACAAACTCCGATATTAGCAGCGTGGCAATAAATGGCCCCACAAATGCACGGAGAATTAATATATCCAGTTTTTTTAGCACCTTATAACTTCTTTGCGTTTTTTATGTTTGCTGTGGGCAAATGTAAAGCTTTAAAAAAAGCCGCAGTAAAGTGCTTGCTGATAAACGGCTTATTTTAACATAAGGGATAGCTGTGTTTGGAATAACAGTACAATTGGCCGTTTATAGGCTACTAGTTTCGCGAAGCAGTAGGGTACTACTTGGCAGCGTTAAATTGAGGGTGACAGGCTGTTGGCAAAGCAAACAAATAGGCAGGTAATGTAACAATTACTGGGGTAGGCAATAGGTAACAACAAAACGCCTTTAACACACTTCACCGTATATTAGCAATTACCCCAAGGGGCTTTTTAAATTAAATTTTAGCAACACTAATTACCTAAACGGTGAAATAGTTCTTTTACTTGGTACTCCCAAAGTTGCGACTGGTCTTTAATGTCAGCTTTTTCGGCAAAATCTTTTATTACCAAAATTGTTTGGTTAGAGATTTCGGCTTTTTCAATTCTAAATTCAAAAAATTCATCTTTATCAGAAGTAAGCCACCTAAAGCGAATATATTTATCCAATTCTTTATCAACCACTGCGGCTTTTTCAACCGACCCATTCCAAGAAAAACTAAAAACATTTTCCCATTCGTCAACTTTGTCGGCAAACCACTCCTGCAAACCAGCGGGGCTGGAAAGAAACTCATATAATATTTGTGGTGAGCATCTAACTGAATATTCTAAAGTAAACAACTGTTTTTTTGCCATTATTCATTTTTTATTCGAATGGTTTAAGGGATGCAATAATATTAAATAATTCCAACCGTCAAAATATTTTTTCCAGAAACGGCTATGTTTCTTTTTTTAACTGTGTTTTTTGGCCAACAAACAGGGGAAAAACCCCGTTTTTTAACAGTTAGCGGTTTTTTTCTTGGGTACCACCAAACAGCTACTTAACTTGCTACCACTTCAGCATATTTCTTTTCCATTGAGACGCAGCCCCAAAGCCCGTTACCTTTTTATTGTTACCCTTTAAAAAACAAATTAGATGAGCATGCGTCAACTCAAAATCTCGAAGTCTATTACTAACCGGGAATCTCAGAGCTTGGAAAAATACCTCCAGGAAATTGGAAAAGTACAACTTATTTCCGCAGAGGAGGAAGAAGGTCTTGCCCGCCGCATACGCCGTGGCGATGGCGTTGCGATGAACTTACTGGTGGGGGCCAATTTAAGATTTGTAGTGTCGGTGGCAAAGCAATACCAAAACCAAGGTATTTCGCTGGCCGACCTAATTAACGAAGGTAACCTAGGGCTTATTAAAGCAGCCCTTAAATTTGATGAAACCAAAGGCTTTAAGTTTATATCGTACGCTGTTTGGTGGATAAGACAGAGTATTTTACAGGCTTTAGCCGAACAAAGCCGAATTGTGCGGCTGCCGCTAAACAAAGTGGGTTTTACCAATAAAGTAAGCAAAGCCTGCCAGCAATTGGAGCAGGAATTTGAAAGAGAGCCCACTGACCAAGAAGTGGCCGAATTACTTGATGTTGATGTGCAGGAGGTTTTTTCGGTAACCAGCAATTCGCAAAGGCACCTGAGCATGGATTCGCCCATGGGTGAGGACGGGGAGGAGCACACCTTGGTTGATGTACTGCAAAACCCAAATGCAGAAAGCGCAGATGCGCACATAAACCACTATGAGTCGTTAAAATACGAAGTACGCCGCTCATTGCATACCTTAACCGAAAGGCAAAAAGACATTATTTGTTATTATTTTGGCATTGGCGTAGACGAAGCACTTAGCCTTGACGATATTGGGGTGCGTTTTAACCTTACGCGGGAACGCGTTAGGCAAATTAAGGACAAAGCCATTAACAAACTTAAAACTAACGGAGGCGGAAATATGCTACGGGTTTATTTATGTAATTAGCCAACAAACAGCGCCTATAAATGTAGCGGGGGGTATTTTTAATAAAGTATAAAGTGTTGCAAATATTGCGGGGCCGGCATAGGTAGTGGCTAAATTGGCTTACATTTACAGTACTAGTAAGCAAATTACACATGAAACTACCTTTGATTGTAACTATTTTTACCGCAGCTTGCCTGTTTGCACATGGGCAGGAGCAAAAAGTGGTGGGCGACTGTACGGCCACATTTAGTATTTCGGGCAATAGTGCCTCGGTTAATACAGATTTGGCCGGTGCCGCAAAAACACTTTATATAAGGGGTAAGCTTACAAGGGTGGATGTAAGCAGCCCTGCGTACGAACAATCAGTTATTTACGATAACGGTACTGGTAATGCAGTTATTTTACAACAGGTGGGTGCCAATAAATACATGAGCCACCTGAATGCAGACAAATGGAACCAAAAAAACAGTGCTTACCAAGGTGTGAAATTTACGTTTGCCCCGGAAACCAAAACAATTTTGGGCTATGAGTGCAAAAAGGGTTCTGCTGAATTGAAAAATGGCAGCCTATTTACATTTTACTATGCAACTGCAATTTTACCCTCGGCTACTGAGAACCCCTACCAGTTTAAAGATATACCCGGCTTTGTGCTGGAGTACGAGACAGCAGACAAAAACGGCAGTTCAAAAATTACGTATACGGCCACAAAAATTAATTTTAGCCCTGTGCCAGCTTCAAAATTTGATATACCAACCAGCGGCTATCTTGTAAGAGACAACTAAAGTTGTTGTTGCAGGCAGCCGTTAAAAGGCCGAAACCCGCAGCAGCCGGGTTTAAAGCTAAACGCAAAATATTATACTGTAATTTTTTTAGGCGTTATTCAATTGCTTATGCCGTTAATGCAACGGCCTAAAATGCTATTGGGCTTATGCCTAAACCTGGCCGCCCGGTTATTGATATTTTGCCGTAGTCGTAGCCAATGCCGCTGGCAACATCCTCTTTAAGCAACAGTGGCCCATCCATATCCACATAGTCTAATTGTGGCAGGCATTGGGCAATGGCGGCACTGCCAACGGTGCTTTCGTTCATGCAGCCCATCATCACCTTTAGGCCAAGCGATTTAGCCTTTTTTATCATGCGTAAGGCAGGGGTAAGGCCGCTGCACTTTGTTAGTTTTATGTTTATGCCGTTAAAATGGTTTAGGCATTTTTCAACGTCGTGTTCAAACACGCAGCTTTCGTCGGCAATAAGTGGTATGGGCGATTTTGCAAACAATACCTTCACCCCCTCCCAATCGTCTTTGGCCAAAGGCTGCTCAATTAGCTCCACATGTAGGTGCTGCAATGTGTCAATTTTGGCTAGGGCTTCGTCAACAGTCCAACCGCCGTTGGCATCAACCCTTATGGCAGCGTTGGTATGTTTACGCAGTTCGGTAATAATTTGTAGGTCATCATCCGTACCAAGCTTTACTTTATAAATGGGCCAGGGCTTGGCATTCATTTTTGCAACCATGTTTTCTATGGAATCGAGGCCCAACGTGTAGTCAGTAAGCGTGGTGTTATCCCATTCAGTTCCCCACAGTTTATACAATGGCTGGTTTTTCATTTTGCCAAACAAATCCCAACAGGCTATATCCAACGCACAAACTAAAAAAGGGTTTTGGGGCAACAAGTGGTGCAGGTAATGCCAGTAACGTTCAGGCTCCGTTAAGGCAAATTTTTCAATAAAGTTTTTTTTCTTCTCAATGTCGTCAATCATTTGCTCAACAGTAATATTATAATACGGTATGGCGGGGGCCTCGCCGTAACCAACCCATTGGCCCAATTGCAAA
Organism: uncultured Parafilimonas sp.; assembly: GCA_903882935.1. Taxonomy (GTDB): domain Bacteria; phylum Bacteroidota; class Bacteroidia; order Chitinophagales; family Chitinophagaceae; genus JABDFW01. The sequence continues at coordinate 62,818 of CAIRZB010000014.1, read as the reverse complement.
CCAACCAAAAGCGACGGCTGGTGCGTTTTGGTTCTGCCGCCCGAAATGGTAAATGGGTATTGGAAAGGCAGGTTAAGCTGTTTAAAAAAAACCTTCATTCGGTTGCTGGTTTTAAGAAAATGCCTGTTAGGGCGTAATGGTATTGGTTTATTTTGGAGGCGTAATACATTAGTAGATTAGCAAAAAAAACACCTAAATGCCCAAACCGGCAATCTCCAGTTGCCTCCTATACATCTGCACGGTATTTTGGTAACCCAAATAAATGGCATCGCAAACCAGCGCATGGCCTATGGAAACTTCATTTAGGTTAGGGATGCTTTGCTTAAAATACCTAAGGTTATGCAGGTCAAGGTCGTGCCCGGCATTTATGCCAAGCCCTAGTGCTATCGCTTTTTCGGCTGCCAGTACATAAGGGGCCACTGCTTTGGCGGGGTTCTGCAGGTATTCGGTAGCATAGCCTTCTGTGTATAATTCAATCCTGTCTGTGCCGGTGGCTGCCGCGCCTTCCACCATTTCAACAACAGGGTCTACAAAAATGCTTACCCGTATGCCTGCTGCTTTAAAAACCTTTATCATTTCGGTAAGGTAATCTTTGTGGGCAATCGTGTCCCAACCATGGTTGCTGGTTATTTGGCCCAACGCATCGGGTACCAGGGTTACTTGTTGCGGTTTTACCTCCAGCACCAGGTCAATAAATTTTTGCTCTTGGCAGTTGCCTTCAATGTTAAACTCTGTGGTGATTATTTTTTTAATCTCCCGTACGTCGCTGTAGCGTATGTGCCTTTCGTCGGGCCTGGGGTGCACCGTTACGCCGTCTGCGCCAAAAGCCTGTGCGTCAACAGCTGCCTTTACCACATCGGGGTTGTTGCCGCCCCTGCTGTTGCGCAAAGTGGCGAATTTATTTATGTTAACGCTTAGTTTTGTCATGGTGTTTATAGCTCTTTAATCCCCACCACTTATGGTGGTTGTTTGGTTAATGATTGCCTTGAATGATTGTTCTTACTAGGGGGGTGCTGCTTATTCCCAAACTTCGCCAAAGTCTGCGGTTATTTCGCAGCCGTCATCCAGTATAAACGGGTAGGTTTTTGAAAACGGCTGCAATTGGTATCCGCCGTTAACCAGCGCATAAATTTCTATGGTTTCATTGTCGCTGTCAACAATCAAATAGTATTTCACACCTTGGCTACGGTATATTTCAAATTTTACATGCCTGTCTCTTAGGGCTGTGGCAGGGGATAATATTTCAACTACCAACGAAGGGGCGAAATCTAAATACTTTTTTTTAATGTCTCCGCAAACCAGCACGATGTCTGGGGCAAGTATTGTGTCTTCAGCTATTTTATAATCTAGGGGGTCATAAACCAAGCACTTTTTGCAGGATGCTTTTTTTAGGGAAATATAAAGAGCGGCCCTTATGCTGGAGGCAACCCATTGATGTTTTGGTATCGGTAGCGGGCTCATTGCAATGGCCACACCATCTATCAGTTCCCATTTGCCTTCCCATTGCAGCCAATCCTCATATGTGTAATGCGGTAGTATTTTTTGCGCGTAACCCATACCCAAAATTAGATATTAATAAATTAAGCTCAGTGGTGTTATTCCCAAACTTCAGCAAAGTCTGCGGTTATTTCGCAGCCGTCATCCAGTAGAAACGGGAAGGTGTTTGAAAACGGCTGCAATTGGTATTCGCCGTTAACCAGCGTATATATTTCTATTATTTTTTTATCGGTATCAACAATCAAATAATACCGTACACCTTGCTGCCTGTAGGTTTCATATTTGGTATTCCTGTCACGCAACACTGTGGAGGGCGATAAAACTTCTACCACCAAAACTGGAGGGAAATCGATATACTTTTTCTTAATTTCTCCACAAACCACCAATATGTCTGGCTCAAAAACTGTGTCATCACTAATTTTATAATTTAATGGATGGTAAACTGCGCATTTTTTACACTTCGCTTTTTTTATGGCGTTGTATAATATCGCGTTAACACTAGAGGCCACCCTTTGGTGTTGGGGTACTGGGGCCGGGCTCATGGCAATGGCTGTGCCTTCTACCAATTCCCACTTCCCCTCCCATTGTTCCCAATCCTGGTAGGTATAATGTGGTAATATTTTGTGTGTATGGGCCATGGCCAAAATTACGTAGAAATGTAATTACGATTCGTACCCCTTTTTAAGGCAAATTGTTAATTTGGTTAATTTAAACACACAAGTCTGGATGCCAGAATTACTCCATGGGATGTGGAACGAAACCAATGGTAGATACCCCAAATTTGCCCCAATGGTACCTGCGGAATGTATACAAAAAAAACCGTAATACGATAACAATGGCGTTAAGGTATTTATCATTTCCACGCCTGCGGGCATTGTGATAAGCCAAGCCATAATTGGCCCGCCCAACCCTGCAATCGCCTAGTACTCCGCGCTAATGCCGGTATAGTTATGGGGTGTTATGCCCATTAGCTCAGCCTTAACGGCGTCGCTAACGGCTAAGTTGGCTATGAATTCTTGTATTGCTTTTTTATCAATTTTGTTATTGCCCCTCGTTAAGTCTTTCAAGGCCTCATAAGGGTTGGGGTAGTTTTCCCGCCGCAATATAGTTTGTATCGCTTCTGCCACCACGGCCCAGTTGTTCTCTAAGTCCTCGGCCAGTTTGGCTTCGTTCAGTACCAGTTTGGCCAGCCCTTTCTCTAATGATTTTATGGCTATCAACGTATGTGCCACCGGCACGCCCAAGTTGCGTAACACCGTGGAATCCGTCAAATCGCGCTGCAACCTCGATATGGGCAGTTTTGCTGAAAAATGCTCCAGCATGGCATTGGCAACGCCTAAGTTGCCTTCCGCATTTTCAAAATCTATGGGGTTAACTTTATGGGGCATGGCACTGCTGCCCACCTCACCTTTCTTAACTTTCTGTTTAAAATAATCAACGCTAATATAGCTCCACACATCACGGCACAGGTCAATTAAAATGGTGTTTATCCGTTTTATGGCGTCAAAATGGGCGGCCATATTGTCGTAATGCTCAATTTGTGTGGTAAACTGCAGGCGCTGCAAGCCCAGCGCTTTTTCCACAAACTCGTTGCCCAAGGCTACCCAGTCCCTACTGCCAAATGCCACATGGTGCGCGTTAAAATTGCCGGTTGCTCCGCCAAATTTGGCAGAGTACGGTATGTACGAAAACAATGCGGCCTGGTTTTGTATACGCTCCACAAACACCATCAGCTCTTTGCCAAGTATCGTGGGTGAAGCAGGCTGCCCATGGGTACGGGCCAACATGGGCACGTTTTTCCACTGTTTGGCCAGCTGCTGCAGGGCATGCTGTAGGTTAAACAAGGCTGGCAGGTACTCATGCTCCATGCAGTGCTTCCAGCTAAGCGGTATGCTGGTATTGTTCACATCCTGCGATGTTAGGCCAAAATGTATCCATTCCTTCGCTTCCACGGCACCGGTTTTGTCAAGCACTTCCTTTAAAAAATATTCAACGGCCTTCACATCGTGGTTGGTGGTAGCTTCAATGTCTTTAATGCGTTGCGCGTCTTCTAGGCTAAAGTTATCGGCCGCATCCTTCAGCTGTTGCTTGGCTTTTGCCGGCAGGGTAAAAAACTGTTTCTCTTCTAAAAAAAGAAAATAGGCTATTTCAACCAGCACCCGGTATTTCATCAGCGCATACTCGGAAAAATAGGCCGAAAGATGCGCCACCTGTTTGCGGTAACGGCCGTCAACCGGCGATATAGCGGTAAGATTGTTTAATTCCATATTGTAAAAATTCCAACGTTCAAAATGCGAAAAAGTCGCAAAGGTAAATGGTTTATTCCTTAAACCCTATACCTTTTGCCTTAAATCTTCTTACACTAAAAACGCTTTTCTTTGCACAAAATTTAGGCGACTTGGAGAAGATTAAGGTTGGGGCAGTGAGTTATTTAAACACCAAGCCCCTTTTGTACGGTATTAAGCGCTCGGCAGCGTTGATGGAACAGATAGAAATTATTGAAGAATACCCTTCTAAGATTGCAGGGATGCTGGTTGACGGCAGTATTGACGTGGGTTTGGTGCCCGTGGCAGTAATACCCAAACTGGGCGAATGGCATATTATTACGGATTATTGCATTGGTGCGGAAGGCGACGTGGCCTCCGTTTGCCTGTTTAGCGAGGTGCCTATGGAGCAGGTTGAAACCATACTGCTCGACTACCAAAGCCGCACATCGGTAAATTTATGCAAGGTGTTGCTAAAGCATTATTGGAAAAAAGCGGTGTTGTTGGAAGATGGTAAAGCAGATTTTCGTAGCCAGATACGCGGTACCACCGCCGGTGTGGTGATAGGGGACAGGGCCTTGCAACAACGCCAAACCACCAAATACATTTATGATTTGGCAGGTGCTTGGAAAGCCATGACCGGCCTGCCTTTTGTTTTTGCCGCTTGGGTAGCCAATAAGAAGTTGCCCGAGAGTTTTGTGCAGCTTTTTAACCAAGCCAACGCGGTGGGGCTGCAAAACTTGCCAGCGGTTATTGCCGAAAATGCATTTGCAACCTACAGCCTGCAAACCTATTATACCCAAAACATAAGCTACCAGTTTACCGATGCCAAAAAAGCAGGGCTGGAGAAGTTTTTGGGTTTGTTGGCGGAAGAGGTGTAACAGAATTAATGAAAAGATATTTTATAGCCTATTCAAGCAAACAGCCTTTCAGGTGGTTAAACAAACGTTGAAATAGAGCAATATTAATGTACAAGAAATGGCAGGCTGCCGGCCAAAGCACTCAGTCGTTTCTATAGTATCATAATTTTAACTAATTTTAACCCGTTAGCAACTCCTTCTATTGTTTTCTAAACCCTAGAATTGTAGCGTCCAAATGAAGAATTCAACACTAATCGCGCTCGTAATATCCTGCTTTTTCTTCGTATTCGTTTTTCCTGTGTCTCAATCAAATGCCCAGTGTCTTAAATCATTTCAATATAGTTTGGGTGGTAATTTAGGTGAAGTGGCCTATGATGTGGCAGACGCTGGCAACGGGCAGTTTTTTGCGGCTGGTACAACCAGCAGTTTTGGTGCCGGGGGGCTTGACGTGTTAATTACCAAAATGTCGTCGACGGGAAATGTTCTTTGGTCTAAAGCCTTTGGTAGTGCGGCCGATGAAACAGTAAGAAAAATAAAATCAACGCCCGACGGCGGCCTGCTGGTAGTTGGCCAAACAAAATCCTTCACCTATAGCCAAGGCGAAATGTTTTGTTTTAAAATTGACCTAAACGGCCAGTTGTTGTGGGCAAGGCATTTTGGTATTGGATCGCCATTTGGCGACCTTGGGATGGATATTATACAAACATCCGACGGCGGGTTTGCAATGTCTGGCATTATCAATGTGAATGGCAATATAGCCGATTTGTCTGTTGTGCGCATGGATAATGCCGCCAATATTTTGTGGAGCAAAAGATTTGACAGTAAGCAAGGGGAAAATGGCGTTGGTGTTTTACAGCGTGGCGACACGCTGATAGTTACTGGCGATGTTGACAACAATAGTTCTTCTTTTAACACCATCATCAACAAAATAAAACTAACAGACGGCTCCTTTATTTCAGCCCAAGAAATCGTACCTGATGCAAGGGGTGTTTTTAACCCTTATGTTTTTGATGATAATGGCCATGGATATTACATTAGCGAGCACGCAATTGATGGTGCCTCTTATGCCGCCATGCAACCCACGATAGTAAAACTTGACAACAACTTTAATATTACCAAAACATACAGCTACCAAGTTCCGGCAGTGGTTACCAATGATTATTTCACTGGTTTTGCCGTGATGCCCGATGGTTTTGTGGTTTGTGCCAGCACAGCTGCCAGCCCTACCTCGGGGTATTTGTTTTACATAAATACCGACGGCACGGTGCGATGGTCAAAAAAATTTGCTGGTAAAAACGACCGCAGCCTGTATAGGCTGCAACACATTGGCAGCCACGTGATAGCGGTTGGGCGCGATAACAGCAGCGGCAAGGGGGATGATTTTTTTGTGGCTGGGTTTAGCGACGGTGGGTATGTTGACAGCCTTTGCCACCCCGACACCTCGGCGGTTACCATCACCAACCCGCTTTTTGATCAATCAGACTTTAACTGGCAGACTATTGTAAACCAGCCATTTGCCAATACCGCCGCCCCAATCACCGTTTCAACAGTTATACTTTCACCCCAATCACTGTGCGATGCCTGCCCCGTACAAGCAGTAAGCCCAGTATTTACAGTTACCGACTCGGTTTGTGTGAATGCGCCGGTTAAAATAACAAATACTACGGTGGGTGCCAGTACCTATTACTGGAGCTTTTGTACGGCCGACATTAACCAGCCGCCCGTTGGCACAAACATTGGCAATGCGGGCGGTGTTTTGCACGGCCCTGTGTATATTGATTATGTGCTGACAAATGGCAATTTTTATGGATTTGTTACCAATAACTACTCAGGCACGCTATCGAGGCTTGATTTTGGCAATAGCCTATTAAATACCCCCGTTGCTACTGACTTGGGCAACTTAGGCGGTGCCATACCCCAAAACACAGAAGGTGTGCAAATAGTGCAAAATAACGGCAACTGGTATGTGCTGGTGGTAGGCGGCGACCCTGGGGGCGGGGTTACATCATGCATAGTTACTGTGCAATTGGGTACAAACATTGGCAATAATAGCCCGACTGCTACCAACTGGGGCAATATAGGCAACCTTGCCTACCCACACGATTTGTATGTTTTTCAAGACAATAACCACTGGTACGGTATTACGGTAAACACGGCCAACAACACCGTTACAAGGTTTGATTTTAGTAACAGCTTTACCAACACGCCAACCGCAGTTAACCTGGGTAACATCGGCAACCTTAACGGCCCCACCGGCGTGCATGCAATTAAGGACGATAACGGCAAATGGCATGTGTTTATAGCCAGCGCGCTCAGCTCCACTCTGTCAAGGCTTGATTTTGGGTCTTCGCTGTTAAATACACCCACCGGCGTAAACTTGGGCAATCCGGACAATACGTTTAATGCCTGTTGGGATATTTATGTGTTGAAATATTGCGGCAACAGCCTAGCCTATGTCATTAATGCCAACGATGGCACGTTGGTTAAATTGGATTTTAGCGGCAACCTTTTAAATACCCCTACTGCTGTTAATATGGGCAATTTAGGCAACCTGAATTTTCCGCACTGCCTGTCCAAGATTTTCAGGGTGGGCGCGGATGTTTTCAGCCTAATAGCCAATGTAAATAGTAACAGCCTTACACGGCTGCAATTTCCCGGCTGCACCAATGCTAGTATACCCAACTCAACCGCGCAAAACCCACCCAATGTAAGCTATTCAACACCGGGTGTTTACAATATCAACCTAACGGTTGACGACGGGCTGCCCACCCAAAACTCCTTGTGCCAGCAAGTGGTGGTGCTAGGCCCGCCTATATTAAAAGTAAACAACGATACGACTATTTGCGTGGGCGATACCTTACACTTAATAGCCTCCGGTGCGGCAAGCTACCAATGGTCGCCCACAGCAGTGCTGTCATACCCCGACAGTAGCAACACGTTGGCGAAACCAACGGCCACCACAAAGTTTGATGTGACGGGTAAAAATACTATTGGCTGTGCGGCCAAGGATTCGGTAAAGGTTTCAGTTTTGGTAAAGCCAACAGTTAAAACCATCGCCGATACAGCTATTTGCAGCGGCACCACCATACAGCTACCCACCACGGTGGTGAACGGCTCTAAGTATAGCTGGTCCCCAGGGAAAGGCCTGTCTGATTCTGCTGTACTTAGCCCATTCGCAACACCTGTGGCAAATACCAGCTATATCATTTCAGTTGGTGCGGGGGCGAAATGTTTTGCAAAAGACACGGTTAACATCACCATAAACCCCGCGCCAACGGTTAAGGCATCGTCAGATACCGCGATTTGCACTGGCAGTTTCGCCCAGTTGGTTGCCACTGCCTCGGGTAACACTTACTACGCTTGGTCGCCAAAAGGAGGGTTGAGTGATTCAACCGTTTATAACCCTTTTGCGTCACCCACGGCCACCACAAAATATGTCATAACGGTAACCTCAGCCAAGCTGTGTACAGCGAAAGACAGCGTAACGGTTACCGTGCTGCCGCAGCCCACGGTTAAAACCATTGCCGACACAGCTATTTGCAGCGGCACTTCCATACAGCTAACTACCACAGCAGTTAACGGCACCAGTTATAGCTGGTCGCCGTCTGCAGGCCTTTCAAGCACAACGGTGCTGAGTCCTTTGGCCACACCGTTGGTAAACACCAGCTACATTATCACTGCCAACCCCGGCAGCCAATGTTTTGCCAAAGACACCGTAAATATTACCGTAAACCCATCGCCGGTTTTGGCTGTTTCAAAAGACACGCTTATCTGCTTGGGTGGCAGTGCTCAGTTGGTGGCTTCCTCGCTTGGCAATGTAGCCTATGCCTGGTCGCCTGCTGCAGGGCTCAGCAACACCGCAGTACCCAACCCAGTGGCAACGCCTGCCGCGTCCACCACTTACCGGGTTACTGTATCGGGCGGTAACAAATGTGCAAGCAATGACAGCATAGCTGTTATCGTAGTACCCCGGCCCGTATTTGCTATTAATCCTCCTACGGCATCGGTGTGTATTGGCAACAGCCTGGCCGTTACCGCTTCGGGCGGCGACCAATACCAATGGTATCCAACTGTTGGCGTGGCAAACCCCACCGCCGCTGCAACCACGGTTTCACCAACTGCCAGCACCACTTACTTTGTGTATATTACCAACAATACCTGCAGGTTGGCCGATACTTTAACAACCCTGGTGACGGTTACTGGCAAGCCAAACGTGACGGTATCCAAGTCAAACGACCTGGACTGCTTTACGAGCCAGGCCTCACTAAATGCCACAGGCGGCAACCAATATATATGGTCGCCTGCGGCAACGCTTAGTAACCCCTATACGGCCAACCCTGTTGCCTCGCCGTTACAAACAACCACTTACTATGTGGAGGTACGCAAAGGCGCGGGCTGCGTGGCGGTGGACAGCATACAGGTTAGGGTGCTTACCGACAAGCAAAATGGGTATTTGCTGGCGAGCGCATTCACACCCAATGGCGACGGCCACAACGACTGTTTTGGGGTTAGCCTTTGGGGCGGGATAAAATCAATAGATTTTTCTGTGTACGACCGCTGGGGTGTGAGGGTGTTCCATTCGAATAACCCTGCCGGTTGCTGGGACGGTATTTATAACGGCCAGAAACAACCGCCCGGTGCGTATGTGTACCAAATACAGGCCAATACTGTTTGCGGCCAAGTGTACCGTAAGGGTACGGTGGTACTGGTGAGGTAGAGCCGCGAGCCCAAACCCCCTTCTTTTGAGGGGGATTTAGGGGGTGGGGCGGAGGGGTACTCCATTTATATAAGTTGCGGTTACATGTACATCATCGTTATCAGCAATGTTATGCGGAAGTTTTTTATTAAGAAATATGAAATCAGCCTTTTTGCCTAATTCAACGCTGCCCACTTCGTTTTGATTGCCGTTGGCTTTGGCTGCACCCAGCGTATATGCATAAATTGCCTCTTGCAACGAAATACTTTCGTTGCTGCCAATCGTGTTGCCCGCGGCATCTTTTCTGTTAAGGGCTGTTTTTATGCCGTTGATGGGGTTAAAGTCTTTTACCACGGGTGCATCGCTGGAAAAAGCAAGGTTAATGCCTGCCTTTAATACGCTTGCGTAAGGGTAAACCCTCTGCAGCCTTTCATCATCCAGGTAAATAGCAAAGTTTTTGCCAAGCTCGTTGAGGAAGATGCTTTGGGATACACAGTGGGTTCCTGTGCCTCCCATCGTCGTAAGGTGTTCAACGGAAGGTAGGCCAAGGTGTTCAATGCGTAAACCTTTACAGCCTAATGCAAATACTTTCTCGTAAACATGCAGCACCACGTCAATGGCTTTATCGCCAATGGCGTGGGTGGCAATTCGGAAACCAGCTTCTGCGGCCTGCTTTGCGATGGGATAAAAAAAGTCCTCAGTCAGCCGCAATACGCCCGTGGAAGCAGAATTTTTGTACGGCCTGTTCATGGCTGCCGTCATGCCGCTAAGACCGCCATCAGCAAAGAATTTCACCGTATTTACAATAAGCTTGTCTGAATGGTATAGTTGCGGCAGCGGTAATATTTCATCGCTGCCATCTGGCACCCTTACCGGGAAGGCATTTACCCGCACCCGCAATTTGTTTTGCTGCTCAAGTTGGCGGTAACAAGCCAATAAATCTGGCATTACAGCAGGATCGGTGGCCGATGTGATACCGTACTGCAGCAATTCATCCTCCGCCGCATAAATCATCCTTGCATAATCCCCAGCGGAGTAGGGGGGTATGCTATTCGCAATAAGTCCAAGAGCTGTCTCTGTAAAAATACCATTGGGCAGGCCGTCGCCCCCGGTTCTCATTTCCCCGCCTGGCGGAATGTGGGATTTTGCTGTGATGCCTGCCATAGCCATGGCTTGTGAATTGGCGATGCCTATATGCGCGCAGGTACGTATTACCCACAACGGCCTGTTATTAGTAATTTTATCAAGGTCACTTTTGTCGGGCAGGCGTTGTTCTTTCATATTGGCCTCGTTAAAGCCCCGCGCCTGTATCCACCCGTCGCCGGGGTTTTGACGGATGAAGTCGCTCAGCCTGTCCTGCATTTCCGCTATACTGCCTACACCCCGTAAATCAAGCAAGAAGGTTTTTAGGTTGCCCACCTTCCAAATATGTATGTGCGCATCAATAAAACCAGGCAAAACCGTATTGCCCCCGGCCTCAATTAGTTCGGTATTTGCTTGCTTCAGGCGAAGCACCTCTTCATTGCTGCCAATAGCAATAAACCTTCCCTCGTAAACCGCAAAAGCTTGGGCTGTCGGCTGTTTGCTGTTCTGGGTTTGAATATCAGCGTTATGTACGATTAGTTGTGCCATTGTTTAGCCATGATTGTTTTTTATCTTTGTGAGTAAATGCTTTCAGATGATACCCAAAAAGGACTTGCAAATATCGTTCAAGGAATCCTCATTGAAGGGCAAACAGATTATCTCACAGCAGCCCGAAATTTCCTTTGCAGACGCTTTAGCACAAGTACAAAGGTTGAAAAAAACTTCGAACAGCAATCCGCAATCAAAAAAGAGCAGGCAAAATGTTTAGCGGACTTTTCTGCACAGCAGCACCTTTGGTTGACGGAATTTCCTAATGAGGAAAATTACCTAACGGAAGGCGGTGAGGCTAAAATTTATTTGGCCAACGATAACCGTTCTGTTATAAAAGTGAATGATGCAGTTTATTACAATACGTGGTTAGATTTTTTTAACAGTGTGTTAATCCACAACCTTCTTTTTGAAGAAACTGCATATAAATTGCAGGGATTTGTTTTAATGAATGATTGCCTCTTTGCAGTACTGAAACAGCCATTTATTATTTTTGATAGCCCCACTGATTTGAGCGATGTAAAGTATTATCTTGAACATAATGGATTTATAAATATCCGGCGTAATGACTATTATAACACAGAACTTGGTTTGATTTTAGAGGACATGCATGATGAAAACGTTTTAGTGAGTTCAAATAAATTATTCTTTATTGATACCGTATTCTACATCCACCTCCCTTAATTATTTTTAAAAGTTAAAAATTTGCTGCAATTTCTTCACAAAATGGTGTGCTGCCAACAAATACCCTTTGTTCAGATACAACCGGTGTGCATCGTTACGTGTGTAGCCAGAATCTAGCGCTACTGCAGCAAAACCGTGTTTAACGGCCTCATGTTCAACATAGTCTAGCAATAAGCCACCGTAGCCATTGCCACGTTCACTTTCCAGTGTGGAAAGGTCGTCAATATAAAAGTGCTTGCCTATGTACAGGTACTGCAAATACCGGTAACCAATGGCCGCAACGGCCTTGCCTTCTTTCTCTATAAAGGCCAATACATAACCTTCTTCGATCATTTCCTGTATGGTGGCAACAAATTCGTTTTGTACTAAATGTGGGCGCAGGGCAAGCAATACCTCCCAGCACTTTAAAATATCTTCGTCTGTTTTCGCTATTTGAATTTTCATAATGATTGTTTTGGGAATTGAACGCAGATTTTGGGGATTGTTGGGATTAAAAGGAATTAATATCTGCGTTCATCCATAAAATCCATCCTATCTGCGTTCCTTCAATCCGCTTGTTTTTATATCGGCTACTTACCCTGGGCTATGGACTTGTCTCCTTATGCTGCATCCGTTATTAGAGCTTTTATCGAACTTAATTGAGATGCCTTAGAAAGCTGCGCTTCTTCAATATCAAAATCATCTTGGATGCCCAGCCAGAATTTGGCAGAATTTCCAAAATACTTGCTCAACCTCATGGCAGTGTCTGCGGTAATCCTTCGTTTACCTTTAACCATTTCAGATATCCTTGTTTGGGGAATGTGAAAATTCTTCGCAAGTTTGTAATATGATATGCCAAATGGAACCAAGAAATCTTGCAGAAGTATTTCGCCTGGGTGGATATTTTTGAGCGTTGGCATTTGATTATAGTAATGAAAATAGTAATTATGACCTACTTTGGCCTATTTTACGAATACAAATTATAATTCTACTGATAGAAGTTCGTTGCCTAATTTATGCAAGGCGGTTTCAATTTTTTTTGTTTGTGTCGCCCGTGGCTTTTTAAGGCCAGTTGCATAATGCTGAAATTGTTTTTGATTAATACCTGTTATACGCTCTAGGGCGGCATTGGTAAAAACCCCTTTATAATAGCTTAAAAGGCTTTGTGTGTCAAACTTAAATGTAATTACATATTCTCCTCTAAGTACCGGTGGTATATTTTTTGTATCGTTGTTTTCTATGAAGAGCCTCAGGCTTTCCAATGCGCTGTTTTTTGTATCTTGCACAGTATCCCCCATCCCCCAAATGCCATCTACTGTTTCGCCGTAGGCACTATATCCATCTTTTGACTTTTCAATAATTACTTTTACGGTTTTCATTTTATGGTTTTTTTAGTATCAAATATCCGCTTATTTTAACCCCATTTTTTTTGTTAGTTTTTTCCTTAAGCCTTCGCCCATTTCTTTACTGCCATGGTATGGCACGGGTTCCCGCTTGCCATCTTTTTCATAAATATAATGGCTGCCTGCAACCCTTTGCAATAACCAACCGTTTTTTTGAACGAATCTGTGAAATTCGCTTGATTTCATGAATATGGGCTTTTGGAGTTTATCAAAGGTAGTATTTTTGCTACTTTTTTTGCTAGTGTTTTTTTATTTAATAAACATATAAAAACCTCAACGATAGTTAGACTGTTAATTATATCGAAAATGAATCACCTGCGTTCATCCATAAAATCCACCCAATCCGCGTTCCAACTATCCGCTGCATTTCCCTATGGACTATCAGCTATGGACAATGGACTAATGCGCCCTCGCTATCGCATCTTCCAGCACTTGCAATCCTTCCAGTAACTGTTCATCCGTCATAACAATGGGCGGTAACAACCGTATACAGTTACTGTACAGCCCTGCACGGATTAAAATGATGCCATGCTTAACCGCATCTTTCAGCACATCCATCGCGGTTTGCATATCAGGTTCTTTGCTGTCCCTGTCTTTTACAAACTCAATCAACTGCATGGCACCCAGGCCGCGCACATCGCCAATTTTTGGGTATTTTTCTTTCCAAGCGGTCATAGTGGTATTGATTAATTCACCCACATGCGTAGCCCTTGCCAAAAACTCGGGCGAGCTTAATATTTTCAACGCCTCAATTGCTGCTACAGCTGAAACAGGGCTGCCACTGTAGGTGCCGCCCACACCGCCGAGATGGGTGCAGTCCATTATTTCGGCCTTGCCCACCACCGCGCTAACGGGCATGCCTGCGCCCATTGATTTGGCGGCCGTGATAACATCCGGCACCACCCCGCTGTGTTCAATAGCAAACAGCTTGCCCGTACGGCCGCTGCCGCTTTGTATTTCGTCGGCAATCATCACAATGCCATACTTGTCGCATATCTCGCGTATTTTTTTAAGGAAGGGGGCTGGCATGGGTATAAAGCCACCCTCGCCCAACACAGGCTCTATGATGATGGCCGCCACTGCTTCTGGGTCAACCTGGGCAATCAAGGCGTGGTCTAAGTTGTTGATGATGTAGTTAAGGTAACCTTCCTCCGTCATTCCAGCGGGCACGCGGTATAAGTTTGGTGCGGGCAGCCGGTAAATATCGCTGGCAAACGAACCAAATCCTTTCTTAAACAATCCATACTTACTGGTTAACGAAAGGGTTAACAGGCTACGACCATGATAGGCGCCCTCAAAGCAAATAACACCGGGCCGCTTGGTGTAATATTTGGCCAGCATTACAGCGTTTTCCACCGCTTCCGTACCCGTATTGCACAACAGCGTTTTTTTGGCAAAGCTGCCTGGTGTGAGCGAATTGAGTAACTCCGCTAGCTCAATATACGGCTCATAAGTGGTTACCAATGAGCAAGTATGGATGTATTTGTCCAACTGTGCCTTCATCGCGTTTACCACTGTGTCGGGCCTATGGCCTACGTTTATCATGCCAATGCCGCCTGCAAAATCCAACAGTTGGTTGCCGTCTGCATCCCAAATGATGCCGCCTTCGGCTTTTTCCACCACCACTTCGGTTGATTTAGCCAAGCCAGCAGGCAAGGCGTTCTTTCTTCTTTCCAGCATCACCCTACTTTTGGGGCCAGGTATTTCGGTAATTAGGTTAATGTGAGACATATTCAGTTTGTAGTTTACAGTTTATAGTTTGTAGTTTTTGGATCGGATTCCTAATTTCGTTCTGATTTTCAAATTTTCTCCAGATTTTGGGGGATTCGGCTTTTGTATTTAATTTTCAAATTTTCAAATTCCCTCGTTTTCAAATTTCAACCTCCACCGGCAGCACAATCACCGCACCGGCGTTGCCGCAGGTTTCGTCGTTCAGGTAATTTTTCATCAACCCGATGATTTCGAACCCTATTTTCTCCTGTACGGATACCGTGGGGTCGAACAATTCGTGGTTTTTTACTTTTTCATAATATTCATCAATGGTCATCAAATCCTTTACCTTGCTGTAGCCGTTCAGCATGCCCACCGTCATTTGGCCTTGCAGCCCCAATGCCAGGCAGGTCTGCCGACGAACCCGGTAAAAAGCCCTCGCTATGCCCTTGCCCCGGTAATTGGGGTGTACACTTATATCCATACCGTACAGCCATTTGCCGTTGGGGTCGTGCGTGGTAAACCAACCGCCGCCCATTACTTCAAAAAAAGTATGGTGTTCCTGGTGGTTGATGTCAAAGTTATACCGTATGGTTGATGTTGCCCCAATAACCTTGTCACCGTCTAATGCCACCAACTGCCCTTCGGGGAACAGCTCGATATGCTTTTTGTACTGTTCGGCATGCAAGAGCTCTTCCTCCGCAAGGTTCGGGAATACGATGCGTTGCAAAGCCTCGAGTTGTTCGGCATGTCCAGGCTGCATGGTGGTTATAGTGATGCCCCCGTGCCTGCCCCCATCCCCTAAAGGGGGGCTTTGAGCTACGTATAAATTCTTCAAACTTTCCATGAATTTTGATTTGCTATCGCGATTGTCAGTTTTATCCAAATTTGTCCCGTACCTCAATTGAACCTAACGTTGTAACATATTAATCAACCGGCTCAAAGCCCCCCTTTAGGGGATGGGGGCAAAATATCCCAGCACCCAATACCCTACCGCCGACAACCCAAACGCCAGCAACGCATACGGCAACTGGCTGAACGAATGCGCCAGGTTATTGGTATCTGTGCTTTGTGAGGTTAGGATGGTGGCATCACTGTAAAGGCAAGCATTGGCACCAAACACGCCCGCGCTTACCACCGCGCCGATGCTCATAGGCACGTTGGCATGCAGCGACTGTGCCAAGGGTATAACAATTGGTATAACCACCGCATACACCCCCCACGAAGAACCCGTTGTATAGGTAATAAGCGAAATGGACACAAAAATTATAACCGGTAGCAATTGCCTGTCAATCAATGGTTTTACACCGTTTATTACATATTGTGTCAAGCCCATTTGGTCGCCAACCTCTTTCAATACATAACTCATAACCACTAACGCCAGCGCGTACACCATGCTGTTAAACCCAGTAAATACCGTCTCACTCAACTGCTGAAAATTGCCCAGTTTTATAATAAGGTAAAAAACAAATGTAAAAGCAACGCCAATCATCACCCCCTTCATGGCATCATTGTCTAACATAAAAGTGGCAGCCAGTGTTACAAAAATGGGTAACAGAAAATATACAGCATGTGGTTTTCTGGTGGTTTCAAAATGCTCCATTTTTAGGGCCGCCTGTCTGGTTCCTGGTGTAAGGGTTTCACCTGCATCGGCCCGTTGTTGGGCTTTTTTCATTTTGCCTACCAACGGTATTATGCCCAATATTACCAGCGGTACCAAAAAAACCGATACCCACCCGTACAAGCTGTATGGGATGATAGACAGGTACACATGGTTGCCTTGCCCTTTGGTGGCATAATTGCATTTCTCCAATATTTGGCCAATAAACAACGTCCAGGTGCTTAACGGCACAATTACGCAAAGTGGCGGGGCGGTTGTGTTAACAATGTAGGCAAGGTATTCCCGGGGTACTTTAAAGTGGTCTGTTATTTTCTTCATGGTTAAGCCAACCGTCAGGGCACTTAGGTAGTCATCCAAAAAAACAAACAGGCCCAAAAACCAAGTGCCAAGCAGCGCACTCCGTTTGGTTTTTAGGTAGCGCAGCACGTCTTCCCCAAACTTCATCGCCCCTCCGCTGCGTACCATCAGCCCAATTAGCGACCCGTACAAGCCACAAACCACAATTACCCAAACCGTGCTGTAATCTTCCATCACCTTGGTAAAGGAATCTGTAAAGTCGGTAAAAAAATTGGTATGCTGGTGCTGGCCTATGATGATGAACCCCACCACACAGCCAATCAGCAACGCCTCAAACGAGGCCCGCAAAAATATAGCCAGTACAATTACCGCCAGCGGTGGAATAAGTGCGAGTGCGCCGTAGTTTCCCAAGAGTTTGCAGTTTGTGGTTTATAGTTTGTAGTTGTGGAGGATGCCCGCTATGCGCGGAGTCTTCGCCACGCATAGTTATTCTATCGCCTCCGGCGATTGCAATAACTTAATCCTCACAATCCAATAAATCCTTCTAAATCCCCGTCACCCCCCAGCTCACCAGCTTCTTCTCCATATATTCGTACAGCCCCTCGCTGCCGCTTTCGTGGCCCAGGCCGCTTTGCTTCCAACCGCCGAAAGGCGCCTCGGTGCCGTGCGGTGCCCACTCGTTAATGCCTACCATGCCAAACTCCAGCGCCTCAGAAAAGAAGAAGGCATCGTTAATATTGTTCGTCCAAACATAACTGGCAAGGCCGTAGGGGGTATTGTTTGCCCATTCCACCACCTCGTTTTTATCGCTGAAAGGTATAACCGGCATCACGGGCCCGAATATTTCCATGTTCACCGCTTCGGTGTGCTGGTCAACACCGGTCAAAAGGGTAGGGGGCACGAACCAACCTGTGGCGGATGGTATATCGCCTTTTACCGCTGTGGCACCTGCTTGCTCCGCATCTTCAATCAACTTCAATACCTGCTGTTGTTGGCGTTGGTTAATCAACGGTCCCATTTGGGTGCCGGCTTCCCAGCCGTAACCCACTTTAATATTTTTAATGGCTTCACTTGCCACCTCAACAAACTGGTTGTAAATTTTTTCATGCACAAAAAAGCGCTGTGGGGCTATGCAAACCTGCCCGGCGTTGCGCAGTTTTGCTATCACGGATGATTTTGCCACCGCTTCCACATCCACATCGTGGTTAATGATAACTGGTGCGTTGCCGCCAAGTTCAAGGCTCAATTTTGTATTTGTTTTGCTGGCCCCGTCCATCAGCAGCTTGCCCACACGGGTGCTACCGGTAAAGCTTATTTTCTTCACATGCGCATTGGCCAGCATTTCCTCGCCTATGGAGGCGGCATCGCCAAACAGGTTGTTCAGCACACCGGCCGGTAAGCCTGCCTCGTTTAAGGCCACCACCAAATAAAAGGTTGACAATGGCGTAAATTCCGAGCCTTTTGCCACTACCGTACAGCCCGATGCCAATGCCGCCGCCCATGCCCTTGCGGGGTTATACACGGGGAAATTCCACGCGGTTATAACGCCCACCACACCCATCGGCTGCCATATGGTCATCATGCGCTTGTCGTTCCGGTTGGCGGGTATCGTGCGGCCATAGCTGCGTTTGGCTTCCTCTGCAAACCACTCGAACAGGTTGGCTGCCACCATCCATTCCCCTTTCGCTTCAGCTAAGGGCTTGCCGCTTTCGGATACGGTGTGTTCGGCGTAATCCGCGGCATTGGCCCTGATAATGTCTGCGGCTTTTTTCAAAATGGCACTGCGCTGGTACACGTTTGTTTTGCTCCAGCTTTTAAAAGCAGCCTGCGCAGCATCTATGGCCAGTTTGCAATCCGCGCCGTTGCTCCATGTAATGGCCGCCACCACGTCCTCATTTGCCGGGTTAACCACGGTTTGCATTTCTTCCGAGGCGGCAATTACGTATTCTCCGTTTATGTAGTTTAAAAGCATAGTCCTCACCCCCTGCCCCCTCTCCATTGGTGGAGAGGGGATGTTTTATTTTTTAAAAATTGTGTACCTGGCGACAGGAATTCTATTAAGCATCCTTGCGTCGCACCCTTGTACGGTTAATTCTTTATTTAGCTTTGCGAATGATTGGCTCCGCTCTTCGGAGTTTCCGAACTCCGTAGTGTTATGCCCGGTGTCTCCGACACCGTTTTGTTAAAAGTCGGAGACTTTTCACATAAAACTACGGAGTTCGGAAACTCCGTAGAGCGAGTCTTTCCCCTATTTTTTAAATCCTATTAATCCACCCAATCCCCCAAATCTGCGTTCCGTCTTTCTTCTCCTTTAGGGGATTAGGGGTAACACCCCTTCCAATATATCCAACCCTTTTTCCAACAGTTTCTCTTCAATTACCAGCGGGCTTAGTATACGTATCACATTGCCCTGCACCCCGGCACTGATTACGACCAGCCCTCGTTCCGCACAGGTATTAATGATATGTTGCGTGCCTGCGGCGTTGTAACTGTTCCAATTACCGTCGGTTATCACATCAAAGGCCAGCATGGCACCTAGGCCGCGAATCTCACCCACTACTTGCGGGTATTTCTGTTGAAAATACTCAAAACGGCTGCGCACCATCTTTCCTACTTTTTCGCCCAAGGCGTTGATGTTAATGTCCTCCATATAACGCAGGGTGGCTAAGGACGCAGCGCAGGCCAACGGGTTGCCTGCATAGGTGCCGCCCACTGTGGAAGGCGCCGCAGCATCCATTATATGTGCCTTGCCCATTACCGCAGATATCGGCATACCAGAACCCATGGACTTCGCCCATGTGCTTATGTCGGGTATTACGCCATAATGCTCATAAGCCGCCCAACGGCCTGTTCTGCCAAAGCCGCTTTGCACCTCGTCAAATATCAGCATGATGCCTGTTTCATTGCATAACTGCCGCAATGCTGTAACGTATGCTTTGGGAGCCACAAAAAAGCCGCCCTCGCCCTGTACCAGTTCTATGATGATGCCCGCCACATCTTCTGCCCGCACATTTGTTTTAAAGAATGTCTTTAGCTTTTGTATCTCTTTTGCAGCAAATTCGTCTTCCGTCAGTTCGGTATGTATATGGGGTCGGTAGGCAGGGTAATCAATTCTGTACACCTCCGGCGCAAAGGGGCCGCAGCCTGCTTTATAAGTTACTTTGCTGGTAAGCGTCATGCCCATCATGGTACGGCCATGGAAGCCCCCGCCAAATGCAATAATAGCCTGCCTTTTGGTGGCTTGCCGTGCTATTTTAACGGCATTCTCTACCGCTTCCGCACCGCTGTTCAGAAACATTACTTTGGTTGCATCCCCGTGGGGCAGTAACTCAACCATCTTTTCCGCCAATTCAAGGTACACCTCGTACAGGGCCACGTTAAAACTGCTGTGTATCAGTTTTTCTGCCTGGTCTTGAATCGCCTGCACTACCGGCGGCGGGCAATGGCCTGCGTTCAATACGCCTATGCCGCCCGCAAAATCAATCAGTTCGTGGCCGTCTGCGTCAATAATGGTTGCACCATAGGCATGGTCAACAGTTGAGGGGTTAAATATCCCCAGTGCATTCGGTACCAACTTTTTTCTGCGTTGGTACAAAGCTTGTTTGTTTGTAATAGATTCAAATAACTGTTCCATATAACAATATTTAAGCCCTTAGCTATTCCAGTTGCTTTTTTCCGGGCTTTGGTTTTAATTCTTTGGCATTTTGTTGGGTTATGATTTTTCTCCCTGATTTCGCTTCAATTGCCTGTCGGGTGTTTCCTGCAATGGTGCCGCCTTGCTTGGCAATGGTTTTGTTTTCTTCAAAATTTTTGGGTTTCTTTTCTTTGCTTATTTCAGTGGTGGTAGCTTCGGCAAGCATATTTAATACCAACTCCAAATTGGTCATATTATCCCGTAGGTTTTCTTTTTTCAGCCCTTTAAACTTCTT
Source organism: uncultured Parafilimonas sp. (assembly GCA_903882935.1). Classification (GTDB taxonomy): domain Bacteria; phylum Bacteroidota; class Bacteroidia; order Chitinophagales; family Chitinophagaceae; genus JABDFW01. The sequence goes on along the minus strand of CAIRZB010000014.1, from coordinate 42,246 downwards.
ATACTCCTTAACGGTTTTACCTGCCCATGCCTTGGTTATCTCATCAGTTAATATTGCATATTCTTCCCCTTTTTTTACACCCCTGTTATCCCATTCATCCGTAAGTTCTTTGCGTACCTCAATACTTTTTAGACGCTGGTTTATCCAAGCGGTGCTATACCCTTTCTTTAGGTAGGTTTCCATCAGCCGGTCAATACCAATTTCAGGGTCTTCTGTTTCTTCAATACGTTCGTAGCCAATTTTTGCCAGCCACATTTTAAACGGTTCAGCTTTGGGGGAAGGTATGGATTGTACCAAACGTAATAGTTGTTCCGTGTCTGCAACATCAGTAAGGTACATTTTACCATCGGGAGAGGGCATTTTCAGTTGTCCTATTTTTTCGGACAACTGACTACCTTCATTTTTTAGTTTGGCTTTTAAGTCACCCCAATATTTTCGAGGCCGCTCCGAGCCAGTCAAAATTTCAATCACATCTACTATACTAAAGTACCATTTTTCGGTGCCGTTATCCCACACAGTACGCACCTGTTTGCTTTCAAACAATTTTATAGTGGTATCTTTTTTTGCCATAGGATTTTCTAAATAGTTTTTATACCGTAAACTTTCTGCATTCGTACCAACTGTAAACTCCAAACTATAAACAGGCTTCCTATCCTACATACACCGTTTTAATATTCATAAACTCATGTATGCCAAAACTCCCTAACTCCCTGCCGTAACCTGATTTTTTCACGCCGCCGAAAGGGTAGCGCGGGTCGGACTTTACCATGGCGTTGATAAACACGGCCCCTGATTCAATTTCTTTGGCCAGGGCCTGTGCTTTGTCAATGTCTTTGCTCCAAATAGAGCCGCCGAGGCCGTAGCGGTGGTCGTTGGCCAATTGTATGGCTTCTGCTTCGGTATTGGCATGTATAATGCTTGCCAACGGGCCAAAGGCTTCTTCTTCAAAAGTGCTCATGCCTTTTTTTACATTCACCAGCAGGGCAGGTGTAAAATTACACCCGTGCCTGTCGCCGCCCAGTGTTAGTTGCGCGCCGGCAATAAGTGCATTGCGCATCTGGTGTTCCAGGTTTTCTGCCAGGTCAATTCTGGCGATCGGGCCGGTGGTGGTGGTATCATCCAATGGGTCACCTTGTATTAATTGCGCAATCTCTTTTTGCACCGCATCGGTAAAGGCTTCGTTGGCATTACCTACTGTTATAAAGCGTTTGGCGGCAATACAGCTTTGCCCGGCGTTTTGCATACGGCTTTGCACTGCGGTTTTAGCTGCTTTTTCTATGTCAGCGTCTTCCAGCACAATCACTACATCGCTGCCGCCAAGCTCCAACACACTTTTTTTAATGGCCTTGCCTGCCAGTGCGCCCACTTTGCTGCCGGCAAGTTCGCTGCCGGTAAGCGTGATGCCCTGCACAATATCGTGGTTGATGATGGCTTCCGTTTTGGTTACATCTACAATCAAGGTTTGGAAAACGCCTGCGGGAAAACCGGCATCCAAAAATGCTTTTTCAATCACCAACGCCACGCCGCAAACATTGGGCGCATGTTTAAGCAAGGCTACATTGCCGGCCATAATATAGGGTGCGGCAAACCGGAACACCTGCCAAAAAGGGAAATTCCATGGCATGATGGCCAGCACCGCGCCAACAGGTTGGAAGGTTACATAACTCTTAAACGCATCCGACGGCTGCGGAACATCCTGCAAAAAAGCCTCGGCATGTTCTGCATAATACCTGCAGCAACCGGCGCATTTCTCCACTTCGGCTTTAGCCTCCCTTAGCACCTTGCCCATTTCATGGGTTATAAGTGTTGCGTAGGCATCGCGGTTGGCAACCAGTATGTCTGCCAGTGTTAGCATCAACGCACTGCGTTCTGCAAAACTGGTTTTGCGCCAGTGTTTAAACGCCTTGGTGCTTTGTTGCAGGCAATTCTCAATCGTGGTATCATCCATCAACCCATACTCCGCAATTACTTCTTGCGTATAGGGATAAATTGATTTAAATACCCCTGCCCCTGAAGAGGTGTTATTGTAACTGTTCATTCTATATGGCTTCTAAAAGGTTCAACACTGTTTTTAATTCCGCCGCAATTATAGCTTTTTGCCACCCAACCAATTGTTATCTTTCTTCTAAAGTAAAATCTATCCAACCCAACCCCTGCCCCTAAAGGGGTGCTACCATACCTGTTCATTCTATACTGCTTCTAAAGACTCAGCACTATTTTCAATTCTACGTTGACATTGTATTTCGCTTTACATCTATTCTCTCCGTACTCCCAAAGTAAAAATCTATCATCCTTCTGCTCTCACCCCTTTAGGGGGAGAGAATAAGAGAGGGAGTAGCAGATGGGGTTCTAATACCCCGGGTTCTGCGCCACCACGCCGTTGGCCACCGTTATTTCCCTGTTTGGTATAGGCATGATGGGTTGTACACCGCTGCCCAACACGTTTTCAACATTGTGGGTACGCGCAAGGTCAAACAAACGGTGGCCCTCAAAATTCAACTCCGCCCTGCGCTCGTCCAATATGGCAGTCAAATAAGTACTGTTGTCCGGCACATCGGCATCAGTTAAATCCGCCAGCCCTCGGTTTTCACGCAAGGTGTTAAGGTCTGCCAGCCCGCCACCTGTTCTTCCAAGTGCTTCAGCGCGTATTAGGTACACTTCTGCCAAGCGAATGGCGTATGCTGAATTGTCTTTTGCGGTTTCGCCCCTGTATTTTTGGCTCCGTCCGTTGGGTTGTATGCTAATGTCGTTGTCTACATCGCTATAATCAACCAGCTTGCTGCGCATATCTCCGGGTCGGTTGATGAATAGCGTGTCTAAATTTGCAGAGGCCACAAAAAACACATCGGATATGGTGGCGTTGGTGCGTACAAAGGTGAGTATGTTGTAATAGCTTTGGTTTTGTGGGCTGAATACCAGCTCAAAAACACTTTCGCTGGTATTTTTTTGCGTGTATAAGCTAGTGAAAGTGTTGGCATTGTACAAGCCAAAATTGTTGTCGTTAATAACTTCGGTGGCCATGGCGGCGGCATGGTCATTGTCGCCTTGGTATAGGTATACCCTGGCCAGCAGGGCCTTTGCCGCAGAGGCCGAAGCGTACATGTTGCCGTTGTAGGTGTTTATTTTACTGGCAGCTTGGTTAAGGTCGCTGATGATTTGGGCGTACGATGCTGCAACCGTGCTGCGGGCTATTGGTACGGTGGGGTTGGTGTTACTGGTATCCAAAGATATGCCGAAGGCCGAGCTATTATCCCAGTGTTGCCCGTACATACGCAAAAGGTCAAACTCTGCTAAGGCCCTTACAAAGTAGGCCTCCCCTTTAATGTTGTCAACCAAAGTGGGGTCGGCATTGGGTACCTTGTCGGCATTCTCCAATATAGTATTGGCCGTGTAAATGCTGTTGTACATGGCCGTATACATGCCGTCCACATAAAGGTTGGTGGTTTGCACAGCGCGGTAGGTAATGTCGTTTAAGTCAACGGTGTTGTAGCCACCGCAGGTGCCGTTGTCAGTATAACATTCGGCCAGCAGCGGAAAAATACCGCCATAATATGCCTTGGTTTCCAAAGTGGCATACATGCCGGTTCGGGCCTCCAACAACCCAGCAGTGGACGTAAAAATATCACCCGGTGCCACCGCGTTGGGCGATGCGGGGTTTAGTATTTTATTGCAAGCTGTTGCAACGGTGCAAAGGGTTATAATTGTAAACAACAAATGTTTTTTCATATAATAGTTTTATCGGCTGTTAAAAATTTAAGGCTACGCCAAACATAAACACCCTGGCTTGCGGGTAAGCGGCATAGTCAACGCCCGCTGTTTGCGGGGCACCTCCCCCGTTGGAGCTTACTTCGGGGTCAAAACCATAATACTTGGTAACGGTCAACAGGTTTTGAACCTGTAAGTAAAGCCGCAGGGATGAGTACACAACCGGCTTTTTGGGTTTGAAGTTATACCCGAGGTTGATGGTTTTAATTTTGAAGAAAGAGGCGTTTTGCACAAATTGCGACGATTGCTGCTGATAATAGTTAAACAGTACGGATGCACGCGGCAAGTTGCTGGCATCGCCCGCTTTTTTCCAACGGGTGTCAACCAAACTCGCATTATTGGCAAATACCTGTACCAACTGGTTATTGCCGTCAAAGCCGCCGTCGGCCCAGCCGCCCGTTAGGTATTCGGCTTGAATTAAGTTATATACCTTGTTGCCAAAGCTAAATTGGGTAGCTATATTTAAATCCCAGTTTTTATACCTAAAATCGTTGCTCCAACCACCAAAAACATCCGGTGCGGCCTTGCCCAGTACTTGCAAGTTGTCGGAGAAGGAAGGCAGACCTGTTTGCTTGTTAATACCCAAAAACTTATAACCCCACATGGAGCCCACCGATTCACCAACCTTAAGTATATGGGTTGGGAAGAGGTCGTTGTAGGCACTTAGCAACTGCTCATCACTGTATAAAGACTGGATGGTGTTTTTGTTGTAACTAATGTTAAAGCTGGTTGTCCAGGTAAAGTTTTTATTCCTTACTGGGTACGCGGATATGCCCAACTCGATGCCCTTGTTTTCAACGTTGCCTGCGTTAACGGTATATGCTGCGTAGCCAGATGTGGAGGGCAGCGGGGCCTGGGTTAGCAGTTTGGTTTGGTTGCCCTTGTACACCTCGATGGAGCCGCTAATTTTTCCTTTCCACAACTCAACGTCCACCCCAAGGTTAACCATCTTGTTGCGCTGCCAGGTAATATCGGGGTTGCCTAAATTATAAGGCCTTAACCCCACCTGCCCATTGTAAGATGCAGGTGTGTAATTGGTGCGGTAACCAAAAGGTGCATTGTTGCTTAAATCGCCCAGCTCGCCATAGCTGAAACGCAGTTTTAAACTTGTAAGCACGTCGGAATGGTCGAGGAATTTTTCCTTTGTCAGCAACCATCCGGCAGACATGCCTGGGAAAAAGCCCCACCTGTTGGAGGGGGCGAACAGAGACGACCCATCTTCACGGGCGTTTACTGATAATAAATATCTTTCTTTAAAGGAGTATAGTATCCTTGTAAAATATGATACGATGCCCACCGGTACATTTTTAGAAGGGTCAACCGGCATTTTAAAAATAGACACTGCGTTTGATATATCATTTAACCCTGCGCCAGACGGGAACCCTGTGCCCATAAGGCCATAGCCCTGCGGCGTTGAATTTTGCATACTAAAGCCACCCAGCACCGTAAGGCTGTTGTTTTTTGCAAAATTGGTTTGGTAAGTCAGCGTGTTTTCTTGTATCCACGTAATGTTGTTGTAAAAATTTTTGAACGCTTTGCCGCCTACACCCGAGGCATCGCTCGTGATGGCATCAAAGTATTGGTCATCGGTAAGATTGGTGTAATCAGTTGAGAACGAGCCATGGTACTTTAAGTTTTTAAGTAGGTCAATATCAGTAAATACATTGCCTATCAACCTATAATTGGTAGTGATGGGTATAATGGCGTGGGCCGATTTAACCGGGTTATCACTTAACCAAAGCGCTTGGTACTGGGTATAGTCGCTATAGCTGCCGTCAGAATTGTAAACCGGCATCAAAGGAGATGCCCCAATGGCATTGGTAACGATGCCTGTATAGGCATCATCGTTAAAACTGCGCCTGTTTTTTCCATAGGTGAAGGATAAGCCCGCACCAATACTAACCCTGCTGTTTACTTTATTATCCACATTAACCCTGAACGAGCCTCTTTTGTAGGAGTTCTGGATGACGATGCCTGTTTGGTCAAAGTAATCGCCCGACATAAAAAACCTTGTCTTGTCATTGCCTCCCCTTGCCGAAAGTTCTATATTGGTTATTGGCGCTGTGTGTAACACTTGGTTTAGCCAATTGGTGTTTACGCCGCTTTGCCAAGATGAAGGCAATGGGTTGGTAAGCATCGACGGGTCAAAGCCAGTAACTCCGTTGGCATTTAATAATGAATCAAAAACAGAAGGGTTATTGTTGTATAGGTCTAAATCTTGCTTTTGGGCATCCTGTTCAAGGTTAACTAACTGCGTACTGCTTAAAAAGGGCATTTTACGGCTTACCTGTTGAATGCCGGTATAGCTGTCGAAACTAAAATCAGTTTTGCCATTTTTGCCGCGTTTGGTGGTTATCAGTACCACGCCGTTTGCTGCCCGTGCGCCATAGATGGAAGCCGCAGAGGCATCCTTCAAAATTTCCATGGATTCTATATCGTCGGGGTTAATGTCGGAGATGGAGCTGATGTTTTGCCCCTGGCCTGTAACCGTGCCATCAGTGGTGTATGAGGTGGCAAGTGACGAGTTGCTTTCACTCAACATGGGTATACCATCTACTACATATAATGGGTTGTTGGAGCCGCGGATGCTTACCAGCAAGCCAGCCCCCGGCGTGCCGGAAGGCGTGGTAACTTGTAAGCCTGCCACTTTACCTTCGATGCTTTGGGCGAGGTTGGAGAGGGGCTGGTCCTTAAAATCCTTGTTCCTAATAGAGGATATGGCACCGGTAATGTCGCTTTTCTTTTGCTTAATATACCCGGTTAGTATAACATCATTCAACACACTTATCGTTTCGTCCATCTGTACAGTAATATTGGTGTTGCCGCCGCTGTAGGCCACCTCTTTATTGGCAAAGCCCACGTTGCTAAAAACAAGGGTACCCGCTGCGGAATGCACCGTTAGTTGAAACGTGCCGTCGGCAGTGGTTTGGGTAGCATCTGTTTTGCCTTTAACCAGCACGGTTGCACCGGCCAGTGGGGTGCCGGTTTTGTCGGTTACCTTGCCTTTTATCATAATCGGGCTATTTTGGCCCTGGGCGTTGGTGCATAAAAAAAGCCCTGCACATAGCCATACCAACCATCGCAGTAGTTTTTGGTTCATAAGTGTTAGTTTATATAATATAAAACGCTGGTTACAAAGTTAGCCACGGTAAAGTAAGCCGTGGCGAATTGGTTAAAAAGGCTATCTACCCCTTTTCCCCTACTTGGGTATTCTGTTATCTGCAACAGTTGGTTTTACCCACAGGTCTTTCACAAGGTCTAACTGGGGCTGGGCAATTTTCAACACTTTTAAATACATGTTGGTTTCGGTTTCGTGTATGCCCTCCATCTGTTGTATTTTTTCCATCAATTCCAACAAATGGTCGTTGTTGCGGCATTGCACGTTCAGTTCAAGGTCAAACCTGCCAGAAATCATCGCTAAAAAGCTAACCTCGGGCAGCACTGACAAGTGCTTTGCCACCTCGCGAATGTTCTTGGCCGGTTTTACCGAAATAAAAATGCGTGCATAAGCATTAAAACCAACTTTTCCGGGGTCTATCCTGCCGATAATTTGTATAGTTTTATCGCCCAGTAGCCGGCCAACCCTGTTGCGCACAGTGCCGATGGAAACTTTTAGCTTTTTTGCCATAATGGTAAGCGACATGCTGCCGTCTTTTTGCAGCTCGCTTAAGATATGAAAATCCAATTCATCTATCTTTTCATCAGCCATTATTGCATTATTTTTATTTTACACAACCTAAAATTACATTTTTTTTAAATTTCTGTTATTATATTGTTATATAAATTTTATTTTAATATGAATAGAAGGCTGTTATTCGGCGAAGCTGCCATTAAAAAGATGGAGATTTTCTGGACAAGATGAAAGAAACCCACATTTAAAAACAGTTGTAACAATTTGATGTTGTTACTTGCATGTTTTTGATAATTGATCCTTACTTTACCTTATGAAGCGTGTTGTAATAATATGGGCGGGCGCATTGGTACTTGTGCTTAATGCCAGTGGCCAGCGCATTGCCGTTGATGTTTTGCCAGGCGTAATTAATTACTCGGGCGACTTGCAACCCAGTGCTTTGACGCTTAGCGAAGCCAGGCCTGCCCTGCAAGTTGGGCTAAGCGTTGGCCTAACAGAGAAGCTTTTTTTGCGCGCCTTTTATTTGGTTGGCACAGTGCATGGCGACGATAAGAAAAACGGGGCCGTTCGGTCGGTTAGCCGCAACCTTAATTTTACCAGTGCTATTGGGGAAGGCAGTTTAACAATGGAGTATGATGTGTTAAATGCGGCAGAGCAAGGCAAGATTACCCCATATATATTCGCTGGCGGCGGTTTTTACCATTTTAACCCCTACACCTACGACACTACCGGCAAAAAAGCTTACCTAATGCCGTTAAGCACCGAAGGGGAGGGGCTGCCCGAGTACCCCGACCGCAAGCCTTATACATTGTACCAGTTTAACCTGATAGGCGGTTTTGGGTTAAAATACAGGGTAAGCGACAGGTTAGCCATTGGTTTTGAAGTGGGTTTCCGCAAGCTGTTTACCGATTATCTGGACGATGTGAGCAACACCTACGTGGATAAAAATATCTTGTTAAAGGAGCGTGGTGCCGAAGCTGTGGCATTAGCCTACCGAGGCGGTGAATTGAACCCCCTAAAGCCATATCCCAGGGCTGGCGCGCCTAGGGGTAACCCCACTGCCAACGATTATTATTATACCGGCTTGTTGCGTTTTACGTATAGGTTGGGCGGTGGCAACAATGGGTTTAACCTACGCGGTAAAAACAGCGTTGGCTGCCCCAGAAATGTTTTGTAGCCCTGTTAAGTGGTTGGCCCCTGCAACTGCCTAAAGTTTTTACAAAACAATTAGGGTGCCTTGGCTGCCCCTACCTTTGCGCCATGATTTACAAAACGATGGAGCAATGCCTGCTTTACCTTGAAAGGCACGGCCACCTTGTAAGGGTAAAAGAAGAAGTTGACCCCCACTTAGAAATGGCCGCCATACACCTTAGGGTGCACGAGGCTAAGGGGCCAGCGTTACTTTTTGAAAACGTGAAGGGTTCAAATTACAGGGCCGCTTCTAATATTTTTGGCACGCTGGAACGTAGCCGCTTTATATTCCGTTCTACCTTTAAGCTCGTACAGCAGTTGATTGAATTAAAGAGCGACCCTGTGAAAGCTTTAAAACACCCCATTGCAAATTTTCGCACAGCCTTAGCAGCCACTAAGGCGTTGCCTCTTAAAAATCCCATTGGCAAGCCTGTGCTTGCCAACGAGATAAATATCAGCAGTCTGCCCCTTATCAAGCACTGGCCCAACGATGGCGGGGCTTTTGTAACACTGCCGCAGGTATATACCGAAGATATTGGCAAGCCGGGTGTAATGCATTCAAACATAGGCATGTACCGTGTGCAGCTTACGGGGAATGATTATGCCCCGGATACCGAAATAGGCCTTCACTACCAACTGCACCGGGGTATTGGCGTGCACCAAACCAAAGCCAATGGGTTAGGCCAGCCATTAAAAGTGAGTGTGTTTGTGGGCGGGCCGCCCAGCCATACCTTGGCAGCTGTTATGCCCCTGCCCGAAGAAATGAGCGAAACAACATTTGCAGGCATACTCGGCGGCCGGCGCTTTAGGTACGTGTACAGAGACGGCTATTGTATAAGCACGGATGCCGATTTTGTGATTACGGGCGAGGTGTACCCCGGCGATAATAAACCCGAGGGCCCCTTTGGCGACCACTTAGGGTATTACAGCCTACAGCACCCTTTTCCGTTGATGCGGGTGCATAAAGTATATGCCCGCAACAATGCCATTTGGCCGTTTACGGTGGTTGGGCGCCCCCCGCAGGAAGATACCAGCTTTGGTGAACTGATACACTTGCTTACTGGCAGCGCGTTGCGCGACGAAATACCCGGCTTGAAAGAACTGCATGCCGTTGATGCCGCAGGCGTACACCCCCTGCTGTTGGCCACCGGAAGTGAGCGGTATACCCCATACCTGCCCGGCAAGCAACCTGCGGAATTATTAACCATTGCCAACCGCATTTTAGGCACTGGCCAGTTAAGCTTGGCTAAATTTCTTTTTATAACTGCCGATGATGAAAACAAGGTGTCGCCTCACAAGGTGCAACCGTTTTTGGAATTTATTTTGCAAAGGATTGACCCTGCCAGGGATGTGCATTTTTATACCAATACCACCATCGATACGCTTGATTACTCCGGTACGGGCCTTAACAGCGGCAGCAAAGTTGTTTTTGCTGCCTATGGCGACGTTAAAAGGCAGCTTGCCACAATTACACCCGCTGTGTTTAATAATGTCAGTTTCTGCCAAAATGCCATACTGGCAATGCCCGGCGTGGTATGCCTACAAATAGCCAAGTTTACTAATTATGGGGCTGCTAATAAGGAGATGGCGGTTTTAGATACTTTGGTTCGCCCTGCCCTTGCAACATTGGGTGGCGTTCCGTTGATTATTGTTTGCGATGATGCCGAATTTACAGCAGCCACCTTGGGTAATTTTTTATGGGTGGCATTTACCCGTTGTAACCCCAGCCACGATATTTACGGCATTGCCAGTTTTACGGAAAACAAACATTGGGGCTGCCACGGGCCCATTATAATAGATGCCCGTATTAAACCCCATAATGCACCGGTGCTTGAAAAAGATGTTGCAATTGAAAATAAGGTTAACCGGCTATTTGACAAAGGAGGGAGCCTGTATGGTAAAATAAGCTAAGGCTATTGTATAAACAAAAAAATAGGGCCTGCTGAGAACAACTGGCCCTTTTTTCAACCCTAAACCCTTAAAAAACATTTTTAATAACGAAAAAACCGTGCCAAAGGTTGGCTGGTGGTTTTAAAATATTTTTAAAAAGGGGTATTTAACGCCCAATTACATAAAAAAGCACGGCCCCAACAATTGTGGGGCCGTGCTTTTTTATGTAATTATTACCTGAGCCTACATTAAAATCTTTCCAAGCCGGAAAAGAAGAAGCTGCCTTCAATAGCCGCATTTTCATCGCTGTCGCTGCCATGTACGGCATTTTCGCCTATGGATGCTGCAAATCTCTTGCGGATGGTGCCTTCTTCTGCGTTGGCTGGGTTTGTGGCGCCAATAAGCGTCCTAAAATCAGCAACGGCGTTGTCTTTTTCCAAAATAGCAGCCACAATGGGGCCGCTGCTCATAAAATCAACCAGTTCGCCATAAAAAACCCGTTCTTTGTGCACTGCGTAAAACTCACCGGCCTGTGCATGGGAAAGTTTAATCCATTTCATAGCCTTTATACTAAAGCCTGCTTTTATAATTTGGTCTAAAATAGCACCCGTGTAACCTTTGGAGGTAGCGTCGGGTTTTATCATTGTAAAAGTTCTGTTACTCATAACCGATTATTTTAATGGGCGCAAAGTAAGGGCAACATTTTCTAATTTCAGCTACCCTGGTTGTTAATTTTGTGGGTTTATACGCAATTATGGCAATAATTGGCATGGGCAAAACAAAATGTTTTTGAATGTATCGCGTTAAAACAGCAATTTTGCCGCCATTCTATGCAAAAGGTTGACGGAATTTATTCTTTATTGGGCCGCAAACAGAAAATTGTAATTACAACGCACCAAAAGCCGGATGGCGATGCCATGGGGTCCTCTTTGGCCATGTGCCATTTTTTAAAGGCACTTGGCCACCAAGTAACGGTTATTGCCCCTACCAACTGGGCAAGTTTCTTGGATTGGATGCCTGGGTGCCAGCAGGTGATTGATTTTGAGAAAAACAAAGAACTGTCAAAGGGGATCATAACTGAGGCCGATATTTTGTTCTGCCTCGACTTTAACATTATGCACCGCACCAAGCACATGGAAGCATTGCTTAGTGAGGCAGTTTGTATTAAAGTGCTGATAGACCACCACGAGCAGCCGCAAGAGCATATGTTTACCTTTGGCATAAGCAACCCGGCAAAAAGCAGCACCTGCGAAATGGTGTACGATTTTATAACAGCATCCCCGTATGCGGAGCTGTTAAATATCAACATGGCAACCTGCCTTTACACCGGCATAATGACCGATACGGGTTCTTTTAGGTTTTCTTCCACCTCCGCTTCTGTACACAGGGCGGTGGCGCACCTTAAGGATCTTGGGCTTAACCATGTGGTGATACATGAAAACATTTACGACCAACTGTCAGAAAGCAGGCTGCGTTTTACTGGCAATGCTTTACTAAACCGTTTGGAGGTTTTATACGAATATAATACAGCCCTGATGGTGGTAACCAAAAAAGACCTGCAGCGTTTTGACATACGCACCGGGGATACCGAAGGGCTGGTGAATTATCTGCTGTCGCTGGAAGGCATTAAACTCGGTGCTTTGCTCATTGACAGGGATGAGGAGCGCAAATGGAGTTTTAGGAGCAAGGGTACGTTTGACGTTAATGAATTTGCCCGGGCCAATTTTGAAGGTGGCGGCCACAAAAACGCGGCAGGCGGCCGAAGCAATGAAAACATTGATTATAATGTAGATAAATTTAAACACGTTTTAAAACAATACGAAAATCAACTTCAATAAACAGATATGAAAAAAGCGATCATCGCCCTTAGTATGTTCATTACCCTGGCTGCATGCCATGCGAACTATGACAAGGCACCTTCAGGGTTAATTTATAAAATTTACCCAGGCAAAGGCGGGGCTAAACTGTCTACCGCCCAGTATGTGAAACTGAACATAGAATATTCCATTAAGAAAAATGGTAAAGATTCTATTTTAAGCAGCTCATTTGGTAAAATGCCCCAGTTTTCAGCCATTGACACCTCTACCGCCCATGTTGCCTATTCGTACATGGAGATATTGCCAAAATGCAGTGTTGATGACAGCGTTATTTTTACCCTTAGCGTTGATAGTTTAAGGGCTAAGAACGTTGGGTTACCGCCAACTTTTGCAAAAGGCGATTTTATTAAAGGCAAAATTAAAATTTTAAATGCCTTTACCACCAGGGAACAAATAATGGCCGATTTTAAAAAAGAGCAAGACCTTGACATTGCCCGTCAGAGCAAGCAAATTATTGACTACCTGGCCAAAAATAACATCAACGCCCAAAAAACAAAGAACGGCGCTTATGTGCTTGTGCAAGACCCAGGCACCGGCCCCAAAGCCGATACCGGCAAGCAGGCCTTTGTAAAATACAGGGGTTATTTGTTAGACGGCGGCAAAGTATTTGACACCAATATGGACAGCACCAAGGGCCATACTGACCCTTACCCTGTAACCATAGGTGCCCATGGCGTAATACCCGGTTGGGAAGAAGGTTTGCCTTACTTGGGCAAAGGCGGCAAGGCGAAGTTTTTTATACCTGCCGGTTTGGCTTACGGCCCACAAGGCTCTGGTGAAATACCCCCGAATGCGAGCCTTGTTTTTGATATAGAAGTTACCGACGTAAAAGATGCACCGCCGCCCGCACAAAACGCAAACCCTATGCAGGGCATGCGCCAAATGCAGCAGCGCCCCGCAACTGCACCAAAACCTGCACACTAAAGGGTAGGTTTGTATAAAGTTTTTAATGGCCCGGTAATCTGTATAGGTTACCGGGCTTTTTTGTGCGCCAAAACCAAACAAAGCCGTGGGCTGTAGCGATAGGTTGCGGTATGCATGGTACACTATTTCAATAATTTGTTGTACGGCGTTAGTTAGGTTACAAAACCGGTGCCGTGAGACACAATGAGACACCACTTTTACCCTGTCGCATTTCCAAAAAATGGAAACTGCGCAAACACCTATCCCTATTGGGTTTAATGCGAAAAATGAGACAAAGTGTAACACCCATTTTAGGTGTCTTGTCCCTAATGTGGAAAACCGCCAAACCCTTTGCCATACAGCGTTTGGCAAAAAGCCGAAAATATAAAAATTAAAAAATTCTGTTGATGCGACAAAAGCTACCAAACCCTTTACAGTAAAGGGTTTGGGCCATAAAATGATACAGCCAAAATTGCTTAGGTATAGTATTGTTGATAGCAGCATCGATAGCATGCTTTTTAGCAGGGGTGTATTGGCTTTGGTATGGCCAACACGTGTTACTTGGCCTTTGTTAATGCCAATTGGTTTTATACATAAACATTGCCAGATTGGATAAGATTTTGCCGCCATAGATAGTTAATTTTTTTGGCACTAATTTCATAAACGTTTAGCAGGTGGGGGGCATAATAAGTTGCCATAATTAAATATGGCAAGGTGGTAATTTTGGCAAGCAAAATTGCCTCTGATAAGCAGTGTTTACATTGTTAGCCACTTGCGCTTTGCTCGGCACCACCAGTATTGTATTTTTATAAATGTTTTATTAAAAAGTTATTGGTATGTTTTTTTGTCTAATTTAAAGGCCTGTCATAAACTATTTTTATATCTGTAGCTGATTTTTCCCATGAAGTTTGTTTGTTATCGCTGTGTTTTATTGTTAGGGCTGTTGGCTGGTTTTTGGGTTTTACCGGCAAAGGCCCAAAACGTTACCGCCCGGTTAATTGACCTGCCAAGGCCGCTAAAGCGCAATATACTTTCGGTAAACAAAGACGACGACGGGTTTCTTTGGTTTAGAAACAGCCAAGGCCTTTGGCGCTACGATGGCACCAACGCACAGCCTTTTAACATTGCTAAATTTAAACTTGGCGGTAACGAGTTGTTGCAGCTTTTTACTTGCTTCGACCATTTTTTGGTGTTGATTGATGATAAAGGCAACCTGCGGGTTTACGACCAGTTGAACGATACGGCATACAAGTTTCCGCTGGGCAATACGATGGTTTATAACTTCATACACACCCAAAATAACACCCTGTTTTTTTTGAATGCAGATGGGCAAGGTTTCACATTCACCCGAAAAAACATGCTGCAAAAAGGGCCCGATCTAACCCGGCTGAGGGGATGGAAAAAAGGCATGCATGTTTTTGCCTCTACTGTTGATAGCGCAACAGGCAGGCTTTATTTGTACATGGGGCCTGTGATAGCTTTTGTGCAGGGCGACAGCCTGGTTACAGCAGATACTTATAACGGCAAACAGGTGGATAAAGCCTACAGGTTTGCCACCAACACCGGCTTTGAAATTACCAGTAAATACCTGGTGATAAACAACCCGCATGGCTTTTTACTATTCAATAAAAATACCCTTTCCCTGTTGCATGTGTACAACGGGCCCGATATTGCAGGCCGAATGGTTATTGACGACCAACTGGTATTTTTGGCTAAGAAAAATATTGCGGAATTTAATGACAGTATACAATCGCCGTTTTTTTTACTGGAGCCGCCGTTGTTTAGCGGTGGTTTTACCATGTACGATATTGTGCCATCAGGCTACGAGGGCAGGTTTTTGGCGGCGGGCGATATGGGCTTGTGCGAACTAATGTTTAACAAACAGAAAAATGACAGCTTTTATAACGCGGGCATACTGCGCGAGGCATTTGCCCATAAAAGCATAAGGGGTATACAAAGGGTTAATAACAACCTGTATGTGGGTACTTACAATGGTTTTTATGGGTACAACGGTAAAACGGTCACAAAAATTTCGCCGCAGCTGGTGTACAGCATAGCGCAGTACGATGCACAAACGCTACTGCTGGGCATAGAAAATGCCAATGGCCTGGCGGTGTACAACACGGTTACCCAAAAAACCGAGTTGCCTTTTGAAGGCACGAGGCTTAATGCTATAAGATGCCAATATACTTACCAAGGCCAGCATTGGGGCGGTGCAGACAACAGCCTGTTTCAGTTTTATAAACAAAATGGCCACTGGTATAAAAACAAGTGGTTTACTGATACAAGCCTTGGTGCGGTAAGGCAAATAGCCGCCAATAACAGTAACTGGTACATGGCCACCCAAAACGGCTTTTTTGTGTTGCATAAAAACAGGCAGTTAACAAAACTATACCCCCAAAATAAAAACCTTATTATATATGCGTTTGTGCCAGTTGGTAACGGGTTTATGTTGGCCACACAGGCCAACGGTATTGTGTATATTGATGGTAACGGCAAGGTGCAATCAAGCTATGGCGTTAACGACGGCCTGCCGGGTAATTATGTGTACGCATTGGTAAAAACGGGCAATTTGCTGGTGGCCGGTACCTCTGCCGGGCCATCGGTGTTTTTGTTGCAGGGTACAAGGCTAAAGGCAGTACCGCTGGGGGATGATGATAATGCGGGCCTTTTTGACCAAGAATGTAACCACGGTGCTTTTTTTGACGATACCATTGGCCAGCAGGTGATATTAGGCGGCTTACAGGGGCTGATGTTTGTTGATAAAAATTATTATACCCTGCACGCCAACGATAAACCAGGCAGGGTACAGCTTTCTTACATTAAGCTGGTGGGCAATATAAGCAAGCCCGGCTACTTAAACATGTTTGCATACAATGCGCCGGTGGTTACCATTCCACCCAACCAAGCATATATAAGCCTTAAGTTTTCCTCACCGCTTAATGTTAACCATAGCCAAGCGTTAATGCGCATAAGGGGCATATCGGATGATTGGCAAAGCTTTAATTTAACCGATGAGGTAAACCTTATAAACCTGCCCCCAGGCAAGTACACGCTGGAGGCCCGGCTGGGCGAATCGCTTAACGAGCAATACTGGTTTTCTAAAACGCTGATTATTCAGCCAGCGTTTTACCAAACGTTATGGTTTAAGCTTTTAATTTGGGCGGCTGCACTATTGCTTACCGCATATGTTGTTTATTTATTTTGGCGCAGCAAAGTACGCAAGCTTAAAGCTGAGCAGTTGCTACGGGCAACCATTGCCAGCGACCTGCACGATGATATTGGGTCAACGCTCAACAGCATATCAGTATACGCAGAAATTGCCAACAAACAAGCACAAGCCGACGATGCCAAATTAAAAATATTGTTAGATAAAATGGGCTTGGCCAGCAGGAGCATGATTGATACCATGAGCGATATTGTTTGGGCGGTAAACCCCAAAAACGACGACTTTGAAAACGTTTTGTTACGTATGCAGTTTTTTGCCGGCGAGTTATTAAGCGGTAAGAATATTGTGTTGAATTTTGGGTTGGACGACCGCGTTAAGAAACTAAAACTTACCATGCAGGAGCGAAAGAATATTTACCTTATTTTTAAGGAGGCAGTAAACAATATTTTTAAATATGCAGAGGCCACAGAAGTTACGATAAGCTTAACCAAAGATGGAAACTTTTTGGCTTTAAACATAGTAGATAACGGCAAAGGGTTTAACACCTTTGAAAAAGGCGGTACTGGCAATGGGCTTACCAATATAAAAAGCAGGGCCGCCGAAATAGGCGGGGTAATAATGATAAAAAGTGAAGCCCACAAAGGCACACAGCTATTACTACGGTTGAAAATTGCTTAATTTTTTTGTTAACTACCCGTTTGGGTAGTTAACACTTGCAAAACACTTTACAAATTTACAACGACTATCCGCAATTTGGTTTAAGCGTAAAACAATTCCCGTTCACTGGATTTGTGGAGACACAAATCCGGACGAACGCCCCCGGTTGTGTCCCCACAACCGTACTATGGGATTGGCTATATAGCATCGGTTTTTCAAAAAAATCAGCTGAACCAAATTGCGGATAGTCATTAAATTTACACAATATGCCTAAAAATATAAGGGTGGCTATTTTTGAAGACAATTACCTGTTAAGGGATGGTTATTACCAACTTATTAATGGTACGCCTGGTTTTGCCTGTACCGGCGCTTTTGATAATGCAAACGATATTGTTTTTAAAATAAACTCCGCCAGGCCAGAGGTGGTTTTGATGGATATTGACATGCCCGGCACAAACGGTATTGAAGCCACCCGAACGATTAAGGAACATTTCCCCGATATATATATTGTAATGCAAACGGTATTTGAAGATGATGATAAAATTTTTGAATCCATCCATTCGGGTTCCAATGGCTATATTTTAAAAAAATCCCCACCGCTTAAAATATTGGAGGCTATTAGCGAAGTGTATAATGGCGGTGCGCCTATGACACCTAGTATAGCCAGTAAAACATTGCAACTGTTCCGCAAGGGCGCACCTGCACCGGCCGAGGAAAAATATACCGGCCTTAACGAAAGGCAGAAGGAAATACTGGCTTTAATTGTAAGCGGCATGAGCTATAAACTAATTGCCGAAAAACTTTCCGTGTCGGTTGAAACCGTACGCTACCATGTGAAAAATATCTACAGCATACTGCATGTACATTCCCGCTTCGAGTTGTTGACACAACGCAAAAAGTAACCACAGCTTTTTTTGCGGTTTTAAATCAATTAAGCATCTACCTATTAAAATGCAAATTGGTTCATTAAACTACCCGTTCGGGTAGTGATGTTGTAATTGGATACCCGCAATTTTACGTGGTAATTGATTATTAAGATGATGGTATGGTATTAAAACCAAGCAAATAATAATTAGATAATTGATTTTAAGACTTAGCCTGCCTAACAGGTATTATGCCTGGTAGCGTGTGAAGGTTAATAGGCAAATTAACAACAGTTATGTACAGGTATCTCAATAAAACTAAAGCCATGAAAGCGATTTTTTCTACATTTTTATTAGCGGTAATTACTTGCTGTACCGCACTGTACGCGCAAAATGTGGGTATCAATACAACCACCCCGGTTAATAAACTACAGGTAGGCAATGTGCCTTCGGGTATTTCAGGTTATAATTTTGCCATTGGCAACGGCACCAAGGCAATGGCGTTTAAGCAGGCAACCGGCCCGTCAATATGGTATAGCGATACCAATTTTGCGGTAATGCCTTTAGGCAGCAACAGCGGCTATGTTGGTATTGGCACAACAACCCCGGCAAATTACTTGCAGGTAGGCAGCCTTGGTGCCAAGGGGTATAATGCCTACAGCATTGCTTTTGGCGACGGAACAAGGGCCAGTGCTATGTACCAAACCCCCTATGCCAGTAACTGGTTATCGAGTGCTAACATCGCCTTGCTACCCAAGGATAGTGCTGGCAGCGTGGGTATAAACACGTCAAAACCAAATAACACACTGCAGGTGGGTAATGTTACCCAATTTGTAGGCGGGTATTCAATTGCTTTTGGTAATTCTACCAACGGTGCTGGTTTTGTGCAAAACGGCAGCAGCAGGTGGTTTTCAACCACCAACATATCGTTGCTGCCTGGCGGTGCTTATGGCAATGGTTTTGTTGGTATTAACACCGCCAGCCCCGCGTATCCCCTTGATGTGGAGGGCAATCCTTCAACTGGCCCCTATAATAGCTATGCAATTTTAACGCTCTTGAATGGTGCCCTTATCGCTTTTGGTACAACTGGTAATGGAAGCCCTTCTACCAGCATTTATGCCCCATACTCCATAGTGTCTGGGTCTGGTGGCGTTTGGGCCGGTTCCGACGAGCGTATTAAAAATATAAAAGGGTACAGCAATAGTGGTGCCGACCTTGCAACACTTAGGGCCATAAAAATTACCGATTACACCATGAAAGACAAGTTGAGTAGTGGTGACAGGCCCTTTAAAAAAGTAATTGCCCAGCAGGTGGAGGGCGTTTACCCACAGGTAATTAGCAAACACCCAGATTTTATACCCGATGTTTACCAAAAGGCAACCGTTACAAAATCGGCCAACGGTTACTTGTTAACCTTTAGCCGCAACCATAACCTTGGCAAGGGGGAAAAACGCCTAAAAGTATTTGTTGGCAACGGCATGGTGACGGAGAAATATAATATCCTTTCAGTACCGTCTGACAATCAGATACTGATTGACGCTCCGTCGTTGAAAGAAGCGGCAGTGTTTGTATTTGGAGGGGAAGTGGAGGATTTCCGCACGGTTGATTATGACGGGCTCGCAATGCTTAACATCTCTGCCACGCAGGAACTGGCAAACCAAGCAGACCAGCAAAGGCAAAAAATAGAAGCACTAACCGATAAGGTAAGCCAATTGGAAGCATCCATCGCAACCTTGTTGGATACGGTTAAAAAATTACAGGCAAAACAATAGCAAGTAAATTTTTAACTGGTTTAGCAACTAGAACCAATTATTTGCCAGCCTCAAATATTCAAAAAAACTACCCAATTGGTAGTGTTGGGGTTGTTGCTTAACGGGTAGGCTTACAAAATTAGGCCCGTGGCGTAATAATTAAAATGCGGTAATTATGGACAAAATTATAAATAGTCTGGTGTGGTTGCTGGTTGCTGCAAGCGCGCACGCGCAACTATATGTGGGTGCAAACACCAATGTTTATATTGCTAACGGCGCTACAGTTACTGTTAGTGGTGGTGATGTTACACTTAACAGCCCGCTGTCGGGTGCGGGTACGGGTGCATTGCTGTTATCGGGTACCGCCCAACAAAAGCTTAACAGCAACGGCAATGCTGTTTGGGGCTTGCAGGTTAACAATGCCGGCGGCGCAATTATCAATAAAAACCTAACTGTACAAGGGGCTTTAACGCTTACCAACGGTGCCCTTTACTTAAATGGCGACACTTTAACAGCCAACGGTACCATAACCAGTGCAAATGGCACGGTGGGCGGCTCGCCTACGTCGTCACTAATTTTCGGCGGCAGCGGCACCATTAATTTTTTACAAACCGGCACGGGCAACACACTCAGTAACTTAACCATGGGTAGCCAGGCAGGCACAGTTACACTCGGCAACACCTTAAATGTTGCCGGCGTGCTAACCCTTGCTGGCGGCCAACTAAATACCGGCGGCAATCTGACACTAACAAGCACCGCAACGGGTACGGCCGTAGTAGTACCAGTTACAGGCGGTACAATAACCGGCAATGTAACGGTGCAACGCTATATACCCGCCCACCGGGCGTGGCGGTTTTTAACGGCCCCTTTAAATAATACGGGCAGCATTTATGCCAACTGGCAAAACAACGGTGTGGTTACTGATACCACTGGTGCGCTGATATTCGCGCCCGGCGGCGGCGGCGGACTAACCACCGGCGGCCACACGGCATCTATCCAAAGCTACAACCCTGTTGCCAACAACTGGGTTAACCTAGCCAATACCAACGCCACCCCGCTTTCTGGTACGGCAGGCACCGCGGCTAACCTAGGGTACGGGTTGTTTGTAACCGGGCCTTATGGCTCGGCCAACATAGCCTCCGGCGCAGCGGCCACCACGCTCTCCGCCACCGGTGCCTTACAAACAGGGCAACAACAATTTACTTACCCTGGTTTGCAGGCTGGTGCTTATATACTGGTGGGCAACCCGTATGCCAGCCCGGTAGGTTTTACACAGGTGGGTTCTACCGGTGCTTTAAGCGGCAATATAGCCAACACCATGTGGGCTTGGGATGCCCAACGCAGCGGCACCAGCTACGGCGGCTACGTTACCTTTAGCTGGGACCCCGTAAGCGGCAGTTACGACCAGGATATAGACCCGAGCCAAACCAAACAAACCGCCACCATACAAAGCGGGCAGGCGTTTTTTGTGCAGGCAGTTAACAACGGCACCGCCACGGTAACGTTTAATGAAACTGACAAGGCCGATGATGCCTCCACCAATACCGTTGGGGTATACGGGCTAACGCCATCACCGGCACAACAGGTACGGGTAAGCCTCAGCAGGTCGTTAAATGATACCCTTACAGCAGTTGACGGTGTGTTGGCCAAATTTGCCGACAGCTACAGCAAGGGTGTAAGCGACGATGTTACCAAACAGTTTAATTACGACGAAAACCTGAGCCTGCAGATTGATACCAATTACTTAGCCATAGAAAGAAGGCCAATACCGCAAACAGGCGACACGCTGTTTTTAAATACTTATGCCTTAAAGAAAAACACCGGTTATGCTTTTACAGTGGTACCCCAAAATATACAAGGCACTAACCTACAGGCTTGGCTGGTAGATGTATACCTTAACAAAAAAACGCCGATAAGCTTGGCCGATACCACCGGAATTGCGTTTAGCACAAACGGCACGGTTGCATCGCGCGGCGAAACACGGTTTTATATAACATTCGGTACCAGCGGTGCCCTTGCCACCACGCAGGTAAGCCTAAAAGCATGGGCGGCCGGCAACGCAACGCAGCTGCAGTGGGTGGCCCCTACCGAGCAGGGCATTAAGCAATACGAGTTGCAGCGCAGCGGCAATGCCCAAAGTTTTGCCACCCTAAGCGCAACGGTTGCCCGCAACATCGGCCAGCCTGCAACCTACATTGGCACCGATGCACAGCCGCTAACAGGCAACAATTATTACCGCATAAAAGTGTACAACCGCGGCGGCACTACCACCTATAGCAACACCGTGCTGGTAAAAACCGCACCGGTTACGGGCACTTTTAGCGTATACCCCAACCCCATGCAGCGAGGCAGGCAGACGACGGCGGTATTAAACCACTTGCCTGCGGGCAAGTATGCTTTACAGGTGTATGGCAGCAACGGAAAGTTACTGATGGTTAAAACCATATTGCACGACGGTGTAACCGCTACACAATCTATTAGCTTACCCGCAGGCTTGGCAGCCGCCAGCTACCGGTTGGTACTTTCGGACGGCAACGGTAAACAATGGAACGTGCAACTGGCGGTGGAGTAGGGGAATTGGGAACAGCGGCGCAGGGTTTATGACCAACTGAATGGAGCAAGTGAGCAGTTTCGCACGGATATAGCAAATTGGGGAAATTCACTAATAACCTATGAAAAACCCACTTGGTTAATGATGCAGGGTTAAGGCTTATGGCCCAGTAGGCAAGCCTTTTTACCTGTTTAAAGTACAAACAACAAAAAAATAGATATGAAACTTTTAACACAGCAAACGAAAAAAATGATGATGCAGGCTTGTATTATATACGGCCTTTTGGTAGTACCCGTTGTGTATGCACTTGCCAGCCCCCACAGCCCCGGCGGAGACCCAGGAGGTGCGCCAGGTGTACCCATTGACGGTGGCATAAGCCTGCTTGTAGCTGCTGGGATAGGATATGGTATAAAAAAAGCCCACGACAGGAAAAGCAATAAGAAAGATGAGGATAATGAGAAATAATGTTGCCCGGGCTATATGCCATACTGTTGCCATGCGGTAGATTTAGCGGTGCCTTTGTAATTTTTTTGAATAAAATGCCATGTTATGCTACTCATCTCTTTATTGGAAACTGTCAAGGAAATACCGTCAGGGGTAAAGTTATTTGCAAAAAGGGCAATGGTGCTTTTTTGTACCTGGCTGCTAATTTATTACCCAATTTTACAACCTATGCGTTTGCCAGATAAATGGCTTACCGCTATAACGGCAAATGCCACTACGGTACTTCTTAATAATGTTCTTTCAGGGGGCTTTAAGGTAAGGGGAAATAGCGCATCGGTATTTAGTGGAAAAAATAAGGGTTCAGCAGAAATACAAAAAAATAATTCAACGGTAATTTCTATAGCTGACAGTTGCAATGCGCTGAAATTATATGTTATTTACATTGGGTTTATTGTATGCATGCCGTTTGGCTTTAAAAGAATGACTGCTTTTGCGCTAGGGGGAGTCCTTGCAATTTATTTATTGAATATTAGCCGCTGTTTTGCGTTGGCGTGGCTTTGGCTAAACCAGCCCGGCTGGGTTGATTTTGCACACCATTATGTGTTTACCTTACTTGTATACAGTTGCATATTTGCGCTGTGGGTTTGGTATGGCAGAAATAAAAGAATTAGTCATGAAAAAGCATTATAAACTGTTGCTTTTGGCAGGTATGGTAATTGTGGGTGCCGACTTAGTGAATTATAAAATATATATTGACAACAAAGGGGCACCTGAATTTAGCTTTGTGCCCTCATTTTTATGCACTGTTGTCGTAGGTGTGGTAGGTTATTTTGCGTGGAAGCAATATCCTACTAAATGGCCCGCAAAAATATGGTTGCTGGTGTATACAGCATATTTATCTATTTTCTTGCCAATCACATTTATTAATGCATTTGTTTTTACATTACCTGCAGGGGTAATAAACTTTATTACGAGTATCAGGAATTTACCCAATGGCCCTATGCCCTTGCTAATACTCTATTTTCTTGCCACCTATATACCTGTTGGCGCGGTTGGCGTTAAGGGGCAGGCTGTAAACGTGGATATAACACTGTAAACATAAAACAGTGTTATATGGATACCTTTCAGTCTGCTTTTGATATGCAGTATAAAGCCACGTCCGGTGGTTGAACATACCCAGCAAGGTTTATGGTCTTTAGGTTTAATACCTACAATTATCCACACCTGTGCTCAACTGCTAATGTTGCCAAAAAGTTTTGCACCATCAGCTGTTTATTGGCAATTGCCCAATAACTTGCAAAATTAATTTTGCCGATGAAAATACAGGTAGCATCATATTTGGTTTTGTTTGCAAGTTTCACCAGCTGCTCGGCGTTAAAAACGCTTTCCGCAAAAAATAACTCAGGGGCATCGCTCAGTGCCAGTTCACAAGGCAATAGTGGCCCGAGTTTTATCGATGATATTTCGGTTACCCCCGGTGCTTCAAAAGAACCCGCTTTGGCCAAGGGTAATAAAACAGCCCCCTATGCGGTGCCAGTTACGCCAAAAAGAGCCAAGGCCGCCAACAGCAGCCCCGGCGAAACCAACCCGGAGGTGCTTAAAAATAAATACGCTGGCTTGTTGGATGTAGGCCCAGATAAATTAAACAATATACCCTTGTTGCAAAACATTGACCACTGGTGGGGTACCCAATATTGCCTGGGCGGCAATACGGAGGATTGTATTGACTGCTCAGGGTTTGCCCAAACCATTATGCATGATGTGTATGCCCAAAACTTACCCCGCACTGCCGCAGAACAATACGACATAACAGAACATATTAGCGACAACCAGTTGGCCGAAGGTGACTTGGTGTTCTTTCATACCACTGGGCGTGGGCATACTGTTACCCATGTGGGTGTTTATGTGGCCAATAACCATTTTGCCCATGCTGCCACCAGTGAGGGTGTAACCATTGGCACCCTTGATGACCCCTATTGGAAAGTGCGCTATTTGGGTGCGGGTAGGGTGAAGAAATCGTGACAAGCCAGTCTGACGGTCTCCGTCTGCCTGACTTGTTTGGGTGCCAAAAGTACAGCCTTACAGTCCGACTGTACCCGTCTGACTGCAAGGCTGTACTTTTTTTCATTGCACCAAGGTTGTCAGGCAGAGAACAATAACGCCGTAATTTTGAGACCGGTAGCGCAGTCAGACGGAGACCGTCAGACAGCGTTACCGTGCAAACCGCTTCTTGAAATTATCGTACAGTTGCAGGGCATCGGGCGTAAGTTTCAAGATGAAAATGCCCGCTACCATGGTGCCGGAAAAAAGGACAACCCGCAAAAATATGCCCGCCCAGCCGTTGATACTTCCAGCGGCATAAAACACTAAAAAATAGGTGCCGAAGCCGAGCATTAATGCGTACACCGTTTTTTTGGTGAACGGTTGCATGTTGTATGCCCGCCGTATAAATTCAAACCGCAGGAAGTTATAGATTGTTAACGAAATAAGCTCGGCATAGGCGGAGCCGATGAAGCCAAACCGCTTTACAAAAAAATACGCCATGGGTATGCGCAAGCCGAGCATAATGATACCGCTGTAAAAATCGAACCGCCATTTGTTTGAGGTGAGTATTACGATGCCGTTTACGCCGGTACCAGCATCAATAATGCGTATCATGCCCAATACCAGCATGGCATTAAGGCTCGTGTTAAAAGAATCCTGCAGCCGTAGTACTTTTATGCCGTCGTGCGCATTAAGCCACACATTGCCAAAAATAAACAGGCCAAGCAGCAGCATGTTTATGCAGGAGCGGGTATAAATGCGCTCCACCTCAGCATAGTTTTTGTTTTTCCATTCCCGCAGTAACACCCCGGTTGAAATAGCAATAATGCTGCGCTGCGGCACCTGCACTAGGCTGGCTGCGTATTGGGCAAAGGTGTATGCCGCGGTTTGGGTTAGGCCTTTTAAGCTGGCAATCAATAAGCCGTCAACAGTGGCGCCTACATTGGTTATGCAAATACCGCCGAACATAAGCCCTTGCATGCCAAGCATTTTTTTGCGGAATTTTTGGGTAACCCTGCTTACACTAAAACTAAAATGCAACTGGCCTGAGCGTAGCAGGTACACCAACAACACCAATGCAATGGCCAAATAAAG
The DNA here is from genome assembly GCA_903882935.1 of uncultured Parafilimonas sp. Taxonomy (GTDB): domain Bacteria; phylum Bacteroidota; class Bacteroidia; order Chitinophagales; family Chitinophagaceae; genus JABDFW01. Next base: position 16,416 of record CAIRZB010000014.1, on the reverse strand, counting down.
CATGGAAAAAATAACCACAAAGCCACTAAAGTTAAGCAGCTTGCAATAGTACGCGCCTATCAGGAGCAGCGTTAATATACGAAGCCCGGTTTCGCGCAGGAAATTGGAAAGGATGGTTTTTTGCAGCACCGCCGAATACCCCTCCAGCAGTGCAAACATCAATATGCCCAACGCAAAGGGGAAGACGTAATAGTAATAATCAACAAACAGCTTTGAGTTTTCAATAAATTTTTTAACCACCAGCGGTTGAAAAACAATACCCCCAATTAAAACCAATAAAAAGCCGATGAGTGTTATTATAAAAGTACGGGTAAAAAGGTCGTTCTTCTTATCGGGCAGGTTGTCTTTATAGTATGGGTAAAACTTGTACATAACCGGTATTGCCCCTAGGCTGGCAAAGCCATAAAACAATTGGCCCACATCTGTAAATACACGGGTTAGGCCATATTGGTCGGCGGTGAACAAAAAATCTTTTTTGCCAAAAATTAGGGTGTTAACCACACCTATGCCAAAGCCGATAAAAACCAATACGCTGGATACAATTGTTTGCTTACGTATATTACCCATTATAAAACATGCAGGTGGTGCTATTGGGCGGCCTGCACTTGTTTGAGCGTTATGTAATAGTTTTTATCAATCAGCATAGGCAAAGCGGTTGCATCGCCATTGGGTTTAACCGCAACGCTGCCCCATTTTTCCGTTGCAGACAGTTTGTAGGTATTTGCATCGTTATGCAGCATGATGCGCAGTGTAAAACCGGGTACACAGTTGGTAAAACGGTAAAACATGGTTTTGTTGTCCTTTGTGAAGTAATACTCCAGCACTGGTATTTGGGTGGTGCGCAAATATTGGTCGAACAATTTGCTAAAATCAATACCGGCATGTTTGCTTATGTAACTTTCAATCTGCTGGGTGGTAACCGTTTGGTGGTAGAAGGTTTTGTTAAGGCCGCGTAATATTTGCCTGAATAACGAATCATTGTCAATGGAGTGCCTTATCAGCTGCATCATGTTGCCGCCCTTATAGTACATGTCGCCGCTACCCTCCTCATTAACGCCATAATGGGCAATAATCGGCTTGTCGTTGCGTATGTTTTTACGAACGCCGTAGTTGTATTCGTTGCCGGCTGTTGCGCCAAACCAATAATCGGTAAACAGTGTTTCGCAATAGTTTGTCATGCCTTCGTGTATCCACATGTCGGCAAGATCTTTACTCGTTATACTGTTGGCAAACCATTCATGCCCGCTTTCATGCACGATGATAAAATCCCATTTCAATCCCCAGCCGCTGCGCGATAAATCCCGGCCGAGGTACCCGTTTTGAAAATGATTGCCGTAACCCACAGCGCTTTGGTGTTCCATGCCCAGGTGCGGGCTTTCCACCAGTTTATAGCCATCCTCATAAAAAGGGTAGGGGCCGTACCAGTATTCCAAAGCCTTTAACATGTTCTTTGCCTGCTCAAACTGCAGCTTTGCCCTAGCCTCGTTATAATCCAATACCCAATAGCTTACATCAAGCTTGCCCTTTTCACCGGCGTAGGTGTCAGTCCAGTTAACATATTTGCCAATATAGGGTATAATGTTGTAGTTATTAATGGGGTTTACTACTTCCCATTGCCAGGTGGTGGTGCCGTCGTTATTGCTTGCCTTGCTGGTTAACCGCCCGTTGCCCACGGCCACCAAGGTATCAGCTACCACCATAGATAGGGATGCGCCTTTATCCGGCTCGTCGCCCTGGTGGTCTTTACAAGGGTACCAAACGCTGGCCCCGAGGCCCTGGCAGGCAACGCTCATCCATGGGCGGCCCAGGGAATCTGTTTTCCATATCCAGCCGCCGTCCCACGGCGGGCGAACTGCCTCGCGGGGCTTGCCGTGGTAGTAAATGGTGATGGAATCTTGAGTATTGTTGTAGTCGCCCACAACACTAACTATATAAACGTTTTTGTCTATTTTTTCGAAGTTTAATCGATGGCTAATTTTTACTGATGTATTCAGTTTGAAATTGCCGTGGCTCCCAATTACAGGAAAGGCATATTGTTTGATGCTGTCAATAATTAAGGGTTCCTGTAAATCGATTTGCATGTTTTTGCCCTCAGAAATAGCCTTGACAATGGATTTTGTTTTTTCGGCCTTATTTTTTGGGGATAGTATTGTATAACTAATCTTTACCCTTCCCTCAATCGTTTTCGTGGCATAATCCGGCTTTACCCAAATATCATACCGCTGTACATCCCACCAAGCGCGCTCGGGCGTAATGGTGCCGCGCAGGGTATCTGCATGGGTAAACCCTTTTTCCTGGGCTTGAGCGGCAGTATATAAACCTGCCGCCAACATGAATGCATATAAAGCTTTCTTCATGGGCTAAAAGTAGCATATTAGGCAACCCGTAGCCTATTAAGCAGGTAAATTTTTTGTAGGTGGGGGATGTTTAACATGTTTATAGAGCCTAACCGTCGTGTTTCTATTTGAAAACACCGCTTTGTTACCGGTTGGTCTATACCTTATTTCGTGCTATCCTTAAGATAGTAGGCTGGCACCGGCAGCGTGGGTTTTTCCACATCCCAAATAATACTGGATACTTTCCAGCCGTTGGGTGTGTTTATTAGCTGAAAGCTGTTAACCCCCCTTTCCGGTAATGAATCCATGGAGTTGATATAGGTTTTGTAGGTGCTGATGCGGTGGGCTATCTTGCCAAACTGCTCCGTTTTGCCATACAATTCTTGCTCATAAAAAAGCGTAATGTGGTTGGCCTCGATAAACTGTTTGTAAAACCCAACAAACTGTGTTATGCTGGTAACCATGGCCGTGTCGGTGCGGAAATTAATGAGTTGCGCCTGGGGTATAAAATAATAGGGTATGCTATCATAGCGCGGTTTGCCGTTGCTAAAGCTAATGCAGGCATAGGCATCATGCACGGCTTGGGTAATGGCACTATCGTCTGGCAGTGTGTAGGTGGCTGTTGTTGTAACTGCGCTTTCTTTGGTGGGCGTATTGTTACAGGCAGCAAAGGCCAGCAGGCATAAGAGTGGTAATGTTATTTTTTTCATGTCGTCGTGTGTTGCGGGTGTTGCAATAAATAGATGGTTAAGATACAGATTTTATTGTAAGGTGGAGAAAAAGTATGCGATCCAAATTCATCCGGCCTTGCGAACGCGGCAACAAAGGGGTACAACCCTTTTTCGTCTGTTGGTGACCAATTATTTGCAGACGAATATACATATGCACCGTCATGGCGAGCCGCGCACACGCAATCCAAAGCCACGTGCTGCCTAAAAGCGGCGTGGCTATCTGCCTTTACCCGACAGGAGGTATTGCGCCGTGTGGAATGTGCCGCCTGTGATAGATAGTTGCGTGCAAAAAACGTTTCGTGTTTGGGCAGATAGCCACGCCCGCTTTTGGCTTAAATTAGATTCGGTTAACACACGCGCAGGCTCGCTATGACGGTTAGATTGGCTTGGCTTACCCAAACAATAAATGAAACATATTTTTAACAACACTGATTATCAACCGTTTGTAGAAGGGTAATATATAATTCATCCTTCCTTGCGAACGCGGCAACAAATGGGTATAACCCTTTTTCGTCTGTTGGTGACCAATTATTTGCAGACGAATATACATATGCACCGTGATAGCGAGCCGTGCACACGCAAACCAAAGCCACATGCTGCCTAAAAGCGGCGTGGCTATCTGCCTGTATCCGACAGGAGGTATTGCGCCGTGTGGAATGTGCTGTGTGTGATAGATGGCTGCGTGCAAAAAACGTTTCGTGTTTGGGCAGATAGCCACGCCCGCTTTTGGCTTAAATTAGATTCGGTTAACATACGCGCAGGCTCGCTATGACGGTTAGATTGGCTTGGCTTTCCCAAACAATAAAAGAGACATATTTTTAAAACACTGATTATCAACAGTTTGTAGAAGAGTTATTTATAATTGTCGTCTGCATGTGCCTTACGCACTACCTATTTGTAGAACCTACGGGTAGCCCCACATGCGGGACAAAAAAATAATTAGGGCCAAGCTCAATAGTCTTTCTTCAACGCAAGCCGTACCGCAAAGTTTTTAACTGTGTCGTTATTGTTTATCATGTCGCCAATGCTGGGCGTAACCGTGAATTGCGGCATGGTGCCATGCCCTGCATTCGGCATGTCATCCCTGATTAAAAATGATGTGTTTGGTATGGCGCAGGTAATGTGGGTGGCGGGCAGGGTAATATCTTGCCCATCGTTTAAAAAGCCGCTGATGATGCTGTTGTTACCGCCGGTTTCTTCACCAATAAACACAGCGCGATTATAATAAGCCAAACGGGCGCATACAATGCCGGTGTTGGAAAAACTGCCGCCGTTCACCAGCACAAATAGTTTGCCGGCAAACCGGTTTGCCAAGGGCTGTACTACTGCGGTGGCATCGCCTTGCAACAGCAATTGAAAGGGCTTGCCCAGCAGGTAAGATAACAATAGCTGGCCGTTTTCAAAATCGCCGCCTTGGTTATCCCGCAAGTCAAGTACAAGGCTCTTCGCGTTAGTTTGCGCTATTTGCCCAAATGCTGAATCTATAGTGGCTTTAAAGTTCTGCCTGTAGATTAACTGCAGCCTTTCATTCTCAAAGGTTTTTACGGTGAGTACGGCGTACGCCTGCAACTTGTTTACTTCAACCGTAATGCCTTGGCCCACTTTGTTGTTGGTAAGCCGGTTGGCATATCGTAAGGTTTGGTAGTATTTTATGCTGTCTTTCGGTAATGCCCGCACTTGGGTTGTTTTGGGCGAGCAACCTGGATTTTTATAAGCAACCGAAAACGTGACGGGATGCCCGAATGAAAACCCGTAGTATTCCTTGAAGTAGTTGTCTAATATCCAAACGGGATACGTGGAATTAAAACCGTCGCGTATTTGCCGGGCTAACAGATATTGTAAAATGTATTTGGTGCTGGCACCATTGAGCGATAATATTTCCGAACCGTTGGCAACGGAGGTGTCTCCCGAACAATTCATGTTTACGTACAGCCTGCCCCGGATGATTTTAATATAAAAGGGTAAAAACTTGCTGTGACGGCTGAAGTACGCCGTTGCCTCGCCACCGGGCAAAAACATGGTATGGCCATTGCAAATTTTTGCATTCAACAGGGTAATGGTGTTGTAAAAATCAGTAGCTGTTGCAGGCTTATTGATGCCATTGTACAAGCTGTCGGTAAAATGTTGGAATACCACCTTGGGGGTGTAAATGTATAAGTTTGGATGTTTTTTGGTGAGTGAATCCACTAAGTAATGGAAATCGTTTTTTAATTCCTGTGTGGTAAAAAGCCGGTCGGGACCGTAGGTATTAGTTTGTGCAGATAGTTCTGCAGTGCATAAAACGATTGTTAACAGGACGGCCAGTGTTTTAGGTAATTTCATCAGGCGGGGTTTGCTGGTTAATTGCATAGCAATGTTACTGGTTAAATTTTGATTATATGCCCCACATAATTGGCAAAACAATAATACTAAAAACGAGCATGCCAAGAGAAACTGGGGCATTCAAAATGTTACCACGTAAAATTTCAGGATTGCCGCAATTTACTAAGGCTTTCCTGCTTGCGTAAGCCAAATAGTTTTATTAGCTTGCGCCACACCCAAACAAGTATATGAAAACAAAACTTTTAACCCGTATCTCGGCCGGCCTCATGATATTTCATGCCATCGCCCATACCATGGGCATGTCGCAATGGAAAAATGCTAAAAGCCCCGAGCAGCAGGCCGTTATCAGTGGTATGACGGACCACCTATTTCCGTTTATGGGTGCCGTGCACAGTTTCGGCGACTCTTTTACAGGCTTTGGCAGCGTAGCCACCATTTTTATGTTGCTTGTTGCTGCCTTGCTTTGGATCATTGGCGGGTTTGCTGCCGCCCAACCGCACATAAGCATAAAAATTTTGTTCCTTCTTTTTGTAAGCCTTGCCGCAACGTGCATAGTGGAATTTATTTATTTTTTCCCTTTTGCAGCCATTATTACCTTGTTGGCAGCCGTTTTAACTGGCCTCACGGTATTTGGTTTGCGTAAGGCGAAAGCTTAAATTTGGGGAAGTAAACAGGCTAATTTCTGCGGTTAATCCATCGGAAGTCCAGAAGGGGGGATGCAGGAAACATCTATTGCTGGGCATGATTTGATTCCCTACATGGGTACTGATGCCATGAAAAACCAATTGTTGAAGGGAGTGACACAACGATGCCCCACAGCATTCCTTCTGCTGGTACACAAAAATAGATTTGACAACTTTTTAAAAGTTGTCAAATCTATAAAAGTTGCCAAATCTTTTTTTCTACCCCTTGAATATATTAACCCCGCCGGTTAACCCGGTTGGGCCGTACAAATCGCCGTCGCTCCATTCCTGGGCGGCTTTGTTGTTTTTAAGCGACTTGGTATATGCCCCGGCAGTGGTGGTAATGGTTATGGTAATGAAGTTTTCGCCGGGCTGTATGGCTTTGCTGATGTCGTAAATATGGTCACCATACCATTTGGCACCCAGGGGGCGGCCGTTTACTTCCAACTCGCTAACATCGTAAATGTGGCCGAGCGTCAAGTACGTTTTGCCGTTGGTATCAGTAAGGTTAATGGTTTTATGGTAATTAATTGTGCCCGAAAAATTCTGCGTGTCGGGGCGCAACTTTAGGTCAGTTAATTCGGACAATGTTATTTTTTGGGTGGTGCTGTTTAAATGATGTAGCGTTAACTGCCATGGGCCGGGGATACCTATTTGTGCCTTGCCCATTATATCAACACTGTTATATGTTTCTCCGTCCTGCGTTGTATCGAACACGATGAATTTAGACTCAGAGGGGCCGAGGTAAATTTCCAAATCTCCTTCGGTGTTACGTGGGAATAAAAAACGCTCGCCTGTTTCTGCGTTCCAAATCCAAGGCGTTTTATCGTTTATGAAATTAAACTTGGCCGTGAATTTGAATGGGTTTGCCGCACTGTAATTGCTGAAAAAGAAAACATCCCTGTCGCCGCTTTTATAATACAACTGGTTTACGTGTATGGTGGGCTGGGTAATGGTTACATACGGCGTTATGCCAAATTGCTGCTGTATGCCGCGCCACCAGGTGATTAAATCATCGCCGGGGGCGGGCACTATGCCTGCTGTTTTTGGGTGGTGCTTTAATATGCTGTTGCTGATGTTTTCAATCTCCTTGCTTTTTTCCTTATAGTCGGTTAGGCCGGATGAAAAGTGCGGGGCCTTGCCGATAAATACCAACTTGCCGCCCGCATCGGCAAATTGCTTGATGGCTTTGGCGGTTTCGGGGTGCATGGTTTCCACCTCAATCAGCACCAGGGTTTGGTAGCGGCGGGCGTTGTAGGTTAGGCTGCCGTTACTGCTGGCGGCGTTTTGCAGTACCTGCTCCGACACATAGTCGCAACCGTTGCCGTTTTGGTGTATGGCCTCCCATACTTTATGCACGTAAGGCGGGTAGCTAACGTTAGGGAACGGGTCGCGTTGAAAGCCGTATTTGCTCGCCAGGTCTGCCAGCGGGTGCAGTACGGCAATATTTGCCTGCATCACCGAATTCATCAGCAGCGACGATACGCGGGCTTTATAATCGCTCCACAGCCTAAAATAGGGCCACCAAGGGTTGCGCTCGTTAAAAAAGCTGCCGTAGCGCAACCAACCGGGGAAAGGGGCTTCCAGCGGAGTGTAATTAAACCCGTGCAGCACACTGTGCGTTACGCCAGACAGGATGCTTTGGTCGCCTGTTATTTTTACCCGCTCCAAAGTGGCACTGAATATTTGGCCGGTGTTGGTGTTTTCCTCGCAGCTTATTTCCTGTTTGCCCGCCAGGTGCGCGGCGCTGGAAACAAACTTATTGGCCATCGTGTAGTTGCGGCCGCTAAAATTATCGGGGCTTGCGTCAAACTCCTCAATCTGCGGCACCCAGGTCCAAGTTTCGCACTCGGGTATGTCTAACTGCAGGGTGGCATCAATGGCGTTACAGTCCATACCATAGGCTTGCATGCGGCTTTTTACGCCGTGCTTTTTACACCATGCCACAAAGGTGCCCACAAAACGCTCCTGGAACAGGGCCTGCTTAGTTTCTAAAAAATCGTACCGTATGCGGTTGATGGTGGCCTGCAACGCGGGTGAAAACGTGGTGCCGTATTTTTCGTTTACGGCATTGCCCATTTCGCCTACCTTAAACAATATGTAGGGGAAGTATGGCTCCAGGTCATAGCCCCTCCGTTGTTTGAACTGCTGAAAATAATCATCGCACCAGTTGGCGCCCTCCAGCTCGATGCTGTCGGTAAAAAATGCCCTGAAATAATTGTTCAACGGCCCCAACCTGCCGGTTAATAGTTCCCCAAAATGTTCAAGGTAGTTTTGCACCGCGCTTTGCTGGTAATGGTTTATCACCGGGCCGCGCGCACCCAAGGCACCCTGTATAACCCGCTGGAAGCCGGTGTACTTTATAAGGTAGTACAGCACATGCGCACCAGCCGGCACGTCCACGGTGATGGTATCGTTTTTCAACTGCGCGTCAAGGCTGGTGCCGGGCGTAAAGGCCGCCATCTCCGCCGGTGCCAGGCGCAGGGTAAACAGCTCGCTTACTTTATTCTCGTAGTTGCTCGGCGGTTCCACGCTGGCCAGCAGTTCTTTTGCCGTAAAGCTGTATTGTTTGCCGCCTTCCAGGTTTTTGGTGCCGAGTATCACAATCTGGCTCTGCTCGTTCCGCGGCACATGTTCGCCGCCGTAGGGCCAGCCGGAGCCGACAATCATATCGCATACAATACCTTTTTCCTTTGCACCCTTAACGGTGGCCTCCACCACATCCAGCCATTCGGGGCTGCCCCAGGTAAGCTCCGGTATGCCGATGGCGTCGGCGTTCTCGTTCCATTTTATGGGGTTTATTTCCACGCCGCCAATGCCTGCGGCTTTCATTACATCCAGTTCGCGCAACGCCTCGTGTTTGGTAACGCGGTCGCCGTTCCACCACCAGCGTACAAACGGCCGGTGTATGTTTAGCGGGGTGGCAAACATGTTAAACACCGTATCTTCTGCTGCGGCCACGCTGTGGCGTGGTGCTGCTTTGGCATATTGTAACAATGGCAGGCCTGCGGCCGTTAGTGAAGTGAGCTTTAAAAACTGGCGCCTCTTGATGTTCATTTGTTATGGAAATTATTGGTGGTGGAAAGATAGGTAGGAAGGGATTTGGCGCAAAATATTTGGCGGGGGAAACTGTGCTGGGGTGTAGGGGTGGAGGGGGAGTTGAATATTTGAGGCCACACTCGGCCTTAGGGATGGCCGTATGGGGAACGTAAAAACACATTTGCACAAAATAATTTATCCGTTATCTTTATTGCTGTAGATTTTGAACGCCTAAATCGAAATAATGTATTTCTGTTATATTGATGAAAGCGGTGATTGCGGAGCTTATAATGTGGCAACACCACAAAAAACCGGTACGCCCTATTTTATATTAAGCGGCCTCATTGTTGCCGCCAATAAGTGGAAAATTTCCTTAGATGTTCTTAAAAGTTTCAGAAAGAAGATTGCCCGTGAAAGCTATCTGCCATATGACATTGAATTTCATTGCTCAGAAATGATAGACCCACATAAAATAAAGGAATACACCCAAATAAGGGTTGCGGACAGGTGGAAACTGATTGAACAATTTGCCGAAACAATAGGCCAGCATACAGCATTTGCTATAGTTGCAGTTACCATTGATAAAACTAAAAGTAAACTGCATCCTGATGAATACCTAACGGCAGGCATAACAAAATTATACCAAGCATTTGATGAATTTTTGAAAGTACACGAGGTTAATGGCCTACTCTTTTTTGACAGGGCTAACGAAAAAACTATTAACAGCCATGTTAGAAAACTGTTAGGTACAGGTGCGAGCGGCCAAACAATTCCCCATGTGCGCATAGGCTGGGTATTGGAAGACCCTATTTTTAGGGTGTCATTTGATTCTATTTTTATACAGGCAGCCGACGTGTTGAACCATACCTTAAAAGAAAAGGAATTTTCGCAGGCTTCCCGAAAAAAATACCAAGCGGACAGAATATTTGCAAGGAAACTACATCCGATTTGTTTTAAGCCAATGGTTGGTGATGATGACGGGATTATACGTTTATAAAATAAAAAACCCCGGTTCCAAACCGAGGGATTGTTCCGGGCCATCAGGAACCGTACAGTCCCTCAGGTCTAGAAATTCAAAATTACAAAATTTATTTTGAGCAAAAAAATGATGTTTCGGGTTCATTATCCCCCCTTTAAAGCTTCTTTCCACGGTTTAAGCCTATTTACTTCAAACATTATAGCAATATCGCCCTCGGGTTTTAGCAGAAATTCCCCGCCCGCGTTCCAAATTGATTTGTAAAACCCTTGTGGTGTAAGGGTTGCTGCATCCCATTCATACACTCGTTGCCCATTTTCGCCTGCCTTAAAAGTAGTAAACACCAGCCGTTTGTCGGTTAAAAACAACTTGCCCGGCATCAAGTTGCCTTCAATTAAATGGTTGGCAGGTGCATGCAACAATAATGATTCTGTATCGTTGAGAATTATAGAAAGGCTTTCCAATTTTTTTTGCGACTTTGAAAACCTGCCATACAGCAACCCGTTGGCCAGCAGCGCAGCGATAGCTATAAACCCAGCTATTTTTAATGTATTATTTTGTCCAATATTTCCCCCATAACCAATAGCGTAAGCCAACACAAAAAAGGCCATACCCCAGGGTAGCCCATTGGTAAAAATGCTGGTAAGTTTATTTTTCATGCAAATGCATTGGGTGGGTTACGCAAAAATGCTTCAATATAAGAAGAATGTAAAAAAGTGGCTTGGTTGTAGGCGGTTTACATTAATGCCGGTAAAAACCGGTCTTGCCATGCATGTAAAACCCCGGCGTGCATCAGGCCAAAGGCTTTATGTACGCCGGGGCGGGGTAATAATTTGCCGGCTTGTTTTACTTTAGTTTGGCGGTTAAGTAGGCAATCTCTTCTTTAATTGCTTTTTCCAGCTGGCCTGCGTTTTTTTTTGCGTCGTTTTTTTTCTCCTTCAGTTCACCCAGCGCATTGCTGATGGCATCGGCAAACCCCGGGCCGTAGGTGGCACTTTTTTCGCCGAACGATAGTACTTCGTCAATGCCTTTTTTAAAGTTGTTTACTTCTTTTACATTGGCCAAGTAGGTAATAAACGTAAAAACACCTTCAAATTTCTTTACAATACTTTGGCCGGTAAACTTGGTATACATATCATCAAAATCCGCATCTGTTTTGGTTAGTATCTCCACATCTTCAATACTGTTGGCCAGCTCGTCCCTTGCGTCTTTTTTCAACGCAGGTAGTAGGGCAACGGCTTTGCCGTTGTCAATGGCGGCCAAGGCAGTAAGTGCTGCCCCTGCCACGGTGTACGATGAGTCTTTTGTGGCATTCAAAAAAAACTCGGTGTACACTTTGTTTTTTAATTCGCCCAACAATTCAATTGCACTTGCGCGTACTAAGCTGTTGGTGTCAGTTTTAGCCATTTTTTCAATGGCAGTTATAAAGCTGCTGTTCAGTTGGTCAGCCTTTAGGTGTTCCAGCACATACCTGCGTAGGCCGGGCCGCTTGTCGCCCAAAGCCGTTAGCAAAAGGGTTTTGGCAGTATCGGTTTCAAAGTTGTCTACTGCTGCGTCCACCGCTTCCCTTCTGTCAACGTAGTTGCCTGCAAAACTGTATTGGTAGGCATACTCTGCAAGGGTTTTATGGTCGTATTTTTCTGCCAGCAATATCTTGTCTGCGTCAACATTAATTAAGTTCGGCTTGGTGTTGGCATTAAAGGCAAACGTGTCGGTTTTATCATTCATCCAAACATTGTATCTTTTTTTACCCGTGTTGGTATAAACATCAATGGCAAAGGGCAGCCGGAATACCTTATCGCCTTCCTGTTTTTGGTTAACATATACTTTGGCCGTTTGTGTGGCGGGGTCGTAATCGTAACTGATGTCAAGTTCGGGCTGGCCGCTGCCGTAGTACCATTGGTTAAAAAACCAGTTAAGGTCTCGGCCGCTCACTTGTTCCAGCGCCAGCCTAAGTTGCTGGGCCTCGCCGTTGCCAAACTTGTTGGTGTTAAGGTATAGGGTTAAGCCTTTAAAAAAAGCATCATCCCCTAAATAGTTGCGCAGCATGTGCAGTATATTACCGCCCTTGTTGTAGCTTACGGCATCAAACAAATCCTCTTTGTCGCGGTAGTAAAAGCGCACCAAGTCTTTGTCTTCCCCGGCTGAGCCTAAATAGTCCTGCATGGATTTATGGTTCAGCTCATCGGCATCGTCTTTCCCGTACTTGTATTCCCGCCACAAATATTCACTGTAGTCGGCAAAACTTTCATTCACGGTAATATTGCTCCAGCTTTCGCAGGTAACCAGGTCGCCAAACCATTGGTGGAAGAGTTCGTGCGAAATAAAATCTTCGTACCTGTTGCCGTCTGCCAGTTGCCGGGCATTTTGTTGCAGGGCATCGGTATGCAGGGTGGCGGTGGTGTTTTCCATGGCACCGCTCACATAATCTCTTCCTGTAATTTGGTCGTATTTTGGCCAAGGGTATTCAACGTTTAGCTTGGCAGAGAAAAAGCCCATCATCTCTGGTGTTAGGCCAAATATCCTCCGGGCTACCGGGGCGTATTCCTTTTCCACGTAATAGTTCACTTCCTTGCCTTTGTAGCTGTCTTTTATAATCGCATAGTCGCCCACGCCCAAAAAAAACAAGTAAGGCGGGTTGGGCAGGTCAAGCTTCCAAGTGTCGGTTCGCGTACCGTCGGTGTTCTTTTTTTGCGAAACCAGCAGTCCGTTGCTAAGGGTAACATATTTGTCGGGAACCGTCATTGCAATTTGCTGGGTGGTTTTTTGGTTGGGCTTGTCAATGGTGGGAAACCAAACGCTGTTCGATTCGGTTTCACCCTGTGTCCAAATTTCGGTCGGTTTGTTTTTGTCCTCGCCTTTGGGGTTAATAAAGTAAAGGCCCTTGGCGTCGGTTATGGCAGCACTGCCCACTGCTTTAAGCTCATTCGGCTTCGATACATAATCAATGTATATAGTATATTGCTCATTGCTGGTGTAGGTTTTGTTTAGGGTAATGTACAGTTGGGTGCTGTCGTACTTGTACTGCAAAGGGGTTTTAACACCGTCTTTCATCAGTGCAACCTCGTTAATGTTCATTCCCTTGGCATCCAGCGTAAGGCTGTCGGTAGGGTAAAAATGTGCACGCAAGCTAACCCACTCCTTGCCATACAGGTATTGTTTGTTAAAGTCGAAGCTTACATCAAGCTTGGTATCAACCAAATCGTTGATTTTTACAGCAGATTCACGGTACAGTTTTTTCCATGCGGGGTTCCTGCTCGATTTTACCACAACTTGGGCAAAGCCGGCGTAAGCACTCAGCAAACAAACAAAGGGCAATAGTTTCTTCATTCATTAAAATTTTCTTGTCAAGCCTACAGGCTGCGAAATTGCATTAACCAATACTTTATAAAAGGTTAAAACTAAATAATTGCTAACCGTAGTAAACTTGCAGGCACGTTTATACGTATTAAATAAGCGAAGATAAAGGCCTGCTGGTGGAGTAGTGTACAAAATTGAAGAATTTATAGGCCTTTATTGGTAATACTTGTGTTTAATTTGTGGGGCATTTAGGCGTTTTGGGGGTGGCAAATATTATTTTGTGTGTTGTTACTGTACCGCTTTTGTGCAACCAGTGGTGCCTTTGCAGTAGTTTTGTTTAAATTGAGCCTGAATTCATGAAAAAAAGCCTCATAATTTGCCTTTTAGTTGCCATGGGCTGTATTTATTGCGGCGCAAGGTTACAGGCCCAGCATTTTATTGCGGTACAATCAGCCGATAAACTGGCTTTTACCGTGCGGGTGAACGGTGGCAACGTTACCGCTTCAAAAAATGGCTTGGTTAAAATCCCCAATCTTACGGCTGGTAATTATAAGGTATTGGTCGGTTTTGCCCCAAATACACTTGCCGCGCAGAGTTTTACGTGTGTTGTGGGCAAGGATGATGCCAGCTATGTATTGAAAAACCTTGGCAAAGCTGGCTGGGTGTTGCGAAATGTAGGCAACGGCCAAGTGGTACAAGCTTCCACCGACCTATGGGACAGTGAGGAGCCCGAGGGTAGGGCCGCCCCCGCCACAAACGGTTTTGCGCTAATGCTGGCCCAAGTGGCTGATGATAGCGATTTGCTAAAGCCCACAGTTTGGGTATACAGCGATAAAATTGAAGGGCAGGGTGTTGCAGATGTTGGCCAAATGCCGCAACAAGGCGACTTTGGCACTACCTACAGCGGTACTACCAAGGGCGTATTAAAACTGATGGATGAGGAAACGAACGGTGCAAAGAACATGGTTTTTTACGATTTTGACGGTGACGACGGAGATACAGTACGTGTAACATACGCAACAACGGATATGGCTGGCGATGCGGCCGTTGATAGTTCGCTAACCGTGGCAAATAAACTACCTGAAATACCTGTAAGCGTCCCCGGTGCGGGCCAGCCAACAGCTTTGAAAGACACTGTTAAGGTGGAAGCTATTGCCAGTATAAAACCCAACACTACCGGGGAGGACAGTTTGCTAACCGGCCGGAGGCCAAAAGCTGCCGATACGGCTCTTGTAGCAAGTTCATCGGCCGCGGGTACTGTTAACAACCCCTTTTTTAACAAAAAAGATGTTGTTGTTGCACAGGCTGCCGACACTAGCCTGCATGCCGTGGAGGTAAAAACAAACCCGGCAACGGGTGATACAACAATGGTTAGTGGTTTGGGGGCGGGCAGCCCACCGGCCATTGCCAATTTGCCGCAAAACCCAAATACCAATGTAATAGCCGTGTTAGCCACTAAAACAGGTTGCCAAAATATGTTAAATGCCAGTGGCTTGGAAAAATTAAAGCGCAAAATATACCTTGAGCAAGATGCAGCGGAAATGGCTAACATTGCAAAAAATTACCTGGACGGCAAGTGTATTACCACAGAGCAGGTTAAAGCACTGGCCTCTTATTTTTCCACAGATGATGCAAGGCTGTTTTTTTTCAAAACGGTTTACCCATCGGTTTATGACTATGGCAACTTTGGCGCACTGGAAAAGTATATGATTGACAACAATTATAAAGAAGCGTTCAGGGCAATGTTAAAATAGAGGATGTATTATGCCCCGTTATTTTCTTGAAGTTTGTTACAATGGTGCGCCATACAGTGGTTTTCAGTTGCAGGAGAACGCCAATACTATACAAAGGGAAATTGAAACCGTATTGGTAACACGTTTTCGCAAGGCTTTGGCCGAGGCGGGTATGGGGCGGTTTAAGCTCACAGGATCCTCCCGCACCGATGCTGGCGTGCATGCCCTGCAAAATTATTTTCATTTTGACGCACCTTTTGATATTACAGCCCAGCATGTATACAGTTTAAATGCCATGCTGCCGCCACCCATAGCCATTGTAGGCATATACCCGCTGCCCGCAGGTGCGCATTGCAGGTTTGATGCCGTTAGCAGGGAGTACAAATACATAGTATACCAACATAAAAACCCATTTTTGGCAGGCAGGGGCTATTATTACCCATACCCGACAGACGTTGCACGTTTAAATGAGCTTGCGGCTTTGGTGCTGGGCCAGCAAGACTTTACCTCATTCTCAAAACGCAATACTGAGGTTAAAACGTTTATTTGCACAGTCAAGCACTCAGCTTGGGCGGCGCAGGATGGATGCCTAGCTTACCATGTTACAGGTAACAGATTTTTAAGGGGCATGGTGCGCGGGTTGGTAGGTACCATGCTTAAGGTTAGCAAGCTGCCAAACGCAGTAGAAACGTTTAAAGGCATAATTGCGGCGCAGGATTGTACGTTGGTTGATTTTGCCGTGCCCGGCGACGGACTTTTTTTAATGAGCGTAAATTACCCCGATGGCTTCTTTAGCCAACAGCCATAAAAGCAACACCTTTTTGTAGAATAAAAAAATTGAAGGCCCAAACCCTTACTGGCATTGGGTTTTGGCATACCGGTGTAAAAAACTTTTAAAAAACATTTGGTGGTAAACTTTCAGCCCCTACCTTTGCACCCCGCTACGAAAAATAGGGGGCAGTTCTTAGAAAGGCTTTTAAAACTACACAGCGAAACAAAAATTTTAGGAACAGAAAAGTGTAAGAAAAAAGTAAAAAGATTTGGTGGTTTAAAATAATCTTTTACCTTTGCACCCCGCTACTAAAAATAGTGATACAGTTCTTAGAAAGGCGAAAAAGTGATGAAAGAAAAAGTGTAGAAAAGCCAAAAAGAAAATAAAAACTTCCTCAAATAAAATTTGGCAGTGTGGTTGAAAAGGTTACCTTTGCAACCCCAAACGAAAAAGAGGGGAAACGGAAAAAAAGTTCTTGGATGGGGTAGGGTTTTAAAAATGGTAAAGCCGCGAAGGAGCGGGGG
>CAIRZB010000013.1 GCA_903882935.1 uncultured Parafilimonas sp. | reverse complement strand
TTTTAATACACCCTTATTTTTGCAGCCCAAACGGAAAAAACCGCTGGTAATTGCCCAATAGTATAATGGTAGTACAACAGATTTTGGTTCTGTCTGTCTAAGTTCGAATCTTGGTTGGGCAACAAAAAATAGCTTGGCATCCGCCGGGCTATTTTTTTTAAGAGTAAGGCATGCTGCTTTTGGCAGGCGCGATGAATAGTTAGATTGCCCTATAGTATAATGGTAGTACTACAGATTCTGGTTCTGTTTGTTTGGGTTCGAATCCTAATGGGGCAACAAATCAGTAATTTAAAGCCTTGTAAATCAATAGATTGCAAGGCTTTTTTATTTTGGGGGGATGCTGGAGGGGATGTTTAAATGGGTTTGAAAAAAATCAATAAATAACTCTAAAACCCCGTTCAAAGACAAACACCCATAATTTAAATCATTGTATATTAGCAATTTACGCGACTTTGTTATTTTAAGGGGAAGAAATAAAGGAATAATTAAGACATTTTAAAAATTACGGTTAACTGCTAAATACCCAATCAAAGCCAGCCCATTTCAATAAACTGGATGTGTTTTATACAATTTACAGCTTGTGCTTAAAATTTCGAGCCATTTTATTAATTTTACGGAAACGCCGTTTTAAATGCCAGAGGTTCAAAGTCCCGCCCTGTCCAAAATAATTAAGCGCTTGGAGCTAATCAAAAATCTTATTTCTTTAGAAGAAGTTGATGAAATTAATAGTCATATATCTAAATTAGTCCAATTAACTACAACTCCCGAATTAGACAATATTATTATTTTTCTTAGGGAAAAATGTTATAGTAAAGCGATAATTGCCATTGAGGCATTTATTAATCGTCATAATACAGTTGCCATTTATGCCGACCCCGAAATTGAAACGTTAAAATTTGAAGTTAAATCATTGGAAGCGGAGATAACCAATTTATCTAGTGAAAAAGCGGATTTTGAAAAACTAATACATGAATTTGGTGTTAGGCACAATAACGAATTAGGCGAATTAATCATTAAGATATTGAACTTCCGGAAAGAAAAAAGCAAAGGAACACTACAGCAGGAAGAAGCAGAAAAGGATTTCGAGGATTTCTCAAATAACTATGAAGCAACAAAAAAAGAAACTATTGCAAGTCTTACAGAAGAAGAAGTTAGAGAATTAAAAGATAAATATCGAAAATGCAGTAAGTTATGCCATCCGGATGTAGTGGGTGAAGGCCAAAAGGAAATAGCTCACAGCATATTTATGGAACTTAAAACTGCTTATGAAAGCAACGACTTGCAAAAGGTAACCGAAATACTTAAAAAAATACAACAATCAGATGCTTTCACAAACATTGAATCCACAGTAAATGAGAAGTCATCGCTAAAAGCTAAGATACAATCATTACGGCAACGAATTTATGAATTAGAAGCTGCAATTATTTCGGTTAAAAACAGTGATACTTATAAAACGATATTAAGAATTAACAATTGGGATGAATACTTTAGTGAAATTAAACAGCAATTACAAGAACAATTAATTAAATCGGCAAATGGCTGCAAATGAGCTTATTAAATATAATAGCCTTCAATTACAGAAAATTAGCAATAGCTTATCTATTACCACTAAATTATTAGAACTAAATCAACGGCAGAAAATAATGGATTTTTTTATTGAATACCCACATTTTTTTGACCTTTTTGTACCTTTATTTTATCCATTAAACGAAGAACTTATTGTTAAATATAATAAGTATTGGTTATGGTGTGGGTTGAGTGCCAACGAAAATATACTATGGACAAATGCGCTTATTGAAAAGTTTGAAAGCGAATGGTGTTGGGTCTGCTTGACGACAAATGAAAGCATTCCCTGGACAAACGAATTAATTAAGAAATATCAAGATAAATGGAAGTTGGATGGTTATGGCACTTTGGTTGACAATAAAAAAATCATATGGACAGAGGATATCATTGATATGTATCATGAACAGTTGGATTGGGAACGGTTTAGCAATAATGAAAATATTGTTTGGGCAGATGAATTATTAGAAAAATACAAACATAAATGGGATTGGGAACGGCTAAGCAGTAATGAGAATATTGTTTGGACCAATGAATTAATAGAAAAATACAAAAATAAATGGGATTGGGAACGGCTAAGCAGTAATGAGAATATTGTTTGGACCAATGAATTAATAGAAATACACAAAGATAAATGGCATTGGGATAAGCTAAGCAAAAACAAAGCACTCCCATGGACAGAGGAACTAATTGACAACTATAAAGATAGATGGAATTGGGGATATTATGGCGGCGGCCTAAGAACAAATGAAAAAATACCTTGGACAAAAGACTTAATTTTAAAATATAAAGATATATTTAAACATTTTGATATATCTGTAGATGAATTTATAGAAGAAGTTTCCCAAACTTATTTCTTAGAAAATGGCAAGAAAAGTTTCGAGGTTGTTATGTCGCATTATAAGTATGAAGCTCTGCATGGAGTTCATTGGCCCAATATCACATTAGATAAGAATATTTTATGGAATGAGGAACAAATTGAAAAATACAAACAGCATTTGCATTGGTATAATTTTTGCGAAACTGTTGAATGGACAGAACAGATACTTGAAAAATTTAAAGACAGATGGAATTGGAAACTTTTAAGTAGTAATGCAAAATTACCATGGTCCGAAATGCTTATTGAAAAATATCAGGATAAATGGGACTGGGAGGGTTTAAGTCGTAACCAATCAATCATTTTAACAGAGGATTTAATTTCCAAATATGGAAATAGATTTCCCTCATGGTGCAGTTTGCTTCGAAATAAGAGTTTTCCTTGGTCAATTTCCTTTGTATCAAGGAATAAAGCTAAATTCAATTTTAATTGGGCGGAAATGAAATGCATAGAATTTTGGCAGAAAGGGTTTCAACCTTATGTAGACGACAAAATGATTAAAGAACTTATGGAAATGAAAAAAAAGTAATTGACTGTTATTAAGTACAATAATTAAGGTGCACTGATTAATATTTTTGTCATTATCCCTTTACCATTGCATTAATTTATCCAAGAAATTTAATTTTTTGAAATATAGAATATGACGAAAAAAGAATTTGAAAACAAGTACCAAGTTATCATGGATAACCAAGAAAATAAAAACGCCAATTACTGGGAGTTTTTTCTAAAAGACAAGGAAACAGGTATTGTTACACGAACCGATATTTTTGCATCGAATTATCAATTGGGAGAGGCGATGACTTTAGAGAAATATTGTGATTTAAGTTTTGGAAACGAAGTAGACAAAATATTATAGACTTTTTAAACAAAATACAAATGCTTTTAACCGATTCACAATTTCATGCGGAGAATATCATTGTTTTAGGATTCAGAAGAATTGCTCGCAATATAATTTAGCTCCGTCTTCAAAGACTTCGGATGAAAAGATTATTGAAATATATAGGACTGTTGGCACAGCCTTTAGAGAGATTTCAGTAAAGCGTGGTGAGATTTTACCGGCGGGTTATTTAAATCAAATAGTTTTCAAATTTTACCAACTTGCGGAAATTGCCGACCAAGCCTTTTTTGATGCACATCTTAAATATGAATTATCCAAATATTTAAAGGAAGGCTTAAGAGATGACTATAAACATGAATTGAATTTGTTTTAATACTTGTTTAAAAACTTGATATTCAGAAACTTTTGAAGTGACTTGCTTGCATTAGGCATTGAGAAAGGTAAACAAAAACATTTAATAGGGACTTTCGCCCCTATTAAATGTAAAATTTCATTGAGGCTGTAATCTAAACTGTGTCAAAGTTCAGTAATAAGAAGAACTTTAACAGAGAATACATGAAAAAAACAAACAGTCCATTCGCGTTCGATTATGAAGAAGTAAAGAATAAAGCGTTAGCCCAACTAAAGAGTGGCAAGCCTTTATTAGGCAAAGAAGGCGCTTTAGCACCGTTATTTAAGTCTTTTTTAGAGGCGGCCCTTGAGGCAGAATTAGAAAATCATTTAGAAGAAAACAAAGCAGAAGGTTCCAACCGCCGTAATGGCCATGGCAGCAAACAACTGCGGACGAGCGAGGGCAGCATGGAGCTTTCTACGCCCCGTGACCGGTCCGGGAGCTTTGAGCCGGAGATCGTAAAGAAACGGCAGACCATTCTTGCAGATAATCTTGAACACAAAATCATAGGCCTCTATGGTCTTGGTATGAGCCTGCGGGACATATCAGCACACATAAAGGAGATGTATGATACCGACATCAGCCATTCAGTACTTTCCGAGATAACAGACAGGGTAATCCCAGCAGTAAAGCTGTGGCAGTCCCAGGGGCTGGAAGCGGTGTATACCATCGCCTGGCTGGATGCAATGTATTACAAGGTAAAAGATGAGAGTGGCCATATAGTGACACGCTGCCTTTATAACGTACTGGGAATAGACCTGGAAGGCCGCAAACACATACTGGGTATATATGTATCACAAAGTGAAGGGGCTAAATTCTGGCTAACGGTATTGACGGATCTGCACCAAAGGGGCGTAAAGGATATACTGATAGCCTGCATAGATAACCTGGGTGGTTTTGAGGAGGCAATTGCCAGCATTTATCCCAAAACAGAAGTGCAGAGCTGTATCGTTCACCAGGTGCGTAATACCATCAAATATGTAGCAAGCAAAGACGTAAAAGAAGTGATCAGGGATGTAAAAAATATTTACAGGGCGCCTAATAAAGAAATGGCAGAAAAATGCCTTGATGACCTGGAAGTAAAGTGGGATAAAAAGTACCCCATAGTGATACGGTCATGGCGCGAAAACTGGCATAAACTAAGCACTTATTTTAAGTATACAGAAGGTATCCGGCGGCTGATATATACAACAAATACCATAGAAGGTTATCACCGCCAGATAAGAAAAGTGACTAAAACAAAAGGTGCTTTTACCAATGATATGGCATTGCTTAAACTGGTTTACCTGGCCACTCAGCGCATTGAAGAAAAGTGGACACAGCCACTTCACAACTGGGCGCTGACCATCCAGCAATTAAGTATTATATTTGAAGGGAGGGTCCCGAAACTTTTCTAAAAATTTTCCCCCCTTCTCCCGGCTATAGCCGGGAGAAGGGGGGAAAATCACCCTAAGTAAATTTGACACACTTTAAATTACACTCCCATATGAACGACTTTTTTATTAAAAAAAGGGGCTTTCGCCCCTTTTTATTCAAACCAATTGAATTCCTCCATGTCTTCGTAGATAATTGTTTTTGTTTTATGCTTTACCGCGTAAACCACATTATTTTCAACAAATACATTTTCAAACGTTTTAAAAATATGCTTTGCCAGTATTCCCGATTGGATTGCCGCCAGTTCCAACTCATCTTCTTCCTCATCGGGATTTGATTTGGTTACCCGCTGGCGCAGGTCTCCCGACCTGTGCCTAACCTTTACTTGTCACCGCTTTTCAACAGGCCGGAGCCAACGCGATTACTGCCTGGCACAGGCAACTTAAAAGTTAGCAGCAAGCTGTGTGTTACACAAGCAAAACTAAGCCAAACAAGTGCTTATCGAACGCGCACCCTTATATTACGCTATGCAAACGCAGGGCAAGCGCTTTTTATTGGCACTGCCTACACTATTGCAAACAAGTAAGTGCGAGGCACAGGTTGGGAGACCTGCGCCAGTGCTAAAATGGTATCGCAACCGCTTGGCAACGGCATGGATTTGACATTAAAAACCCCGGCTGTTAACCGGGGACAATTAAATATGAATATTATTTTAAAACTACAATGGTTGTAGTTTTGTTGGGTCAACGAGGGGGAGCAATGCATTGTGTAAAAAGGTACCTTTTAAATAACTGAATAAAACTCCCCTCACGGTTGAAATAGAAACGCTATTAAATAAATCGTTAAATTGTTTGTCTATTTCAATTTTACCCTCGGTTGAAACTTCAATCACCTCATTAAAATTTTCGACTTCATAGACACAACTTGCCGCCATTTTACAAAACGAGTGAGTTTGCTCCTCGCTTTTTATCTCTATAGTTACGATAATAAAAACAAGTTTATTATTCGCATTGGCCCTAGTCTCTAAACTTACAGTAAACCCAAAATTTAAGGACTCCCCTTCAGACAAAGGAGGGGGTGGATTGAGAAGCATATGCAATACCTCTATTGCTCTAAATTGCCATTTTAGCTCTTTTTTTATTTCAGTAGTCATCTAAATTAAATTATTCGGTGCATGAGTAGGCATTCAATAACAGGGTTTTAACCCAAAAGTCCAGAGAGATAGCCACTGCTATTGCCTACTTTTGGTAGATCATATGGCACCTCATAAGGCGTTGAATATGGTATTGGCTGTAGCACATGCTTAACCACGACTTTATACTGCACGCGGTTTATTATTTCAACTTGTTTCGGAGCCAATAATTCACAAACGGGGATATTTAACACCCCTGCAATATCAGTAAGGGTATCAATGGTAAAATTATGTGTGCCGCTTAACCATTTGGTTATCTCAGAAGGAGCCTTACATACTTTGCCTGCAAAATCATTTTGGCTCCACCTGTTTGCTTTAATAAAATCTTCTAACCTTGCCGCAACAACCATTTTTGTTTGGGTGCGGTCTTTCTCGGCCGGGGTAATTTCAGCCAGCAAATCTTTTAAAAGTGAACTACTGTGCTTTCTGGCTCTGTTAATCTGCTTCATTTTCATTAAATTTTAAATTGCCGGACAAATACGTTCTATCCTCCGACCATTCAATATCGCCTTCCTTAAATCTCTTATCTACATCCTTAGCTATTTTTATCATTAATTCTGCTTCAGCTTTCAAAGTTGGGTCATCTTGCCAAGCCCTTACACCTGGTGGCTTTGGGCCTCCGCCACCAAGGATAATTGCAACTGACCCCAATCGTATACAATAAAGTCTACGATCTTTATCTGGTTCATCATACAAAGCACAAACCCCATCCCCCAGCACCCCCTCATTGAGCTTAAAAAACCCCTCTCTGGCCCCAGTGCGGTCACTAATGACTGTCAATCTATCAACGATTGACTTTAACTCAGACTGGAAGTTCTGCCTGTGCTTAATAATAAAATGGTCGAACAATGAAAAGTCGTCACCTTCCACTAACACCGAGTAGATGACGGCCTTTTTTGCGCTAAACTCTTCCAATTCGACAATTTCGTAGTTCACTTATAGATAAAGTATTTTGCAATATTAACACCAGAAGGTGTAAAAAATTTATTTTTAACTAAAATTAAGGGTAAAATAAGTATTAAGTCGGCATTTCCAAATAATTATTGATTGACGGCATGGTTATTATTTAGGGTTAAAGAAGGTAAATAATTCACTTTTAGCAATACTGACGCCTAATTTACGACATTTAAGAAACAAGCTTGGCATTGTAAGTTATCAAAGCACTATGCCACCTTTAAAATCTTCGCGCTCCAATTCCTTTTGATGTGGCGGAGTGTCCTCAACGTAGCCTTGTAACAAGCAAGGCACTCTGCGGCATGGTTAGCACAAAAGCAAAATGAAGGGCAGCTGCCGGCAATTTTTGTGCAGGCAGTATCCTAATCAATCTGCGCTAAATTACTAAACTTCCCTGCTATACAGCGCATTGGCACAACACATGCCGTCCCGCTATGGCGGGATTCTGCGGCAACGCCGCAAAGCCGTTCGTAGAAACTTCTGCGAACAAAGAAAGTTAACCCTTGCTGTTTTTGGCACACGCTACAAACCGTTAAACGCTTACATTTATACCCATATGATAAAAAGGCCTTTTGTATTGTCAGGCGGCGGTGCCCGCGGCTTTGCGCATATCGGTGTTTTAAAAGCTTTTGCGGAAGTCGGCATTTACCCCGAAGCCATATCGGCCACCAGTGCCGGTGCCATGGTGGGTGCTTTAATTGCCTGTGGCTACACCGCCGATGAGGTGCATGCCATGGCCGCAGACGGCAGGTTCTTCAAGCTTTTTAGCAAAACGGCCTTTACCAATTTCAGGCTCTCAAACGCGCCTATGGCGGAATTTTTGCAACACCACCTACGCTACACCAATTTTGAACAACTGCCTATACCGTTTTTTGTTGCCGCCACCAACCTTATTAACGGGCAGCAAAGCATTTTTAACACCGGCCCTATAATACCAGCCGTGTTGGCTGCCTGCGCAGTACCATTTGTTTTTGATGATGTATATATTAACAACATACCCCACGCCGACGGCGGCATGAGTAGCAACCTACCGGTGGAGCCGTTGCTTGAACATTACACCAATATAATTGGGGTGTACGTAAACCCGCTGCCTGATTTTAATGAAAAAGCCGGCCTGGGCGAATCAATAGACCGGATGATGCATTTATTGCTGCGCGAAAATGTGTTGCGGAGCATTGCGAAATGTACCCTGCTTATTGAACCGCCTAACCTGAAACACTACCGGATGTTTGAAGAGAAAAAGAAGGAGCAGATCATTACCGAAGGGTACAACTATACCCGAAGTATTTTACAGGCCAATGCTGCAAAATGAGCAATTGAGCAATTCTCTAGTATTCCCCTTCGTTTTTTAAAAGGCTTCGGCACTTGTAGGCATGGCGGCACTAATATTTCCCCAAAAAAACAATAGTTTTTTCATTTAATTGTATGTTTGACATTTATATAGCGAAGGGCGCTTGGGTTGTTTGAACTGATATTGCTGCCGCCCACCAGTGGCGGGGTGCGCTTTTTACTATTGGCAGATGAACGCCTGCGCGTGCTGATGCTGCCAAACCCGTAAAAAATGTTTCACGCAAAAACGCTCAGCCGAAAAGGAAGAAAACGATTGTGCTGTAAGGGGCTATTTTTGAACGTGTGGCTAGCCCTGCCAAACAGGAATTGATTGCTTATAAGTAAAAACTTACTATATCACCATTACAAACTTACCAAACTGTAATACGCCATACAATGATACCCAAAAAATTGCTTTTTTTTACCATGTTATTTTTCGCGCTACATATCCATGCCCAAACCAGCCAAACGGTTTTGTTTGACGAAGGCTGGCGTTTTCATTTGGGCGGCATGCAACGTTGCGAGCAACCCAGTTTTGACGACTCTAAATGGCGCAAGGTTGACCTACCGCATGACTGGAGCATTGAAGACCGCCCCGGCACACAATCGCCCTTCAGCCCCGATGCCATCAGCCAGGTGAGCGGTGGTTTTACCACCGGCGGCACAGGCATTTACCGTAAAACTTTTACTGTGGCTGATGCCGATAAAGCCCAGCGCATAATTATACAGTTTGACGGGGTATATATGAACGCCGATGTTTGGGTTAACGGCCAAAACGTTGGCAACCATCCCTACGGGTATACCGCTTTTTGGTTTGATGTTACGCATGCCATACACTATGGCGGCACCAATGTTATTACCGTTGAGGTGAAGAACGAGGGCCAAAACAGCCGCTGGTATTCCGGGTCGGGCATTTACAGGCATGTTTGGTTAAAAACACTTAACCCAACACATATAGCGCTGGGCGGGGTTAGTGTTACCACACCGCAAATTAGTGCAACCTCGGCCGCTGTTAACATCAATACAACGGTTGTTAACCAGGATAAGAAACCTATTTTAGTTACCGTTGCCACCAAATTATTAAATCCTTCAGGTGCTGTGGTTGGCAAGATTACTTCGGAACAAACCATTGCTCCAAACCAACCAATCGTTTTTTCACAAGATGCCACAGTTACAAACCCACAGGTATGGGGTACAGAAACGCCTGCACTCTATACGGCAGTTTCCGAAATATATATTGGCGGTAAATTATACCAACGTGAAAACACCACGTTTGGCATACGCAGTATGTCGTTTAATGCAGTGACGGGTTTTCTGTTGAACGGCCAGCCAGTAAAGTTAAAGGGCGGCTGCTTCCATAATGACAATGGCCCCCTTGGTTCAAAAGCGTACGACAGGGCCGAGGAACGCAAGGTGGAATTATTAAAAGCAAGCGGTTTTAATGCTATACGTTGCTCGCACAACCCGCCCACCCAGGCCTTTTTGGATGCCTGCGACCGTAATGGTGTATTG
>CAIRZB010000012.1 GCA_903882935.1 uncultured Parafilimonas sp. | reverse complement strand
TTTCTTAGCAATAGAATCAGCTTTCATTGTAGAATCAGCTTCCATTTTCAATTTTGCAGAATCAACAGCAGGAGCCATAGGAGCCATAGCTGAAGAATCAGTTTTAGTTGAATCAGTTTTAGCATCAGAAGCTGCACCACCACCGCAAGCAGCGAAAACGCCAAGGGCGATTACGAATAATACTTTTTTCATGTTTGTGAATGTTTTAATGTGAATTTGCTAATTAATACATGCACTTAAAAAAGGTAACCCGGGAAACTTGAATTTTTTTATAAAATTTTTTTGGCTCTATTTTGGGTTACTTTTATCCTAATGTGGGTATTAAAAACATACTATTGGTGAAACCTGAGATAAACGAACAATTGTTGCTACGCGGACTGGCCGAAAATGATACGAAGGCTGTGGAAAACATATATAAAGAAAACTTTAGTATGATACAGGCCTTTATATTAAATAACAACGGCAGTTATGATGATGCCCGTGATGTTTTTCAGGAGGCGATGATTACGTTATACGAGAAAGCGAAAACAGAGAGTTTTGTGTTAACCTGCCAAATTAAAACCTATTTGTATTCGGTTTGTAGGCGGCTTTGGCTGAAACGGTTACAGCAAATGGGCAGGTATACCGTACAGTCAGAAAACTTGGAAGAAACGGTATCAGTGGAAGAGGACATAGAGATACACGAAAAGCGGAATGCCGAGTTTGCAATAATGGAGAGGGCACTAGGCAGTTTGGGCGAACCCTGCAAAAGTTTGCTAGAAGCCTATTACTTGCAAAAGAAAGGCATGGTGGAGATTGCTAGTGAATTTGGGTACACCAATGCAGACAATGCCAAGAACCAAAAGTATAAATGCCTGATGCGGTTAAAAAAGCTATTTTTTGCACAATATAACATTGGAGAATAAAGTGATGGAAGACCTGTTGTTATTAGATACCATAGAACGTTACCTTACCGGACAGATGCTGCCCGAGGAAAAGGACTATTTTAAACAACTGCGCAAGAACAACCCGCAGATTGACCAGATGGTGGTTGAGCATAAGCTATTTTTACACCAGATGGACGAATTTGCCGATAACACCGCCCTTAAACATACGCTTGCGGCCGTGCACAACAGCATGGTTTTGAAAGGGGATATTTATGAAGGCGGTGAGCAATCCCTAAAAGGTAAAGTGGTACAGTTTTACCATAAATATAAAAAGGTTACGGCCATTGCTGCTTCCATAGCGGGTGTTACGGCATTAACTATTAGTGTTTTGGTGGCGGCTTTATCGCCTAAGGCGGACCCAGCCAGAGTTGAACGATTGAGCGGTACCGTTACCAAGTTGATTAATGAGGTAAACATACTTAAGAAGGAAAAAGGTGGTACCCCAAAAACAGCAATTGGCGAGCCAGTAAGCACCGGCACAGCTTTTTTAATTGACGCCAAGGGGTATTTGGTAACAAATGCACACGTTTTAAAAGGGCAGAGCGCAATTGTTGTAAACAGTAAAGGCCAAGAATTCACCACCCACATTCTCAAAATCGATGGTACGCGGGATATAGCCATTTTGAAAATAGACGATGAGGACTATAAGCCGGCAAACAATCTTCCATATGGTATCAAAAAATCAACTGTTGATTTAGGTGAAGAATTGTTCACCCTTGGGTACCCCAGAGAAGAAATTGTTTATAACATGGGGTATCTTAGCGCGGCCTCAGGGTTTAATGGTGACACTACCAGCTGCCAGCTAAACTTGAATGCCAACCCGGGCAACTCAGGCGCGCCGGTATTTAATAAAAATGGGGATGTTGTGGGTATTCTTTCCGGCAGGCAAACGCAAGCCCAAGGCGTTACTTTTGCCGTTAAAGCGAAAAATATATTTGATCTGATTGAAGAACTTAAGAAAGAGGATACCTCAGTGCAAAAGATAAAAATATCGACTGTTTCATACCTAAGAGGTGAGGCAAGGGTTGACCAAATAAAGAAAGTTGAAGATAATATCTTCCTTATTAAAGCTTACAATTCAAAATAAAACACTTCATCATCTAACTCATAGAGCCTGCACCTTACAATGCAGGCTTTTTTTTTGTTAAGTAATACCCAAAAGTCAGGTTTTATGGTTAATTGTACCCCCCTCCAAAAATTATTTGCCTCTTTTAAAATAAATACTAATTTTACCCATTATAGTATCATTTTAGCAGATTAGTCCAGTAGTAGCCCTTTCATCCGGTAGTTCCGACGGTTCTTTTTTCATTATAAAATTATCATTGTAAATGTGCTTGCTGTAGAGGATAAATGTGTTGTAAACTTTTGTCTCATAAGCGGGCTAAAAACCTAGCTTACACGGCCCCTTTTTTTAAAGGGGCCTCTTTTTTGGAAAACAACCGATGCCGGTACCTACTAAAATTTCGTCCCAACAACATTTTGCTGTATTTTGGGTAAGAATTAATAAAGAAGCCTCCTTTGGGAGGGAAAGGCTCAATAATAATCAACGAATATTGTATTTTTTGCCTTGGCTTTTCTTATTAAACTAACTTATTTTCCCTTTAAACCACTTAGATTGATGAAACCGTACAGTTCGATTATTTTTTTGATATTCGCTGCAGCATTATGCTCATGCAACTTTAATATTAACGACATCCCTGGGCGCCAAGTAAGCTGGAGCATAAAATCCTCCCGCAAGCATGGGGCTTTTATTTGTGCCTTTAGGGTACCGGGCGACACGATAAATGGTATTAAAATCTATGAAATTTTTGGGGAAAGGAAATATGAATTAGGATCGGGCATATTTGGACGATTTACAATAAATTGTTGTGAGTCTCAATTGGTAATCACCTCCACAGATTTCAATTATGTAACCTTAAATGGTGTACCACAAAATTGGGAGATGATTGGTTTTGACCCAGTTCATAGCGACATATTGGCAAAAGAATACCAAACAATTAACTTTCCTGATTCGTTAGTAATAAAAATTAGGCCAAATGTAAAAGACAGCAATAATGTAAAGGCAGTAACCTTGTATAAGATTAAAAACGACAAATAGCCACCAATTACAAACCATCTTGCCATGGAAAAAAATATACCACGTAGAAATTTTATTAAAAATGCTTCGCTGGCTGCGGCCGGTATGGGTATGGCCTCCATTAAATTCCCCGCCTTCGGCAGAAATTTTGCGCCTAACGAAAAAGTGGTGCTTGCCACAATGGGCACCAATGGCCGGGGGCTGGAGCATATAAAATCGCTTACCAAAATACCTAACGTGGAGATTGCCTATATATGCGACGTGGAAGACAACGCCCTTGCCAAAGGTGTTAACCTGGTGGAAAAAATAACCGGCAAAAGGCCGCAGGCCATAAAGGATTTTAGAAAGATTCTGGACAATAAAGATATTGATGGCGTTACCGTTGCCACGCCCGACCATTGGCATACCCCAGCCGCCATACTAGCCTGTGCCTCAGGCAAGCATGTATATGTTGAAAAACCCTGCGGACACAACCCGGAGGAGGGCGAACTGCTTATAAAAGCGGCCCGCAAATACAACAGGCATGTGCAAATGGGCAACCAACGCCGAAGCATGCCCAACCTGATGAGTATTATGAAGGAAGTGCACGACGGGCTGATAGGCAATGCCTATTTTGCCAGGGGTTGGTATACTAACAACCGCAAAACCATCGGTACGGGCAAAGTGATAGCCGTTCCGCAAAACCTGGACTGGGATTTATGGCAGGGCCCCGCCCCACGTGAGGACTACCGAGATAATCTGGTACATTATAACTGGCATTGGTTTTGGAACTGGGGCACCGGCGAGGCCTGTAACAACGGCACCCACGAAATTGATTGCATGCGTTGGGCACTGGGCGTTGACTTTGCCACCAAAATTACCAGCGGCGGCGGCAGGTTTGCTTTTAAAGACGATTGGCAAACACCTGATACCCAAGTGGCAACATACGAATTTGCAGGTGGCAAAAGTATCAGTTGGGAGGGCCGCAGCTGCAGCAATTACCCTGGCGAGGGCAGCGGGCGCGGATTTATAGTATATGGCGACAAAGGCACATTTGTAAATAACGGTGGCGACGATTACAAAATATTCGATTTGGATAACAAGCTGGTGAAAAAAAGCGCGGAGGGCGAGGCTACCAATACCATTAACCCGTTAGGCCCAGGCGAAAACCTTGACGGATACCATTTTCGCAACTATATTGACGCCATTAAAAAAGATACGCCGCTTAACGCCGAGATAGCCGAAGGCCATAAGAGTGTTTTGCTGTGCCAGCTGGCCAATATAAGCCAGCGCGTGGGTAGAACACTGTATTGTGACAATACCGAGGGCGGGAAAATATTACACGACAAGGATGCCCAAAAACTTTGGCGGCGCGACTACGAAAAAGGTTGGGAACCAAAAGTTTGATGGTAGGCCACAGCGCACTGAACACAAAGATTGGTTTATCCGCCGCTGAAGACGGCGTACCTTAAGGTATTAGGTAAGTTAAATAGTGCAATAGATGCGCAAATTACTAGCCCCCACATACTTGTGGTTTACCCCCAATGAAAACGGGCTGTGCGGCATTGGGCTAGGTTTGTGCATTACTAATTGCCTTCGGGTGCCCCGCCCCCACCGCCGTCGCCGTTATCGCCACGTTCCTTTTTAAATTCCAGTTTGCCAAACTTCCAGGTAAAATTAATGCCGATGGAGCGGTAGGGTACGCTGCGTACGCTGTTTGTGGCAAAGCCCGCGCCAAACACCTCCACCCTTTGGTTAACGTACTCGCTAAACGGGTTATTGGCCATTAAGGCTATACTGCCTTTTTTCTTCCAAATTTGCTTGCGAATGGCTATGCTGTACGATGTAAAGGAAGGGTATTTGCCCTGGGCCTCGTGCCGGGCCGAGCTGAAGTTGCCAAAAAACTCCGCTGCTAGCGTGCCGCTAACCTGGTAGCTGGTATTAATGTTTACGCGGTAGTTGAAACTGTTTGAGTTAACACCAGGGTCAATGGCGTTTATCGTGCTTCGGTGGAAAACAAAAAGGTTTGTGCGCACACTAAACTTGGTATTAAAATGCAGGTCGCCAAAAACACTAAGGCCTGCGTCTTTTTCAAGGCCAATGTTCTCACTGGTGCTTACCGATGCATTTTTGTATACCACGTTGCCTATCAATATTGAGTCGTAGTATTTAATGTATGGCTGAATGTCGTGGTTTGAGGTGCGGTAAAATGCCGCAACCATAAACGACCCCAGTTTTCCCAAATCATGGTTATAGCTCAATTCAAAACGGTTGCCTATCTCGGGCTGTAAGTAAGGATTGCCTGCGGAGATATTTTTGGGGTCTGCCGTGTTCATAAACGGGTTTAATGCACGATAGTCTGGCCGTTCTATTCTTTTTGAATAGCTTATTTTAACTGTTTGGTTATTGGGTAAATGCTTAAGCAGGTAAATGGAGGGCACCACCGTGTTATAGCCGGGCGTACTTACTTGCTGCTGCGCATTGGAGAAATAAGCATCCAATTCAGTGCGTTCATACCTGGCACCAGCCTTCGCCTCCACAGTTTGGGCCAGCGGCATGCTGATTTCCGCATAAAACGCATACACTTTTTGGTGGTAATTTAGGTAGTTGGAAAGGTAATTATCCGGCACAAAAAGCTTTGAACTTGGCTGAAAATCCAGCACAGACGCGTTGCTGTGAATATCCCGGGTAGTAAACTTGGTACCCACTCCCAATTTTATATCTTTCTTAAAAGGCTGTGTGTAGTCAAGTGCCAACTGTGTTTCATTGTCGTTACCCGGATTGATGTTGCTTTGGCCATAAAACATCGTGTCTTGCGGCTGCAAAAACTGGTAATTATCGCCGGTACCTTTGTTGTGGCCAAAACTGGAATTCACGGATATTTCAAGTTCCTGGTCCTCTTTTTCAAACGTTCGTTTATAATTTAGGCTGGTTTCCACGCTGTGAAAGTGAAATGCATTATCGGTGTGATTGAGCGAAACAATATTTGAAATAATACTACCCAAGCCGCCGTCGGCAGTGGTTAGCTGGCTTTGGGTAACTGCGCCGCTGCCCACAAAACCAAAATCATCATAGTTAACGGAACCTGAAAAGTTGTTTCGTTTTTTATAGGTCCAATCGAAGCCGATGCCCGATTCAACCCCATGCCTACGGAAACGGGAATAGCCATCCTGCACCAACTGAACGCTGGTATTATCAACAGCATTGGAGGATATTCGGGTTGTGTTGGTAGGGGTTGTGCTTAGCAAGCGGGCGTTGCCGCTTACAAAAGCATGCATGCCAAAGTTGCCATTGCGGGCGGTAAGGTTTAAGGAGCCATTTTCCATGCGGGTACCCGCTGTTAGCGAAAGGTTACCGTTCATTCCCTTAACCTTACTGTCTTTTAAAATAATGTTTATAATGCCGCCCAGGCCTTCCGCATCGTATTTAGCACCGGGGTTGGTTATCACTTCAATGCTTTTTATTTGGCTGGCCGGTATGCTTTGCAACACATCGGCAATGTTGCTGCCAAATGCCGTGGATGGCTTGCCGTTAATTAAAAACTGTATGCTGTTGCTGCCTGCCAGTTCCACATTACCATCTACATCAACAGAAACCTGCGGCACCTTTTTAAGCACATCGGTTGCAACACCACCTTGGGAGGTAAGGTCTTTCTCCGCATTAAACACCATCTTATCAATCTTGTTCTGTATTAGCCCGGTTTGGGATGTTACCACCACGTCTTTCAGTTTCTGCTCAGCTTTTACCAACAACACATCTTTAATTACAATGGTCTCATTTTTTTTGTCTACGATTATGTTATTTATGGTTGCAGGTTTATAGCCTATAAAATTAACCACAATGGTAAAAGCACCTCCACCCACCCCTTTTAAAGAAAACCGGCCCATGGAATCTGCTGTGGTGCCATCTAAGGGCTTTTTTGCGCCCTGGGCATAAAGGGTAATGGTTGCATAGTCTACAGCAAAAGCCCCAATTGAATCAATAACCCGCCCTTTAATAACACCATTAAAAGTAGGCTGTGCCTTCTCTTGCGATTTTGCAGCTGTAAAAAAACCTATAATGAAACAAACCAAAATCAACCTCTTCTCCATGCAATACAATTTTTTTAATATCAACAGCAAAAATACCCTGCAATTCTGAAGCAAATCGGGACTTCACTTTATATATCGGTATACATAGTGTTTTATTCGCCTTACGTTGTTGGTTTGCAAACATTAAAAGGCCGAACTTTGTTCAAAAAAAACCAAATAATACTTGTGCGTTTTAAATGCAAACGAGGTTGGGGGAGCAACAACACACGGCTTTGTATTGATGTAAAAAAATTGGAATAAGTGTTTTTTCACCGCTGGTTAATTAAATCATAAAATAAGAAGCCGACTATAGAAATAGCCGGCTTAACACATGCTATAACACTTTCGCTAACTGCAACAGAATGTTGCATGGCTGGAGCATTACATATTTAAATGCCGAGGCAAATTAATCTTGCAAATATTTGGCCTTCAAGGTCTTCATTTTCGCTTTATCAAGGCCAATCTCTTTTGTTAAAAATTTGTTAACGGAGCCGTATCTTTTTTCTATTGCGTTAAAGGTTGCCTCTAAATACGCTGGTTTAGCAGCCATCATGTCGTTGGCCACCTTCTCACTTACATGCATATACGCAACCATTGCCTTGGCTGCTTGTTCATTCTCAGCCGCACGGTAGGTATTTGTGGCAAGGTAATCTTGCATAATGGTTGCCTTTGGTACCCCCAAAGCATACAGTAGCAATGCCGCCCCCATGCCAGTGCGGTCTTTGCCAGCCGTACAATGGAATAACAGCGCCGAGGTATCGGGCATCTGCAGCAGCTCTTCAAAAAAAGGCTTATAACGGTCACCAAAATATTGGGTGCTGGTATAAAAAGAAGTCATCAGCGAATCGGCGGATGTAAGGGAAGGCGCAATTTTCATCCAATCGCCCACATTTTCGCTACCTGCGGGGCATAATGTGTACTTCGTGTTGGGAAGTAACCTGTCCATAGCCTTTTTTGATTCTTCGGTGCCCCTAAAATCAACCACATCGTATACATGCCTGCTTGCCAGTATTTGCATATCGGCATCAGACAGTTTGTTTATCGATGCCGAACGGTAAACCTTGTTCCATTTAACATGGTGGCCGTCAGTAGTGGCATAACCGCCCAAATCGCGAAAATTAACGGCACCTTTTACCGGCACTACACGTTTTGCACTGTCTTGTACTTGCGCCTGGGCAACAACACATGCAAACACAAAAAGAATGATAATTAAATTTTTCATATTAAAAATTGCAGAACCGGCAAATTTGCATCTGCCGGTTCTGCTAAGGTTTTGGTTATGGATAAATTATTTGGTCAACCAAGTATCTTGGGTAAGATCGTCCTTACCGCCAAACTGAGACTGGATGGCTTTGGTATAGTTTGCAGCGTTGTAGTTAATTTCATCCTGCGGATATTCCCAACGCCTTGGTATTAAGTTATTTGCTGTGCCAATACCGCCGCCGCCTTGTGCAAAAGCAGGCACGCCTGTGCGGCGCCAGTTGTAGAATGCTTCCCAACCTGAGTTTTGGAACAATGCCACATACTTTTGAGTAAGTATTTGGTTAAGGCCTGTGGCGTTATCACCCGCATATGCAACGTTTGCATTTGCCAAAAATGTGTTGATGTCAACGGTAACGGTACCCACGGTGGTGCCACTCACGTCGCCAATAGTCAGTTGCTGCCCTTGCTTAAGGCCAAACATAGCCATAGAGGCCATAATGCCGTTATTATACCAAGTGGCAGAACTGCCGCTTATCCAACCACGGTTAATTGCTTCTGCAATGTTAAAGCACATTTCAGGGTAACCAATTAATGTATAAGGCTCGCAGTTTGCACCTGCGGTAGAAGTGTAGTACCGCAGGTAGCTTGCAAAAGAGTATTGACCAGCTACAGAATTAGCGTTTAGCGTTGCAAGGTCTAAGTTAATATCTGCGCCAACATAAGCACTAAAATCACTGGCAGTTTTACCAGCCTTAATTTGTGCGGGGGCAGGTGTGGCTGCAATAAACGTTCTTGGGTCTTGGTTGGCAGTGGTAATATCCAGATAAGTCTTGCAAATGTTTGAAAAGTTGTTGTACGGAGCATTACCGCGTGCATAGATGGGGTAAGTATTATAGGCCGCATTGTACACAAACTTCATGTTATCGGAATTGCTTGCCAATAAAGGATTGCCCATAATGGTTGCAAACCTTGAAGCTACATTTAGGTCAGCGTTATCAGCGGCTCTTTTGCTAAGGCTTATCAACACCCTTAATTCGTATGCGTTTACAATTTTTTGCCATTGCAATTGTGTTAAACCAAAAATGTCGCCGTTCACCACTGTACCGGCACCTGCTGTACCCAATTTGGTTAACAGCATGTTTGCTGTGTCCAATAAAGCCAAGCTATTTTTAAACACATCATGCTGGTTATCGTAGGTTGGGGTAAGGTTGTTTGCATCGCCTGCTTCTGACATAGGTATATCGCCCACCCTTTGTGCAAACCAAACAAAACTATAAGCTTTAAAAAAGTAGGCCAACGCGCTGTACACGTTTGGCGTAGTGCCGTACTGTGTTGTGGCTTGTTCCTGCATAAGTTTAGCGTACTTCATTAAGTCGTAAGCAGTTGCACTGTTTGACCAGTTGTAGGTATTGGTACCCCTGTAGTATTGGTAGTTTGACACATGGTACTGCGCCCATACAAACTCTTGGTCCCAAGGTATTTCGTTTACCGCACCGGCGCGGCCATCTACAACACCACCGCCGGCGTACAGGCTGTACGTTAAGTGGTTAAGAAGCAGTGATACTGGCACAACGCTGCTAGACGAAACCGCGTTGGGGTTAGAATAAAGATCGCCTTTTTGGCATCCCGTTGCTATAACGGTAATGGCCGCGGCAGCAACTATTATTTTTGTTAAAATACTTTTTTTCATATAATACTTTTACGTGTTCGCTTTAAATTAATTTAGAAACTAACATTTACGTTAACACCAAACCTGCGGCCAGTGGCACTTTGCAAATCTGGGTTGGTACCTCCAACAGTTCTGTCTGTAGCGTTAAAACCAGAAGCGTATTGCTCAATGTCAAAGTCCTTTCTAGCAGCAAAATACAATAGGTTTCTGCCGATTAGAGAGAAAGTAGCTGATTTGAAGAAGCCTTTTTTAACGGGCACAGAATAACTCAATGTCACCTGCCTTAATTTGGCGAAAGAACGGCTAACAAAATAATATTCATCAAAGTTGCCGCCGACACCACTGCTCAAATAGTTTTGAACAGTTACAGCTTTTGTATTAGGCGCAAATGTTAAGTCTTTAACGTTGGTAATCTGGCCACCAGCATATATTGGTGTACCGCTTGTGATAACTACACCTTGCCCCACATAGGCCGGGGTTGGTGCGTTTGCACCTTCGTTAGTGCTTTTCCATTCTGCCAAGCGAGCTACCCCAAAAGCACCTGACGCACTTTCATATGATGTACCACCGTTGTTGCCTTGGTAAAGAACCCTGTCGTAAATTTTACCGCCTATACGGCCATCAATCTGAAAGCTAAGACTTAAATGCTTGTAAGACAATGTGTTGGTGATACCAAAAGTATAGTCTGGGTTAAGGTGGCCGATAAAACCACGGTCACTAACAGCTGAACTTGGAACTGGCAAAGGCAAACCACCCGAACCATACACAATGTTTCCGCTGCCATCGCGTACAAATTTGGTGCTGTAAAAATCATCTAAACGCTCACCTGGCGTATAGTTGTGGCCGTTCAACAATAGGCTGTTTTGGCCTTCAATTGACTTAAGGGTTTCTTTGTAGGTAAACCAGTTCATGTTAACATCCCATGAAAAGCCTTTGGGGTTTTTAAATATTGATGCATTCAGCTGCAACTCTATACCTTTTTTCAAGGTAGTAAGTGTGTTGGCATTTTTGCTAGTGTTGCCAGTAGAAGACGGAACCGGTACAGCATAAATCAACGGACCATTTTCGGTGGTAAAGTACGTACCCTCAAAACCTACCCTGTTTTTGAACAACCTAACGTCCACACCAGCTTCGTAAGATTTAACATCATAAGGCTTCAAGCTTGGGTTAGCGATAGTATTGGTATAGCTTACTGAAGATGTACCATTATAGTAGGTTGAATACACACCAGTATTTTGGTTACCGTAGCTAGGACCATCATAAGACGTATATAAATCAGTACCGTAGCCTAACAAGCTACCAGTGCTGATGCCCGTAATAGCTGTATAAGCAGAAGGTATGGTAGATTGTGTGTTTCCGCCTTTAACGTCAGCAAAAGAAGCCCTTACTTTAAGGAAAGAGATTGCTTTAGGCAGGTTTAAATAATCAGACAATACGGTTGCTGCCGACACCGATGGGTAAAAATAGGTATTGTACCCGTTTGCAAGCGCTGTGGAATTGTCAACCCTACCGGTAGCAGATATGTTAAAGTAATTTTTATAGGCAAGGTCAACACTGTAATAACCACTGTACACCTGCATATTAGCCAAATATGAGTAGCTTAAAGCTGGGTTTAAGCTGTTTGAAAGGCTGTACACGTTCGGTATAGCCATGCTCTTGGTAGTACCGTAATTAGAGTTGTATTTGAAAGAACGCTCACTAACACCCGCGTTGGCACTAATGCTCCAGTTACTTACGTTTTTGGTGTAAGATGCTAGGAAGTCAGTATTGTTCTCAATCAAGTTGCGTTGGTCAACCCTAAAGTCCCCGAACCAGCCAAATGTGTACCAAGGCAGGTATGTGTTAAGGTTGGTAGAAGCGGGAACAATTTCAGTCCTTCGTTGGTTCCAGGTAGTTATCTGTGAGCGGAGGGAGAAGTTAAGGTCTTTGGTTGCCTTGTAGTTCAATTTCAAATAACCATAAACATCTGTTTTGTCGTGGGTACGCAACCATTTCTTGGCTATGAACCAAGGGCTGTTTTCACGGCCGTATTCTTGGGCGTATTGCACCAAGCCGTTTACACCTTGTGGCCCTTTGTAAATATTTTTCAGGTCGTTAATGTCGTAGTCTGATGAGCCATACACCTTAAACATGTACACATAACTGTTTGGGCCATAAGACGCATCTGGGATGTTGGGTGAATACTGAACGTTTAAATTCAGGTTACCTTCCAAACGAAGTTTGTCAGTAAAATTATAGCCAGAGTTGATGTTTACATTATCAAAATTGATATTGGTGTTTGGTGCCATACCTTTTTGGTAAGTGTGAGAGTAAGACATGCGGATGTCGTATTTGGCACCGCTTGCAGAAAGAGATATATTATTGGTGGTTAATATACCGGTTTGCATAAAGTTTTCAAAGTTCTTCGCACCCCTTGCCAACCAAGGTGTAGGGGTCCTAACGCCTGTAGTTGGGTCGTAAGGGCTGTCGTATTGCTTAATCAGCTGGCCGTCAAAACGGGGGCCATACTCTTGCAAACGCTGTGAGTTGTCATACAACACGTCCACGCCACCAAAGGTGCCGTTACCGTTGGTGCCTTGGGCACCATAAGTATATGAACCTTTTTTGGCATACTGGTAAAGAAAGTTTGTGCCGCGGCCGTATTCTGTTTGGCTTTTAGGCACTGTTAAAAAGCTGCTTTCCAGCATGTTGCTGCTGTTAAAATCAATTTGCCAGCCTTTTTTATCTTTAGAGCCACGCTTTGTAGTGATGATGATAGCACCGTTAATACCCCTTGAACCATACAATGCTGCGGCGTTTGGCCCTTTTAACACGTTGTATGTTTCAATGTCATCGGCACTAATGTTCCAAGTGTCAGAGTTAATGGGTACACCGTCAACAACAAACAAAAGGTCTGTGCTACCCCTTAAAACAACCTGCGGGCGGGCAAGCATTTCTGCAGAAGCACCAATTGTTAAGCCTGCAACTTTACCTGTTAACGACTGCAATGGGTTTACATCCCTTGCTTTGGTAAGGTCTTCGCCTTTTACCAATGTTGTGGCGTAACCAAGGCGTTTAAATTCCTTTTTAATACCCAAGGCAGTTACCACTACATCAGTTAATATTCTTGCGTCTTCTGACAATACAACATTAACAGTTGACTGGTTGGCTACTGCAATTTCCTGCGACGCGTAGCCTACATATGTAAATACCAATACAGCATCTGGGCTGCTTACATTAATAACATAATTACCCGACACGTCACTGGATGTGCCCGCATTCGAACCTTTTTGTTGCACACTTACCCCTGAAACGGGGGCACCTGTAGACAATGTAATTTTACCGGAGACTGTTTTTGACTGTGCAAAAACTAAATTGCCTGCCAGTAAAAACATCGTCAGCATTACGCTTACTGCTTTCACGAACGTTAATTTTGGTTTCATTTTCTTATTTGGTTAAATTAAAAATGCCTACTGAATTAGGCTTTGTTAAAAAAAATTGTTGTTGACCTAACGAGTTTGTTAGCTTTTTAAAAGACAGCCAATTTTGTTTGTGGTGAAACAAATCGACTTTACTATTGTGTTTAAGCATGTGTGTGTTTGAGCGTTATCCCCAAAAAATTAACTAAATCGCCGTTGGAGACATGTTGTTAATATTTTGTTGGCAAAGGTTTCAATTGCAGCGAGGTTTATACGACACGCCCACACGGCGCGCACTATTTATCGTATTTCCCGTAAAGGAAGTACTTTTTGTTTTTTTCAAACAATTGAATATCAAACAGTTGGGTATATTTCCAAATTGTTACCAAAAGTTTACCAAAATGTTAAGCGGTAGTTTGTGTGCTTGAATTGCCAGGAGATTCTACCATTTTTCGGTAGCTAGAGGGCGTATGTTGGGTAACTTTTTTGAAATAATTATTGAAAGATGATTTAGAATTGAACCCACAATCATATGCGAGGGAAAGGATATTTACATCCTGGTGAATATTTTTTAGCCTTATTATGGCCTCCTGCACCCGGTACTCGTTTATGTAGTTGTAAAAGTTTTTCCCCAGCCGGTCATTTAAAAGCTGGGTAAGGTGGTGTTTAGGAATTTTTACCTGCTGGGCCAGCTCTTCAAGCGACAGCTCAGCGGTCAAAAATATTTTACTTGATTCCACGTATTTCTTTAATGCTTGTTCATAATCATCCATGGTCGATTCGTCCAAGGATGATTTTTCATAACGCTTTGCCGAAGATGCAATTGCCACAGGGCCCATGGCAACATTGGCAACAGCCTCAGGGATATTAAGCAGTTGCTCACTTATTTTTGGTACAAGCGCTTTTTCATTTTTGGCACCGGAGCCCCCTGGCCTACTATACCTAAAGTCAAGTTTATACCTTAAAATTAACACCGGAATCACCGCAAAACTAATGTAAGGAATTACCCTGAGGTGCAAATTGAGGAAAGGCGATTCAATAACTTTTGTGAGTTCAAAAAAAATACCGCATAAAACGCCCGCACCTAAAATTGCAGAAATGTTATTTAATAGCGTCCATTTAACTTTTTCATTTTCGTTGCCAAAAGCGACAACAAGGCGACAACGAGCCAAGGCGTTTTTTACCAAAATTGAATAAACGATCAAGGTTGCGACAACAATCCACTGAAAAATGGTTGTGTAGCTTATGATGAAATTATCACTGATTTTTTTTGATAAGCTGCCTGCAATTAAGGCAATAGAAATTACCGATGCAGCAAAAAAGGGAAATGAATGCACCAAAGCAATACGCCTAGGCAGGGCTTTGCCTGAAAAAGAGCAAATGATAATATACAACAGCGGGCCGTAGGCAAGTCCAAACAAAGAAACTACCTGCCCGTATAAGCTTTCTTTTTTAACCACCAATAACAAACATAAACTTAAGCATACGTGTACCAGTAGCACAATCAATATGCGTGTTAAGTTTTTCTCGAAACTGTCACCAGTTTTGTTGATGTTAAATAGGTAAATGGTAACAGCTGTTTGAAAAAAAACGCAGCTTATCGTTATCAACAACAACATCCTAAGCTTTTTTAATATTGCAAGGTAGGTTCAAAACATTAATAAATTGCAACTTTTACGTTAAGACTAGGCTACACATGGTGAATGTTACAGCGGGGTGTAACCAAGCCATGCCTATTTATTTATCTGCATCGTTCGGTGGGGATAAATTGGACCGCTAACACAAACTACTTTCTAAAAATTTTTGTTTTTGTGTGATTTTTACGTGCTTATGTATACCTATAGCATGTAGCCGTTAATAAGATGAACAATAAAAAAGCATTTACCGATACCATAAAAGCAAATGAGGGCCTTATTTATAAGGTGGCAAAGGTTTATGCCAATAATAGGGAGGATGAACAGGATTTGTACCAAGAAATTGTTTACCAGCTTTGGAAGTCGTTCGAATCGTTTCGAAACGAAGCAAGAGTTAGCACTTGGATGTACCGTATAGCCCTTAATACTTCCATTGCTTTCCTAAACAGCACCAAACGAAAGGTTAAACAGGAAGCGGTAAACGAGGCATTGGAAAATATCCACTATACCGATTACACCATTGAGCGAGAACAAATTGAGGAATTGTACGCGGCCATAAAGCAATTAAACACCATTGAAAAAGGGTTAATTCTACTTTACCTTGAAGGGAAGCCTTACGATGAAATAGCGGTTATAACGGGGTTTACAGTTACAAACGTAGGCACCCGGTTGGCAAGAATAAGGCAAAAACTGACCTCACACATTAAAAAATAAACAAATATGCAACTGGATGACATGAAAACAATTTGGGCTAAAATGGCTATTGATTTGGAGCAACAAAAAAAACTGACTGAATCTTTGGTTATTAAGGTTACCCAAAGCGGTTACAAAAGTGCTATAAACAAGGTGCGTATACCCGAAATGGCGGGTGCCGCAGTTTGTTTGGCCTGCGTTTTTTACATTGCCGTAAATGTTAATTTGCTCACCACTTGGTACCTAATGGCATGTGGCATTATTGCTGTGGTAATCTTATTGGCAATGCCTCTATTATCACTTTTGGCTATCAAAAAGTTTAATACGATAAGTGTAGCCAATAACAATTATAAGCAGTTGTTAGTGTTATATGCCATGGCTAAAAAACGCTTTTTGGCAGCCCAAAGGCTAAGTTTTTACCTTGGCCCGCTGCTTTTTATCGCAATACTGCCGGTTATGGTTAAGCTGATGGGCGGTAATGATTTTTTCAAATCAAACAACGCATGGATGGTATACGTGCTTTTTCCCGCTTTTTTCTACCCCTTTGCCAAATGGGTATTTAAAAGGTATAAAAACGCTCTTGAACACGGTGAAAACATTCTGCATGAGTTGGCGGAAAACTGACACTTGGGTTTAAAAGACACTTGCGCATCTCCCTTCCCGCAATAGTTTGCCACTATGCCATACTATTGCAGGAAGGGGTGCCACAAAAAATTCTGCCAAAATCAGCGGAAAATACTGATTTAAGGGTATACGATAATTTTGGGTTGCTTAACGCATTTTTCAATCATTAAGTTGGCTAAACAGCAAACTCTATAGCTAAGCAGGGCTTACGATTGGTGTGGTTTTCATAAGTTCAATCACATCTGTAAGCACAGCTTCAACTTTGTCTACCATTGCCTTTAGTTTTGTACCGTTGCTTTCACCTTCTTTGCCAAACTGCTCAAGTGCCAGTATATCATCTTTAATTATGTTAACATTCAGGTTGTATAACGATGGTTTTATTTTGTGCGCCACCGAATTAATTTTTTCAATGTTGTTGGCTTCGTAGGCTGCCCTAATGTCCTTTACTGCGTTGCTTGTTTCGGTAACAAAAATGCTAACCATTTTCTCCACAAAAGCCTGCTTGCCACGGCTAATGTCCCATAGCTTGGCAAGATCGTACAATGGTTGGGGCAATTGTGGCAGGTTGCTATTGTCGTTTTGCATTGTTGGGGTAACGCCCCCTCTGTGCGTAAGTTTTGCAATAGTGCGTATAAGGTCGTTTTCGTCAAAAGGCTTGCCGATAAACTCATTCATTCCTGCGTTTATACATTTCTCCTTCTCCCCCTTTACTACGTTGGC
Organism: uncultured Parafilimonas sp.; assembly: GCA_903882935.1. Classification (GTDB taxonomy): domain Bacteria; phylum Bacteroidota; class Bacteroidia; order Chitinophagales; family Chitinophagaceae; genus JABDFW01. The sequence goes on along the minus strand of CAIRZB010000012.1, from coordinate 143,535 downwards.
TGTTAACGCTATAACAGGCAGCGTTTTTGATATACTTTCCCTAATAATTTTGGTAGCTTCAATACCATCCATTACCGGCATTCGTATGTCCATTAAAACTATATCATAGCTTTTTTTGCGCAGTGTTTCAACAGCCTCTAAACCATTTAAGGCCTCTTCTACAACAGCCCCGTACTGCACAAGCACCGTGTTCGCAACCATCCTGTTCATCTCATTATCCTCCACCAGCAAAATGGTAATCCCTTTTAGCACATTTTCGTCGGCTATTACCAAACTCTGTTTCGGCAGTTCGCTGTCCAAACCTTTTTCAAGCGACAGAATAAAATGCACCGTGGTACCCACCCCCTTGTCGCTTTCCACTGAAATCTTACCACCCATTGCCTCAATTAAGTGCTTGCTTATACTCATTCCAAGCCCGGTACCCCCATATTTTCGCACGGTGCCCTCATCTTCTTGCGTAAACTTGTTAAAGATTATTTTCAAAAACTCTTTACCCATGCCCATGCCGGTGTCTTTAACTGTTACCTGCACCACCTGCCTGTTGCCCTTGTCCTGCAAAACGGCACATTCTAAAACAATTTCACCGCGTTCAGTAAACTTAAATGCATTGCTCAACAAATTATTTATTACTTGGCCCAACCGCTGGGGGTCACCCTTTAGTACCGATGCCAGGTCAGCATCCACTTTCTTGGTAAGGGTTATCCCCTTTTCTGCGGCCTTTTGGGCAATTATCAGTGTCGCTTTGTCAATTAGGCCAACAAAACTGAACGGCGTTAATTGTAGCGCAAGGCGGCCCGATTCAATTTTTGAGAGGTCAAGTATATCGTCAATAATAACCAATAGGTTAGCCGATGCCGCGTTAATGGTTTCTAAATAAAACTGCTGCTGGCTGTTTAAAGGGGTTTTTTGTAATTGCCTGCCCATGCCCATGATGGCGTTCATAGGTGTGCGTATTTCATGGCTCATGTTTGTAAGGAATAGCTCCTTTGCGTTGGCAGAGTCCTCAGCCTCTTGTTTTGCCTCCAGCAGTTTGTACTCCAACACTTTTTGCTTAGTTATATCTAGGTATATGCCCACCGAACCTATGTGCTTACCGTGCGGGTCGTACAGCGGCGCACTGCTTATAAGCCACCATTTTGGCTCACCTTTTTTGTTACGTACGGCCATTTCAAAGGCGTCTGATATGCCCGAAGTACGCTGATCAGTTTTATCCCAAAGCTTTAATAGGTTATTTCCGTTGGCAAAAACATCAGCGGCAACCCTTCCGGCAAGCTCATCAATCTCGTATCCGCACATTTGGCAAAAACTATGGTTTGCATAAATAATTCTTTCGGCAGTATCCACCTCCAAAAGGCCCAAATTCATGTTTTCTATTATACTACGGTATTTTTCCTCACTTCGTTTTAAGGCTTCCTCTGCTTTTTTTCTGTCAGTAATGTCTTGGGAAAAACCAATAATATATGGCTCAACATCCGGCTCCTGAACCTTGTAGTTTTGAAAAAGCAAATAAACAACGCCGCCCGTTTTAGTTATAATGGTAAAAAGCCCTTTTGCTACACCTTCCTTATTAATTACATCCAAGTAATTGGCCTTAAATCCGTCCTTCGCCTGCTGGGGCAGTAATTCACCAATATTATTGCCAACTAGTTCAGCCTCGGTATACCCAAGCACTTTGCAAATAGCAGGGTTAACAGTAAGTACCACCCCATTTTTATCGTGCGTACATATGAGTGCCTGGCCATAATTAAACAGGTCGCGGTAGCGTTTTTCGCTGCGGCTCAAATGCTCTATATTAATTGCCTCGTTATGTTTGGCTTCGGCAAGCTGCTGGCGCAAAAACTCAATCTCCTGCTCTTTTTTTAAAAGCTTGGCCTGTAGTGTTTGCATGTCTTCCTGCGGGGGCAAACTATTTTTGTCATCGTTTAGATTTTCCAATGTTCTGCGTTTTTTCTAGTTTTTAGGATATTGAAAATGCAAGAGGTTTACCTTAAAGTGCAACCTCTTTGTTTTGAATCATCTTGTATATGGTTGATTTGCCGACATCTAATTTTTTTGCCACTGTTAATACGTTTCCATTGTATTTTTTTAAATAGTACTCTATTATGTAAATGCAATATTGTTTAAACGTTTTGTCTTCAGTCAGCAGCATATCCAACGACCTGGTTTTAGGAAACGCTATATCAGCAGCCTGCAATTCGTTTCCGTTACACATAACAGCCGCAAGGTCTATCACAGCCTTCAACTCCCTTACATTGCCGGGATAATTGTATTGCATAAGCTTTGCCTTTGCCTCAGGCGAGAAACCGTTTATTTTAATCTTATTATCCTTGCAAAACTCATCCAAAAAAAACTTTGCGAGCAGCAAAATATCCGATTCCCTCTCCCTCAACGGAGGCAGCAAAATGGGCAAACCAATTATCCTGTAATATAAATCTTCCCTAAAACCGCCTTTGGCCACCTCATCGGCAAGGTTTTTATGGGTGGCCACAATTACACGTACGTCAAGTTTTACTTTATCCTTGCCCCCTATCCTGGTTAACTCTTTTTCCTGCAACACACGCAATAACTTGCTTTGCACCGCCATATCCAGTTCGCCAATTTCATCCAAAAATATGGTTCCGCCGTTAGCCTCCTCAAATTTCCCTATTTTTCTGGCTTCCGCCCCCGTAAAGGCACCTTTTTCAAAGCCCAAAAACTCACTTTCAACCAATTCCCTAGGCACAGCCGCCATGTTAACTGCCACAAAAGGCCTTTTGCGCCGCTCCGAATTGTAGTGTATAGCCTTCGCAACCAACTCCTTCCCAGTACCCGTTTCGCCATTTATGCAAACATTTATGTTTGTTTTGGCAGCTTTTTCCATCAGCGAAAAAATCTTTTTAATGGCGGCACTGTTACCTTTTACAGCGGTGCTAAAGTCGTATTTGTAACCCAGTTCTTTCCTTAGGTCTTCAATTTCATTCTTCAAATAAAGGCGTTCCTTTATCCTTGTTACGGCACTCCAAAGCAGGTCTTTTGTATGGTCGTTTTTTACAATATATTCGTAAACGCCGGCTTTTAATAATTGTACTGCCGTGGCTACATCCTCCTGCGCACTTGTTACAATTATCGGCACCTCGTGGTTGGTATGCCTTATATGCTTAAGTAATTCGGCACCATTCATATCGGGTAGCGAGTAGTCGATAGAAATAATATTGGGCTTATTAACAAGGTTTGCCAGGCAATCTTTGCCACTTGTAAAAAGGTGAACCTCATTGTCGGGGTTTAATAACAGGTGGTACCTTAGTATTTCACCATACCAAGGGTCATCTTCGACAATAAAAATTCGGCAAGTTTCCATTTTTTGGATTTGTTCCAAGATAATTAATAAACTATTCTCCTACTGACTTTTACTGATTAAAAACATATTATAATAAGCCAAAGAGTAAAGTTACAAAGCCATTAACCTGTTGAAATTAGTAAGTTAGTGCAACAACGTTTATTATTTTAAAGCTACAATCAACGTTCATTTTGCACCACTATAGCCAGCTGCTGTCCACAATTTATGGGCAGATTCCACATTATGGAAAAAGGCTCGCCTTTTAGATTTACAACTGATTGATTGTAAGCAACATAAGCAAAATGGCACAGAAATAGCAAAAGACCATCAAACATTTAATTATGGAAAAGGATAAAATTAATTTTTTTATCGTGGACGACGATCCATTTTCTGCCTGCATTTTTCGGCAGTATTTAATTTTTGAGGGATACCGCCGGATACAAGTATTTGACAATGGCAAAGATTGCCTTGATAATTTGGGAGAAGACCCAGATGTGATTATTTTAGACCATTATATGAGCCCCCTGAATGGCTTGGATGTTTTGCAAAAGGTTAAAGAAAGAAACCCCGGCATTTATGTAATTTACATATCCGCCGGTGTGGAGGCTTCTTTAAAAACTGAAAGCCTAAAACACGGGGCATTCTGTTATATAATTAAGGGCGAAAACGAATTTGGCACCATGATACATGAACTGAAAAAAATTGAAACCGCGATTAAGTTATTAAAAACCAATGCATTTTCAACCCATTGCGCCACAAATTTAACATACAATAGAAACGTATTTTCTTTGAGTTAAAATGGCCAATTACGCGTATACACGAAGCCTACTGACCCATTTGTTGAACGGATTGTATGTGCATAAATTTTGGTTAGCGTGGGCAATGTGCATTAGTTTATTGGCATTGATTGCTTGCCCACCACGCGCCGCCGCTTGCCGGGTATATAAAAAATACGTTCTTTGCAGTACAATTGTTGCTTAACGGGTAATTAAGAACCAAATGACAGGTAAAACAATGGCAAATACCCTGTATTATTACCAAAAACGTATAAATTTTGGCAATAAAGCGTTTTATACGTGTTGCTTTATACTTTAGAAAACAAACGTGGAAATGAACATAACCGATTATATAGCTTCGGGGATACTGGCCGATTATTGCATGGGCATGTTAGCGGAAGATGAATGCATAAAGGTTGAACAAATGGCCTTATTATACCCGCAAATAAAGCAGGAACTGGATGCCAATGCCTTGGCACTTAAACGCTATGCAGCCCACTATGAAAGGCAGCCCAACACCAACACCAAACAAAAAATACTTGGCTTGCTGAGCAATCTTCAAATTGAGGAAGACGGCCGACCAGATAGCTTTCCCCTAATTAATAAATTTTCCAACCACGAAAACTGGCTAAAAAAGTTATATCCGCTACTACCAGCTTCAACAAAGGAAGAAATTTATGTGAAGGTTATTAAGGATGAACCAGGTATTTTTCAGGCAGTATTATGGTTGAAATCGATATTTCCAGACGAAGTGCATACAAAGGTTAAGGAATCAGCACTGGTGCTCAAAGGGCAATGCACCTGCTTTATTGGTACCCAGGCGGTTAACCTACAACCCGGCAGCTATTTAGAAATACCGTTTAACACCCATCACAACATACAGGTAACACAAGGGCCGGTGTTGGCCATTATCCAGCGCCTTAAAGTTGCTTAAAGCTATCGGTTTACGCTAACGCAAACTGGTAATCACTTTTGGCAATTTCATGTAGCATTCCCTTCAAAACAGGTCTCCTTGTAAAACAATTTTTACTAAACCCTGCCCATCAGGCCTTTTTTTTCAAAAAAACCCTACATTTATACAGGCATTTATTGCAAATGCAAATTTACTTTTATATGTTTCTTAATGGCATCATTAAAATGATAGCCTTATATTTACGGCGGCATAACAAACATTCAAAACAAGCCTTATGAATCAAACGGACGTAAAAAAAGCTTACAGCCTGGTTATAGTTGAAGACGATGTGTATATGCAAAACTTGCTGAGCCACTACCTTGAAGAGGAGTATAACGTGCAGGTATTTGACAATGGGCTAGACGCTTACTCATCGTTACAGGGGGGTAACATACCAGACATTATTATTGCCGACCTTAATATACCCAAGCTTAGCGGGCTTGAGCTTATTTTGCAAATAAAAGCAAGCGGTTTTTTCAGCTCCATTCCCATTATGGTGCTTTCGGGCGAAGAAAGTACCGAAAAAAGAATAAAATGCTTAGAGGCTGGTGCCGATGATTATGTGGTTAAGCCGTTTAACCCCCGCGAACTGGAAGCCAGAATAAAAGTACTGCTGCGCAGGATTGGAAAATTGCAAGCATAGTAATAAAACAAAAAATATCCACCATATCCTTTGTTAAACATGGCACAAAACAATTCATCCAATTACAACACACAAACAAATGGCGTGATTGCTTTAATAAACGCCAGCGAGCCGCTTAGGGAAACCTTGCAACAATTTGACTTTGGCGGCAGGCAACTGCGGCAGTTTTCTAATGGCGTAGATTTAATTAACAGGTGGGAGAAAGAACAAATTGACGTACGAGCAGTGATTGTTCAGGGGGAGGTAATGGATACATTCGGTATTGCCATGATACAAACCTTAAGGTCTAAAAACTTTCCCGATGTACCATTTGTGCTTATTGCCACCAACGTTACTGCCAATATTCTTCAACTAGCTTTGTCGGCGGGCATTGCTGATGTTTACAAACAACCGCTGAACAAAACCCATTTTCAACGTAGGATAACCTTTTTGATTGACAACTGGGTGGAGTTGCATGGGCATACCAACAAACAAGAATTTAAAGCTTATAAAACACCCTTAGGCAAAAGACTGTTTGACGTGTTTTTTGCCGGCCTTGCCCTAGTTATGCTTTCCCCGGTTTTTCTAATTGTTATACTCGCCCTAAAGCTGGAATCAAGAGGGCCGGTATTTTATTATTCCCCCAGGGTGGGCACGGGTTACAGGGTATTTAAATTTTACAAATTCAGGTCAATGTACGTTAATGCCGATAAAAAGCTGAAAGACCTAAAGCACCTTAACCAATACACTGCTGCTGCTGCAACAACGGCAAACACCACGGGTGATTTGTGTGACGAGTGTAGGATTTCGGGTACCAAATGCCAATTTCCTTTGTACGCGGATAACAACAAATGGTGCGAAAAACAGTATCTCTACTCCAAAAAATCGCAAAGTGGCTCGGCATTTATAAAATTGAAAAATGACCCGCGCATTACCAAAGTGGGCAAAATATTGCGCAACACCAGCATAGACGAGTTACCCCAGTTATGGAATGTAATAATTGGCGACATGAGCATAGTTGGCAACAGGCCCTTGCCGCTGTACGAGGCAGAAAAACTTACCACCGACAAATATGCGCTGCGTTTTTTAGCCCCTGCAGGTATTACCGGCTTGTGGCAGGTTGAAAAAAGGGGGAAAGGCGAAATGTCGGAAGATGAAAGGCTTATGCTTGACAACACTTACGCTAAAAACCACAGCCTTTGGAACGACATACGGCTTATTTTAAAAACTGTACCAGCCCTTTTTCAAAAGGAAAATGTTTAACCAACGGCTAAAAACGTTTGCACATGAGAAGCTTTTCCATTCCCGCGCATATTTTAAAGCATTGGCAGCTAAACCCTGTCGATAGAAGCAACTTAATACCCATAAACGCACGTATAACGGCCCTTAAAAAAGGGGAACCAGAAGTATCCATCGTTATGCCTGCATATAATGAGGAAGAAAGCATTTTGCAAACCCTGTCATCATTAAGTGACAGCACCACAAAACGCTCAGTTGAAATAATTGTGGTAGACAATAACTCCAAAGACGCAACAAATGCCTTGGCCACGGGTGCCGGTGCAACTTGTGTGCGCGAAACAACGCAAGGCATTACACCTGCGCGCAACAGGGGGCTGAGGGAGGCAAGGGGTAAATATATTTTGAATGCGGATGCGGACTCCATTTACCCACCCGACTGGATTGAGGAGATGATAAAACCGCTTGCCGCCAGCGAAACACAAGCCGCACTTACTTACGGACGTTTTGCCTTTATTCCGGTAGGCACCACTGGCAGGGGTACCTATTTTTTTTACGAGTACATGGCAGAATTTACCCGTTGGATAAATAAAACGTTTAGGGAAGAGGCGGTGAACGTATACGGTTTTAACTCAGGTTTTAGAAGGCTGCAAGGGCTTGAAGTGGAAGGCTTTACCCACCCACCGGGTACCAATGAAGATGGTTTTTTGGCTATGAAGCTGCGCAATAAGGGGTTTGGCAAACTGCATTGCGTTACCAATAGCAAAGCCATGGTTTGGACAACTGACCGCCGCCTGCAAATTGACGGCGGGCTGTGGAAGGCCACACAAAAGCGTTTAAAACGGATGGTTAGTTAGCAGAAATTACAAATTGGCTGGGCCCTTCTTTACTGCCAAACTGTACATAGGAATTATACTTTTTTCCGTTTCGATTTTTCCCACGCTGCGCTTTGCTGCTTGCGCATAAAACGTATTATTCCCGCAACTACGGCATAATTCATCATGCAGAAATAATATGGGATGAACAGTATTTTTACTTTCAACGACCTTTTTTCCATCCACCAACCCAACAATGCCATTACATAAAACAACCCCTGGGCTAAAAACAAACCGACATATAAAAATTCTGGGTTTTGTTGGGCAATAATGCCGTTTAAAACAAAAGCTAATATCAACAAAAAAGGCGTAACGGTCCAACGCAGCACCCGGTGGCTAACATATTCAAATGCCAGCACAGGGTTTTTAAAAGGGTTCATCAAACCTTTAAGCCATAGTATTGACTGTATGCCGCCTGCCGCTATCCGCACTTTTCGTTTTAGCTCCTCTGCAATGCTCTCCGAGCCATTTTCAACAGCACAAGCCAGCGGCTCGTATGCTATGCGGTAGCCTTTTTCGGCAATCAGCAGCGAAATCATAAAGTCGTCTAATATCGTCTCGGGTGGTACTGGCTGGTAAAGGCTGGTGCGTGCGCTAAACAGCTCACCTGCGGCGCCTACCACCGAATATAATTCTGCGTCCCATTTCTTAAGCGTGCTTTCGTACTTCCAATAAACGCCCTCCCCAGCGGTTGCATCACCGGTTTCACCAGCGTCTACCTTCTTCTCGCCCGATACAGCACCCACTTTTTCGTCTTTGTAGTGGCGGCACAAATAAAGCAAGGCATCACTGTTTAAAAATGTATTGGCATCCGTAAACACAACAACCTCTGTTGTTACTTGTTCCATGGCCCGGTGTACCGCCACAATTTTACCCTTACGGGCCGGCTGGTGCATCAGCCGCACCTCTGGGTAACGGGCCACAATTTCGGGCGTAGCATCATTTGAGCCATCGGTAATAAAAATAACACTCAGCTTACCCGCAGGGTATTGCAGCGCCAACGTGTTGTGTATTTTTTCTTCAATAATATCAGCCTCGTTGTATGCTGCAATTACCAGCGTTACGTTTGGTGTAAAGCTGCCCGGCTCGGCAACGGTACGCCGGCCCTTAAACAACCGCCTAAGTTTAACCAATGCAAACAACACAATGCCATAACCAAAAAACGTGTAAAAGGCAATAAACAGGCTTATCCAAAAAACTATTCGCATACAACTATTTTTTTATTGGCCAACCAAGATCATCACTACTAACACGATGGGTAACGTTCCACCAAATTGCCTTCAGCAGTGTTGTTGCAAAGCCTTTTTGTTGGGCTTTTCGGTAAGCAATCATATTTCGCGGTGTTACCAAAACCAAAAAATACACCCAAAAAACCAGTAATTGAAATATGTTCGCATTGCGCCGCATAAACAATATGCGGTTACGGTTCATAAAAAACTCCTTCAGCATACTGCTTTTGCCCACTGACACTGACTCCTTGTGGTAAATTAGGGCATGTGTGTTTACCTCAATCACAAAACCCGCCTTTTTAAAACGCTCACACCAATCCATTTCCTCGTAATATAAAAAAAAGTTCTCGGCCATCAACCCGGCTTTTTCCACAGCTGTTTTGCGTATCATCATTGCGGCACCATGCGCAAACCCCGTTGGCCCAGATGCGTTGTCGTATTGCCCCAAGTCTTTTTCAAACTGCCCAATACAATGGTTGCGTGCGGTAAAGTAATTCATGGCCGTAAAACCAACATATTGCAGCATGCCTGGGTCACTAAAATATTGTATCTTGGGGCTTACCACGGCGGTGGTTGGGTGCTGGTGTAAGGTATCAACCAATAATTCAACCAATTGCGGTGTAAATTCAGTATCATTGTTTACAAGAAACAAATAATCACCATTCGCATGCTTGATACCGAGATTGTTGCCGCCAGCAAAACCCAGGTTTGATTCGGAGCGAATAAAATGCACCGATGGGTAATTTTCACGCCACTGAGGTACAAAGTTTTCGATGCTTCCGTTATCCACCACTATTACCTCTATGGCTGCATTGGCAACATTAGCCGGTATTGTGGCAAGCAAGGCTTGTGTAACAAGGGGCTGGTTAAAATTAACCGTGATAATGGATACAAGTTTCATGAATATTAGATTAACCGGTGTACAAGATACCAAAAATAATGGTGCAAACCGACAATATTGAACACAAAAAAACATATAGCCAAGCAATTAGCCGGTTTAAAAAATGCCGCAGAAAAAGAAACCGACATTGAGCAGCGGCTTGATGAGTTAATAAACCTGCTAAACAACGCCGACATTGACAGCGACAAGGTTAAAATTTACCAAGAAAAGTTTAACAAGGCCATTGAAAATAAGGCCCTGAAGGCTTTTGAGCAGCTTGACAATGAATCACTGTCGCGCGAAGATTTGTTAAACAGGCTGGGCGAGTTGCTGGAAGAAAACCCCGTTGACAGTAATTTGGCAAATACCTTTGTAAAAAAAAGTGCGGCTAAACGGGTTGTGCTGGGGCTTATAGGCCTGGCGATGATAACCCTTGGCATGGCAATGATAATTATGCCAGCCCCACCCTACTTTGAAATGTTTACAGTGTTTTATTTTAATAATGATGACGGCGTTACCATAATGGATCTTATATCGCTCGTAATAGTGCTTTGCGGGGTGTATTTGGTGGTTATGTCGGTAGTTAAATTAAAACGGGAAAGTTAAAAATGGCCGCTGCAACAAAAAAAATATTATTGGTTGATGATAACCTTTTTTTACTAGGCACCTTAGCCTTGGCTTTTGCCAACGACGGGTTTAAGGTGTTAAAGGCATCCTCGGCCGAAGAAGCATTGGCGTTGCTAGAACACGAAAAACCGGAGATTATTCTCTCAGACTATGAAATGCCCGGCATGAACGGTTTTGCGTTTAGGAAACAACTGCTGGAAAACACTGCCACCAAAAATATACCTTTCATTTTTTTGACCGCATACAATGACAACACGTTGGTAATGAAGGGGCTTGATGAATTGTTGGCGGTAGATTTTATTGACAAAGAAACCCCGGTGCCGGTAATAATTGCAAAAATGGACAACCTGCTTGCTACGGTGAGGGAGAAACAGGCACTGTCGTTAGAAGAACTAAAACGGGCGGCCGAGGCCATAAATATAAAATCGGTACCCATAAAAAAGCCCATAGTAACGGGGTTTAACGTTGAGTTTTGGCACTTGCCCTACCATGGCTACCCTGGTGGGGATTTTATTGATTTTATTAGGGTAAGTAACCGCTATACATGTGCGGTGCTTGGCGATGTGATGGGCAAAAAATGGACGGCTTGGTTTTTTACGTTTAGTTTTTTAAGCTACATAAGGGCTGCTGTTAGGTTTTGCGTTAGTAGCGGTGAATACGACCCCGCTGTAATTTTACAAAAAACCAACCAGGTAGTTTGTGAGGATGAAGCCCTTACTGACGTGCTTGCCGGCCTTTCGCTAATTTTGATTGATGAACAAACAGGGCATGTTGCCTATGCAGGCGCGGGTGATCTTCCGCTTTTATACTATAACGCGGCCGGAAAAACGTTAACGCCCATTAAAACATGCGGCCTGTTGTTAGGGCTTTTTAACGACGCCAGTTACGACGCAGCCAGTATTACTTTGCATAAAGACGACCAAATACTGGTATTTTCCGACGGCATCATTGAGTATACTGAAGGTGATAAACACACCAGCGATTATGCGCTTTTTAAAAATAACGTATACCCTTTGTTGCAACAAAACACCGGCTTTGCACCCATTCGTGACTATTTGTCGCAAACAATTACCGGTGCCAGCCAAGCAGACGATTGCAGCATAATTTCAATCATAAAAAAATAACCGGCATGATACTGGAAACGAAAACATTGGGTAATATTTTGGCCGCAACCATTACGCAACCCGAAGCAAACCTAACCAACGCTGAACAGTTTAAGCACGAGATGCTTACCCTTATTAACGAAGGCAACCTACGTATTGCCCTAAATTTTGCGCAGGTAAGTTATATCGACAGCTCTTTTTTGGGCGCGATGGTGTCATCGTTAAAATATGCATTGGGCAAGGGCGGCGAAATATATTTGACAGACTTAAAAAAGGATATAACCGAGTTGCTGCGTTTAATAAGAATGGACAAAGTTTTTAAGGTGTACGACAGCATTAACAACGTTCCTGCCGCTTAACCAGTACAACCAAAGCCTGCCTGCCATGCCTTTTATCTTTAAACATTCTACCGATGCGCTATTGCCTTTTTTGCAAGAAACGGCGCAGCATATTAAAAATAACCTGCCTGAGGGTATTGGGGAAATCATGATGCACAAGAGCAAATTTGTGCTTACAGAACTGTGCACCAACGGTATAAAGCATGCAGGTGTACCCCAAAGCAGTTTTGAAATAACGGTTGACGCAGGTTACCTTACCATCTTAAGAAAAGATAACGGCGTACCTTTTAATTTGGAGCCCAAACAAAAAGAGCAACAGCTGTTGAAAAGTGAAACACGAAGCGACGTAACACTGGCCGAAGATGACATTAACAGGCTGATAATGCAACGTATTAACAACCAAACTGTGTGCTTTTTTGTGGAAGAAGTACCTGCTTTGGGCAAAAAAGCCAACCCGACACTGGTGGAGCATTTTGGGTTTATTATTATTTGCCGATCATGCAGCAGTTTTACCTATTCCCGCCTACCCAGTGGCGAAAATGTATTCAGCGTGTCAATTCCACTAACCTAAGGCCGATTGTGGCCTATGGCATCCAGCCCGTCTAATACCGCACTGTCTAACTTCGTATTAAACTTTCTGGCATACAATTTACCTGAAGCCTTTAGCGCTGCGAAATCTTCCATGGTAAACGTTTTGGGGCTGGGCTTCTTCTCACTCCAGTCAACGTACCGCAGGTTATCATTCACCATGCTGGCAGCATGGGGGGAATTGTACAAAATTGTTTGAAAAAACAACTCATCGGGTGCCCATGAGAGTTTAAAGAATGAAACGTAACGTGGGTGCGTTTTAACATAATCCATTATATAACGCACCTGCTCGGTTGCCATACTAAACCATTGGGAACGGCCAACGGCAATTAAATTATAAGGCAGCTTGCGTTGCGGCAGCAGTTTATTCATCCATCTTTCCACCCCATAACGCCCTGCAAAGGTAAAATTTGCCAGATGATAGTGTGTTATGCGGGGTATGGCCTCCGTCCAAACCTCGTTAACAAGGTAATATTCCATAAACGCCTTGCCTGGGTTTTGGCTAAAAAAAGCATGGATGGCTTCGGTGGGTTGCAAAGGGTAATCTTGCCCGCTTAGCAAATTAACGTAGCCATAGTCAATGCCTGACGATAATATTTGTGCAAAACCATTTAGCGTTGCCTGCACCATGCTAAATGCACCCCAGTATACTTTTACCCGCTTTTGTATAACATAAACCTGTGGCATTTTTATTAAGGGCGCAAACAACTCTATGGGGGTTTTAAGGTCAATATGAACATAAATGTCGGCATCCAAGTGGGAAAGCCTTTTTATTAGCCGTTCAAGCTGGCCGTTGTATTCATGTGTAAGTAGCAAATGGGCTATACGCATATGGGTAAATAAGTATCCACTAAAGTAATGCATCGGTGGGCTTAATAAGCAGTACCCGCCTTAAAAAAAAATTATTCTATTACTTCTTGCCGGCACACCCAATACATTGGGTTTTAGGCAGAACTTTTAAAACAGCTTAAATTACCGGCAATTGGGTATTAAATATTTTTAAGGCCATTTTACATCGGCAGCTTTCCTTATTTTTATCCATAATAACATAACCTTATTATTGTTAAGCCTACATAAACATCCAATAAACATGAAACACAGGTTTGAAGTATTAGATATATTCAGGGGCATTTTTGCAAGCATGGTGGTGTTGTTTCACCTAAGCGCTTTTGCAAACACGGCAGTGCTTAACAACAATTTTGTGGAAAATAGCGACCTGTTTGTCGACTTTTTTTTTGTGCTGAGCGGCTTTGTTATTACCTATACCGCGCAGGGCATGTCGCAACCGGCGGATATGAAGCTGTTTTACAAGAAAAGGCTTTTCCGACTATACCCGCTTCACTTCATTATGTTGATGGTATTTGTGTTTATGGAGCTGGTTAAAAAGCAGTTTGTGGGGCACATTCAGGTAAACCAATTGAACAATGCCAACAATAACATCATCACTTTTTTCTCCAACATTTTCCTGCTCAACTCGGTAAAGCTGCCGGGCGTTACTGACGTGAGCTGGAATATACCCAGTTGGTCAATCAGTGCCGAAATGCTTTCCTACATCCTGTTTGGTTTGGTGGTTTACAGCATACACCGTTTAAAAATATACCCCAGGAGGGTATACTTGTTTGCCGCCGTGGCTTTTGCTGCGTTTTTGCTGTTGCACACGCTGCCCAACCCCGCAGTTGACCATGCGCCACCTTACAGTTTTAATTTCGGTTTTTTAAGGGCATTCTTTGGTTTTTTTTCAGGTGCCGTATGCTTTAACGTGTTTAGTGCTACCCGCGGAAAAAACATCAACAAACCAGCCTCGCTGTTCAGCACATTGGAGGTGCTTATTATCGCAACCATGGTAGTGCTGGTGTATAACGGCCATCAGTTAAAACCATACGATTTTATTTACGAATTGCTATTCTTTTGCAGCATATATGTGTTTGCTTTTGAAAAGGGCATAGTCTCGTCATTATTCAAAAAATCAGGGTTCCTCAAACGGGTGGGCACCTACTCCTACTCTATTTATATGACGCACGCGTTGCTGTTAAGTCTCTTCAACATTGTTTTTTACCGTGTGTTAAAAATGCCCACCACGTCCTACGCATACATGTTTATCCTCAATTATGCCATTATCTATTTTGTATCGAAGTGGAGTTATAAAAATATTGAGCTGAGGTTTCAATGGAAAAAGAAATAAGGGGTTTGGCTTTAGCGTCTTTGGTTTCAACCTTGCCGTGCCAAAAAGGTATTAAAACCTATCGCGGTTATGCTTTACTCAACGGTAACCAATTGCTTAGCTAACAAGCCTGTCCATTTGTGTTGGGCTGTTAAATCATTAAAAATTAAGCGTCCGCCCTCCGGCGCTGTGCATGCCAAATAGCTTATGTATTAAGCACCCAACAATTTGCGTTAGCAGCCCTATTGCCGTTTCAGCTTCTGTAGGTTTTGTTTTACAAAACCCATTACTTCAGCATACCCGAGGCGGTAAATATCAAAGAATTTAAATGGCTGGTATTTTCGCAGGGCCCAAAAACCAACTGAAGCGCCTATTATGATTGGTATAATGGTTGTAAAGGCCACCCCATAAATGCTATGAAGGAAATATATACCCGCAAAATCGCCTATTACATTGGCGGCAAGCATTACAAGCACTTTTATAAAATTAATTTTAGGCTGGTGTATTACATCCAGTGTTAGTGCCAAAAACCTGTCGGCGGGAAACAACAAGGCAAAAGTCATAAACAAACGGAAAACATTAGCCGCCTGTATACCTACCTTGGTACCAACATACTGGCCGCCGCCAACAAGGCCTATGGCAAAATCGGCAAGCAGTACGGCTATTAAACAAGCGGGTATAAGCAGTATTGTTAAAATACCGGCATATTTTTTTAATATATATATTACCTCTTCTTTGTTTTTCCTGTTGTAGGCCGAAGAGAGCGATGGCATGGCTGTTGCCGCAAAACTGCGCAACGGAATTTCAACCAGCTCCATAAATTTACCGCCCAAGCTGTACACAGCAACAGCAGCAGGCCCCAATAAAAATGTTATGATTGACACATCAGACCACCTGAATAAGTTTGAACTAAGCGAAGTGCCTACACTAAATTTACCAAAATTAAATATCTCCAAAATCGCGGCTTTAGTACGGTAACGTAACGCGCTAATACGGGAAAACCCTGTAAATATTGTTATTAGGCTTGCCAGCAGGCTTGAACCCATATTGGCAATTACAACATTTTGCAGGCTTACGTTACGTAATAAAATAAGTAAACAAACCCAGGTAATAAAACAAAATTGCGTTACAAAACGGATAAGCAGCAGGCGGTCAAAACGTTGCTCGCCCTGTACTACGCAAGTAGCGATAAAAGAGGGCAGCATACAGATAAAAGTAGGGCTAAACCACTGTACAAATATGTGTATGCCGGGGTTACCAATATAAGGCAATAAAAAAAAGGCGGGGATATTAAGCAACACAAAAACACCTGTAATGGAAATACCGAGAAACCAAGTGGAACCCATGATTTCATTAGCCCTTTCTGGCTCCGTGCCAGCGTAAAATTTAATAAACGCCGTGGTTAAAAAGCCCGACCTAAAGGTATCAATTAGTAATAGTGTGGCCTGAAAAAACACCCATACACCCATTTGATCGGGGGAAAGCGCATGGTATAAAATGGCAAACGTAAGCATACCCACACCAGACATAATAATATTGCCCGACAACGAAAGAAAGTGCTTGTTTTTAAGTTTTTCTATAAGGCCTGCCATTGGTACAAGGTTATTGGAAGTTAATAACTTAAGAAACCGAAGATAGCCACATGAAATGTAATAATCCGCTATGCCGCATTAAATTATCTGCTACATTTTTTAAGGTGGCCCGATGCCCTATTATTTTTTGATTAAAACAAAGCAGGTATCAATATTAATTCCTTAATTTGGTACCCAATGAAGCCGATAGCCTATGCCTGTAACTTTTTTTAACAACGTTACCTTACTGGTTACCCATTATAACAGAAGCCGCTCATTGGAGCGCTTGCTGCTGGCTTTTGAACAACTGGAATGCAAGTTTGGTGACATTGTGGTATCCGACGACGGAAGCAAGCCCGAACAACAAGCCTACCTGCAGCAATTGCAGCAGTCGCACCCTTTCAGGCTTGTCACAACCCCAAAAAACAAAGGGCTCGGCAATAATATTAACAAAGGCCAGGATGCCGTAGTTACCACCTACACATTATATGTGCAGGAAGATTTTGTACCAAAGGCTATATTCCCGGCCCATTTTAAAGACGCGTTGGATATTATGGAAGCGGAAAAAAGCATGGACATTATAAGGTTTTATGCATACTTCCGTTACCCATACACAAAACCTTATAAAAACGGGTATTCGGAGATGATTTTCCATAAATCGCCTCTTTATACCAACCACCTTAAATTTTACCTGTACAGCGACCACCCCCACTTGGTGCGTAGCAATTTTTTTGAAAAATTTGGGCGGTATGTGGAAGGCGAAAAAGGCGACACCACGGAATACCGTATGTGCCTCAACTTTTTACACCAGAAGGCCAGGGGGCTTTTGTATGATGAGTTTACCACCCTGTTCGACCAGGCGAACTCGCCCGACGAACCCAGCACCATGGCGCGCAGCACATGGCGGGAAAGCAGAAACCCAATATTTTTACTGGCCCGCTATTTTTACCTAAAAGTAAAATTGCTGCGGTGGACGCGGGACTTTATAACCAAAAAATATTTGACTAAATAGAATAAGTCCGTTTTTCTACGATAGACACACATATCACCCATCAGTACTACGGAACGAGCGTCAATTAACAATGTGTTTATACCCACCAAACATCCTTACGGGATGTGCCGTAGGTACATTTGATGGGTAGAATTAATAGTCTTAATGGTAGAGGACGTTCCGTAGGAACGATGGGTGCTTATAACAAAAACTTGTACTAGATCAAATTACATTACCATGGCGCAAAACCATTATTTTCCCGGCGTGGCCTTACTAATTACCCATTACAACCGCAGCAAATCGTTGGAGCGGTTGCTTAATTCGTTTGCTAACATAGGCTGTGTGTTTGATGAAATAGTGGTAAGTGACGACGGCAGCAAACCCGAACACCAAGAATACTTAAGGGAATTACAGCCTAAATTCAATTATAAGCTAATAACCACCCCTGTTAACAAAGGGCTGGGTAATAATATAAACAAAGGCCAAGATGCCGTTACGGCCCCATTTACCCTTTACGTGCAGGAAGACTTTGAGCCAGCCCAAGACTTTCCGTTGCATTTTGGTAATGCCTTAAGCATTTTATTTGAACGGCCCGATATTGACATGGCGCGCTTTTACGCCTACTTTAAATACCCCTACCTTAAGCCGTTGCGCGATGGCTTTTCTGAAATGATGTTTAAATTGTGGTACCCCGGTTACAAAAAATTTTATTACTACAGCGACCACCCCCACGTGCGCCGTAGTAATTTTTTGCAAAAATTTGGCCGATACCCCGAGGGGCTTAAGGGTGATGTTACCGAATATACCGTGATGATGGCCTTTTTAAAGAAAAAAGGAAAGGGTATTTATTATGATGACTACCAAGGCCTGTTTTTCCAAAAAAACTCCAGCGACGAGCCAAGTACCATGACCCGCGAAACCTGGCGCACCACCGGCAACCCTTTTATTGCGTTTGTGCGGGATATATACCGGCATATTAAGTTTAACCGGGATTATTTGCGTTGATGGGGTACTGCATTGACCGTGTCAATTCGTACGGGATATTTGGAAGGATGCTTAGTTGTATCAAGCCATCTTTCAAAATAAAGTTTGTCCTTGCCCTCCATAACCTGGTATTCAATCCCTTCTTTTTTGCTTGTTATAAAAAGGGATGGTTTCAGCGCACCGCGATATTCTTTCTCAAAACCCATTTTATTAAGAAAGCCGTACAGGGCAATTGTATCTGTTTTCTTAAGCGGCAAGGCGATTGTTAAAAGTTTTACGGTATTGTCATTGTTTAAACCGCAAAGTAAGGTGGTATCGCCAACTTGCTTCCAATATAAATGGTCCATCATTACTTTTTGCTTTTTACCAGCCTTCTCAAAAACCGCGAATGACTGCGTAAATCCATTTGCCAATAACTCAGCTTTATTAGTAAACGACCGCAGGAAAAAAGTGCGTTTTTGGGCTGAATTACTGCTACAACCCAACAGAACCAATATGGCTACAAGCGAAAAAAGTCTTTTTGTCATAAAAAGGGGATTATGGTTGATTCAATTGTTCGTCTACCCAAAGATAATCGTTTTTGGTGTTTTACCCCCTCCCCCAAAAACATCTTATCCACCAACCTACTAAAATATGTAGCGTTTTGTTACTTTTGGGGTTCTAGTTTTTTTGCATCCGCAGCATACACAAGAAACAGGCTTTTAACAACCAATGGCAAAAGAGAAGAAAGAAATAGACCTTACCAACCAAACCGGTGTACAGGGCCAGTACCGCAACTGGTTTTTAGACTATGCATCCTACGTTATATTAGAACGTGCCGTGCCTGCCATTGAAGACGGGTTAAAACCCGTGCAACGGCGCATATTGCACGCCATGAAGGAGATGGATGACGGCCGTTTTAACAAAGTGGCCAACATTATAGGCCAAAGCATGCAGTACCACCCCCATGGCGACGCCAGCATTGGCGAAGCCTTGGTGAACATGGGCCAGAAAGACCTGTTGATTGAAACACAAGGTAACTGGGGCGACGTGCGCACCGGCGACGATGCGGCTGCCCCAAGGTATATTGAGGCACGGTTGAGCAAACTGGCGCTGGAAATTGCGTTTAACGCCAAAACCACCAACTGGCAGTTGAGTTACGACGGCCGTAAGGACGAGCCGGTTACACTGCCCATGAAATTCCCCTTGCTGCTGGCACAGGGCGCAGAGGGTATTGCGGTGGGCCTTTCCACCAAAATACTGCCCCATAACTTTAACGAGCTTTGCGATGCCTCTATAAAATACCTGCGTGGCAAAAACTTTGACCTGTACCCCGATTTTCAAACGGGTGGCATGGTAGATATTAGCAATTACAACGACGGTAAACGCGGCGGCAAGGTGCGCGTACGTTGCTATATTGAGGAGCTGGACAAAAAAAGCCTGGTCATCCGCGACGTGCCTTTTGGCGTAACTGTGTCATCCCTGTGCGACAGCATCGTAAAGGCCAACGACCAGGGCAAAATAAAAATAAAAAAGGTATCTGAGTACACAAGCAAGAACGTGGAAGTGGTGATTGACCTCGCCCCCGGCATCTCACCCGACATTACCATTGACGCACTGTATGCCTTTACCGACTGCGAAGTAAGCATAAGCCCCAACGCCTGCGTTATTGTTGACCAAAAACCACAGTTTCTTGGGGCGCATGAACTATTGCGTATTTCCGTTGACAACACCAAGGCTTTATTAAAGCGCGAATTGGAGATAAAGCTGGCCGAGTTGGAGGACAAATGGCACTACACCAGCCTAGAAAAAATATTTTTCGAGGAAAAAATATACAAAGAGCTTGAACAACGGCACGAAACCTGGGAAAAAGTAATTGAAGCCATTGACAGAGGGTTTAACCCCTTTAAAAGCCGCCTGAAACGCGATATAACCCGCGATGATATTTTAAAGCTAACCGAAAAACCGGTGCGCCGGATTTATAGGCTTGACATTGACGAACTGAATGCCCAGATTAAAGGCATTGAAGAAGCCATAAAACAGGTAAACTACGACTTAGAGCACCTTACTGATTTTGCGGTGGCCTATTTTGACAACCTGTTGAAAAAGTTTGGCAAGGGGCGCGAACGCAAAACAGAAATAAAGGTGTTTGACACCATACAAGCCAAACAGGTAGCCATTGCCAATACCAAAGTATACCTAAACCGCACAGAGGGCTTTATCGGCTCAAACCTAAAAAAAGACGAGTTTTTGGCCGAATGCAGCGATTTGGACGACCTAATAGTGTTTACCAAGCGCGGTATGATGAAAGTGGTGCGGGTGGCCGACAAAACATTCATCGGCAAGGATATTATACACGCCGCCGTGTTCCAAAAAAACGACGAGCGTACCACCTACAACATGATTTATGTGGACGGCGAAACGGGCATCAGCTACGCCAAACGCTTTAATGTTACTGGCATTACGCGCGACAAGGAGTATGACCTTACCAAGGGCAGCGATAAAAGCAAAGTGCATTATTTTAGCGCCAACCCCAACGGCGAGGCCGAGCTGGTTAAGGTTTTGCTTAGCCCCAGCAGCGCATCCCGCATAAAAGAATTTGACTTTCCGTTTGAGGAGCTAGACATTAAGGGCCGTGGCAGCATGGGTAACCAGGTTAGCAAACACAGCATACGCACCGTTAAGTTTAAGGAGAAAGGCCGTAGCACCTTGGCCGGCCGTAAACTTTGGTTTGACGATAAGTTTGGCCGTTTAAACACCGAGGAAAAAGGCCAATACCTCGGCAGCTTTGAGGATGAAAAAATATTGGTGATCTACACTGACGGCACCTACGAAATAACCGACACGGAGATTACCCAGCGGTTTGACCCAGACAAAATATTGCTGATTGAGCAGTTTGACCCCAAAAAAACCATCTCAGCCATTTACCTTGACGCAGACAAGAACCAGTTTACGGTAAAGCGGTTTAACATTGAAACCACCACCTTAAACAACAAGTTTATGTTTATTAAGGAGGGCGACGGCAACAGGCTGGAAGCAGTTACCACCGAACCCGAACCCATACTGGCGGTGCAAACAGGCAAAGGCCAGCAGGCACGCAGCGCGAAATTTAAGATTGCCAAAATGGTAGAGGTGATGGGCTGGAAAGCCTTGGGCGCCAAACTGATGGATTACAGCAAGTCAGTTGAAATGAGTTGGGAAAAGAAACCGGCGGACAATGCAGCACCGGGCTTGTTTGACTAAAGATAGTCATTGGGTCGTTAAGTCATAGGTCAAAAAGTATAGTACGCTGGAACTTTCAGCTTCGGAGTACTAAGTTGTCGCCTGTCGCAACGAACACCCCATTGGCAAAGCCACACAAAAAATAAACCGACACCAACCGAAGGTTTTTGCAAGCAATGGCATCCAATATAGTATACAAAACCATTACCATGCTAAAATTAAGGTTATTATTTACCCTGGCCTCTTGTGCGTTTTTATTCGGTTGTGGCTGCGGCAAAACGGCTACCAGTACCACCACCACAGGCAGCACCGCCGTGCCTGATGTGTATAAAAAAATATACGGGGCCACCAGCATCACGTCAGACGGCACTTGGATAACCATCAAATCCACCGGGCTGCCTGACCATAAAAGCTGCTACTACCCCACCAGCAATTCCTTGTACGAGGCCTTTAGTGGCACTACGTTTAACAACGTTACCTTCTCAAAAAACTCCAACAGCATAGCCTCTGCCAGTTACACGTTTAAAATACCACTTAACCCCACGGCAGCATCCACCCATTCGTCCACCCCATTGGGGCCGATAGGTGTTTCCATCAACGGCGTGCCCTTTTATAACCAGTACAATGCCAGCAACAACCCCCTTACGGTTGAAATTGCCAGCTTTGACCAAGGCTGGGCCCACCCCGACCCAGGCTCGCATTACCATTACCACGTGGAGCCGTTAAAGCTTACCGAGGCCAAGGGCAAAGACGCGCTGCTGGGCTTTTTGCTGGACGGCTTTCCTGTATACGGGCCTAACGAAAATGGTGCCGTTGTACCCTCCGACAGCCTTGATGCCTACCATGGCCATACCAGTGCAACGGCCGATTACCCCAACGGCATATACCATTACCATATTTCGGCTGCAGCACCCTATATTAACGGCGACGGGTTTTATGGTACTGCGGGCACGGTATCGCAATAAAAAACTCCCAAAAGCGCACTATACAAATGGTTAAAATGGCGGATACAATGTTGTTGCATTTACCGAGAAAAACAACTCTGGATGGCTATGCGTTACTGCTCTGCCTACTAGTTACGGGCTGCAATATACAGTTTGGCAGCAACGCCAAGCAAGTACCACCAGTATATGTTGCAACAACCGACCCTAATTTTAATGCTCATCAGGATACGTTATATGCTGCCAATCAGCTATTTAGTGGCCATGTTTACCAACTTTTCCCAAACGGTGACACTGAGTTTGTAAAAGGCTTTGTAAACGGGTTGGAAGAAGGCGTACAAAAAAGCTGGCACGCCAACCGGCAATTGGCCGAACTGCGGGTTTATACAGCCGGTAAAAAGCAAGGGGTACAGAAAAGCTGGTGGCCCAATGGCCGCCAACGGTTTGTGTATACCGCGAAAGACGATGCGTACAACGGTGTGTTAAAGGAATGGGATGAAAAAGGCATGCTGTACCGGGATTTTAATTATACCAACGGGCAAGAAGAAGGCAGCCAAAAAATGTGGTGGCCCGACGGCAGTATACGTGCCAACTATGTTATACACAACGGCAAGCGTTATGGGCTGCTAGGCATGAAACTTTGCGCAAACCCCATTGATTCGATTAGAAACGGGAATCGCGAAACGATAAACGTTGAATCGCGAAACGATAAACGTTGAATCGCGAAACGATAAACGTTGAATCGCGAAACGATAAACGGGAATCGTGAAACGGGAAACGGGTAAATTTTTAAGCCTAGAAAACTATAGTGCGTATTTGGGCTAAAGCCTTTTAAAGAGTGCTTAAAATGTTTGACCCCGCCCTAACTGCGTGGGGGGCAACCAACATGTAGGCCTTTCCCACTTTCAAAATATTTCTAATATGACAGACAAAAATCAATATCAAAATAGTGGCCGGAGCATTTCCAACATTAAATTGGGAATGTCATGTCTATACATTGCGATTGCCCTGCTAACTGCTTGCAAAAATAAGCCTGCGGAACTGTCATTGCCGTTTTACAACAGGCCTGACTTTACACCCGAGTGGATTGACAAAAACGACACCGCCTACCCGAATATACATACAATACCTGCATTCTCTTTCACCGACCAAGACGGGCAGCGTGTGACCGAAAAAACCGTGGAAGGTAAAATATACGTGGCCGATTTTATATTTACCCGCTGCGGCGGCATTTGCCCAAAAATGACCGATAACATGGGCACTTTGCAACAGAAATTTAAGAACGACACAGGGGTGCTATTCCTCTCCCACTCCGTTACGCCTGAAATGGACAGCGTGCCGGTGTTAAAACAATACGCCATCAAAAAAGGCATCATCAGCGGTAAATGGCATGTGGTAACAGGCAGCCTCACCGAAATTTACGCACTCGCCAAAAAGCAGTATTATGCGGGCGACACCGTGGGCTACTACCAAACAGGAAACGAGTTTTTACACACCGAAAACTTTTTGCTGATTGACAGGCACCGGCGCATACGCGGCGTTTACAACGGCACCCTGCCTTTGGAAATGCAACGGCTGTCGGAGGATATAACAACCTTAGAAAAAGAAAAGGCTTAAAAAAACTTCAATGGCTTTTGAAAGTTAACCATTTTAGTTTCATCAAAATTCCAGGAACAAAAATGCACTGCAAAGCCTATGGGTTTACATAATTAGTGCCATAAAAGCAGCCCATAATGCCGGTGAGCAAAATAAAGGGGATGTTTTGCAACAATATTGTCCAAAATGAACTAAAGAAATATCCAAATTTGAAGAAGAATTTTATCCATAAGGGGGCTTTTGTTGGGGCCATGAGTATGCTAAACTCCGGAACTTTATAAACCTACCAACCAACATAGTCTGGGGGCTTTATACCATTTAGTCTTAAATAAACAATCATCTGGGCACGGTGGTGGGTTTGGTGGTCGTTAATCAGATTTATGATCTGCAATGTAGTTTTGGGGCCGGCAAAAAAACTTACCGTGTCTTTTAAATGTACTGCGCTAAAACTTTGCAAAACCTGTATTGCATAATCGTACGTTTTCTCAAGCAATGTGAGTATGGCGGCCTTATCAGTAAGCAACCCATCCGCGTCCGTTACTGGGTTTATACCTGGTTGCAGGTAAGATGAACACAGCCAACCAGTATTTTGGGCGAGATGCAACGCCTGCTCCCTAAAACTCATTTCCTCTGGGGTAGCCTTAAACTCAAATTTGTCTGCGGGCATTGCGTTGGCAACTAGCAAAGTATAAGCCTTGGAACCTTCCAGTTTGGCTACTGCAGCCTGCATAAACAAAGATTCAGTACTTTGGGCATGCACAGAAAATGTAAGGAAACAAAAAGCGGAAATTATAATAAATGGTTTCAGCATATATCTTTATTTGGCACAAAATAACTGGTATTCTATTGATATGACGTTAACAAACAGGATAGTTGCCCCCCTACCCCTTCACAATCTCGTTAAACTCCAACCGTTCGCCATCTGGGCCGGTGATGTTAAAAAACTTGCAGCCATGCTGCCAGAATGATAGAAAAACAGGCGCAGGTTCTACTACATTAAAGCCAGCTTCTTTCATTTGGTGAAAAAGTGTATCCACATCGTCCACATCAAAAGCCATATGGTCCATATGCCCGTTACCGCGTGTCCTTATCTCAGCAAGTTCAGGCTCGGGCAATTGGTAAATTTCAATAACCATAGTATCGCGCTGCATCATGGCCACATAACCCGTTCCTCCGTTTAATTGAAAGGTAGTAGCCATAACATTCTTAAAACCAAGGCTTTCATAAAACAATTCTGAAACTTTAATATCCGTAACCGGCACGCCAAGGTGCTGAAAGCTTTTGATGGGTATGTGCATCATAGTTGTATCGTTTGCCAAAATAACAGAAATCTATTGACATTCACCAGTATACCTCATTTTGCAAATTGCCTTACCAACTGTATAAATTACAGCGCATTATACCTATATTGCAACCAAGGTTGTTAAATTAGGGGCCTATGTTCGGTTGTGGGGACATAACCAGACGCATTCGCCCGAATTTGTGTTTTCACGAATCCCTTGAATATACGACCACCATATTGCAATACCACAACACAAGCGGCATGAAAAAACTAATCTGTTCTATTGTCCTTATAACCTTTACCCTAGCAAGCTATTGCCAAGGCTTGACCAGCAAAGCCATTGATACGCTGGTTGCGCGGAGCATGAAGGCTTTTGATGTGCCCGGCATTGCTGTGGCGGTGATAAAAGATGGTAAAGTCATCCATTCAAAGGGGTACGGCGTGCGTTCATTAAGAACCGGGCAGCCCACGGATGAAAACACCCTTTTCGGCATTGCCAGCAACAGCAAAGCGTTTACCGCAGCAGCCTTGGGCATACTGGTGGATGAAGGCAAATTGACATGGGACGACAAGGTACGCGATATTATACCCGAGTTTAAATTGTACGACCCTTGGGTTACCGAGCAGTTTACCGTGCGCGACCTGCTTACGCACCGCAGCGGTATGGGCTTGGGCGCGGGCGACTTGATGTTCTTCCCCGACTCCAGCGACTTTACTTTGAAGGATGTAATATTTAACCTGCGTTTTTTAAAACCCGTCTCCAGTTTCCGCACCAAATACGATTACGATAACAACCTATATATTGTAGCCGGGGAGGTGGTTAAACGGGTAAGCGGTATAAGTTGGGATGATTTTGTGCAGCAGAAAATACTTACACCGCTCGGCATGACGCACACAGCCACCTCATTCGACAGGCTGAACGACACTACAGACATCATTGATGCACACGCACCAGTGGAAGGCCGGGTAACAGTAATAGCCCGCAGTACTATGAAAGTGGGGCATTCTGCCGGTGGTATCAACTCCAGCATAGCAGACCTGAGCAAATGGGTGATGCTTCATTTGGCAGACGGCAAATATGGAGATAAAATGGACAAACAGCTGTTTAGCCACGAGGTGCATGAAGAGATGTGGACACCGCAAACCATTATACCCGTGCATAACCCAGGCCCCTATAACACCCATTTTGCCTCCTACGGGTTTGGTTTTGGCCTCTCAGATGTAAAGGGGTACAAGGAAGTAACCCATACCGGCGGATTGGAAGGCATGGTTACCGAAATTACGATGATACCCGAATTAAAGCTGGGCATTATTGTGCTTACCAACCAGCAGGAAGGGGGTGCTTTCCAGTGCATTACCGACCAAATTAAAGATGCCTATTTTGGCATAAAAGGCACTGACCGCGTTAAAGAATACGCTGGGTACCGCCAGCAGGCCTTTGGCAACGGTAGCAAAATAGCCAACGCTGTTTGGGCTGAGGCAGCCATAGTCGGCAACAAGGGATTGGATAAAGTGGATTTGTCCATTTACTCAGGCACCTACCAAGACCCGTGGTTTGGCAACATAACCGTGTCGCTAAAAAATGGACTGCCATGGTTAGATGCCAAACGCTCGCCTAAGCTTACCGGCCAACTGTTTTTTTACAAAGGCAATACCTTTTTAGTGAAATGGCGCGACCGCAGCATGGATGCTGATGCCTATGTTACATTTACGTTTGATGAAACAGGCAAAGCGGCAGGTATAACCATGAAACCAATTTCCCCGCTCACTGACTTCAGCTTTGATTTTCAGGACCTAAATTTCAAACGGTTACAGTAATTTAGGTACTGACGTAATATAACGTGGAAATTCAGCAGGCAGCCAAATAGCAGAGACAAGGCCATTGCAAAAAAAGCAATGCAGAACACAACATAAT
Source organism: uncultured Parafilimonas sp. (assembly GCA_903882935.1). Taxonomy (GTDB): domain Bacteria; phylum Bacteroidota; class Bacteroidia; order Chitinophagales; family Chitinophagaceae; genus JABDFW01. Next base: position 116,351 of record CAIRZB010000012.1, on the reverse strand, counting down.
GCCAGTTAGGGTTTGTCCATGGCTGACCGTGCCTTCTAATAATAAATGCCACCCAGCCCCATGAAGCTGTGCAATTGTACAATTTATAACATACCAAAATAATACCTTGCCGCCACCAAATCTTCCAACGAATGGCCGACTGATTTAAACAGTGTCACTTCCTCGGATGAGGTTCTGCCGGGCCTATTTCCTGCACAAAGTTCAAACAGGTCGGCCTTTATGCTTTCCTGGTTAATAATGCTATTTTTGATGGGTATAACAATATCCCCAGTTTCGTGCAAGGCCCCATAATACGTATCCACAAAAATAGATGAGCGCAGTATTGTTTCATCGTCTGCTTCTCGCATGTCTTTCCGGTACGACCCCACCAAGTCAATATGCTGCCCCGCCACCAAATTTTTTCCCAATACCAATGGCGTTTTGGAGAGTGTGGCGCAAGAAATAATATCTACCCTACCAATAACATCCTCTATTTTTTCAATGGCCTCTACCTTAAAAGTTGCGCTTTCAAACCCGTTTGCAACGGCTTGGGCTTTGGTAAAATCGCGTCCCCAAACATACACCTGCCCAATGGGCCTTACCGATGCATGGGCATTAATAAGGTTTGTACTCAATGCACCCGTACCTATCATTAGCATTGAAGAAGCTTCGGGCCTAGATAAAAAAGACGATGCCATCGCAGAAACCGCCGCCGTTCTTTTTGCAGTCAACGCCTTTGCCTCCATAAAGGCCCTTATTGTTCCGGTTTGGGCATCCAAATAAATATACGTACCCTGTATGGCCGGCAGGCCAAGCTGGCCATTATCGGGGTTAACCGTCACAATTTTAACGCCACCATCCTTACCACTATTCCATGCAGGCATCAGCAACAGCGTACTGTCGGGTCGGTTGCCCTCGTTTTTAAAATCATGGTGGTGCCTGTTAGGTACATGTACATCATTGGCTGCAAAAGCCGCTTGTAGTTGCTGCGCCAACGCTGGGTAGTCTGTATGCCTGCTAATAAAATCTGCGCCAATAAATAGCATGCCGCTTTCATCCATAAATACAGTTTTCGCTTTTTGGCTATTGTTTAAGGGTGTATCACTGACCAACCTTGTTGGGCGAGTATAATCAGCTCCCCGTTACCGCTAGGCACAAACGACACAAAATCGTATAACTGCTCTTTAGTAATATTTCTGGCCCGCATCGTATTAAGGCATTCGGCAATAATCACACCTTTCTTTTTCAAAGCCAACAGGTCTTGCTCAAAAATACCGTCCTTCATTAACGCTTTAACACCCTCGCCATGTACAACCAGTTCAACCTTAAGCTTGCCGGCAAGCCTAATATCACCCAGCGCGTTGGCAATATTGTGCAGGGTACCCCTAATTTTGGCACTGTCGCCATTATCAAGCTGGTAAGCAGCCAAATACAAGGCTTTGGTTGGCACCGCACCTGTGTATGCAGCCGTGTCGGCCTGCTGGGCGTTGATTTTTTTGGTAAATGCGATGCAAGCAACGAACAAAAAAATGGGCAGACATATTTTCTTCATACAAATGTTTTTACTTGAAAGTATATGCAATATAAAGCCAAAAAATTGGCAACCACTGTTGAAAGCCAGCCAAGTTATTTTTTTACCATTGCAAATGCCTGGAAAGGCCCATATTTATGTTGTTGCTGGCTAAAGGTATCCGCATAAGGCCCAAAAGGAAAGTCGAACGGCTTTCGTTTAATATCCTTCCAATCATTCTGCTGGTCATAGCTAGGTCTAGGTTGGGTGTTTACAAATGCAGCAACATCCCATGCCTGGCTTATGGTTAACAGCGGAGATGAGTGGGTGGCCTGCAAATAGGGCATGTTATTTTTTACAAAGCCCGCAAAGCCCGACAATCGGTAAAGCCCTGCGCCTGTGTTATAGCTATTTGCCCCCCACAACGGTGGGTAGGCATATTCCATGCCGGTAGCCGTTAACAACCCGCCACCGCTTTTGCCATGGCATACGGCACATTTTGCAGCATATACCAACTTACCACTGTCTGGCGAAGCAGCCCTGTTGATAAAGGCTATTTTTTCCACCCCGCTGCCCACCGGCTTGCTATTTAGCGCGACGGTGCGCCCAAGCCATGCAATGTACGCAAACATCGCCTGCATTTCACGGGTGGCCGTTTCAACCGGGTGGCCGTTTAAACTCCGTTGAAAGCAATCGTTTATGCGGCCATAAATGGTTTGCAAACGGCCTGCCCTTGGGTTAAACCGTGGGTAGTTGGCTGCCACGGCCCCAAAATTATTACCCCAGCTTTTGCGGCCGGCATCCAAATGGCAGTTTTGGCAGTTCATGCCGTTTGAGGTATTGCTTACAATGCCCTTGGGTCCAAAATATTTTGCGGTGTGGGTAATAAGTTCCTCCCCATACAACAACAAGGTCTTTGTTTCCGGCGCAAGGCTGGAATCATTGTTAATCTCGGGGGCTACCCATGCATTGTCAGGCGCAACCTTTGTGGGTGCCACGGGCTTTACATGTTGCTGCGGCTTTAGTAATGCAAAAACTGCAATCGCCATTGCAGCAACCAACAATACAGCAGTAAAAACCCGCCACTGTTTATACCTTGCCATATGGCTTTTTTAGCGTTAATGAATAAGGGTACAATGTTACCCAATTTGTTTTTTTTTCCGGTAATTTATTTCTGGTACGCTACCAATTTGCAAAGGCTTGTACTAACCAGCTGGCATCGCCTTGCCAAGCTTTACCAACAATACCAACTGGCCATGGAATTGAAATAACTAAATTTGGCAAAGAACGGGTAGATGCCTGCCGCAACAATCTTAAATTATTCATAAAACAACCCCCATTAAATACGCTATAGCTACAGCATTCCGTTATATTGCAAACCATCTGCATCCAACAATAATATGCTCAATTTTAAAGAACACCAACCAGTATTTAGCCAAAAAACAAGATTAACCATGCTTAACACTACACGGCTAACCCTATTTTTTTGCTTAACATTACTACTTGCAGGGGGCTTTTCATGCAAAAAACTCGCAGCTTCACTTTTTGGGGGGCAAAGCATCGTGTTGCCCGCGTATACCATTACAGTTCCAGAAATACCTTTTTCTGACAGCACTATACAATTCAACAGTGGCAGTTTTACTACCTACGTAAATACAGATAGTCTTGTACGGGCGCAAACTGGCGGATCTTACAACATTAACGATGTTAGCAGTATAAAAGTTAGCAACATCGCCCTAACGGTTACCAATGCTGATGCGTCCAACAACCTATCTGCCCTTAAACGGTTATTGGTTACCATCACGTCAAGCAGCAATACAACAGCTGGCAATATGTTCAGCATAAATATTCCGGCCTACACTTATTCATCATTTTCTACCAGCCCTACAGATGCCGCCAATATTGTAAGCTATCTGCATGGCACCAATGTAAGTAATGTGGTGTATGGTAACATAAGAAAAACTACGTCAAAAGCACTAATAATTAAAGCCGTGGTGACTTTGTATGCGAAGTAAACTGGGAAGGTGTGCGTAGGGACTGCACAATAGCCTTACCGAAAGGTATTTGGAAACAAAACAAACACAAGTCCATTCCAAAAGCCCACTGACAAACTTGTTTGAGGCCGCAGGCTTCTTTAACCTTTGCTTTAGCGTTATATAAAGTTCATTCGACATCACATTGAATAAAGGTGATTATTTTCCGTTAACCCGAAAATTTTCGCGTACAAAAAACTAAAAGTTGGCCGTTAAACGAAACTTGCCATTGGAATTAACTATTGATTTCAGTGGCAAGACGTTATTGATAATTTTAAGTTTGAAGCAGACTTGAGGTTTTGGTTGAAAAAAATAAATTGATTATAACGCTTTGCGCGATTGTTGACGACAGCACGGAAACAAAATAAAAACTTTCGCACTCTCCGTTATCTATAACACCTTACAAAAGCGCCACCAATATTTCGGCTTTTTTAAAGCTAACCTGCATGTTGCTTTCATCGAGGTTGGCCGGTATGCAACCAAGCAAGTCCAAGCCGCGCGCATACCTGCTCAAGGCCTCGTTGCCAAACAGTAACACAACTTGATACATGGCAACTGGGCCTGTTATTGCATATAGGTTTATCGCCACATATTTATGGTCGCTTACAAATTTGCGGGCGAAACATCTATCTGAAGGGTCAAACAAAATGCCGTCAGTACATACATTCCGTACCGTTTTTTCGGATGAGTTTGCTAAGCCACCGCTTATTGCTAACTCAAGTGCATCGCAAAATATTTGGTCAATCATATTATATAGCCGTGCGGTGCTGCTATTATATTTATCTATAAAAAAACGATGCAATATTATATAGCAACCCTACAATTCCTCCACCTCCAGCACACTTTCCATGTTTATCCTGCCGTAAATATGCGGAAATGCCTCATTCATGGAGGGTGAATAATCATACTGCATACGGCTATGCAGCTTGTTACTGTCAATGGTTAGCTTTACCAACGGGCCTTTGCCCGTGAAATACCTTTTAAGCACACCGGCTACCTGGTGCGCATCGCTGCAATGTATAAATCCCTCCGCAGGCAGCGATGCCGCCTCGTAAAAGCCATGTTGGTTAGCCACATCCCATTCAGCCTTGGTAGTAATATGATAAATGATATTGCTCATAGTTAACATCCTCAATTAAGTAATAACGGGTCTTATTGCCCCTTTAGAGCCCGTCCCGATGTCACATCGGGAGGATGGAGGCATGGTTGGGACTGCTATTGGGCCGCGATCACCCTTGGTATCCTTTGTTCCAGCATCATTAAATCTGCCAGCACCATGGCGGTTACCGCCTCCATCACCACTGGTACCCGCAGTGCTATGCAAAGGTCGTGCCTGCCTTTAACGGAGAAAGTTTCCATTTCGCCGGTTTCCCAGTTAAGGGTAAACTGGTCCTTGGGTGTGCTAGAGGTAGGCTTTATGGCAAGGCGGTATACCAATTCGTTGCCGTTGGTTATGCCGCCCACAACACCACCCGCATGGTTCGTTACAGTCTTGCCGCTTATATCAGCGATGGCATCGTTGTGCTGCGTGCCAAACATTTTGGCAGCCGCAAAGCCGGTGCCAAATTCCACACCGCGCACGGCAGGTATGGCAAAGGCTGCATGGGCGAGTAATGATTCAGCACTGTCAAAAAAAGGCTCGCCCAAACCCAGGGGCAGTCCGTTTACACGGCACTCCACAATGCCGCCGATAGTATCCTTGGCATCAATGGCTTTTTGCAGGCCTTTTTCAAGGTCGGGTTCCCCGCCAATCTCCAAAATGGCGGCTGCTATGTTAATACCGCTGTAAGCGAGCATTTTTTTGGCTATCACCCCTACAGCCACCAGACATACGGTTAGCCTGCCGCTAAAATGGCCGCCGCCCCTATAATCTTCAAAACCGCCAAATTTTTTGCTGGCCACAAAATCAGCGTGGCCCGGCCTTGGCACGGCGCGCTGCTTTTGGTAGTCGCCACTACGGGTATTGTTATTCTCAAAAAGTATCGTTAATGGCGCGCCGGTGGTTGTGTTGTTAAACACACCGCTTTTAAAAATGGGCAGGTCGCTTTCCTGCCGGGGGGTAGTACCTTTTTGGGTGCCACCTTTGCGGCGTTCTATGTCTGCCAAAAAATCATCCACCGTTAATGGCAAGCCCGCGGGTATGCCGTCAATATTAACGCCTGCGCTTTCGCCGTGCGATTCACCGAAAATGTTTACCTTGAATATGCGTCCAAAACTGTTCATACTGTACCCCCAACCCCTAAAGGGGAGATTAAAAACCTACTATTTTTATTGTAAAACGAAGTTATAATGGCTGATATCGCTGTAAACTTATGAAATCTAACATGCGACTTTAGCATTTTCAACTATTGCAATTTTATTTTCCTCATGAATGCAGTTCCACTTCGCTCAAAACAACCACTGCCCCCAAACGTTCAATGTGCTTGTAAAAATCGGGGTACGATTTATTGATGGCCTGCGCTTCATCAATCAGCACATCCCCATCCGCCTTTAGGGCAGCAACCGCGCAAGCCATGGCTATGCGGTGGTCGTGCCGGGAATGTACCTGGGCAGACTTAACGCCTGTACCGCCGATTATAAGCATCTCGTCATCCTCCAACAATATGTCAATACCCAATTTGCCAAATTCATCCTGCAGGGTTAATGCGCGGTTGCTTTCCTTGTGAGTTAGGCGTTGCACACCTTTTATTACCGTTGTGCCAATGCAGTATGCGGCCAGTGCAACCAGCGGGGGAAACAAGTCAGGACAATCCGTTGCATCAAACCTGAAGGCCGTTAAATTACCGGGGCCGATGTTAATCACCCCGTCTCCTATTTGTAATGCGCAGCCGCAATCCTGCAACGCCTGCAAAACCGCTTTATCAGCCTGCGTGGAAGATGTATCCAGCCCTTTCACGGTAATATCACCCGCTATGGCACCAGCCACCAACAGGAAAGCGCCTCCACTCCAATCACCTTCAACAGTATAATCCGTCACCAATGTTCCATCATTCACGATTCCCGTTTCACGTTTCTCGTTTGCCTTTTCACGATTCTCGTCTCCCGTTTCACGACTTCCGAAATAAAATTCCTCATAATTCCTGTTCTCGGGAACCTGTAAACCAAAATCACGCATCACTTTCAGCGTAAGGTCAACATAGGGTTTGCTTTTAAGGTCAATCACCTTTATGCCAACACCACTTGCGCCAGCCGCTGCGTACGCCAGCAACAAGCCAGTTAAAAACTGCGAACTCAATGAGCCGTCAATCGTAATATCCTTGGGTAGCAAAGGCCCGTTTAATCTTAAAGGGAGTTTGCCTGCATTGGAGGTTATTTGCACACCCAACTGCGGCAGCACTTCGTCAAAAAAATCCATCGGGCGGGTAAGCAAGCTACCCTCTCCGTTAATGGTTACGGTGCCTTGGTTTAACGATATTACCGGGGTAAACATACGTATACCGAGGCCGCTCTCCCCACAATTTACGGTTAACCCGTCTGCAGATGTATTGAGAAAGCCTTTTGAATTTATTTTGAAGGAGCCGTCACCCAACTGTTCTACCGTCGCACCCATCGCTTTAATAACGCCGATGGCGGCCTTGTCGTCGTTGGATGTGCCGGGATTGTGCACAATACTCACCCCTTTTTTAACCAATGAAGCTGCACATGCCCGCTGCATGGAGCTTTTGGACGCTGCCGCAAAAATTTCGCCCTGTATGGCCGACGGTGTTATGGAAACTTGCATATAGCTAATGAAATTCTTTGGTTATCTCAATAAGGCCAACAATATTGTTGTTGAGTTCTTCTAATTCCTCGGCCGGCACCCATAACTCTTCATGTACCTCGTTGTCCACCACTTGCCTCTCGAATTTTGACAGATACTCGGCGTTTACCTCAAACTTTGTTACAAAGCCGCTGCCGCTGGCAGGTACATTCCAGCCCCGGGCAATTTGGATGGCATATTCCTCATTCAATACGGGATAGAAAATGGGCTGTTGTAGCAATCTCAGCGGAAACTTCGTCCACCCCGCTTCTTCAATTTTTTTAAGTTCTTCTGGGCCTACAGGCCGGTGTAAAGTTTTTGTGGCCATGCCATGTGTTTTATGCCTCTAAGGTGGTGCCCTTACGTGGTGTTTGGGGTTTTGCTTTGTGCCAGGTGCTTTATAACCGGCTTAATATCGTCAATGGCCAGCGGTTTTACCACACCTTTACCAATTTTTTCAAGCAACACGTAGTGTATATCGTTGTTAATTCTTTTTTTGTCAGCGCGCATTGTTTCTACCGCTTTGTCGGCATCAAACTTAAAAAATGCGGGCAGGCCGTATTTAACTATTAGCGAGGCTATTTTTTCCGCCCCCTTTAGTTTAAGCAGGTCGGCACTGATGTATGCAGCTGCTACCATACCAATGGCTACCGCATGCCCGTGGGGCAACTGGTAAGTATTTTCAATGGCATGGCCGAGCGTGTGGCCAAAATTTAGCAGTTTGCGCTCCCCCTGTTCAAACTCATCGCCTTGCACTACTTTGCTTTTCAGCAGGGCATTCCGCTGTATAAGTTTGTTGAGCAATACTTTATCTTTCTGAAAATCGACCGGTTTATGCTCAGCTAGTAGCTTAAACATGGCTGCATCTTTAATGCAGGCATGTTTTATAATTTCGGCAAAACCGTTTATCCATTCTTCTTTAGGCAATGTTTTTAACAAGCTGTAGTCGTACAATAAAAACTCGGGTTGGCGTATTAGCCCCACCATGTTTTTGTAAATGCCCACATCAACACCGTTTTTGCCACCTATTGAAGCATCAACCATGGCCAGTATGCTGGTTGGCACAAAACCAAACTTTACGCCGCGCATGTAAATGCCGGCAACATACCCCGCCATATCGGTAACCACACCGCCGCCCACACCCACTATGTACGACTTTCTGTCTGCACCGTAGGTAACCAACTTTTCTATAATACTGTCTACCGTGCCTTGGTGTTTATGCTGCTCCCCGGCAGGCACTACAATGGTTTTCCATGCCTTGAATTTTTTTGTGTTTTTGGCAAACACATGCTCATCTGTTATAATGAAGGTACTCTCTTTGGGCACCAACGTTTCAAGCTGGTCGAAAGCCGCATCAAAATAAAAGGTGGTGGTGGCAGTGCTAAAATTCAGTACCTTTTTCGTCATGTATAAAGGTTGGCTTAAACAATTCTCAAAGTAGGTTCGCCATCATCAACACTGTCTGCGTCATCGCCTGTTTCATCGCCGTTCTCTTTTTCAACTTCATCTACTACTGTCTCCGTAGCGGCAATTACATTGTTAATAGCGTCAGCCAATGCCACCTGAATGGCGGGCAGCATCCAACTGAATATTTCAGTTTCGGCTGCTATGTAATAGTTCCTGATGGCAGTATTTAAATCCTCATCGCCCAAACTTACCAAAGTGTGTAAAAGACTATAGGTGGCTATTTCGCAGGCACCCAAATCGTTTTTGTCTGGGTATACTTCGGCAAGGCTTTCGCTGTTATAAATAGCTTCAAATGCATCCATGCCTTCTCCGGTAACAATTGCCGCAAACGCCAGCGTAAGCTGTGCAATGGGGTAAACTGCTGCGAGGCTCTTTAAATACTCTTCGGCTACGCTGGTTAGCTGGGTTTCCTGGCTAAAAAAGGCACATTCAAAAATATTGGCTACTACCAAAGGGTTTTGCTGGTGTTGCTCCAGCGTTGCCAACAATATCCGCGTTAAGGCATCTGTAAACCCTTCTGGCGCTTCGCTGGTTTCGTCAGCAAATGCTTTTAGTATGCCTTCTTGCGCCTTCAAAAACTCGTCCTGTAGCTGCTCGGTAACACCAGATGCATAGTATTCGTTGGTGATAGTAGCAGCCACAACCCCTTCGTAGTCATCATCATGCTCATAAAACGATGGGGCGGCTTCTAGCAAGGAACGCAACGCAATTTCGGTTTGAAGCGTCAAAATTTCGTTGGCAGCCCGTTGGGCAACCTTTTCTTCGTCCAACAAATCATCGGTGTAAATATACCGCGCCTGCAAAGGTGTTATTTCACCCAAGTCAAATTCATCCATGTCGTAAAACGATTCATCGCTATCGTCGTCCTCGTCCTCACCATCATCACCAAACTCATCGTCTTCGTTGTCGTCCTCGTCCTCAAAGTCACTGGCTATGGTATAATAATAATTTCCTTCGCCGGCTATTTTTTTAAGCTTGGCAAGTGCATCACCGTATTGGCCCGGTTGTTTTACTATCAGGTGCGGCTTGTCGTCTTGCCCCACTTCAATATCTATAATGGGTATGGCATCGTTATCATCCTCCAAAATAAATTTGGTTATGGCAAAATCGGCATGGGGCTTTATTTCAAAATCCAACGCAAAATCATGTCCTGCGTACACAATGTTATGGGCTAAATTGTAATCAACCTCCTCAAACACTTTTTCAAACTCCACCCCAAACCGTTCATCAAGCTCTGCTTGGGTTTCGTTAAAAATAAACATGGTGTCTTTTATGCCAAGGCATAAAAGGTCAACCAAGTAAACACCGGCGGTTATATTGCCGTTAACATGCTTGCGCATAACAATTATCTGCGCCATTTTAGCAGACTCCCAGTCTTTATTTACAACTGTTTTGTAAATGGGCAGGCTGCGTGCCTTTGTTTGGATATATTGTTTTGGAGATAACTGTGCCATAAAGCCCCCACCCCCTAAAGGGGAGTTTTAAACGCCTCATTCTTACCCCTCTGCTTGCGGCCGAGGGGTAAGAATTAACTTCGAGTAAAAGCATTTTGTTAAAAAATATTCATGCCCAAAACACACTGTTGATGAGAAACATATCGCAGCTCTCTAATCCCTTTAGGCCTGGAGTTGCGATAGCGGTTTCTATGAATTCAACACCCTGTTTTGGTGGTTGATGCTTTCCATGTGCATGGCATCAAAATACTTGGTTATAAACTCCTTGCTAAGGTCAAGCTTGTCGCCTTTCAAGAAAGCCCTTTCCAAAATATCGTTCCAACGGTTGGTTTGCAAAATGGTAATGTTATTATCCTTTTTGTATTGGCCTATCTTTTCAGATATTTTCATACGCTGGCCCACCACTTGCAGCAGCTCGTCATCCAACTGGTCAATCTGCTGGCGCAGTTTTTCCAAAGCGGCATGGTATTCTGGTGAAGCAACGTCTTCCTTACGCCATTTAATGCTGCTCAGCATTTCTGCCAAACGCGCAGGTGTAACTTGTTGTTTGGCATCACTCCATGCTTTGTCGGGGTCAATATGGCTTTCAATAATCAAACCGTCAAAGTCCAAATCGATGGCTTTTTGGGCAACATCCAGCAATATATCCCTACGGCCGCAAATGTGCGATGGGTCGTTAATCATCATCAACCCCGGGTTGCGGCGCTTCATTTCTATGGCCAGGTGCCACATGGGTGCATTGCGGTACTCGGTGTTACCGTAGCTGCTAAAGCCACGGTGTATTAAACCAATTTGTTTAATACCGGCCTTCGCCACGCGCTCCACTGCGCCTATCCAAAGTTCTATATCGGGATTGATGGGGTTTTTAATCAACACGGGTACATCCACGCCACGAAGCGCGTCTGCCACTTCTTGCACACTAAATGGGTTTACCGTTGTACGGGCGCCTATCCAAAGCACATCCACGTCAAAATGCAAAGCATCTTCTACCTGTTTGGCGGTAGCCACTTCAACAGCCCAGGGTATACCTGTTACTTTTTTAGCAGTTTGCAGCCAAGGCAGTCCTTTTGTACCGATGCCTTCAAAGCTGCCGGGGCGGGTACGCGGTTTCCAAATACCGGCACGCATTATATCAACCTGGCCGGTTTTTTGTAGCTGCACAGCGGTTTCCATCACCTGCTCTTCGGTCTCTGCGCTACAGGGACCAGCGATAATCAACGGACGTTTGTTCCATTTTTCCTGCACCAGTTCTTTGGCGCTTACTGTTTCAGTTACCTGCATAAAAGTCATCCTCCAAACTTCCTCTTGCGGAAGCATTTCATATGGTTTGTTATTGTATAAAAAATCCTACGTTCTTTGTTTTGTGCATTTTCGCCTTTTCCGCCTTTGTTGGTATTTTCACCAACAAAGTATCAAATCACTTTTTTATTATGCAATTTTATTTTCGTTGTTGGTGAAAACACCAACAACGGCGAAAAAACACTTTGCTTTAGAGTACGCTCTCAATAAACCCGATGAACCTTGCTACAGCAAAAAATTGTTGCCTTCAAATTTCTCTTCAACATTGGCCATCAATTCACAATCAAAGTACCCGCTATGCCCCTTTAACCATTGCTTTACAGCTTCAATATCTGTGATACCAAGCTGCTTCAAAAAGCCTTCAGTTAAAACCAATGTATGATCGCAACCCTTTTCGCCAAACTCAACATCAAGAAAATTGAACAACTTTTTAAATATCTCGCTCCGAACGGGCAAGCTGTTTTCAAAATCAGCTTTTGCCTGTTCATTCGCGCTGCTGCGTAATTGCTTTCTTTTCTCTCTGTCCTCTTTTGACGGCATAAAAAATCGAAATTCCTATTTACAAATTCGCTGCTGGCGAAAAAAAACCACAGTAGTAACTGCTAAAATTGCATTTCAACTAAAATCTGCGGGAATCCTAAAAATCCTTACAATCTGCGTTCCATCAACAAACTATCTACTGTTCGCGTCATTCATTCTTATCCTTCTGCCCTTGTAGTTCTTACCGTCCATTGCACGTATCATTTGGTTGGCCGCGCTGCTTTCTACTTCCACCCAACTGTTCATTTCCTTCATGTCAATCCTGCCCAGCACGTCCTTCTTCAGGTCGCTCATGTCCAGTATAAACTGTAGGAAGCTGGCTTTGTAAAACCCGTCTTTCGTGCCAAGGTTAACAAACAGCCTTTTGTAATCGCCATCGCTGGCACCGCCGCCAAAATCACGCGGTTCACGGGCCCTGCCTTCTTCGCGGCCGCCTACTTCCCTGCGCCTGCCTGCATCCCTTGGCGAGCCTTGGTCGCGGCGTTCGCGCCTTTCTTCCCTAATGTTCAGGTCGCCGGCGTTTTCGTAATATTTCAAAAAGCGGTCAAACTCACTGGCTGCCACACGCTTTAATATTTCTTCTTTGCTTATGTCGGCAAATTTCTCGGTGATCATAGGCACATAGCTTTCATAATCGCCATGGCTTATGTCTGTTTGCAGCAATTTCTCCATAAAGAAGAAGAATTGCTTGCGGCACACATCCTTGCCCGACGGTATCTCAAACTTGTGGAACGGCTGCTGAACCATTCTTTCAATCTGCTTAAGCTTAAACATTTCACGCGTATGCACAATACTCATACAAATACCAGTGCTGCCTGCGCGGCCGGTACGGCCGCTGCGGTGTGTGTACACTTCCACATCATCGGGCAGTTCGTAGTTTATAACGTGTGTTATTTCCTTTACGTCAATACCACGTGCGGCCACATCTGTCGCAATAAGCAGTTGCAGGCTCTTGTCCCTAAACTGGCCCATTACCTTGTCACGCTGTTGCTGGGTAAGGTCGCCATGCAGGGCATCAATGTCGTACCCTTCGCGGGTAAGTTTTTCGGCAATATCCTGCGCATCAATCTTGGTGCGCGTGAATATGATGCCGTAAATACCGGGGTTAAAGTCAATCAACCTTTTTAATGCCTCGTACCGGTGCTGTGCAGCGGCCACGTAAAACTGGTGGTCGATGTTTTTGTTGCCGGTGTTTACTTTACCTACGGTAACTTCCACAGGGTCCTTCATGTAACGCTTGCTTACCTTGCGTATTTCGGGCGGCATGGTTGCGCTAAACAACCAAGTGCTTTCGCGCTTGGGCGTGTTTTGCAAAATAAACTCGATGTCGTCTTGAAAACCCATGTTCAGCATCTCATCGGCCTCATCCAAAACCACATACTTAATTTCGTCAAGGTTAATAGCCTTACGCTCAATAAGGTCAATCAGCCTGCCGGGTGTTGCCACCACAATTTGTACGCCACGCTTAAGGTCCCTAATTTGTGCGCCGATGCTTGCACCGCCATATACGGCTACTACATGCACCCCGCGTATATGTTTTTTAAACAGTTCTACTTCGTTTACAATCTGCATGCACAGTTCCCTTGTTGGGCAAACCACCAATGCCTGCGGGTGCTTTTTCTCCTCATCAATAACCTGCAACAAAGGCAGGCCAAACGCGGCTGTTTTGCCGGTGCCTGTTTGCGCCAGGCCTATAAAGTCTTTCGTGCCGCTCAATAACACAGGAATGCCCTTTTCCTGTATCTCTGTAGGTGACACATAACCCAGCTCGGTGGTAGCCTTTACCAACCGCTCATCCAATCCCAAATCTTCAAATGTTGTCATTCTGTTCGCTAATTTTGCCGCAAAGGTAACCAGTCTGGACCACGATTTACGGGATTTTACTGATTATTGACCAAGATTTATCCTATTTCACTGATTATCTTGATTTCTTTACCACGATTTATTTGATTTTGAGCGTGGATTGATCTGATTTCCCAGTAATCAAGCATCCTCTTTTTATTTGTCGCGTCGATAAAGTAATCACTTCATCAGAATTAGATGTAAAATCCCCCCCAAAACTAGCAGAAGCCACACTATACTGCTAACTGTTTACAATGTTATCATTAAAAGCTGCAACGGTTCTACTTATCCAACACCTTCCTTATTTTATTCGCATTCTCCATCAGTTCGTATAAATAATCCATGTTCTCTTTCTCCAGGGAGGCTTTAAACTTGCGTAATTGGGTTATATGCTCGTTCAACACATCCAGCACGTTCTCTCGGTTTTGCATAAAGATGGGTGCCCACATGGCGGGGCTGCTTTTCGCGAGGCGCACAGTGCTTTCAAAACCACCGCCTGCCAGCTCAAAAATCGTGTTTTCTTCCTTTTCCTTTTCCAACACCGTGTTGGCCAACGCAAACGAAGTAATGTGCGATATATGGCTTACGTACGCGGCATGCACATCGTGGTTAAGGGCATCCATGTAAATAATATTCATGCCCAACTGCCGGTAAATATGTTCAACCAGTGCAACAGCCCCCGGGTTTGATTTTTCCTTCTCGCAAATAACACAAGCACGGCCTACAAAGGCGTTCTTTACAGCCGCATCGGGCCCGCTGTATTCCGTGCCCCACATGGGGTGCGTGGCCACAAAACGGTTGCGCATCGTGTGGTTTTTCAACGCATCGCACAACGCAAATTTTGTACTGCCCGCATCTGCAACAATTTGTTTGTCTGTCACCAAGTCCATAATCCGCTGCATCGTCGGTATAGTAGCGTCAACAGGTATGGCCACATAAATAAAATCGCTTTTGCGCACGGCCTCTTCCAAGGGCAACGCCTCGTCAATCAAGCCCAGTTCTAGGGCTTTTTTCTCGCTGGCCTTGGTACGGCTAACACCTATAACATGTTTTGCATAGCCCTTATCCTTTAACGCTAATGCAAACGAGCCGCTTATTAAGCCCACGCCGATGATGGCGAGGGTGCCCCCAAACCCACTAAAGGGGGCTTCCAAATCCGTGTTATTTTTAACGTCATCCATATATTGCCAACTTAAAATTTATTAATGCTAAAATAACCTCACCCTGCTTCTAAGCCCCTTTAGGGGGTTGGGGGGTGTGCTATTCTTTTTATCGCCTCCGCAAACCTTTCCACACTGCCGCAAAGGCTTACCCGAATGTATTTTTCACCCGCGCTGCCAAATATGCCGCCAGGTGTTATAAACACATTGCTGTTATACAACACCTCGTCACTTAGCGCATAACCGTCTTTGTATCCCGCAGGTATTTTAGCCCACATAAACATGCCTGCCTGTTGTTTTGAATACACACAGCCCAGCACATCCAGCAACTCGTACACTTTTTCCCGCCTTGCCTTGTATACTTCGTTTACACTGTCGTACCAATCCTTGCCAAGGCCCAAAGCCTTGGCTGCCGCCAGTTGCAGGGGCAGGAACATGCCGCTGTCCATGTTACTTTTAAACCGTAATACTTCGTCAATACGCTGCTTTGCGCCGCATAAAACACCCACGCGCCAGCCCGCCATGTTTTGCGATTTGCTTAGGGAGTTCAACTCAATCACTACATCCTTTGCTCCTTCCACAGCTAACAGACTCATGGGGTTGTCGTTCAAAATAAAACTGTAGGGGTTGTCGTGCACCACCAATAGGTTGTGCTTTTTTGCAAAAGCCACCAGTTGCTGGTACATCTCCACCGAAGGCAGCTGCCCAGTGGGCATTTGCGGGTAGTTTACAAACATCAGCTTGGCAGGCCCCCTCCAAACCTCCCCGCTAGGGAGGCTTTTAACCCTCGCGAGTTGGTCATCCAACGCGTTGAAGTCGGGCAGCCAGTTGTTTTCTTCCTTCAGTTCGTAATGCATTATAGCACCACCTGCAAGTTTGGCCGCGCTGCTGTAAGTGGGGTAGCCTGGGTTGGGTACCAGCACAATATCGCCTTCGTTTAAGTAGGTCATGCAAATGTGCATGATGCCTTCCTTACTGCCGATTAAAGGCAATATTTCCGTGTCTGCATCCAGTTGCACGTTATACCATTGTTTGTACCAGTGGGCAAATGCCTGGCGCAGCACCTGCGAGCCTTTGTAGCTTTGGTAGGCATGCACATTGGGCTTTGCGCTTTCCTCCTGCAACACTTTAATCACGTCGGGGTGCGGCGGCAGGTCGGGGCTGCCAATACCAAGATTGATGATGTTTTTGCCCTGTTTGTTAAGCCCCTCAATCTCCCGCAATTTTTGGGAGAAATAATATTCGCCAATGCCGTCCAAACGTGTTGCCGTTGTTATCATACATTTCTTTTTTCGCATTTTCGCTTCCCCCTCTCCCCGCGGAGACGGGGCTATAAGTAGCAGCCCTTGTTTTGTTGTAATCCCGTTGTAAATTGTTCCATCGGTAAACCCTTATAATCAAAGTTACACCTCTCTTATTGCCCCCCTTTAGGGGATGGGGGCAATGGGGGTTCAACTTTCCCGTTCCTATAAATGCCATACACCTTTACCTCCTCGGTTAAGGGTTTTATGGCATTAATCACCTGGTTAAACACAGCCAAATCATCAAACTCCATATCTGCATGAAAACTATATTTAAAATTGGTGCCCGCAATGGGGAAACTTTGCAGCTTGCTAAGGTTTATACCGCCTTCAGCAATGGTTGTTAATACCCTTGCCAGGCTGCCCCTTGAGTGGTCGGTATGAAAATTAACCGAGGCTTTGTCGGCACCCTCGGCCTGTACTGCCACTTCTTCCCTTTGCAGCACCAAAAAACGGGTGTAGTTGTTTTTCATGGTGTGTATGTTGGGGGCAAGTATCTCCAGCTCAAACAAATCGGCGGCAAGTTTGCCTGCTATGCCGGCAATATGTTTGCTTTTATGTTGGTGAATATGTTTAGCGCTTAATGCAGTGTCTTCTGTTTCAACATGCTTCCAGTTATACTTGGTTAAATACTGCATGCACTGCTGTATAGCCATGTGGTGGCTGTGTACTTCCTTTATGTCTTCCAGCTTTACGCCGGGGTTGGCCAGCAAGTGCTGTTTTATAGGCAGGTATACTTCGCCTGTAATTTTTAAACCGCTGTTTTGCAGCAGGGTATAGTTGGGCAAAATACTGCCTGCTATGGAGTTTTCGATGGCCATTACGGCACCGGCACTTTCCTTTTTGTTAAGTGCCTTTTTTATAACCTCCCTAAATGTGCCGCAGGTAATCACGTCTACGTCTTTGCCAAAGTACTGCCTGGCGGCCACTTGGTGAAAACAACCCTCAAAACCTTGTATGGCAATGCCGCCCGCCGCTGTGGCGCTTGCTTTGGTGCTAACCTGTGCTGTTGTGCTTTTACCCATCATGTTGTTTTTGCTGCCCTTGTGTATTGCACAGGGGCAAAAAAAAGTCCCGGCCTGTTAGACCGGGACTGTATGTTGATTATTTGTGTTTGTTACGCTTTGGCAAATACAACCCCGGTTACTTTGGTAAAAAAGTAATAAAAGAAAAAGTAAAAAAAATAGCTGTATGTATTTGCTTTGTTCATTTCGGTGTCAAATATAGGCACATTGCAATACGCAACAAATTTTTTTACAAACAAATAAACAAGCGTTAGTTTATACGAAACCGCGTAATAAAATTTGGTACCCCCAAACCCTATAATACCACGGGCCGCCTAATGTAAAATAGGCGGCCCGTTGGGTAAAACCAGTGATTGGTTGCAATGTTATTTGCTAACTATTTTAAACTCAACCCTACGGTTTTTATACTCGTCGTCTTTGCTTTTTTCAGGAAAAACCATTGGGCGCTTCATGCCATAACCATTGTAGGTAAGGCGGTCTGCGGCAATACCGGCTTTAACCAAATAATCAAACACCTCTTTGGCCCTGTTGAAAGAAAGGTTGTATTCTTTAGTATCTCTGTCAAAACCTTCCTGCCCTAATGGCCAGCAGCAAATATGCCCTTGGATTTCTAATTTCAGGGTAGGTATTTGCGTCATGGCATATACAACCGCTTCTAATTGAATTTTGCTTTTCTTAACTATCCTGTGATAGCCAAAGTCAAAGTTAATACCCCTTATAATCAGGCTTTCACCAATTTTGCCATTTTGCAAATGTTCCTTTACTTGCCTACCAACCTCATCAGCATCGCTATTGTCAGCAACCTCAGCAGCGGCAGGTGGCGCTGTGGTTGTTTTTACAACAGGGGCTGGTGTTGGTGTTGGCGGTGCTTGTACAGGAGCAGGAGTTGGCGCTGGTGCAGGCGCAACAGCAACTTCTGCTGGCCTAGGCTCTTCCATTGTTTCAGACGCCACGTACAGTTTCTTTGACAGGAAAGGAGAATCGTTCTGTATAAAGAAATCTGTGGTCGTTTTCAAGATATCACCCTTGTGCGGAAACTTGTTGGTAACCAACAGCTCTGGGGCATAGGGCATCTTCAAATAGATAGTGTCCCTAATGTAACTGGTATCAATATGCGCTGGCCTTTGTTTAACGGCAAATTGGTCAGGCACCCTGTCTTTTGTTTCAATCAGTTGCTGTACAACAGCAAACGAGCCTGTAATAGTGGCCACCCTGTTTTTATCATCCACTATTTTAGGTGAGCCATTAATGGCCAATTGTCTACGCTTACCGTACCCTCTTATAGTGTCAATATTTTCTTTCGGAAAACCATTGGCAATTAAAAAATTGGTAACAGTGTTGGCACGTTGGATGGAAAGCCAGTCGTTGTAAGTATTGCCGCCCCATTTGTCGCAACGGGCAACTACCCATAAGTGGCGGTCGTTTTTATGCCGGTCGATAAATGCTTTCAACGTGTCCTTTCCTTCAGGTAAAAGGTAGAACTTACTTTTCACGAAATACACGTTTGCTAAAGAGGTGTCCTCCTGTGCAGAGGCGGCGAAGCAAAAAAGTAGAAACACTGCTGACGTTAATAGCAATTTCAGTTTCATTGGATGAGGTTTAATGTTAGTTTGTAAGTTGCTCAAAGTCTTTATAAGTATAACCGGTACAGAGGTTTGTGTTACATTCAATTTGATACAATTGCTATAACCAAACATTTTTAATGAGGGAAGGCCCCACAGCAGTACGGCATATAGATAAAAAAACTTAAGTTGCGACAAATGTAATGAACATTTCTTAAAAAAACATATGATTACATGCAGATTTCATTTTGGGAAAACAACAGCTTTTATGCAAAACGTGATGTTATAATTGTAGGTGCCGGGTTGGCCGGGTTGTGGAGTGCTGTAGAGCTGCATAAACGGCAACCCCACGTAAAAATACTTTTGCTGGAAAAAAGCCCGATACCCTGCGGTGCATCTACCCGCAACGCAGGTTTTGCTTGCTTTGGCAGCCCCACGGAGCTGTTGGCGGATTACCACCTACAGGGTGAAGACGCCATGTTGAGGGTGGCAGAGATGCGCTACAAAGGGCTGGAAAAAATAAGGGCCCAGTTCAACGCCAAAATAATTGATTGGGATAGCTGCGGCGGTTATGAGCTGCTTAACCAAGAAAACGAAATTATAGCGGACTTACAGGAAAACCTAGCATGGCTAAACAAAGGCATGGAAAAAATAACCGGCCAGCCCGAAACTTTCATGCGCCGTAACGATAAGCTGGCGCAGTTTAATTTAACAGGCTTTGCGGCTTTGGTTGAAAACACCTTGGAGGCCGGCATACACAGCGGCAAACTGGTACAAGCACTTACGCAAAAAGTATTATCGCTGGGCATAGATATATTGTACGCTACAACCGTTGCAACTTGGCAGAGCGATGAAAATGGCGTTACCGTAATTACAGGCAACGGCATAACCTTAACCGCAGGCAGGCTTTTGTTTTGCACCAACGCTTTTACCGGCGGTTTGGTAAATAACATGACAGTTACGCCTGCCCGGGGGCAGATTTTACTTACAGCCCCCATAGAAAACCTGCCGTTGAGCGGCACCTTCCACTACGACGAGGGCTTTTATTATTTTCGTAACGTGGGTAACCGGGTATTGCTGGGCGGCGCCAGAAACATGGCCGTGGCGCAGGAAACTACCAACACGTTGGAAACAACGGAAAACATACAAGGCGAATTGGAGCGTTTTTTACGAACCCACATTTTGGCCGGGCAGCCTTTTGCCATTGAACAACGCTGGAGCGGTATTATGGGTTTTACCGAAAACAAACAGCCAGTGGCTAAACAAATTGGGCCCAACACCTACGCTATGGTTACCTGCAATGGCATGGGTGTTGCGTTGGCACCCATAATGGCCGAAAAAGCAGCCGACCTGGTTTTAGGGTAATAACAAAACTTTTACACCGCGCTTGCTATATTCGCGGCAAATACCGGCATTAACATGCACAACATAAAAAAATTAGTACCAGCCCTGTTGTTTTTGGCAACCATGTTTTATAGTTGCGGTAACCCCACCAGCGACCCAAAGCCGGCCGCTAACCCCAACCCGGTGCCGCCCGCCATAACTTATACCATCATAAAAACATACCCGCACGATACCACCAGCTATACAGAGGGGCTGTTTTTGCTAAACAACAAACTGTACGAAAGCACCGGTAACTATGGTGAAAGCACCCTGCGCATCAATGAGCTTACCACGGGCAAGGCCGACAAGCTGATAAAACTAGACAAGCAGTATTTTGGCGAAGGCATATCCATACTCAACAACAAACTATACCAGCTAACCTATAAAGAACAAAAGGTTTTTGTGTATGACCCGGTGAATTTTAAAAAAATAAAAGAGTTTGAATGGACAACGGGCGAAGGCTGGGGCATGACACACAACGACACCGAATTGGTTATTAGCACTGGCAGCAGCAACCTATATTTTGTTGACCCAGAATCGTTTAATATTAAACGCATTACCGGCGTTACTGACGAGTACGGGCCGGTAACCCGCATTAATGAGTTGGAATATGTAAACGGCATTGTGTATGCCAATATTTGGGAAACCAACACGATTATAAAAATTGACCCTGTTAGCGGAAAGGTATTGGGTAGGCTTGACTTAACCGGCTTGCTCGACAAGGCTGGGGTAACCTACCCCGAAGACTGGGACCAAGGCAACGACGTGCTGAACGGAATAGCCTATGACG
Source organism: uncultured Parafilimonas sp. (assembly GCA_903882935.1). GTDB lineage: Bacteria > Bacteroidota > Bacteroidia > Chitinophagales > Chitinophagaceae > JABDFW01. Next base: position 95,267 of record CAIRZB010000012.1, on the reverse strand, counting down.
CAGCCAAAAACAGCTTTTATATAACCGGGAAAAATTGGCCGCTGATTTTTGAAATGAAATTGAATTAAATAGTAACCCTGGCCGCTAATAATTACAAAATCTTGGCTGGCATTAAAACTATTGCCTAACTTTCGTGCAGTAACCACCCACCGGGCCGGTAGTGCTATAAAAACCTGTTTGGTGTAACAACAACTATTTGCATGAAAAATATTATACTTACAGTTTACCTGTTCACGCTTTTTGCCTGTTCGCAAAAACAGCAATACGATACCATCATCCGTAACGGCGTTGTTTACGACGGCAACGGGGGCGAGCCGTATAAAGCCGACATCGGCATCAATGCCGATACCATTGCTTTTATCGGTGACCTGTCAAAAGCATCCGGGAAAACCGAAACCGATGCCAAGGGGCAGGCCGTGGCACCTGGCTTTGTTAACATGCTTAGCCAAAGCGATGTTGCGTTGCTGCACGATGGTACCAGCCAGGGCGACATACGCCAGGGCGTAACCCTTGAAGTGATGGGCGAGGGCGGCAGCGCGGGCCCGCTTAATGCCCGAATGAAACAGGAAGCCCAAACCGGCGCCTGGGGAGATATAAAATTCGCGGTTGACTGGAACACGCTGGGCGAATACCTAACCGGGCTGGAGAAGAAAGGCGTATCCTGCAACGTGACCTCATTTGTTGGCGCCGCCGAGGTACGCGATTATGTGATGGGTGAAGACAACCGCGCCCCCACCCCCGCCGAACTGGACAGCATGAAGGCGCAGGTGGCGCTTGCTATGCGCGAGGGTGCCATGGGCGTAAGCACGGCGCTTATTTACCCGCCGGGCTTTTTTGCGAAAACAGATGAACTGGTGGCATTAAGCAAAGTTGCCAGCGCATACAACGGCATGTACATCAGCCACATGCGCAGCGAAGGCAACAACCTGCTGCAGGCGGTTGACGAACTGATTACCATTGCCAAACAGGCCAATATTCACGCGGAAATTTTCCATCTGAAAGCGGGCGGCAAGGACAACTGGCCCAAGATGGACCTGGTGATTAAGAAAGTTGATTCCGCCAATAAAGCGGGACTGCACATAACCGCCGACATGTACACCTATCTGGCAGGCGCGACAGGCATGACGGCAGCCTTCCCCCCTACCCTGCAGGACGGCGGCTTTGGCAAACTGTGGCAGCGGCTGCACGACCCTGCAATTCGCGCCGAAATGAAAAAAGCCATGAACAGCCCCGGCAACGGCTGGGAAAACCTATATTATGGCGCAGGCAGTCCAGACAAAGTGTTGATGCTGGGCTTTAGGCTTGACTCGTTAAAGAAATACAACGGCAAAACACTGGCCGAGGTAGCAAAATTGCGCAACAGCACCCCCGAAGAAACCGCCATGAACCTTATTGTGGAAGACAGCACCCGTGTGGAAGTGGCCTATTTTTTAATGAATGAAGACAATGTGAAAAAGCAGGTAGCCCAGCCATGGGTGAGCTTCGGCAGCGACGCGGCATCGCTAAACATTACAGACAGTGCTTTTCTAAAATCAAGCGAACACCCGCGCGCCTTTGGCAATTTTGTGCGGGTTATAGGCCATTATGTGCGTGATGAAAAAGTGTTAACCTTGCAACAAGCCATCCATAAGCTGGCCAAACTGCCCGCCACCAACCTAAAACTGCAAAAACGTGGCGAACTTGCTGTGGGCAATTATGCGGATGTGGTGGTGTTTAACCCCGCCACCATTAGCGACCACTCCACTTATGACAAACCTTTCCAATATGCCACAGGTGTATTGCATGTATTTGTAAACGGTGTGCAGGTATTGAAAGACGGCGACCATACCGGTGCCAAACCCGGCAGGTTTATAAAAGGGCCGGGCTATGGTAAGTGAAATTTGCTCGGAATTTGAAAATTTGATGATTTGAGAATTTGAAAATGTAATACCAGCCTACCATTTATTGGCTCAGCGGCCAAGCCTGTTGCCATTCCTTTGCAACTGGTTGGTTTCTATACACTCAAACAAAAACCAATACAAGCATTAAGTGTTTCGCTTGCATGACTTTCTAGTTTTCAGCAACCCCCAAATTTTCCAAAACATTTGTTTACATTTGGTTGAGCGATACCGCCAGCACCCCATAAACGCAAATGGATGAAACAGTTTAGTACCCTAAAAAAGCTTGCAGAAAAATTGGGCCTGAGCGTTTCAACCGTTTCGCGGGCGCTGAAGGACCACCCCGATATTTCACCCGCCACCCGGCAAAGGGTTAAAGAACTGGCCGAACTTACCGAATACGAACCCAATACGTTTGCCGTTAACCTGCGTACCAACAAAAGCAAGATACTTGGTGTGATTGTGCCTTATTTCCAAAACCTGTTTTACGAGTATTTTATCGCCGCGCTGGATGAGGAAGTTGGCAAAGCCGGCTACTCGCTATTGGTGTTACAGTCGGGCGAAAGCGCAGAAACCGAAGCCCGCAACCTACACATCATGAAGAAAAACCGGGTGGACGGCCTCTTTGTTTCCGTTACGGAAAACACCGTTGACATAAAACCTTTTTTAAAACTGCCCGAAATTGGCATACCCATTATATTTTTCGACCGGGTGCCCGAGTTTGAAGCCTGCGATAAGATTTGCTTTGCCGACCACGAGGCAGCCACACTGGCAGCAAAGCGGCTGGTACAAAGCAACAAAAAGCACGTGCTTTGCCTGTTTTGGGGCAAACCAAGCCTGAGCGTTAACCAAAAAAGAGCCGCTGCATTTGAAAATACCATCAAACAACTATCACCCAAAACTATCTTAGACATAAGGTTTTCGGACAGTGTGCAAGACTTTGAACCGATAACAATGCATGAATTGCAAACACCCAACCCGCCCGATGCCATTTTTTGCAATGGCGACAATATTTTAATACCTGCCATGCGGGCCATACAAAAAAGCAAACTGACAATGCCGGCGGATATTGGCCTAATAGCCATTAGCAACGGCATGTTACCTACACTTTACAACCCTGCCGTAACATTTGTAGAAACCAACGGCAACAAGCTGGGCAGGCTAGCATTTAAAAGGTTACAAGAAGTTTTTGACGGCAAAACTTTTGTGCGTGAACTGTCAATACCAGCCACATTGGTGGAAGGGGGATCGTTGTAGCCAAAAAAAAGGCTTCCTGAAAAGGAAGCCACAATCAGCAAATTTTATAAAACAAGCACGTAAAAAATTTGCTTTAGCATATAACTGTACAACCAGGTAACCAAAAACTTACTGCTGATAATATCTGATTCTATCTACTAACTAAAGTTAATACTGGGGTACCTTACCAATGTCAATTTCCTGACCCGCCGCCACCGAAAACGTTTGCGGTAACAGTTGTTGTGGATACTTTTTAGCCGGTTTACACAAAAACACTAGAAACCCGGCGGCAAAAAGGGCCTCCTTAAAAGGAAGCCCGGAATAAGCATTTTTTAAAACCTGCTTATGAGACTACTTACAATAGCTTTTACAAACACTTTCTTACAACATCACGCGGCGCAAAAGCTATACAATATTGTCAATGTTATTAATTTGCTGCCTTACAAGTGTAAAGTTAATGAGGCACCAAGGCATAGAAAGGCGTTACCCCCACCTATTTCAGCGGAATCGTTTGCGGAAATATTTGTTGTGCGTAAGTTTTCGGCAATGTCAAATAAACACCGGCTTTGCCATTTTGTAAAGCCAAACCAGCTGCCACTACCAACATTAATGCGCCGCACGGTAGTGCTGCAGCAAAAGGTCGCCACCAAAATCGTGTTTAAGGTCGCGCACAACAGTGTGCACATGGTTGGCATTTGTTTGGGTATTATCGTACTCAATTATAAGGGTTGGCCCCTGTATGCGGTAATAATGCGGGTGGCCCAAACCTGGCCCGTCAGTAAACCCGGCCCATGCAAAATAAAGGTTGTTTAGCCCCCCAGCCTCAATATCCTTCAACATTTTATTGGCAAACAGCCTTGTGTACCGGTTAACATACAAACGGACCAACTGCAAAAAAAGCTGCTGCTGGTTTGGGGTAAGTTGGCCGTAACCAACGCCCGGCGGGTTTATCGCCATCACCGCACGTTTGTTACTGGTAATCATTTCCCCAGGGGCTGTAGTGTCAACCACCGCAACCTTCAATTGCACAGCTTGCAAGGCATGCAGCAGTGCAAAACCCATAGCGGTTTCATCCTTCAGCACCTGCTCACCCTTTTGGGGGCCGTCCTGCACTACCGCCGGGTTGGCACCTAAAAAACCGGGCGTGCCGGCTACCAGTACATTTTTATCGGCATAAAAATTAAAGGCCACATGGTGCCCTTCCAGCTTCCAACCCCAAATGGTTTTAGGTGCCGGTATGCCAAATATGGTAATAAAATATTTGCCGGTATCACGGAAGTGGTCGTCGGGTTTGCGGTTTTCCAGCCTTTTCAATATCGAATCAAGCATCATAATGCTTTTGGCTTTAGTAACAGTTTCGGTGCTCAAGCAGGTTTTCAGCAAATCAAAGGCCGCTGCCTTTTGTGCATCGGTAAGTGCATTCATCTCAATACCCTTGCGGTTATCCAACGGCACATAGTTAAAATTATACCGCTCGTCAATATCAAATGGGTACAACGCCTTTAGTTTTTGGGTGGTGTCAAGGCTGTTAATAAACTTTTCTGCGGCACCGGCCATCCCCTGCGCGTGGCCTGCAATGGCGAACACAAAATAACATAGGGCTGCAACAATCGTTTTTTTCATACTTGGGGCATTACAAAATAAATTGGAATATCCGGCACAACGCGCCGTACGCCGTAAATATACATGCATATTTTCACCATTATTCCGCTTTTTATATTGTGAGTGCATTTTGGTAAGCCTATGTTAGTCAACAGCTATTATCTTTACCGCAACATATAAGGTGTAACCATTATGAAAAAATTATTCCTTTCGGCCAGCGTTGCGTTAGTGTGCACAGGTATGGTTTTTGCGGGCGGCGGTGCCACAAAAAAGAAAGCGGCAGTTAAACCCCTGCCTGAGGCAGGCTTAAAACTGCCGTCGGGCTTTACGGCCAGCGTACTGGCAACAGGTGTTGACGGTGCACGCCATATTGCCGTTACCAAGCAAGGCAGCATATATGTAAAGCTGGGCTGGCTTAAAAATGGCAAAGGCATATGGCATATGGCAGCCACAGAAAAAAACGGCGGCTTTGATGCCGAGAACGGTTTTGCCAACTACCCCGGCACCGGCGTGTTTGTGAAAGAGGGCTACTTGTACGCCTCCTCCAACAGCGAGGTGTTCCGGTATGCCTTGGATGAGAAAGGCGAGGTTAAAAATACTGAGGCACCCGAAAAAATCATCACCGGCCTGCTTGATAGGGACAGGGACAATGCCAAAGCCATCACGTTGGACAATAACGGCCACATATACGTGGTGGTAGGCTCGTATGTAAATGCGTGTTTAGCCGGCAAATCCCTAGTGGCACCCAACCCCTGCCCTGTGTTAGATTCCGCTGGCGGCGTGTGGCAGTTTAGTGCCAGCAAACCTGGCCAAACGTACAAAGACGGTGTGCGTTATGCTACCGGCCTTAAAAACATAGTGGGCATTAACTGGAACACCCACACAAACAGCCTGTTTGTAATGCAGCACAACCGCGACCAATTGCACGATTTATATCCCCAACTGTACACGGAACAACAGGCCAGCCTGCTGCCTGCCGAAACCATGTATGAGCTGCACCAAGGCAGCAACGGAGGCTGGCCCTACGTGTATTACGACCAATACCAGCATAAAAAAATACTAGCCCCCGAGTACGGCGGCGATGGTAAAAAAACTGGCGGCGCCAACGCGCAGGACCCCGTGGCGGCCTTCCCCGCGCACTTGGCGGCAGACGGCCTGCTGTTTTACACCGGCAGCACCTTTCCTGCACGGTATAAAAACGGTGCCTTTATTGCCTTCCACGGTAAATCGCCTGAACTTAAAAAGGGCTACCTTATTGCGTTTGTGCCGTTTGTAAACGGCAAGCCCTCCCCCAAATGGGAAATTTTTGCCGATGATTTTGCCGGTGCAGGCTATGAAAATGCCACCACAGGCCCCAAGCACAAACCTTGCGGCCTTGCGCAAGGGCCAGACGGTGCCATTTATGTAGCAGATGACGGCGGTGGCTACATTTACCGCATACAGTACGGCAAATAATTGCCGTATTGAGCCGCGTTTGGCTATTTGGAAAAGGCATTGTGGTATAATTGCGGCAATAAACGTATATACACACTTCGTAACACCAACAGGCGTATACAATGCTTAGACTTGGTAAAGTTGAACTTTATTTCGCCCGGATTCCATCCGGGGCTATTCACAATCAACCCCTCCGGGGTTTTGCGAATGTTGCACTAAATTCGTTAGTATGATACCCAACAACATAGAACTGCTGGCCGAAAAGCTGTGGGATTATATGCACATGAACCACGCCTTGGCCAAGGCTGATTGCATTATGGCCTTGGGCAGCCATGACCTGCGCGTTGCAGAGCGCGCAGCCGAGCTTTACCTGCAAGGCTGGGCACCCTTGCTAATATTCTCCGGTGGGCTGGGCAATTTTACCAAAGACGTTTGGACCGAAAAAGAAGCTGATAAATTTGCTGCCATCGCAGTAAAAATGGGTGTTCCGCCGGAAGATATTTTAATAGAAAACATGTCGACCAACACGGGTGAAAATGTGCAGTTCACGCAGGCCCTGCTGGCCCAAAAGGGCTTGCAGCCCGAATCGTTCATTTTGGTGCAAAAGCCATATATGGAACGCCGTACCTATGCCACTTTTGAAAAAAACTGGCCTGGCAAAAAAATAGCCGTCACCAGCCCGCAGATAGCTTTTGGAGATTATGCCACCGAAGAAATCCCGTTGGATTACCTGGTGAATATTATGGTGGGCGACCTGCAACGCATAAAAATATACCCTGCAATGGGCTTTCAAATTTACCAGACCATCCCCGATGATGTTTGGGATGCCTATGAACAATTGGTGGCGGCTGGGTTTAACAAGCACTTGATAAAGGGTTAGCCGCTGTTACCAATATAAACCCCAGAAATCATTGTTGGTGTTTTCTATGCCCTTTATCTTAATCTGGAACCAGGCAATTACTGCTTTTGGGCAAACACAAGCCAGAAAAAAAATTACGAAAACTTGTCCAATTCTGCCCATGCCAATTGACGTATAGATTGAAATGTTTACATTCAATCACCAGCGGCCATATGGCCAGCAATAAAACACAAAAAAATGGACGAATTTATCTTAATCTTCAGGCATGAAGACGGCGGCAAGGTTGCATCCCCCGAACAGATACAAGTATGGATGAAACAAACCATGGATTGGATTGGCGGCATTGCCGCCCAAAACAAATTTACCAGCGGCACAGGTTTACCCTTTGACGATGCACGCGTGGTGTGGCACAATAACGTGGTAACAAACGGCCCGTTTGGTGCCATAAAAGAAACCATTGGCGGCTTTATTATTGTAAAAGCCGACAGCGTGGAGGAAGCGGTTGAATTTGCCAAAGGCAGCCCCGTTTTGCAAGGCGCAGGCAACAGCGTAGAAGTGCGCAAAATTGCCCGGACACAAAGCACCCAATAAACACAAGCGAGGGTTGAAGGCAGCCTTTTTTTCAGGGGTGCTATACCTAACGCTGAACCTATACATGCACTAACGAGCAGCCGATTTACTGGGCTTTGGCAAGCTTACACCAAAGGTTTGTAGGCCAATGCCTTGTTTGCAAATTCAACCTTTTTGTTAACTGTTACCTGCCTCATATGCCATGCATCAGCAGCCATTGATACCAAATTTGTTTAGGACGGAATTTACCAAAATAACGGCCGTTTTATGCAAGCTTTTTGGCATAGCCCAGCTGCAAGTTGCGGAAGACATTGCCAGCGATACCTTTCTGGCGGCCTTGGAAACCTGGCCTTACCGTGGCGTGCCCGAAAACCCAGTGGCATGGCTATATGCCGTGGCAAAAAACAAGGCTGCCAGCCACATAGCCCGAAGCAAAGCGTTTACGGTAAAAGTAGCACCTGGGCTACAAAAGGCGATGCAGCGTGATGATGGCATACACATTGACCTTACCGAAAAAAACATCACTGACAGCCAGTTGCAAATGTTGTTTGCCGTTTGCCACCCGGCCATACCAACCGAAGCACAAGTAGGCCTTGCCCTGCGTGTGCTATGCGGCTTTGGCATAGATGAAATTGCCACCGCCTTTTTAACCAATAAAGAAACCATTAACAAACGGCTTTTTAGAGCCAAAGAGAAGCTGCGGGATGAAAAAGTGGACATCGAATTTCCAAGAGAGGCCGAAATACCCAAAAGAATTGGCGGGGTGCTGATTACGCTATACCTACTATACAGCGAAGGCTATTACTCCGAAAGCCACGATGAGGTGCTGCGTGAAGACCTATGCTTGGAAGCCATGCGGCTAACGTATTTATTGCTTGGAAACGAGACCACCAACCTGCCCGCCGTAAATGCATTGTTGGCGCTAATGTGTTTCCAATCATCGCGGTTTAAGGCCCGTAAAACAAACCCGAGTGGGTTGGTGTTTTACGATGACCAGAATGAAACGCTTTGGGATGCTACGCTGGTTGAAAAAGGCGCGCGTTACCTTCGCAAAGCATCCCAAGGCAACGCCCTTACAAAATACCATATTGAGGCCAATATCGCCTACTGGTATACCGTAAAAGCCGACACCCCCGATAAATGGGAAAACATACTGCAATTACACAACCATCTGCTGCAGGTTGAATACTCGCCTATTGCGGCGTTAAACAGAACCTATGCGTTGGCTAAGGCCAACAGCAAGCACGCTGCCATTATTGAAGCCGAAAAGCTGCAATTGAACACTAACGCCTTTTACTACGCCTTGTTAGGGTACCTGTATACAGGCATTGACACGGCCAAAGCGAAAATGGGATTTGAAAATGCCATTGCACTGGCAAAGACACAGGCAGATAAACTGGCATTGCGACAAAAGCTGGAAGGGCTATAAGTTACTTTTAGGCCTGCATTCGGGGGCCTAGTGTTGCAGCGAATGACCAAAACGAATTATGCGACTATGGCTTACAGCCGATGAAAAAATTACGCCTATGCTAAAATACCAATACTATTTTTTTACAAGGGTTGTTTTTTTACTAGCCAGGTAGTCTTCACGTATCTTAACCATGTCAATCGTAGAGCAATCGATTATTAAATGTTTTATTTCTTCTACGGATATTTCACTGGCATTCTTAAAGTTGATGCAGCCTTTTTGAAAATTAGCCTCGGGTAAAAGGGCTTTGTATTTGGCATACAATACCGCCGAGCCATACATAGGCAGCACATGTAACGACATGTAATTTTTTACACTTGCCAAAGCGTATTTCATCATCCCCCGGCCTTTATAAATAATCATTTCCTTGCCCATCATTGGCTCAACAACTGGCGTAACCGTGGTATCGTTTTCAACTATCACCCGGTGAAGGCCCGATAACAAGGCTTGCCTTTCGGCAGGCTGGCATGCTATGTATTGCTCGCTGGTATCCATACTTATTTTAAATGGTAAATGCAATGTTTGGTTTTACAAGATCGGTAGTAACCTGCTTCGCTTTATTTGTACAGGCACACTTCAACGTGCCGTGTATTTTACCTTCAGCCTTTTTCGCTCTTTACCCAGCAACCTGCATACTGCAGCCAGCCCCTCCATCATTTCCCCAACCCATCTAATTTCTTTTTGGTCTCAGGTGTTTGTTTTATGGCGAGCGATTTTTTATAACACTCGGCGGCGTTGGCTTTGTTGCCAATGGCCACGTAGTAGTCGCCCTGCGAGTCATACACGTTAAAGCTTTCGGGGTAATTGGCTACATTTAGTGCCAACAAACGGCCGGCTTTGCCAAGTTGTTTTTGTTGCAAAAAATTGTTACCTAATTCATTCACTAAATCCTCCGGTGGTTTAACGGTAAAACCAAATTGCGCAGATATGTTTTTGTAATGTGCGTCAATGATGGAATCTAGCCGAACCGTTGAGTCAAAAAAGTAGATGTTGCGCAGGGTTAATTTATAAAAATTAAAAATGGAGCGCAGGCCTTCATATTCGGTAATCAGCGGCACCGAGCCATGGTTGTCATCCCCATAATATTTGTAGCTAAAATGCAGGCCGTTTTTTGCTTGGGTTTGTACAAAGTAGTCGCGCAGTTTTAATATGCTTCGTATGTGCATGGTGCCGTCGGTGGTATCTAATTTCACGCGTGCGGTATCCATCCCCTCCTCCATCGTATTGGCTATGCCTAGATAAAGGCTTTTGCCTTTGTAATTGTTTTTTTGCAGGGCCTGTTGGGCTTCGTTAAGCAGCTTTTGCTTGTCCCACCACATGCTGGGGTCTATGGCCACATAGGCATTAAAAAGGTTATTGTGGTGTACAAAAGTGTTCATCACTGTTAAGCCGCCAAAGCTATGCCCCACCAGCATTTTGTAGGGCGCGGTAGGGTAGGCCGAATCAATATGCGGCATCAGTTCTTTTTCAATAAACTGCAAAAAAGCCTCGCCGCCGCCGGAAGTTTTGGACGAAGCACTGTCCATATAAAGGCCGCCAACCACATGGGTGGGGGTAAGGTCGCGTGTGCGGTCGGTGTTGGGTATGGCCACCACAATCATTTTTGGGCAAACGGCACTGTTGCTCAAATGCTCCAACATACCCACTACCGATGAAAAATGTGCATCACCATCAAGCAGGTACAATACCGGGTATTTTTGTTTGTTATTATTTGCCGTGCTGCCTTGGTCTGGCACGTACACCCAAATTTTTCTATATTCTTTCAGCACTGGCGAATAAATACTGTCTATGGTGCCTATGGTTACTTTGTTGGTTGGCTGGGGCTGCTGCTTGCAGCTAAAGGCAACAACACACAGCAGGCTGGCGATAAGCAATTGTTTCATGGTAATAATGGTGGCTTCGGGGTAACGAAGCTGCACAATTTATGCAATTATCGCTTTGCTTAACTGCCGCAGGGTAATCTTTTTTAAGCAACCGTTTATCCAATAGGCACGGTATAAACCCAAAGAAAAACCCCGCCTAAGCGGGGCTTTATTTATGAAGCAAGTTTTTTAAAACACACCCGGTAAAACCTTGCGCCAGTTACTGCTTTGAGTCAAATATTATGGGCAGCCCGTCTTTTCCGCTCCCTATCACAACCACTTTTGCATTGGCCGATTTTGCCAGTTCCGTAGTGGCTTCAATACCCTTCCACTGCAACAATTGCGGGCTGATGCCTTGCGATACCGTTGTTTGAAAATCGCGAATGCCCTGGGCCTCCACTCTTTTCCTTTCCGCTTCTTTTTGCTCTTTCTGAATCACATACTCCATCTGCTCAGCCTGCTGTTGCGCAGCTATTTTGTTTTCAATAGCATTTTTTACGGCATCGGGCAGCTTAATATCCCGCGTAAGCACGTTTTCCACTAAAATTGCCTCAAGGCCGTATCCGCTGCGTTTGGTCAGCTGGTCAATGGCATCCTGCAAATGCTGCTGGGCTTTTTGGGTGGCTTCCTCGCGTTTGGTGGAATAAAGGTCCTGTGAGTTGTATTTGGAAAATATGTCGCGTACGCTGCTTCGTATGGCGGGCCGTACAATCTGGCTTACGTAATCGGGCCCAAAACTTCTAAACACCCAGGATGCCGCGTTGGGGTTAAGCCTGAACAGCACAGACAGCTCCACGGTAACCGTTAACCCGTCGGAGGTAATAATGTCGATGGCATCGTTGCCCTTTACCTGCCCTTCGTTTGAAACGGCACTCATCGTATAGCTTTGGGTGCGCAGTGTCATCTCTTCCACGGTAACAAACGGGTTGATGGTGTTCAGCCCCTCGGGTACTCTTTCATCCAGCACCTTGCCAAACAGTTTTTCTACGCCGATATTGCCCGAGTTAACCGAATAAAAGGCATTTGAAGCGGCGGTAATAACAATCAATGCCAAACATAACCAAGCGGCGATGCCCGCAGCCTTTATCCAACTGGTTAGGTAGTCGTGGCCGTTTTGTTTAAAATTTTTAATAAACCGGGCCCTGGCAACAAGGGAGGCGACAAGTAACACTGCAAACAATACTAAAAGGGTAATCATATAGATGTTTTTTTGTATAAACGCAAAATTTGTAACAGGCTAATGTAAGCTATAAAAATGGCCCGTTGAAACAAAAAGCTAACCCTGTCGCCTTTTGCTTCCTTCCAAACCGACTTTGGGCTCCTTTGAGTCTTGGTCTCTTGCCACCCTGCGCACGGGCATTGCGCTAAAACTTGGCACGGGCCCAAAACCGCCTGCGCCATTTACCCCTATCGCCACGGGCATATTGGCCCCACCGCCACCAGTGACCATTGTTGAAAAAAGCCTGCAGTTTTCTGTGCGCGGCCCCAAGGTGGTACCGCTTAACAGGCAGGTTAAAGAAACCTTTCCGTTGCGTAACTCGGTGTTTTTCGACATGGGTTCAACCGATATACCAACGCGTTATGTAGTGCTAAGCCAGCCAGATGCCACTGCGTTTAAAGAAGCACAGTTACAACAAGGCCAGCCCATTAATTTAAACTATGGCCGTTCAGCAAGGCAAATGGCTGTTTATTACAACATACTGAACATTGTAGGCGACAGGCTGCGCACAAACCCCCAAAGCACCATCGAATTGGCTGGCGCATCTAACAAAAACCCTGTGGAAGGCAAGTTGTTGGCTGAGAATGTTAAAGCCTACCTAGTAACTAACTTTGGCATTGACGGCGCACGCATAAGCACCGAAGGCCGCGACAAGCCACTGATACCCAGTGAACAGCCGGGTGGCACCAAAGAGCTGGCATTGCTGCCCGAAGGCGACCGCCGGGTTGACATAACCTCAGCCTAAGCCGCGAAAGGGCGAACGGTGCGCAAAAAATTATTGAACGCGCATTGTTGGCCGCAGGTAAACAGGGGGTTACATTTGAAACATACGGTTTTGGCGAAGACGAAAACCTAGCGCCGTTTGAAAATGACTTTCCCGAAAAACGATTTTACAACAGGACGGTTATTATTGATATAATACCAGCCAAGTAGATAGGTTTGATTAATGTGAGTTTTCATCCGGGTGGCTGGCTTTATGCTGGCTGCCCGGATTTTTTATGTGCTGGCTTGGAGGGTACTGTACGTTAACCGATTGCTTTTTACAATTGAGGAGCGAGGCCTTTCCAAAAAAACAGCCGCTACACAATTTTTTGCCCCAAAAGCCGCCCAAACCCATAAATTTGTTACCTATGAAGCCATTGTATATAATTGCCCCCCTGTTACTGGCGGGCTTTTTCAGCATCGCACAAAACAAAAGCGGCATTGTGGGCCCCGGCAAGCAGGTTGACCCCTACCATTACCAAAGCGTAAAGTCGGTTACTTTCAGCAAGGCCTGTGTAGCCAGTGCGCACCCGTTGGCCAGCCAGGTGGGCGTGGCGGTAATGCGGCGTGGCGGCAATGCCTTTGATGCAATGATAGCCACGCAATTAACCTTGGCGGTGGTACACCCCGCAGCAGGCAACCTTGGCGGCGGTGGCTTTTTAACCGCCCGCAAAAGCGACGGCAAACTAATTACCATCGATTACCGCGAAATGGCCTCTGCAAAGGCCACGCGCGACATGTACCTGGATAAAAACGGCAACCCACAAATGGCCCTATCGCAAGACGGGCATCTTTCAAGCGGCGTGCCTGGCACCGTGGGCGGCGTGTTTGCCACCCATAAATTTGCCAAACTGCCTTTTGCCGAACTGATACAGCCTGCCATTGACCTGGCCGAGAAGGGGTATGTGATTTCTGCCCGGCAGGCCAAAGAGTTTAACGAGCTGAAGGGGGAGTTTTTAAAGTTCAACACGCGCCCCACAGCGTTTGTTAAAAACACCCCTTGGAAGGAGGGCGACACACTGTACCAACCTGAACTGGCAGCCACACTAACCCGCATAAGGGATAACGGCGCAAAAGGTTTTTATGAAGGCGAAACAGCCAAATTGATTGTGGAGGAAATGCAGCGCGGCAACGGCATATTGAGCTACGACGACCTTAAGAACTACGTGGCCAAGGCACGCACACCCATTACGTTTAAGTACCGTGGGTATGATGTGGTGAGTTTTCCGCCACCGAGCAGCGGCGGCATATTGATAGCCCAGATGTTGAAGATGGTTGAAAAATACCCCATGAACCAATACGGTTTTGAAAGCGTGCGCAGTACCCAGTTGATGATAGAAGCCGAACGCCGCGCCTATGCCGACCGCGCCGAACACATGGGTGACCCCGATTTTTGGAAAGTGCCGCAAAAAACGTTGATGAGCGACGCTTATTTGGCAACCCGTATGAAAGATTATGACAGCGCCCACGCATCAAAAAGCGCAGACATAAAGGCCGGCACAGCCCACGAAAGTGAGGAAACTACCCACATAAGTATTATTGACGGCGACGGCAACATGGCGGCTGTTACCACCACCCTCAACAACAGCTACGGCAGCAAAACCGTGGTAGGCGGCGCGGGCTTTTTACTTAACGACGAGATGGACGATTTTAGCGTTAAACCCGGCGTGCCCAACATGTACGGTGCCCTAGGCGGCGATGCCAACGCCATAGCCCCGGGCAAGCGTATGTTAAGCAGCATGGTGCCCACGCTGGTGCTAAAAAACAACAAACCTTTTATGGTGGTTGGCACGCCCGGCGGCACTACCATACCCACATCGGTATACCAAAGCATTGTGGATGTGGTTGATTTTGGCATGAGTGCCCAAGATGCGGTTAACAAACCAAAATTCCACCACCAGTGGCTGCCAGACGAAGTGATGATTGAAAAAGGTTTTTCGCCCGAGGTAAAAGCCGCCTTAGAAGCTATGGGCTACAAAACACGCAACCGCGGAGGGATAGGCCGCACAGAACTAATAAAGATATTGCCCAACGGCCAGCGCGAGGCCGCCGCAGATATTAGGGGGGATGATAGTTTGGCGGGGTATTAGGTTGGCTAATTACTTGGCGACCCGGCGGTGGCTTTTCATAGCATCGGCAGTTGTGTCACTCACTGGGGCGGTTGGAACAATGGGGAGCATGGGAGCACCGTCCTATGGGCTGCACCGATTGAAAAGGATGCAGAGGCCAGCGAACAAAATAAATTGGGTATCCCTAAGCTCCGTAGGCGGCGGCATGTTTAAGCAACTTCTTTGTCATTAAAACGCTGGTATATTTTTTTGGTTAACCATTCCTTCACGTCGGTTTTAAAGTCGGAGTTTTCCATTAGTTTATCAAATATTTCCTGGTTGGCTTCCATGCGGTCGATGAGGGTTTGTATAAACACATCCTCAAAAGCATATTTGAAATTTTCGATAGGATTGTTTTGCGCACGCTTTTTCAAATCGTCGTTCTCATACAAAGCTTGTTCTAACTGTGCAAAATAAAGCCTGTCTGCATCGGTAAAATCAGTGCCATATTTTTTATTCAGCACCCCGATAATATTGGAAAGCTTTTCTTTTTCTTCTTTGGCCCTGCTCAATCCCGCCTCCGTAGTGGGGTCAAGTGCCTGTTCGCCTTGCACCTTTAATACCAAATCACCTTCTCCAATTTTTTGCAGCCGGTAATATTCCAGTGCCACTTCATTGTCTAACTTCAGCCGTTCCGTATAATCGCTTTTGGGCAGTTTGTTCAACAAAAAACGCCCGTAGGAATAAAGCTTTTCCAAATCCACATCTTGGAACGGCATTATTTGCGATAGAAAAGAATATAAGCGCACAAATGCGGTTAACCCGTTCTTAAATTCATCTTGTGGTTCTTCGGGTATTAGCTTAAACCGGTCAACGGCAGGGTCAATGTGGGCGTACATCTCGCCTTGGTCTTTTATGGATGTATTGCCGGGCTTGTAAAACACTCTCGCAAACGCATCAACTTCCGACTGGTAATACACATTGGCAACATCCAGCCTCCCCTTTAAGTCGTACAAATGGTTGGGGTCGGTTTTTTCCACCATGGTGGTCAGCTCGTAATAGGGCTGGAACGATTCGATAATCGTTTCCCTGTCGTTAGCAAAGTCTAAAATAAACGTATCTTCCTTACCGGGGCAGGTTCTGTTTAGGCGCGACAGTGTTTGCACTGCTTTAACCCCGGACAGCTTTTTATCAACATACATGGTGTGCAGCAGTGGCTGGTCAAAACCAGTTTGGTATTTATCTGCCACCAATAGCACTTGGTAGTCTTCTGATTCAAATTTTTCAGGCAGCTCCCTCTCGCCAAAGCCGTTCAGTTCGGCCTCCGTAACCCCATCGGGGTAAAAATCGTCTACCAATGAGCCTGAAAAAGCAACCAGTGCCCTTATCCTGTTGGGTTCTTGGTCGTAGCCTTTTTCTTTTATGTAATCAATAAATTCCAAGTAGTAGCGCAGGGCATGCTTGCGTGATGCTGTTACCACCATGGCTTTTGCCTTGCCGCCTATTTTTTTCATGGTGATATGCCTGAAATGCTCCACCATTACGGCTGTTTTTTGGGCGATGCTAACCGGGTGCAGCGATTTAAACTTGCCGATGGCCTTAACGGCCTTGCCTTTGTTTAGCAAGGGGTCGTCTTCAATTTCTTTGGAGAACTGATAGTATTCTTTGTAAGAAGTATAGTTTTTCAACACATCCAATATGAAGCCTTCTTCAATGGCCTGCCGCATGGAGTAGAGATGGAAGGGCTTTGGCTTGCCTGCTGCATCCGTGTTGCCAAACACTTCCAACGTTTTGGCTTTAGGTGTGGCAGTGAAGGCAAAAATACTGATGTTTTTTTGCGGCCCCCTTTTTTGTATTACCTCCCTAATAATATCTTCTTCATCTTTTTCTTCGTTCTCAATGGTGGCTTCAATTGTTTCTGCCTCCTCCGGTGTTACATTTTTGCCGGCCAATGCCTCCGTCATTTTGCGGCTGGCCTCGCCGCCTTGGCTGCTATGGGCTTCGTCAATAATAACCGCATAGTTTCTATCGGGTATTTCGGACAGGTGCCTTAAGGCAAACGGAAATTTTTGCAAGGTGGTGATGATAATATTCACCCCGCTTTTTATGGCATTGGCTAACTGTTCGGCATTGTCTTCCACGGGTAGCACCACGCCCTGCTTATGCTCAAACTGGTATATGGTGTTTTGTAGCTGCTGGTCAAGCACGTTGCGGTCGGTAATCACTATCACAGAATCAAATACGCGGGCATCGTCAGCATTATACACGCTGCTTAAACGATAGGCCAGCCACGCGATGGAATTGCTTTTGCCGCTGCCTGCGGAGTGCTGTATAAGGTAATTATGCCCCGCGCCGATGGCTTTGGCACTGGCGGTAAGCCTGCGCACCACATCAATTTGATGGTACCGAGGGAACAATAATTCCTCCCGGTAATATTCCTTGCCATCAACCTTATAGGCTTTTTTTTGTATGTGTAAAAAACGCCCGATAATTTCTAACCAACTATCTGGCTGCAATACCTCCTCGTAAAAATACGCCACCCGGTACGTTAAGTAGTTTTGGGCAGGTGGGTTTCCAGCGCCATTATTAAAGCCCTTGTTAAAGGGTATAAAACGGGTGTTTACATTATCCAACTTGGTGGTAAGGTACACCTCGTCAGGGTCAACCGTAAAATGCACCAACGCCCTTTTTTTAAACAGGAATAACAGTTCCCGGGAATCACGCGCAGTGCGGTACTGCTCCATGGCCTCGTTTACTGTTTGGCCGGTAAAGTGGTTTTTAAGTTCAATAGTGGCCACGGGCAGGCCGTTAAGGGCCAACAGCAAATCAATGCTTTTATTGTTTTTGGTGCTGAAATACACCTGCCTTGTTACATATAGTTTGTTATATCTATATTGCTTTATAGTTTCTGCGTTAAGGGTACTGTCTGGCTTAAAATAGGCCAGTTTAAATTTTATGCCACTGTCCGTAATACCATGGCGCAACACATCCAGCATGCCGCGTAAATCAAGCTCCTTAAAAAGTCTTTGAAAAAACTTGCTCTCGGCGTCCTCTTTGTAATAAGCCGTTAATTTTGCCCAATCCTTGGGTTGCGATAATTGTATGAATGATAGTACTGCTTTTTTATCCAACGCCAAATCTTTGCTGAAATCATACGCCTCGCTATGCTCCCAGCCGTTGTTGCAAAGGCTGTCAATAATCGCAGATTCAAACGTGCTTTCAAGGTGGGTATTGTTATTCATCAAGCAATTGTAAGTTTTCCAAATCCCTTGGGTATAATATTTTGTTTACGCATAAAATCAAGCTCCTTTTGCCATTGCTCCTTAGTTAGGCGTTTTTTACGCTCATGCCATTCAAATACTTCCTTTATAATCAAGCTGTCACTTGGGGCACCATATGCTTTTATTATTAAATCGTTCCATGCTGCAAATAATGTTGCTATCATTTCGCAATTTTCTGAATTCGCAAAACGCAGAAGACCAATAATATGCTGAATGTTTTCGTTATTGCCTGACCAATATTTAGCGTACCACTTTTTGTAATCATTTAATTTAGGCATTAACGAGTAGTTGATCCGTTCTTTAAATTTAGTTGAAGGGGATGAAGAAGTATCAACCCATTGCAGTCGTTTTAATTCTTTTTCAATTTTCGTAAGCAGTTCTTCGTCCAATGGCCCCGCCGCCGCCTTACAATAATTTGATTCCATGCCTTCCAAATTGCAGGCATATTCACATAAATATAGAATCTTTTGAAATTTAACCCTTCCGAAAGATTTTTCTTCATACAACTGGCTCATTATCTCTGCCGCCAAAGCCACCTGCTTTGATGGCATTTCGATAACTGTGGATACGTCAGTTACCCTTATTTTGCCCATTAAAATTTCACTTACTAATGCTGTACGGTATTCAAGCATTAATTCTATCTCTTGCTCTATTTTTGAAATAATGCTGTCGATACGATTTACTTCGGCTTGGATATTCTTAACAATTACAACCTGCTGCACTATGGTTGGACAAGGTAAACGTAACCCCCTTATAAGTTCTTGACTTATATTTGGTTGGCCGCCTCCATATGATTTTGAAACTATAAAATCTTTATTTCCCAAAAACCAGTAAAAAACAAACATAATATTAAAAGAAGTTGGCTCGGAAAGAACGCAGCACGCTTGATTTGTTGTTGTAGCAATATTAAGTATCCCGACTTTTCCAATAGTGGCTCCGTACATAGCAATCACTAAACTCCCTTTTGGATATTCCCTTAGGGATGAATAATCTTCAACTGCCTTTTCGGTAATTTTTTTGTTCGTTGAATTTATTTCTCCGTCGTTTAAATCACCTGTCTGCAGCCAATTTATTGTGCCATTGTAATAAATATCGTTGCCCGAAGCAGGCGTGGTACCGCTGCCTATCTTCTTAAAGCCATGAGATAACTTCTTATTCTCCCAATTCTTGCCTTCCCCACTTACGGCCTCATTTATAAACGCCATCCGTTCTTCTTTCAACAATTCAATTAGCCGTTGTTTATTGGCAATCAATGTATCTATTTGTGCCGTTTTTTCATCCAAATAATTGGCAATGGCGGTTTGTTCATTGTAAGGGGGCAAGGGTATAAAAGCATCGGCAAAATCATTAACACTCAAAGCGTACCTTGTTACGCCATTGGCTGCCACCTCAAACTGTGCCTTAAATGTGTGTTCTTGAAATAGCCTAAACAAATATTTGCCCGCCAAGTCTTTATTTGCACGTATCTGGGTTAAATGATAACCGCATATTACGTTTTCGAAATTTCTAACTACATAAGCAGGATTGGCTATATCATCGGGGGTTTCAGAATCCTTCGTCACCAACACATCGCCTTTCTTCAAAATAAATTTTTCTATTTCGTTTTGGGTGGCTGTTGCTTCCATAAATTTTATTGAACTATCAATAAAATTATTTTTGTAAACATCCATATAATTGCATAGTAAAACCGGGGTTTCGCCATCAACAGACTTTTTATTTACATTACTTGGCTGAACCAACGCCAAATACTTCAATTTCTTCACCTCCCAATGCTGCGGTATTTCGCCAATCCATTCAATATCTGTTTGTTTATATTTTTCGTAACGCTTCATTATTTCATTTTTTTCAACTGGCTGTTTTGCAATAAAAGGTTTTGTTGTTAGCATCAATTGCGATGCTATCTTCAGTAAACAAGCTTTATATGGCATCTAAACGCTAACAAATCCGGCTGTCTTTCAGGCCCATAGGGCCGATATTTTGGTAGCCAATTTTTTATTTCATCGTTATCCCGAAGCCCCTTAGGGGCGACATTTTACACCTCAATCATAAGAGACAAACAACCCAAAAATGTCGCCCTTATCTGGCTTTTTCCCCTAATCGATTGCTCTGCTTCTACCAAAATGCCGCCGCGCTGCGGCTTTATGTAGTTACAAGTTTAAAAGTAATTTCTCGTTGTTAATTGCCTTTTTTCTGGCACTGCCATCCTTGGCGGCAAAACTTTATATCGCAACCAAACTATAGCAAATCCACCAGCCTTTCAAGCCCATAGGGCCGATATTTTGGTAGTAGTAGCCAAATTATATCTCATACACATTCACCAAGCCCCATCTGGGCGCCATTTTTATACCTTCAATCATAAAATTTAAAATCAACCCAAAAATGTCGCCCTTACCGGGCTTTTTTCCGAATCGATTGCTCTGCTTCTACCAAAATGCCGCCGCTCTGCGGCTTTAAAAAAGCAACAGATTTCAAAAGTGATTGTCCTGCTGTAATCACTTTTTCTGGTAATGCCATTAGTCAGTCGCAAAACGTCACTTGGCAACCAAACGCTAACAAATCCGCCTGTATTTCAGGCCCATAGGGCCGATATTTTGGTAGCCAAATTATATCTCATACACATTCACCAAGCCCCGCCGCGGAGGGCTTTTTCCCATAATCGATTGCTCGGCTTCTACCAAAATGCCGCCGCGCTGCGGCTTTAAAAAAGCAACAGATTTCAAAAGTGATTGTCCTGCTGTAATCACTTTTTCTGATAATGCCATTAGTCAGTCGCAAAACGTCACTTGGCAACCAAACTATATCAAAACCGCCTGTCTTTCAGGCCCATAGGGTCGATATTTTGGTAGCCAAGTTTCTATCTCATAAACACCTCTAAGCCCCATCGGGGCGACATTTTTATACCCTCAATCATAAAACTCAAACAGGTATTTGTCTTCGTAATCCACCTCAAAATCGGTAAGCATTTTTAAGTATTCTTCTTTAAATGTTTTTGTTTTATGGTGTTGTTCCTGGTTCATAATATACTGTATAACAACATCCCTTTGGCTTTTGGCATAAGAGAATGCACCATACCCCGATTGCCACTGAAATTTGCCTTTAACCAATTGTTGGTCGTTAACCCATTTACTGCTGCTTGCTTTTACGGCACCCACAAAATCGGAGATGCAGGTGGTAACAGGCATGCCAAAAAATATATGCACATGGTCTTTCCAGCCGCCAACCGCCAAGGGTTTTGCCCCTTTTTCGGCAATAATGCCGGCAATATATTTATGCAAATCGTCGCGCCAACCGCTTACAATAAAATTACCCCTGTTTTGTACAGCAAACACGCTATGGATTGATATTTGTGAATATGTATTAGGCATAACGAAAATGTCGGCCCCCTGGGCCTTTTTGAAATTTTATACTTTTCTTGCTGCTACCAAAATTTCGCCCCGATGGGGCTTTCCTATTATATCGTCTTTAATGAAATTATTGTATTCACCTTTGCTAAATATTTGTGTATTTACATCATACGGTCCATGATTTTCCTGTCCCAGATAAGATGCTGGTGATGAAGCCGGATTTTTTATTTAAGCACCTCCGCAATCATCCCCTCTGTTTCTTTCTCCAATGCCAGTATCTGTTTGCGTATTTCTTCCAGGCTGCGCAATGGTTTGTACCTGTAAAAATATTTTGTAAAATTTATCTCATAGCCAATTTTGGTTTTGCCGTGGTCAATCCATGCATCGGGCAAATGCGGCAATACTTCGCGTTTAAAATAGGTTTCAATATCTTCTTTCAACGGTATGTTTTCATAATCCCGCAGATCGGCGTCGGGTACAGGGTTGCCCTTGCGGTCCTTTTCAATATCCCCTGCTTCATTCCGTTTTGGCCGTTCAACGGTAATACGGCTGTAGCCAAAATCTGCGTTGTCAAAAATTTTACAATAATCATTCTCCTTAAATGCCCCATATAGCTCGGTTATGGCTTTAACCTGATCGGGCTTGCCATCCTTGCCGTCGCCAATTTCCTTGCGCTTGTTGCCAAGGCTACGTAACATTTTTATATAGTATGGGTTGTCTTTATCATCCTTGTCGCTGCCGGTGGCATTTATCAACTGCACCTTGCCTTTGCGCTCTTTGTTTTTGCGGTCCGTAACAATCCAAATATAAGTGCCTATGCCGGTGTTATAAAACAACTGGTCGGGCATTGCAATAATGGCTTCCAGCATATCATTCTCCATAATCCATTTGCGTATGTCGCTGGGGCCGCTGCCCGCGCTGCCGCTAAACAGCGGGGAGCCATTAAATACTATGGCTATGCGGCTGCCACCGCTGCTGCGCTTCATCTTGCTAACCATGTGCTGTAAAAACAGCAGCGAGCCGTCGCTTATGGCTGGCACCCCTGCGCCAAACCGGCCGCCAAAACCTTTATTGGCAAACTCATCCCTTATATATTTTTCGGCTTTTTTCCAATCAACCCCAAAAGGCGGGTTGCTAAGCATGTAGTCAAAAGTTTCCCTTTCCAAACCATCCTGGGTAAAGGTGTTGCCAAACTTTATATTGGCAGGGTTCTGCCCTTTAATAAGCATATCCGATTTGCAGATGGCGTAAGATTCGGGGTTAATTTCCTGCCCGAACAATTCAAGTTTCGCATTGGGGTTAAGCTCATAAAGGTACTCTTCTGCCACTGAAAGCATGCCGCCGGTGCCGCAGGCGGGGTCGTACAGGGTTTTTACAATGCCTTCTTTCCTTAAAATATCCCGGTCGTTTACAAACAGCAGGTTCACCATCAACCGTATCACTTCCCTTGGCGTGAAATGCTCCCCTGCGGTTTCGTTGGATAGTTCGGCAAACTTTCTTATCAGTTCTTCAAAAACATACCCCATGTCCAAAGGGTTGTCCACTTTAAAGTTCTTCTCCGTTTGCGGGTCGGCAAAACGTTGTATGATAACATACAGCAGGTCGTATTCGTCTAATTTTTTTATCTGGTCTTCAAAGCTGAAATAATCAATAATTTCCTTTGCACTTATGCTAAAGCCGTTGATGTAATTGCGGAGGTTGGCGGCGATGTTGTTTGGGTCGGATGCCAATAGTTTAAAATCAAACCTGCTTCTGTTGTGAAATTTAACCCTTGCCACGCTGTTAAGTATAGGTTCCAGCACCTCAGGCTTTTTGTCTTTATGTTTTTGGTAAGCCTCCAGCACGGCGGGTTTTGTAGGGGCTAATACCAGGTCAAGCCGGCGCAAGACCGTTAACGGTAAAATAACCTTGCCATAATCAGCCTGTTTATAATGCCCGCGCAGTAAGTCTGCAATACTCCAAATGAGGTTTGCCTTTTCTTTAAAATTGTTCATCCTATTAATATCGAATTTTGAAAATCAATCGTTTGGCGTGTGTTTTACCGAGACGCAATTTAGTTTAAGAAAGATAATAATATGTTTTGATATTTTAAAATAAAATCTGAAAGAGTGAGGTTGCTTTTACTAAGCCGGTGCGGGGCAAATGCTAATATATGGCCCATAGACCGCTTAAATCCCCATCCCGTTAATCCCAAAAATCCACCCTCCGCAGCAGCACTTTGGGTAAATCGTGTTCCAAGTTTAAGCAACTTGCATACTCCCACATCCGCCCAAAATAGCCGATATTAGTGGGAAAAAATATATCAATAATGGGGGAGAGTTTTTATAGGTTAATAGCAGGCAAGTAACAAAAAATAGGCAGGGAATCGTCCTTGCTGGC
Source organism: uncultured Parafilimonas sp. (assembly GCA_903882935.1). GTDB lineage: Bacteria > Bacteroidota > Bacteroidia > Chitinophagales > Chitinophagaceae > JABDFW01. The sequence goes on along the minus strand of CAIRZB010000012.1, from coordinate 71,326 downwards.
CGCAGAATTTCGTTACCAGTCTCTAATGTCGTAAATGTCCCTTTGGGCAACTCCCACAGCTAAAAACTTGGCAAAAATATTGCAAAGCATTTGCACGCTTTTGGCTGTTTTAACCATTCCGGAAAAACGAAACACGCAAAAGTGGTGTACCATTTTGTCTCATTTTTGCACAATTTTATTTATGGTGCTGTTTTACCTACGCAGCTTCCTGCCATGGACTATGCACTATCAACCAAGGACAATTTTTTGTACAGTACACTAAATATTTTCCACTACCGTAATAGGCACACCGGTGCGGTTAGGGACCATTATTTTAAATATGGTGCCAACGCCGTAGGTGCTGCGCACGCTTATTTCGCCGCCAAGGCGGCTGAGGGCTTCCTTTACAATGTGCAAGCCAATGCCCAGGCCGGTTACATTATTGCTGCTGCGGAAAAACATTTTAAAAATATTGTTCAGGTGTTGCTCCAGTATACCTATGCCGTTATCCTCAATTTCTATCTCGGCTTTTTCGCTGGTAACGATTGCCCGTATTTTTACCACGGGGTTAACCTCTGCGTTTTTCTGGTATTTTACGGCATTGCTAATAAGGTTATCCAATATCACTGACAGGCGGAATGAATCGTTTAAAAACTCTACGGGCTGCTGTATATCTAACAAAAAGTCAATATTGGGGTTCTGCATACGTGCTATGCTAATGCTTTCACCAATAAGCTTAACAAACTCAATGCTGTTATTCTCGTCCTCCACCCGAATGCTTTTATAGTATTCTATTATTTTTTGTATAAAAACATCCATCCGGTTTACACAGGTCTCAATCATACCCATGTAATTGTTGGGGTCGGTAACGGAATTCTCCATTTTGGCAAGGTTGAGTATGCCCATTACCGATGCCAGCGGCGAACGGAGGTCGTGCGAGGTGCTGTACACAAAACGGTTAAGCTCATCATTGGTTTTCTCCAATTCAAACACCTTATTTTTTAGTAACAGCCTGGTGCTGTAAATTTCATAGGCGTTTTGTATGGCGTTCTGCAACTCAAACTCATCCCAAGGCTTTTTAATATACCGGTATATTTCTCCTTTGTTTATTGCGTCAATAATGGCTTCCGCATCGGTATAACCAGTCAATAACATGCGTATAGGGTCGGGGTAGGCATTGCGCACCACCTGAAAAAACTCCACACCGGTAGAATGTGGCATCCGCTGGTCGGCAATAATAACATGCACCTTTTCATTATTTAGCACGCCCATACCTTCTGCGGCGGAGGAGGCCGTAAATACTTGGTACATTCGGCGAAAACTTGCCTGAAAGGATAACAGGTTATTTTTTTCGTCATCAATGTACAACACCCTAATTTTTTTGTCCTGGCTGGTCATGGGATACTAAAGTTAATCAAGTTATTGGTTGCGAATGCGGTAACGTTAAAATAAATTCGGCCCCATTTCCGGGTGATGAAACTATGTCAATTTTGCCATGGTGTTTGTCAATTATTTTAAACACAATGGCCATGCCCAGCCCTGTTCCCTCCCCCACATCCTTGGTGGTAAAAAACGGTTCAAAAACGCGGTGCCGTACTTCCTCGGTCATCCCGATGCCGGTGTCAGCAATGCGAATTTCAATGCGGTCGTCTTCTATGTCTTTTGTGGTTATCGTAACCGATTCATGCTCCGTTTTAACTGCTTTGGCATTTATGGCTTGTAACCCGTTGGTTATTATGTTCATAAAAACCTGGTTCAGTTTTCCGGGGTAACATTCTATGTCGCCTTTTGCACCAAAATTTTTTATAAGGTGTACGTCAAAAGGTATGTTATTGCGTATTAAAACAATGGTGCTGTCAATACCATCGTGTATGTTAACTGTTTTAAGTTCGCTTTCATCAAGCCTGCTAAAAGTACGCAAGCCCCTAACTATTTCAGCGGTTCGTTCGGCTCCGTCTTCTATGCCCTTTATCAGCTGAAAAATTTCCTCTTTAATAAAATCTATGTCAATGTCTTTTTGAAACTTGGCTATTTGCTGCAATTGGGTTTTATAGGCAGGCACGTCGCCATTAACGTTGTGCAGGCTGTTGTACTGGCTAAAAACGTCAAACACGTCTTTTATATCCAATCTTAACGGATTAATGTTCGACTTTACAAAGTTTATGGGGTTGTTTATTTCGTGCGCTATACCGGCGGTAAGTTGGCCAAGTGAAGCCATTTTTTCGGCATCCACCAACTGGGTTTGTGCGTCTTTTAAACTTACTAGGGCAGCACTCAATTCTTCGGTGCGCTCCTGTACCTTTTTTTCCAACGTAATGTTTTGGTCTTTTACCAAACGCTCGTTCTCCTTCGAAATATTCAAGGCTTCCAGTTGGGACTGCTCTTTCTCTTTTTTGTATACGTTAATCCTATCCGCCAGGGCCAGCGAAAGCATGATAGCTTCTATGGCCGACCCGATGTACAAAATGTAGCTGGTAAAGTTGTTATAGGGCAGTATATCTAGGTTTCGAAGCGAGAGCACCTGCCTGCCCACGGCAAAAACAAACCAAGCGAAAAAATAATAATAGGCGGGCCGGTAACCCTTACGTGCAATATACCCGGATGCAATTAGAATTAGCACACCCCCAAACAAGCCGGTGTAATTAAGCATTACGTAGGCGGTATTTACTTGTGCCCTGAAAGACAACAGGAACGAAATGGCATAAAGCCCCAAAAGTGCCAAAAGCGCATAGTACAATAATTTTGAATAACTTTTTACATGCAAAAATGCAATGGCAAATATGGCTGCAGAAACACCTGTAAATGATGATGTAAATAATAAAGCGTATCTGTTAATGCCTGGATGGGATGGCCAAAGGTATTTAAACGTCCAGCCAGTAATGGTGAGCTGCGCCAGTAATAGGAAAAAAAGGTAAATAACATAGTAAACGTAGCTCCTGTCCCTTACCGCAAAAAACAGGAATAGATTATACAATAAGATGGATAGGATAAGCCCCGTGTAGGCCCCTATAATTAGTGTTTGCGTGAGGGAAGTATTAACAAACGACGTTTCGCTATGGATAATAATCGGCAGTTCTACCGGGTGGTTACTCTTTATATGTAAAAAGTAGGTTTTTACTGAGTCCTTTGGCAGGTTTACTGAAAAATTAAAAACAACACTTTCATCTTCTCTATGGTCAAATACGTACATGTTGCCCGTAGAAGAAACAAGCTGAAGGCTGCCGTTTGACTTTTGCTGCGTAAAGAAGTCGATGGATGCTATATTGGCATATTGTAAACTGATAATATGCTTGTATAAATTACTTTTGTTATCAAGGGTGAATTTTATCCACAGATTATTTTGTGGCAGCAGTGAGACAAATACGCGTTTGGGATTTACAAAAAAATGGGTGCTTTTTACGATGGTTTTCTCCGTATTCTCACCGATCGAGTCAACCAGTATTTCAGTATTCCTCCCTATTTGCATAGGGTAATTGCTGCCGGTTAATACGATAGCCTGTTGTGCATTTACACTGGCTGATTGAAAAAACAGCCATATAAAACTAAGCAACCTGATATATTTCATACTTATATTGGAAGAGTAATAAAGATAGAGCCTTTATCTAGAAATCAGTATGGTTATCTACAGTTTTTTTATCTTAAACTCATTGGGGTCAGCAGATGCTATTTTCAAATCATAGTGTACGTTTACATACAAGTTTTTAAATGGCGATTTTTCAGGCACAACACATTGTAAGTTTTTGCGGAGAAAAAGCATTTTTTCCCGTTCTCTGGGATGGGCATCTTTTAGGGTAGTTACATCTCCCAAAAAACAGGCGGTTGCCACCAGGTCGAGCTTAGGGTAATAAAAAGTGCCGTCGTTGCCAACGGTTTCTAATACTTTGCTACCGATCCATTGGTTAAAACGTACTGTGGTTGGAGAACATAAGGAGAACATGGAAGTTAAGCCAATTTGCTCCGCTATTACCACAGAGACCCTTGAAGGAAAAATACTGCCGATGCCCAAACCCGCTACTTCTTTAGAATTCCATAAACCAGAAAGTTCGCCCGTGCCGTACTGTGCTTTGTCACGGACAATGCTATAAATGCTGGGGTCCATTTTGCCGGTTGCTACCTCTATTGGCAGGGGTGTTATACCGTCTGCAACTTGTACGCGTGCGCCACCGTACAATTTTTCACCGTCCAATGTTTCCACCACCACCACAAAAATTGACCTGCTGTATATCCAGTCCTCAGTATTGGTGCTGATATTGGAAATGCCGTAAATTTCCAGTACCCTTTTATGGCCAATAATAAACTTACGGCAGGTTTCAATGTCGTCAGGCGCCCTAAAAGCCCTAATCCTTATTTCATTTTCCATAGTCTTGCATAGGTATTGGTTATTTTATGGGCAGCCTTTATTTAATATTCTCGTACAAATAAAGCATGCCAAAGGTTAAAAATATCATTTTTTCTTTCTTACTTCATATTTCTGACGGTTAAATTGTAATTTGCATAAAATCCAGTAACCTACACATTAAGCGCATGATAAACATTCTTTACATTGATGATGAGCCGAATAATCTGTTCGCTTTTAAAGCATCCTTCCGGCGCAATTATAACGTGTTTACCGCAGAAAGCGCGGAAGAAGGTAGAAAGATATTAGAAAATAACGACATTCAGATAATTTTAAGCGACCAGCGGATGCCTAAAATGACCGGAATTGAGTTTTTCGAGTCAATTCTGCAAACATTTCCCAATCCCATCCGCATATTGATAACCGGCTACACCGATATTAATGCCGTTATTGATGCCATTAACCGTGGCCAGGTGTACAAATACCTTACTAAGCCTTGGAACGAAACAGATGTGAAAATTTTTATTGAGAAAGCTTACGAGGTTTATTATTTACGCAAGGAAAATGTTGAGCTTACAGAAAAATTAATTGATGCCAACAAAAAGCTTGAGTTTTTAGCAAGGCAAAGCCTATTAAGCTAATAAACGCAGGCATCGTAGGTATATAAAGCCCTTGCGGTTGCCATTGAGCCACAATAGCTGCCTGGGTTTAATCATATGCCCAATCGGTAGCTTATTATGGCAATTTGTATAGTCGCCCAAACACTTAAGGGTCGGCAAATAACCAACCATTTACTGACTTATTGACTTTTATTGCAACCAAACCATCCTTTTTGTCAGGTTTGAAACCATCCTGCGTCACTAATAACATTCGTGGATAAGTCAAACGGGCGGTTTCAACAAAATGGATTTAATTTTGCTAATGTTTCGACAGAACTTTTAATTTTAAATATATATACTATGGCTTTAGAATTCACAGATGCAAATTTTCAAAATAGCGTTTTGGAAAGCGACAAGTTAACAGTGGTTGACTTTTGGGCGGAATGGTGTGGCCCCTGCCGTGCGATTGGGCCGGTTATTGAAGAGTTGGCGAAAGATTACCACGGTAAGGTTAACATTGGCAAGCTTAATGTAGACCATAACCCCGATGTTAGCATTAAGTATGGCATAACATCTATACCAGCCATCTTGTTTATAAAGGGCGGTACAGTGGTTGATAAGCAAATTGGTGCCGCACCAAAGGCTATCTTGGAAAAAAAGATACACGCACACATTTAACTTCTGAGATGTACATGGAAAAGCCCCGACTAAAACGGGGCTTTTCTATGTACAATACTTTTTCATTTAACTATTTGGCGGCAAATACCGTTCCCTAATAATATTAATATGGTGCAGCAGATGCCCATACATAATAAATGCAACCGCGTTTGCGGTAATTGGGTTATTACTTGCGGTACCGTTACGCTGCAATTGGTCTTCACTAAGTGTGGCAACAAAAATATCTGATGCCCGGCGCAAGGCGGCAAATTCCTCTTTTAACGATTCAAATGTTCTGTTAGCCGCTTGTGCGTTTGCCGTGTAAGCATTTTCGTCAAAGCCGGGCAAAGGGGTGGCATCATTACGGGCAATGCGCATACAACGGTAACTAAACACACGTTCAGCATCAATTACATGCAACAGTAATTCCTTGATGGTCCACTTGCCTTCGGCGTACGCAAAATCAGCCTTAGCATCTGGCAGGCCGGAATAAAAGTCCAATATTTCGGCAGAGTGTTTTTTCACGGCCTCCGCAGCAGAACCGGCCTTTACCAGCCCAATATAATGGTGGTAAAACTGCGCCGCATCGGTTGGTTGGGGTCGGGGCATGTACGTTATCCTTTAATGTTTAATAATGCTTTTTTGCGCATTTAACGCAGCGTCATTATGGGCTTGTTCTGGTTTAATTTCAGCCGCCAATTGCACAGCATTGTATGCATTTAGCAGCCCTGCCGTTGTACACAGGTTTGCAAGGTTTACCAACCGGCCAGTACCAGGCTCTTTTACTTCTATTGTTGAATCTACCAGGTGCAGGGCCGATCGCTCAATGGCAAATTTTACCTGCCTGGCTGTTAATGCAGGAAAATAAGAACGGATTAGCGCAGCCACACCTGTAACCACAGGCGCGCTCATGCTGGTACCCTGTTCAAAACCGTACTGGCTTCCACCCGGCAATGTTGAATAAATTTTAACCCCTGGGGCCATAATATCAACGGTGTTAACACCAAAATTACTAAAATCGGCCACCAAACGGCCGTCGCCAACATGTGGGTCGCCGCTGGCACCCACGGTAATAAAGTTGGCTGCCTTGGAACTGTATTCCTTTAACTGGCTATTGGGAAAATTTTCCACCGTGTCAATATCGTGCGATTCGTTGCCAGCCGCATGCACCAACAATACATCTTTTGAGGCGGCGTATTCCACTGCTTCGTCAACCCATCTTTTTTCGGGCGAAAAACTCTTACCAAAACTCATGTTAATAACTTTAGCCCCGTTATCCACCGCATAGCGAATGGCCAAAGCCACGTCTTTATCGTACTCATCGCCGTCGGGTATGGCACGTATCATCATTATTTGCACACCAGCCGCAACACCGTGCACGCCCCCGTTGGCATCTGCTTGTTTACCGGCAATTATACCGCTTACATGGGTGCCGTGCATGGGTGCTGGCCCCATAATATCGTTGTTGCCATAAAAGCGGTCATTAAAATCAAGGTAATTATCATTAATAATGCTCTTTCGGTAATCTTCCGGCTGGCTTTTCTTTACTTCAAGGCTTTGTTTTTTACCTTCAATATAGTCCTTCAACTCGTTTAAAATATTCGTATTGGTTTCATTGTTTTGGTCAACCCCAAACATTTTTAAACAGGTAATATAGCCAAGCTTGGCCTGCTTGCCTTTGCTGGTGGCGGGTTTAAAATTCTCAACATCACCGTTTGTAAATATATCCTTGTTTAGTTCCTGGCGGATTACTTGCTCGTGCTTCCTAAAGGCTTTGCAGGTAAAATCGAGCAGGGCTATTTCCATCTGCTCGTCGGTGGAAATATTCATTTGTGCGGCTGCTTTCTGCCATTGGCTGTACAACCATTTATCCGTTTCGTTTAGGCTATCGCTGTTTATGGCCTGCCCCACAAACCGGCTTTTGTAGCGGTAATATAGGCGGCTTCTTTCATCTACATCCTTCCTAAGGTCGGTGCCGTTCTTATTGCCCAAAAAATTCCAGCCATGCACATCATCAATGTAACCGTTGCCATCATCGTCAACGCCGTTGCCGGGTATCTCCTTGGTATTGGTCCATAAAACGCCTTTCAAGCTTTGGTGGGCAGTGTCTATCCCGGAGTCAATCACGGCCACAATAACCGGCTGCGCTTTTTTCCCCGCCAAAAAACTGTATGCTTTGTTTAGGCTTATGCCATACACGCTGTCTTGGGCAATATCGCCCTGGTACCAACATTTTAAGTTGGTTTGTGCAAAACCAAAGCAAGGCAGCAGCACCATGGCCGCCCAGCAAACGACTTTAGGATGTAATGTGACTATTCTTTTCATAATGGCTGTTTGCAAATTTCTTATACTTAACGTATAAACAATACGCAAACCGGTACTTTTATAATTATTTTAATATAAAAACCAGTGCTTTTTATAGGTTTAGCTAAACAACGTATAAGTACTGTACCAAATCAACCGTTAAAATCTTTCGCTTTCGTTAATGTCCCTTCAATGTTTTTTTTAGCTCCAGCCCCACTTACGTCCTTAAAAAGGCAAAGGGCTGTATTATGGCTATCTTTCTTAGTATAAGTTTACTACTACAAGTTAAAATGTATACCCTGGGCCAGCGGCAACTGCGTGCTATAATTAATGGTATTGGTTTGCCGCCTCATATATCCCTTCCAAGCATCGCTGCCACTTTCCCTACCGCCGCCAGTTTCTTTTTCCCCGCCAAAGGCACCACCAATTTCTGCGCCGCTGGTACCGATGTTAACATTGGCAATGCCGCAATCGCTGCCCGCCGCTGACAAAAACAATTCTGTTTCGCGCAGGTTAAGCGACATGATGGAAGAAGAAAGCCCCTGTGGCACCCCGTTTTGCTGGGCTATGGCCTCTTCTATATCGTTATATTTCAACAGGTATAAAATGGGCGCAAAGGTTTCGTGTTGTACAACTGCCATTTGGTTGTTAGCCTCTGCTATACACGGCTTTACGTAACACCCACTTTCGTAGCCATTACCTTCCAACACGCCCCCCTCCACAATAAAAGTGCCCCCCTGTTCCTTACACTGGGCTATTGCGCCAAGATACATATTTACGGCATCTTTATCAATTAATGGGCCCACATGGTTTTCAGGCGACAATGGGTTGCCTATTTTTAGCTGCTTGTATGCATTTACCAATTTTTGCTTAAACGATTCGTATACGCTTTCGTGTATAATCAACCTGCGGGTGGTGGTACAACGCTGGCCGGCTGTGCCCACCGCGCCAAACACAGCACCTATCAACGCAATATCCAAATCAGCATGTTGCGAGATGATAATGGCGTTGTTGCCGCCCAATTCTAAAATACTCCTGCCCAAGCGGCCTGCCACTGTTTTTGCCAGCGCCTTACCCATACGAGTCGAACCCGTTGCCGACACCAGCGGTATACGCTCATCTGCCGACATCCATTCGCCCACATCCCTGCCGCCCTGTACTAGGCAGCAAACACCTTCGGGTATATCATTGGCTTCCAGCACTTCTGCCACAATGTTTTGGCAGGCTATGCCGCACAACGGTGTTTTTTCGCTGGGCTTCCACACGCATACGTTACCGCAAACCCATGCTAACATAGTGTTCCAGCTCCAAACCGCCACCGGGAAGTTGAACGCCGATATTATACCTGTAATACCCATTGGGTGCCACTGCTCGTACATGCGGTGGCCTGGCCGTTCGCTATGCATGGTTAACCCATATAATTGGCGGGACAGCCCTACGGCAAAATCGCATATATCAATCATCTCCTGCACTTCGCCATAACCTTCCTGCAGGCTTTTGCCCATTTCGTAGCTAACCAGTTTGCCCAAGGGCTCCTTATACCGCCTTAGGGCATCGCCCATTTGGCGCACCACCTCACCCCTTTTGGGTGCCGGCACTTTGCGCCATTCAATAAATGCCTGCTGCGCTTTGGCTACCACATGGTCGTAACTGCTGCGGTCTGCACTTGCTACCGAGGCTATCAAATGCCCGTTCACGGGCGAATATGATTCAATAACGGCTCCTGTGCTGCCAAGCCATTCACGCCCGGTTGACACCCCTTTATTATGGTTGCTTATTTTTAACTGTGCAAGTACATCCCTCATGGTAAACAATTGAAGAGAGTAAAGATAGCACTTTTTATTTTCAATTGGGTGGGGTAGGTTGTTTCGGTGCAATCCAAATTGATGCAGGACACCCTTGCCCTATTAGGGCTACCTATTTGTAGAATAATCAACAAAATATTGTTTCGCCCCCATGTGGGGCTACCCGTAAAGCTTAGCGGTTAGCCCTTACAGGGCATTGTGAAATATCTTGGCCGTTTCTACAAACATGTAGTGCATAAGGCACATCCAGTCGAAAATTTGGCTCGCACGCGGTTATATAAGTATTGTTGGGGGCATGAGTGGATCGGGTTAAAAAATGGTTTTTCAACGATTAACAACCATGAAAGGAACACGGTTACCCTAAACGGTTATACCATTACGAAAAACACCATCGCAATAAACAATTTCATCAATGCGGTATACCCTTTCTTTATCCAAAGCATGGGCCACGCGGACATTATTGAAAACTTTGTAAAACAGCTGTATAAGATGGGTGATTAGGAGTGAAGGGAAGAATGAAATCCACCCATCAAGTCCCCGCTAACTCGTCCAAAAAAACGGCTTAATTTGCAATCCAAATACCACTATATGCACTTTACCAAGCTGGTTCCAAACGTATTTTATACTAACATAAAAGATGGCCTTACCATGTTTGTGGACTGTCTTGAATTTACCATTGCCCATGAAGAATTTACGTCGCAAAGCCCGTTTTGCGTTATTGACAAAAATGGGCTGCAAATGATGTTGTTTGAAAGCAAGGAGTATGCGGCGCAACACAGCCCGGAGTTTAGGTTGGTGACCAATAACATTGAAGAAGTGTATGCAAAAGTTTCGGCCACACACCCGCAATTGTTGCACCCCAACCTTAGCCAAATTACCCTTAGGCCTTGGGGTGCAAGGGAATTCGCCCTAATGGACCACCAAGTAGGAGTTATTATACAGCAATGGTAAACGCTTTGGTGTTGGGCGAAATTGGATATTAAACCTATATATTTTCCTTCGGGAAATAAGCATAAGGGGTGTATTGTAAGGCTTTTTGCAATCTCCACAAACTTTGCGCCTCAGCGCCTTTGCGCGAAAATCTTTGCTCCGCCTGCGGAGGAGCAAAAAAATTAATGTCTCACAAAGGCGCGATGGCGCCAAGTTGTAGCAAAAAAAAAAGACCGCTTCTTATTCAAGTTTTAGAGTCTGTGCCTATATTGTATCCTCCTTATCTTGTTAATCCCCTACCCTTTCCACCTTACCTAAAATAATTACCTTACATTCGCCGCCCTTAATTACACTATTATGAGCTTGGAAGAAACATTGGCACAACGAAGTGGGCAGCAATGCGAACTGTGTTTATCGGCACTGCCGTTATCGCTATACGAAGTGCCAGAGTCGTACGGCAGGTACGAGGAAAGTTGCTTGATGGTATGTAATAAATGTAAGGCGCAGATAGAGAAAAAGGAAGAGCCTGACAGCAAGCACTGGCAATGCCTAACCACCTGCATGTGGAGCGAAGTGCCGGGCATACAAGTGGTGGCCTGGCGCATGCTAAACCGCTTTAAACAGGAAAGCTGGGCCGCTGACGCCCTGGATATGCTTTATTTGGACGATGAAAGGCTGGCATGGGCAAAAGCCACGGGAGACCATGAAAACGATGCCAGCGTTGACCTGCATAAAGACTGTAACGGCCAGCAATTGCAAAGCGGCGACACAGTGGTGCTTATAAAATCGCTTGACGTAAAGGGCAGCACCCTAAACGCAAGGCTTGGCACCGTAGTAAAAAATATTAGGCTGGTGCCGGAAAATACCGAACAAATAGAAGGCAGGATAGAAGGGCAACTTATTGTGATTTTAACAAAATACGTGCGCAAGCAAGGCTAAACAAATATTTATACAGTTTTGGCCTTGTTTCGTGTTCGGTGAACACATTACCGAAAAGACCTAACCACCCAAAGGGCTGTCAGGTCTTTTTGGCTTTACCCTATTTGCCGAAAAAAAATTCTCTGTTTATCCTAATATTTTTAATTTTCAGGTTTTAACGCATTACATCAAATTTATACCTGCGGCAAAATGGCGAAAAGAATAATGCCTTTTTTAATTTGTTCATTGCTTGTTAGTTTCTGTTGGGCCCAGCCTAAAATTGACCCGGCTACTATTAAAGACAAAATGCAGTGGTTTGCCGATGCCAAGCTGGGCATTTTCATCCATGCAGGCATCTATTCAGTAAACGGGATAGACGAATCCTGGAGCTTCCATAACAAGAAAATTGCGTATGATGATTATATGAAGCAGCTGAATGGCTTTACCCTTAAAAATTATAACCCATCACAGTGGGCCGACCTTATAAAAGAAAGTGGCGCCCGCTATGCCGTTATTACCACAAAACACCATGATGGGGTAGCCATGTACGATACCAAAATGAATAACCTGAGTGTTGTTAAAGCCACACCCGCTAAAAAAGACATGGTAAAACCTTTTTTTGACGAGCTGCGCAAACGTGACATTAAATGCGGGGCCTATTACTCGTTAATTGACTGGTCGCATAAAGACTACCCGGGGTTTTTAAATGACAGCGCGCGGTACGAGGTAAAAAATGACTACGACCGGTGGAATAGGTTCAGGAGTTTTTTCCAAGGCCAGATAAAGGAAATAGGCACGCAGTTTAAACCCGACCTTTGGTGGTTTGACGGCGACTGGGAACACAGTGCGGAAGAATGGGAAGCAGAAAAAGTGCGCTCCATTATACTGGCAAATAACCCCAATGCCATAATCAATGGGCGGTTGCAGGGCTATGGCGACTACGCAACGCCAGAACAAAATTTTCCCGTTAGCAGGCCCCATCTTAATTGGTGGGAACTGTGTATGACAACCAACGACAACTGGGGCTACCACCACGATAATAATTGGAAGACCCCCTACGAAGTAATCAGTATTTTTGTGGATGCCGTGAGCAACGGTGGCAACTTGCTGCTGGATATGGGTCCCATGGAGGATGGCACCATACCAGCCGAACAAGTGAACGTATTGCAAGAGCTGGGTGCATGGAACCAACGCAACGGCGAAGCGATTTTCAACACCCTTGGCGGTATACCGCAGGGGCATTTTTACGGGCCCACAACTTTATCTAAAGACTCCTCAACACTGTATTTGTTTTTGCATGGCAAAACAACGGGGCCTGTAATGCTAAAAGGGCTTGATTGTACAATAAAAAACATCACCGTGCTGGGCAATGGCACAACACTTACCCATAAAGTAGTAGGCAAAATATCCTGGAGTCCCGTGCCGGGGCTGGTGTATATTAACGTACCCGAAGGCGCACAGGATAAATACATTACGGTGCTAAAACTATCGTTGGACAAAGCGATAAAACTGTACCGCGGGCAAGGTGGGCTTAATTAAGAGTGTAGAAAAAGCTTTGTTGGCGCACTGTTTTTTTTAGCGGTGTACAAGGGATGCTTTAAATATAATGTTGAAAAAAATCACCCGTCGCATTTGGCATTAAATTACTAAAAAACACAGTTTGCAATAGGTTACAAAAAGTACCAATCTTTCGATAGCTCCTCCATATTAAAAATCGTTCATCCAGAAGAAGTGACTACCTTTTGGATGAACGATTTTGTATGTTAACCCCTTGGTCAAATTGACCTATATATTCCCCTTCTTCATCTCTTTAACAGCATAATCAACTGCCCTGGCTGTTAAAGCCATATAGGTAAGCGAGGGGTTTTGGGTAGAGGTTGACGTCATGCATGCACCATCCGTTACAAACACGTTTTTGCAAGTATGTAACTGGTTCCACTCATTCAGCAGGGATGTTTTAGGGTCTTTGCCCATGCGCACGCCGCCCATTTCGTGAATATCCAAGCCGGGGGCTTGTTTACCGTCGCTCGTTTTTAAATCAGTAAAGCCAGCCTTGGTGTACATTTCACTCATTTGCTCTATAAAATCCTTCACCATTTTCTCATCGTTGTCATCGTAAGCCACGTCTATTTTCAACAAGGGCACGCCCCACTCGTCTTTTTGGGCTTTGTCAAGGCTTACAAAATTGGTTTCCTTGGGTATGGTTTCGCCCATCATGTGCGAACCAACGTACCAAGGGCCCAGTTCTTTCTTTTTCTCCAACTCCGTCTTCAGCCCCTCACCAAAACCGTCGGTATTGGCCCATACATTTCCCCTGCCAGCAGAAAAACCGGCCGCATAGCCGCGCAAAAAGTTTGTCTCTTGCTTATGCACATTGCGAAAGCGCGGAATGTAAGCACTGGTTGGCCGCCCCCCTTGGGTAGTGGTATCCTTAAAGCCATCGTATGTGCCGGAGATACGGGCGCGGTAATTGTGAAAAGCAATGTACTTGCCAAGTAATCCGTTATCGTTGCCCAAACCATTCGGGAAGCGGGCAGATGTGGAGTTTAACAATACCAAGTTGGTGTTTAAAGCAGCGGCATTAACAAAAATAACCGGGGCATAAAACTCTAAGGCTTGTTTGGTATTGGTGTCAATAACGCGCACGCCAGTGGCCTTGCCTTTTTTATCGGCGTATATTACCGAATGTACCACGGAAAAAGGCCTTAGCGTGAGGTTGCCGGTGTTGGCGGCCCAAGGTATGGTGGTGCTGTTGCTGTTAAAATAACCCCCAAAAGGGCAGCCACGCTGGCAAAGGTTGCGGTGCTGGCATTGTGTACGGCCTTGTTGTATGTGTACTGGCTGCGGCTGCGTAAGGTGTGCGCAACGGGCATATATAACGTTGCGGTCAGTATAATTTTTGGCCACAAAATCCTTAAAATAATTCTCCACGCAGCTCAGCTCAATAGGCTGCAAAAATTCCCCGTCAGGTAGGTTGGGCAGCCCGTCTTTATTGCCAGAAATACCGGCAAATTTTTCCACGTAACTGTACCAAGGCGCAATGTCTTTGTAGCGTATGGGCCAGTCAACCGCAAACCCGTCACGGGCAGGGCCTTCGTAGTCAAAATCGCTCCAACGCTGGGTTTGCCTGGCCCACATGATTGATTTGCCGCCTACCTGGTAACCGCGTATCCAGTCAAAAGGCTTGTCCTGCACATAGGGGTGGTCGTTATCCTTCACAAAAAAATGCATGGCATCTTCGCGAAAAGCATAACACTTGCTTATAACAGGGTTTTTCTCAGCTATTTCTTCGGGTACCTGGCCACGGTGTTTAAACTCCCAAGGGTACATATTGGTAGTAGGGTAGTCTTTTAGGTGTTTAACATCCCTGCCCCTTTCCAGCACCAAGGTTTTAAACCCTTTTTCGCAAAATTCTTTCGCTGCCCAGCCGCCGCTTATACCGCTGCCGATTACGATGGCATCAAATTTTGTTGTTTCGTTAGTATTGCCCATGGTATTATGCTTTGTTAACGGGTACGCAACCTTTGTATACAGGGCCAGGCACCAGTTGGTATACCTGCACCTTGGTTAAATAATATTCGCTGCTTGTAAAACTTTGTATGGTTAGGCGTTTTGTTATGCCATAAAACCCTGCTTCAGGTTTTGCAGGCGTATCTTTTTTCTGCTTAAGCTGCTGCTCAAGTGCCGATAGCAACTCCGCCTTTTGCGTGGGCGAACAACCCGCAAATGTTGTGTTGTACCGCTGCGTAACACCCTCTTCAAACGCCTTTAACCCAGCCACAAATGTTTGCTGGTCTTCTTTTTTATAACAGTCATCAACCATCATCAGCACAAATAGGTGCGACGACAAATCCTTTGCGCCTGGGGTGCTTGTTTTGGGGATGATGGTTTCGCAAAGTTCGGCAAGCATTTTTTCCTGCTCCCCGCTCACTTGGATGTTTTTTAGTAAAAAGGAAGCTTTCCCTTTATCCTGTAAGCATGCGGGTAGCAAACTTATACCTGCGGATACATACAAGAAGCTTTTGAGTGCTGAGCGCCTGTTCATGCCTTGTTATTTAATTGTTGGTTTGCGTGCAAGCAAAACTAACCTGCCGGTGCAGCAATTTTACAATAAGGCGATTTATCATATATGTTAGCTAAAAAAGTATATGTTTTTAAAAAAGTGGCGGCATATTTCAGCTAAACGGCCGCACCATTTGGTTAACAAACCGCCCCACTGCGGCAGTATTTGAACCATTTAATGCCGGCCTATAAAACATAAAGGCCGTGAAGATGTCTAATCTCCACGGCCCCTCTCCTATCTTGCAAACTAAAATTGTCCCAGCCAGATTACTATTCCACTAAAAATCTACATCTCTTTAACTTCCAACCTTTCCGTCTTCCTGATCTACGGACTTCCCGACTCCCGGTCTTCCCGACTTCCCGACTCTAACTATACATTAAACCTAAAATGCATGATGTCGCCATCCTCTACCAAATAATCCTTGCCCTGTACCGCCAGTTTGCCCGCTTCACGGCAAGCAGCCTCACTGCCCAGTTTTACAAAATCAGCGTATTTAATCACTTCCGCGCGAATAAACCCTTTTTCAAAATCTGTGTGTATCACGCCAGCAGCTTGCGGTGCAAACATGCCCTTAGTAATTGTCCAGGCGCGTACTTCCTGCACGCCAGCCGTAAAATACGTGTACAGGTTCAACAGGTGGTAGGTTGATTTTATCAGCCTCACCACACCGCTCTCTGTTAAGCCCATGTCTTCTAAAAACATCTGCCGGTCGTCATAGCTTTCCATCACGGCTATTTCGCTTTCTATTTCCGCGCTCACAAACAGCAATTCCGCTTTTTCGTCCTTCACCGCTTCAATAACTGCGGCGGTGTGTTTGTTGCCTTTAACCACGCTTTTGTCGTCAACATTGCAAACGTAAATAACGGGCTTTATGGTAAGCAGAAAAAGGTCGTCAATATGTTTGGCCTTATCAATGGCACTCACCTCAAAACCCCGGGCATTTTTACCCTGTTCCAGGTGTGCCTTTAATTGTTGCAGCAGGTCCAAACCATGCAACGCTTCTTTGTCGCCGCTGGTGCGTGCCAGCTTTTCGCTCTTGGCTAACTTTCTGTCAATGCTGTCAAGGTCTTTCAGCTGCAATTCCGTGTCAATTATTTCCTTGTCGCGCACGGGGTTAACGTTGCCGTCCACATGTATCACATTGTCATCGTCAAAACAGCGCAGCACGTGTATAATGGCATCGGTGGCTTTAATATTTCCCAAAAACTGGTTGCCGAGGCCTTCGCCCTTGCTGGCACCCTTTACAAGGCCGGCAATATCCACAATCTCTACGGTAGTTGGCACCACTTTGTTGGGCTTTACCAGCTTTTCAAGTTCAATAAGCCTTTCGTCAGGCACGGTTATAACACCTACGTTAGGCTCAATAGTACAGAACGGAAAATTCGCGGCCTGTGCTTTTGCATTGCTCAGCGCATTAAAAAGGGTTGATTTGCCCACATTTGGCAAGCCCACTATACCAGCTTGTAAAGCCATTCTATTTCAGATTTTTTATGTTAGGTAGCAAATTGTAGGCATCCGCTGTTAAAAAACATGGCATCCAACACGTTCCACTCCTGTATAATTGTTAGCTGCCAAACAAACACGTTTACCAATTTGCGGCGCAAAAGTAAGCATTCGGGGCGTACCATGCCTGCCTTATTTAAACCGGTCGTAAACCAATTTGCTGATGCGGTATTCGCCTCACCCCCTTCCCCTCTCCTCGCGGAAAGGGGAGTGCGAAGAACCCTGTTTGAAATAATTTTCTCTCTTTACGGCATTTTGCATTACCAACTTAAACGGCAATGCCCTGCATGTTTTGCAAGGCATTTCCACATACTATTCAAATATCGCACTTCACGTTTCACCATTGACGCTTGACTATTGACCATTGACTATTGACGTTTTCACGCCCCTACATCTTCACCACCTTCTTTACCACCATTTCCCCGGTTTTGTCATTGGTAAAGTTTAGGAAGTAAATGCCACTAGAGAGTTTTTTTAAAACAACATCCACCGTTTGGTTGGCTGCCGAATGCTGTACCAAAACCGGTTTGCCGTTTGTGCCCGTTACGGTTACTGTAATTTTGTCATTAGCCCCAGCAGTTACAGAATAATGTAATACATCCCTCGCTGGGTTGGGGTAAAGGCTGGCAACCACTATTTTACCGCCGCCAGGCATGCGCACCGGCACTTCGTTACTAAAATAGAAATGCCCGTCTTTGTCAGCTTCCCTTATACGATATGCATAACTGGCGCTGCTTTGTACAGTAGCATCGGTAAATGAGTAAGCATTTTCAGTCATCTTATTATTAACCTTAACCGTGCCCACCGCGGCCCAGTTGCTAGGGGTGCCTAGCCTTTCAACGGTGTAATTGTTTGCATTCACCTCGCCTGCCGTTTTCCAATTTAGTACCACGGCCTGTTTATTTACTGCCGCAGCAAATGATATAAAATGAACTGGCAGTATATTGGTGCCACCAGTGGCGTTGGCCAAAGCAAAGTAACCGAGGCTAGTAAAATTTACAGTGGTTGTAATGTTTCCGTTCGTAGCCGCACTGCCGGTGCCCCCCAAGTCAACCCAATTATTAACGCCTCCGGTAGTATCGCTTTTGGCTATACGCAGGTTGGCGGGGTCGGTAACGCCGTCTGTGGCGTCATACGATAATTGCAGTGAAGCAGTATCAATGCTGGTATTGCTGGGGTTGGATATATTATAGTAGCGAACAGTGGATGCTTTTGTTAACGACGAACCAAGGGTAAAGGAAGGCAGTGCGCTATCCTGTATAGTAACTGCAAAACCACTTTCGTTGGCGTTGGGCGATACTTTTACAAAAAATTGCAGCGGCAGGTATTCATTGCCTTTGCCCATGGGCAGGTTAAAATGCGCAGGGGTGCTGTCGTACACAATGCACACCACCTTACCGTCAATAAAACTTGCCGGGCCTTGGCCGGTAAAGCCCGACCCCGTGTACTGCCCGATGATGAAATTACCCTGTGACAATATTTTACCGGTTATAAAATTAACCCCGCTTAAGCCAACTGTACCGGTTAAGGTTAGGTTAGCTGCATTGTTAAGTGTGATAGGGGGGCCAATATAACCGCTGCCATATGAGCCATGTATGGTTTGCAAGTTAGTACCGTTAAATGTTATCGCTGTTCTAATTCCGCCCTCTATATCAAATTCAGCTGTGGAAGAATACACCACGGTTACATTGGCAACGTCGTTTGCATCCAACGTGCCGCCCAGTGAAACAATTAGCCTGCCATCGCATTGTAAATCAGTGCCGGGGCCATCAAACAAATCCAAAGTACCCTGTATATTTAACACGCCGGTGGAAGACACCTCCACCTGGTCTGCACTATCGTCGTCTGTAACAATAACGGAATCGCGCACTGTGATTACGCCGCTTAACTGTGTAGGCGGCGCAACAGCTGCCACCCAATTGGTACCGTTAAACATTTGCCAGGTGGCAATTGAAGACCAGTTGCCCTGTGCCACCGACCTATAATCACCAGCAGACTGGGCCCGTGACACTTGTATCATAAATGGCGAAATAACAAAAAATAAATAGGGTAGATGTTTTCTCATTATTCAATTTTTAGGTAAATTAATATAATTAATATAAATATGATACTAAATCATGCGATTTTTCACATTATTTTTCTAGCCCTTACCAGGGAACTGGTGACAGTTTATTGCAGAGAAGCGACAAAAATTAACCTGTAAGATATTCACTTTCGCCACTTGCTTTCATTTTATAACTTGTTTGGTTATTGTTGGGTATATTGGCAATAATTTTACCCGATATGCAAAAAAAAGCCTTGCAATTCATAACACCGTTTACAATATTGGTAATAATCCTCGCCTGTATGGGTGTTTTTTCCTCTCATGACGGTAAACTTTCGGGGGAAGCAAAAGCAATGTTTACGGTATCTTCCGTTGTTATCATCATTCCTGCAATAGTTCTCGACATTGTTTTACGATTGGCCTTTAATCAAAAAAAACAATGGTTATGGGTTACCGAAGCCATCCTGTTTCTTATTTTTTGTTTTGTGTTTATAAAAAAATAATTTCACCCCAATTTATTAACCTAGCATTTTACCGATGGCGTTAAACATAGTTTGGATAGCTTTTTTTGTGATAGCGTTTGTGGTGGCCATCATAAAGTTCATATTCGTGCCAGGCAGCACCGATATATTCAAAGTGCTGGTGGATGCGCTTTTTGACTCCGCAAAAACCTCCGTTACGGACGTGGCCTTCCCGCTGGCCGGCGTAATGGTGTTTTTTTTGGGACTGATGAACATTGCCGAAAAAGCCGGTGCCATCCGCTGGATTGCCCGCCTGCTGAACCCATTTATGAAACGCCTTTTCCCCGGTGTGCCGGAGGGCCACAAGGCTATGGGTGAAATGGTAATGAATTTTAGCGCCAACATGCTGGGCCTTGACAATGCGGCCACCCCTTTTGCCCTTAAAGCCATGGGCAGCCTGCAGGAAATAAACCCAGAAAAAGAAACCGCCAGCAACGCCCAAATAATGTTTGCCGTGCTGCACACCAGCGGGCTGGTAATTATACCGTTGTCAATTTTTGCCTACCGGCTGGGCGCAAAATCACATGATGCCACCAGTGTGTTTATACCCTGTGTGGTGGGCACGGTGTTTACAACGCTGGCCTCGATTGTTATCGTGGGCTTTAAACAGAAACTGAAATGGGATTTGGTGATGCTCGGCTGGATAGCGGCCATAGTGGCCTTTATTGCGGGTTTAATGTTTTATGTAAATGGACTGCCTGCAGACCAGAAGGCTTCTTTCAGTACCATAGTAGGTAACGTTACGCTGCTCATCATCATCATCGCTATTATTTTGGGCGGCGTTTGGAAAAAAGTGCCCGTGTTTGACACCTTTATCGAGGGGGCCAAAAACGGGTTTGACGTGATACTCAAAATCATCCCGTATTTAGTGGGCATGTTGGTGGCCATTAGGGTTTTTAGGGAAAGTGGTGCCTTGGGATACGTGGTAGACGGCATAAAATATGTGGTGGCAAGTATGGGACTGAACACTGACTTTGTGCCTGCCTTGCCTACTGCCTTGATGAAACCTTTTAGCGGTGGTGGGTCACGCGCGCTGATGATTGACGCCATGACCAATAAACAATACGGAGGACCGGACGGTTTTGTAGGCAAACTGGCCTGCACCTTTATGGGCTCGGCAGACAGCACGTTCTACATTATTGCCTTATACTTTGGCAGCGTAGGCATTAAAAAGGTACGGTACACGGTTTGGGCCTGCATAGCCGCAGATGTAATTGGGGTGGTGGCCGCCATTACCATTGCCTACATATTCTTCCAAAGGCCGTAGCGTGTTAGTATACAATGCCCCGGCACAAAAAATTGCCATTATAAATACCGCTGCCAAGGCCTTGTGAGGCAGGTGGGGCCGCCACCACCTTTTACGCTAATGTCCTCGCCCTTGTAAACAGTAACGGTACAGCCTGCACGTTCAAGCGCCGCCTTGGTCACAGGGTTGCCATCAACCACCAAGCAATCACGGGGGCCAAGGGCCAGCACGTTGCAACCCATGCTGTCAAACTCAGCATCGGGCACCTCTATCAGTGAATAACCACGGCTGATTAACAAGTTGCGGAACGCTATCGGCATCAACGGCGAATACACAACCGCCAAATCCCTATCTACCGGGCTTAATATTGACATTAAATGAAACACATCCGCAGGCCCTCTGTAATGGGGCAGCGGAACCGTTATTACCTCAACCCCTAATGGATTGAGCAATGCGGTTAATTGCCTAATACCCTCCTCATTGGTGCGGTAAGTATAACCAACGGCCAGCGTGTTTTCGTCCAGCCACGCAACGTCACCGCCCTCCACGGTACCGGGTGCGCTAATTTCGCCCAGTACAGGTATACCGGCGGCTTCAAAAGCCCTCCGCTCAGCGGCAGGCTCATGCATCCTGCCAGCTTTGCCCATATTGCAAATTATCATCCCCGCGTTGGTAGCAATAGCCGCGTCGCGGCAATAAATACTGTCCATATTAACACTGGCATCGTTGGGCAAGTAATGCACCTCGGCACCGTCTAACTTAAATACGTTTTCAAAAACACCATACTCGGCAACTGCCGCCTCAAAATTTGGCTGGCCTAAGTAGTTTAATGCCTGCCAGTTTTCTGCCAAGTGTTGGTTGCTAACAAAAGCATCGGCGGCCTTTTTTATAAAAAGCGATTTTATTTTCCCGTATTCTGAATGTGCAGTAAATGTCATATTCTCCGGTTTTGGCAAGCCCCTGCGGGGTTTATTTTTCTATAAATCAATTAATTGTTTGCCCACACATCATGCAGCAAAGGGATAAACACCTAAAAAATATCAAAACTGTCAATGCGTGCTTAGGCTGCTAGCTATTTTAGGCAGCTACTTTAATGTTCTCTACGGCAATCCAAACAGCAATGCCTACCCCGCCCCCTTACCGCCTTTCTTTGTCAAACTCACCCACACGTAAAACGGCACACCCGCCATCAGCAACAAAAAGCCCCAATATACAGTGTCCTGGCCGGCACCCGCAATGGCCCACAAAGAAAAGGCAAACGAAACACTTGCCAATAAAATTGTCTGTACCCATTTCCGCTTTTCCTTTGGTATTTTTTTGGCGGAGATAACCACCAAGGCCGCCGCGCAAAATAGGTAAGGCACCACGGAGGTAAGGGTTGACAGCAATATCAGCAACTGGTATTCGTCGGCCAAGCCCTTGGTAAAATTCATCAGCATCAATACCGAGACCAAAACACTGCCTATCACAATGCCCATGGCCGGCACGCCTTTCTTGTTTTCTTTTTTAAAAATTGCCGGAAACAGGTTGTCTTTTGCTATGGCGCTGGGCATTTGGCCTTGTATCAATATCCACCCGTTTAACCCGCCGAATGCGGCAACCACCACCCCCGCACTTACCATATACCTGGCAACATTACCGCCAATCATAAAGGCGGCATCAGCCACCGGCGCATTAGAGGCGGCCAGTTTTGCCGCCGGTATCATGCCCATTACGGTAAAACTCACCAATATGTACACGGCCGTTGTTATAATGGTACCCAGCATTGTGGCAAGGGGTATTGTTTTTTCAGGATTTTCCACATTGCCAGCGGGTATGGTGGCACATTCCACCCCCAGGAACGAGAAAAATGTGATAGCCCCGGTGGCAGCGATGGCCGCAAAATTGCTTTGGTGCGTTACGTTCAACGGCAGAAAGTTTTCCGCATGTATAAAAAACAAGCCGCCTACCCCCACCAACACCAATGGCACCAATTTTAATATGGTGGTTACCAGCTGCACTTTGCCGGAAGCCCTTATGCCCAGCGTATTTACCCAGGTTAGCAGCCAAATGGCACTTAAACCCGCCAATATGGCCAGCCCTGGGTTGGCCAGCACAGGAAAAAAGGTGCTGAGCGCGCCCACCAACAGCACAGCAATGGCAGCATTGCTCGCCCAAACAGAAATCCAATAGCCCCAGGCCATCAAAAAGCCGATGGCATCGCCAAAAGCGGCCTTCGGGTAGGCATAGGGCCCGCCGTCGGCCAACGGCATCAGCCTGCTGAGCTTGCTAAAAACCTTGGCCAGCACAATACCCGCCGCAGACGATAATGCCCAACCCACCAAGCTTATGCTGCCATATTTAGCCAGTAACGCAGGCATTAGAAAAATGGCGGACGCTATCATATTGCCCACCACGAGCGAGGTACTCGTCCATAAGCCTATTTTTTCTTTGGGTACTTGCTGCTCTGGCATGTGTTGGTTTGATTAAGGAAGGAAGATACGGGATTATGGGAAATGGCAAAGTTTAATGGGCTGAATTTAGTGGTGGCATGTAGATTACAAGTAACCAGATTAAGCAAACTGGATACAAGTATATTACCTCCGGTTTTATATTTCGGCAGGTGTAACAGCCGATCACCATAAAATGCAGGCAGTACCGTAACCATTAATGATACAGGTGGAATTAGGACTTGAGGTATCCTTTTTGTGGCTATCTTTATGCTTAGTAAGGGGGCTAGAAATTAAGCCGAAAATCTATTTTGTAAACAAAATTAGTTTTAAACGAATACCCTTAATTAAAAAAGAACCTGTATTATGGTAAGAACAATTGTGACACCTGAAAATAATCTACTATCACTTTCTATTCCCAATAGCTATGTTGGTAAAAAGATAGAAGTGCTTTATTATGCCGTGGACGAAGTGGAGGAAGAAGCCAAGCCTGTTAAAACAAATAATGCCGCCCGCTTTAAAGGGTTATTGACTAATGAAGAGGCAGATAAATATGATGCCCATTTAAAACATGCACGTACCGAATGGGACAGAGAGCTTTGATTGACAGCAATGTAATTATTGACTACATCGCTAAGCGTTTGCCACAAAAAGGTAGCGATTTTGTTGAACAGCTCTTTAACAACGATTTTTTAATCTCCGTGGCCGTAAAAATTGAGGTTCTTGGCTTTAATGATGTACCATCAAAGCTAAGGGCCATGGAAGAATTTGTAAATACAGCCCAAGCGTTACCGCTTGATGAAGCTGTTACCAAGCAAACGATTAAATTGCGAAGACAATATAGAAAACTAAAACTCGGCGATGCAATTATTGCAGCCACAGCACTAGTACATAACCTCGACCTCCTATCTCGCAATACCTGCGATTTTAAAAATATCGAAGGCTTAACGGTTATAAACCCCCATAATATGGTTTAATGTTTACCGGCTAAAGCACTTATTCAATTTGCCTGCTGGTTTTCATACAAATCCTTTAAGTAGCGATAACTTTTTTTTCTACTCAAAAGCGCATTCCTTTTCCATATCAATATTTGAGGGTAACTGTAGCCTTCATGTTTATTTAAACTGCCAATGAACCAACCGGTGCCAATATTGTCACCGATTTTCAGCGGGGTATTCTTTAGTTACAGAAACGGAATTGAATAATGGTGCCTAGCTAAAATCTTAACATCGCACAAGCCATTTTCAAAACAGTGAACAGCTGAAACCACTCCCTGTGTAGGCAAAAAAAGGCTGTCTTGCTAGCCTTTTAATGTAATGCACGGGCTTGGGTTATAGACGGAAAAATCATTTACCGAATCGGGTATTTGGAAAAAATTATCCAAGATACAATAGTCAGTTTTTACCAATTGCGAATATGCAGGGGTTGCAAACAAAAGAAACAGGATTACTATGATTTTGTATCCAATGTTGATTTTCGTTGGTGCTGTTTTTTGCAAATAATGCCCATTGAAAATTCTTTCCAAAAAAGAACGCATCTTATGAACATTTATTTTAAAAATTGAGTTGCCATTTTATATCAGGCCTGTTTATTTCGCCACCTACCCTTCCCTAAATCTACTCAAACCTAACAACCCCGCTGTCTTTCAATGCTTGGTCATTCTTATCTGCATCCCAGCGTCTTTTAAATGTAAAATTGTCAACAGGCATATTGTCATCCAAATATAGGCCACGCGCAGTACGCTCGTAAAGGTCAGCAAATGGCGAATCCGCCCATTCCAGGGTGTATTGATAAGCACCAATAACTTTATTCTGGTTGTTGGTTTTAACAATCAAAATATCATGAAACGCTTTTTGCTTATCAGTGTACGAGATGCCCTGGTACGTGGCTAAAAACCGGTACACGGTATATTTTCCGGCGGCAGGTTTAAACGCATTGTCCATCATGGAATAACGCGGGTGTATTGTGTCAAGAATCGCCAGAATGTTTTTCTTAATATCAGCCGCCACGGTCTTGTCCACCAATTTATACACTTTCTGTTGGCATAACGTTTTACCAAGCCCAAGCATTATGAATGTGATAAAAATGGACAATTTCAACATTGTTCTCTATTTTAGGGTTTAAAAAATTGCTTTTCTTTCATTAAACAGGTCACACAAATACGGCAAACTATCCCCCATGTTAAGGTCGCTCCTTTTTCCTATCTCTCCACGAAAACCTTCCTTGTTCTTTGCTCGCCTTTGGCATTAACTACTTGGGCTACGTACACGCCACTGCTCAGGCCTTGCGGTATGTTGATGATGTATGTGGTGGCATTGCTTACCAGCGGTATTTGCTGCTGAAACACGCGCTGGCCTGCGGTGTTTATCAATTGCAGGCTTATTTTTTTGCCCGGGCCTAGGTCATCAAAATACCGGATGAACAACTGGTTCCTAACAGGGTTGGGGTACACATTAAAGGTATAGGTGTTAAAGGTGAGCAGTAAGGTGTTGGAGAATTTGACTGTACCGTCTACGGATACCTGGGCTACCCTATAGTAATTACTGCCCGCCAATGGTTGTGCATCGGTAAAACTGTATTGGTGTGTACCTGCGCCAACAGTAATGGCTGTAGTACCTACCAATGAAAAATGCACGCCGTCGTCGCTGCGCTCCATGTTAAACCGGTCGCCTCGTTGTTCGTTTGCCGAAGTCCAGTTCAGGAAGGCTTTTTCATTGTTATTATTTTTGCCAGTAAGCTTGCCCAACCCAATGGCCAGCACATCGTGGCTAATGAATTTAACACTGTCCACCACCGCCGTGCCAGATACCGTATTGTCGTGCGTAGTGTAGGCAATGCCCGCATAGGCAAAATCGCCTAGGGCAACGCTTATGGAGTCAATTGCCGTCCAACTTTTGCCGTCTGGAGACGTGTAGCCGATGTATTTGTCGCCTTTTTTAACCAGCCTTACCCAGTAAGGTGCCTTGGAATTACCATTGTTGGTATTATAACTTACATCGCCCGCCAGTACCCTGTTTTGGAAGGCCTGCCCATTGCCTACCGTTATGGCCATAAAAGCGTGTGGAGACCCTGCATCGAGGCTTTGCCGGAACATTACGCCACACTTGGCCCACTGGTCGGTATTGGCCATCGACTTTACGCGGGCGATTATTTCACCTGAACTGGGGTTAAACTGCTGGTACGTGTAATAAAAAGCATCCTGCGTATCCCAAATATCGGTGCCGGAGGAGGTGATGGTGTACGTGCCACTGTTATAACAAACATCCCCTGGATAGCCTAGGTAGCCCACATTTGCACCATGCAATCCCGCAGGCAGGGTGCTGCCCGCGCAGGTGGAAGTTTTTGTTGGGTTTAGCCCATATACCGACAAATTGTTTGAAAAAGTGGCCAGGTAAACTTTACCGTTGGCCACCGTAGGGCAAACAAATTTGCCAAAATTGCCTACGCCGTCGCGGCTGGCATTCCAATTACTGTTCCATAGTTCATGGGTAACATTGGTGGCATCAAAGGCCTGTAGTTCGCCGGGTACCACTGCTTGGTTGGCATCCCCGGACAAAGGGTGCGAAGCCCACAGGATGCCGGTGCCGCTTTGCGAGCCGTTGGAAGATAATGACATCATACTGCCCGGCATGCCGCCCGGCAAAGTGGTATTACCCACCTTTTTATTGGCCGTGTCAAAGTTACCGGCAGCCCTGTTAAACGGAAATTGTTTCAACAGCCCGCCTTCGGCCCAAGCATACACATACTCCTGCCCAGTGTTGCTTTTATAGTAAACTGGCGAGCCGTGCAGGTGCTTGGCATAAAAGGTGGCACTGGCATTTACATCCAGCATTTGTATGGTATTGGCATTGTTGTTGGCAATACCGCCCATTTTGCTATTGTTAATAACATACAAGTAGCTCTCTTTACTACCTGATAATGAAATATTTGTATTGGGCAAAAGCAACACCCCGTCCACGCCGTAGTCAAGGTCGTTGTCTTCCAAATACTGGTAGTCATCGGGTGTAAAATAATCTACCACCTTAAGTACGTTGCCGGTTGGTTTTAATTTTAACACGCTTTCCCCCCTGTTAATGGTGTCCTTAGGGTTGCCGTTGTAACCGATGGTGCCGTTGCCTGTAGACACATAAATATAACCGCTGTCATCCACCGCTGGTGCCTGCCCGCTCATCCAAATGCCTGCCAAGCCTCCGTTGGGGCTTGTGTTGTACACATATTTTTGGGCCAAAGTTTTGTAATCATACCCAATAATCCAGCCATGGTAAGGGCTCCAGTCGCAATGCGATGCCCATGATATATACACCACCCCATTGTACAGCAACAACCCCGGCCTGGGGTTTTCATGCTGTTGGTCAAACTCCACATAACCCGCACCATTGTTGCCGTCGCCATTGCCCGGCACCTTTGCGGTAATGTACACAGGGCTGCCGGCTTTTTCGGCACCGGTTACTATATCTATGGCATGTAGGTACTGCACAAATGTTACCCCGTTGGCTGATACGCTTCTGGCCACCACGTACAAGGTACCCGAAGCTGAGTCAATCACAGGCGTGCCAACAATGCCCATTTTACCGCTAAAATCTTGGTAGTAGCCGCCGCAGGCACCCGTCATATCGTTGTTTTGTATAGGCCTGTAACCATTGTAGGTAAGGTTAACATGCCAAAGCGGGGCCATGGCGGCAGAATCGTCCGCATCAAACGCATACAGGCTGTTATTAACCGTGGCCGTAAAAACAACGTTGCGTTTTTTCCCCCCAACTAAAATATTGCTCATCACCAAGGGCTGGGCATAAATCTGGTCGTCAACAGCCCGGTTAAAAAGCCTGCCAAAACTGTTGGCAACCCCCGCTTGGGTAAGCACTGTTTCCGTATTGTTCCAGCCGGTGCGTTTAAGGTTATTGTGCTGGGTTAGCACATTGGTTTGGCACTGCCCCATATTTTGTGTAAACAACAACGCGGCAAATAATGAAAGGGTAAACAGAATTCGTTGGCAAAGCATGGTGTTAGCAATTTTAGTTACTAGGTGTAATATTAGGTTTTTCGCGGCAATGTTCCAATAGCAAAGGCCGTTAAAAATATACCCCATAAAGCGGCCCTTGCTAACTAAAGCAAGCGGCCAACAACAGGTTCAAAAACAGTATGCATTAGCCGCCATGCTTGCCCTCGTTAATCAGTATCAACGCGAAGGCTGCGTAATTGGCAATGTCAACGTAGTTGGCATCAATGCCCTCGCTTATTTGGGTTTTACCGTCATTGGCAATTATTTGTTTTATACGCATCAGCTTCATTATAATCAGGTCAGTAAAACTCTCTTGGCTCATTTCCCGCCAAGCTTCGCCGTAATCGTGGTTTTTGTCCAGCATCACCTTTTTGGCAAAAGCAGCCTGCTCATCGTACCAGTCCCGGGCAGTATCCACTGGCATATCCTCAATGGCCGGGCCGCCCAGCTTTAATTGAACCAAGCCAATGATGGCGTAATTGAGCATGCCTATAAACTCCCCCGTAATATCGTCGGCCACCTTTTGGGCCTTTTTTTCCTGGATAGTGCGTATGCGCAGTGCCTTTATAAAAATTTGGTCAACCACCGATATGGTGCGCAACACCCGCCATGCCGTACCATAATCCCCGGCCTTTTTTATAAATATTTGCCGGCAAAGTGCCACTGCTTTATCGTATGCTTCGTTTGTTTGCGCCATGTTGTTGGTGGTTGTGGTGGGCCCTTAAAATTTATGCAATAATACGCCATATCTTTATTGCTGAAATATGGCTTAAACGGTTTTTAACCACTATAAAAAAGTTACCCCGCCACCAATACAGGCCATGTTGCCCATGGGCGGCTGCAAGGTTGTGGGACATATGTATACGCATGACAATTAATTGCAAAGGAAGGCTTTTGGCATTTGACAAGCCCGTTATAATGGGCATTATTAACATTACGCCCGACTCCTTTTACAGCGGCAGCAGGCAGCAAACGGTTGGCGATGCCCTTGTACAAGCGGAGAAAATGTTACAAGAAGGGGCCGCGATATTGGATATTGGCGGGCAAAGCACCCGCCCCGGCAGCGAACAGGCCGGTGAAACGGCAGAGGCAGAACGGGTGCTGCCAGTGTTGGAGGCCCTGCAAAAAGCATACCCGCAGGCTTTGCTATCCATTGACACGTTTTATGCCAGCGTGGCAGAAGCCGCCGTACGGGCAGGTGCCCACATTATTAACGACATTAGCGGCGGAACGATGGACGAGGGGATGTTTGCCATGGCCGCAAGACTAAAAGTACCTTATATATGCATGCACATGAAAGGCACCCCCGCCACCATGCAACAGCATGCGGTGTATGATGACGTGACGAAGGAAGTGCTTGAGTTTTTTATACAGCGCATTGCGATGGCTAAGCAGGCCGGTATTGACGATATTATTGTTGACCCCGGATTTGGTTTTGCCAAAACACCCGCACATAATTTTACCTTGTTGCGCAGCTTAGGGCTGTTTGGCATATTGGGCAAGCCTGTGCTGGCGGGCATCAGCCGTAAATCAACCGTTTACAAAACGTTGGGCATAACCGCAGAAGAGGCTTTAAACGGTACAACGGTACTAAACACCCTTGCATTGCTGAACGGGGCGCACATATTGCGGGTACACGATGTAAAGGAGGCGAGGGAGGCCACCTTATTGGTTGACGCGTATAACCACAGCGCGTAAACCAAACCTATAAAAAGGCAATAGAAAAAAACTGCACAAACTTCCATCTTCTCAATTCCACAGCCCCCTCGTATATTTACCGCCATGATTGAAGCAGAAAACAGCACACCCAACAATGGCAAGCTGCAAATGTTTGCCAACCGTTTGGTAAAGGTGTACAAGCACAAAAGTAAGCTGGCCAAGCGGCAGGGCATTACCTGCTATAGGGTGTACGACCACGACATGCCCGAGTTTCCGTTTTGTGTGGAACTGTATGAGGACAAGGTTTACCTGGCCGAATACCTGCGCCGCCATGGCATGACCGACGAGGAGCATGACACTTGGCTTGACGAGTGCATTGCCGAGATTGGCAAATTGCTGGATGTGCCGGTGGCCAATATTTATGTACGCCAGCGCAAACGCATGAGCAACCGTGCGGAAAACCAATACGAAAAACTGGAGGACAAAAAGGAGTTTTTTACGGTGCTGGAAAGCGGCCTAAAGTTTTTGGTGAACCTGACCGATTATCTGGACACAGGCCTTTTTCTTGACCACCGCATTACCCGTGGCATGGTTAAAGAGCAATGCGCGGGCAAACGGGTACTTAACCTGTTTTGTTACACCGGCTCCTTCTCCGTGTACGCGGCTGCCGGCGGGGCTGCTTCTGTTACCTCGGTTGACCTGTCAAAAACTTACCTTACCTGGGCGGAGGATAATTTTACCATCAACCTTTTTAAAGATAAAAACCGTTACCAGTTTGTACATGCGGATGTAAAGCAATACCTAAAAACGCTGGCCCCCAACAGCTTTGATTTGGTGGTGATGGACCCGCCCACTTTTAGCAACAGCAAGCGCATGAAGGATTTTTTAGACATACAGCGCGACTATGCCGAACTGCTGAATGATGTGTTGGAAGCCACCACAGATGGCGGCACCGTTTACTTTAGCACCAATTACACCAAGTTTGAAATGGACGCTTCGGCCGTAAACGCCACCGAAATAAAAGACATTACCAAAGCCACCACGCCTTTTGATTTTGAGGGGAAGTTGAAACGGTGGTGTTATAGGGTGAGGAAGTAGCATTGTTTTGCGCCGGCAATTTAATTAGGGTCATTGGGCTGTGGGTATTTGTTTATGGCTCGCAAAGGCTAAAACATGATTTTGCTTTAACCCAAGCCTACAAGCCAATGTTATTTAGATAAGGAATTTGTGAAGACACTCCCACGGAGCCTTGGTACAAATCAGGGCGGGAGCCTTCGGTTATGTCTCCACTCCAACGGCCTCTTTGGGATAACCGAAAAATTAGGGCTTAACTAAAAGGCCGCCGCCTAACGGCTTGGTTTAGGTTAAGCACCGGGATAATATACATCACTATTGCTCCGGCTGCAAAGTATAGCAACGCCTCTGTTACATCTTTTCTATCAATCTCTTTCTTCCACAAAAAAATATTTTTCTCCTTCCCCACCATTTCCTATTTTACCTTTTTATTAAATAAACCGCCAACTGCATGAGTAAGTCGCTTTTTCGTACGAAGAATATTGACAAAATTTTACGCGACGCTGAAACGATGCAATCAGACCCCCATGGCGGCGGCGGGGGCGGTTTAAAAAGGGTACTTACTTTAAAAGATTTAACATTTTTTGGCATAGCGGCTATCATAGGCGCGGGTAGCTTTAGCAGCTTGGGCGAGGCCTGTTTTAGGGGTGGGCCCGGTGTGGTGTTCCTGTTTATTATCTGTGCGGTGGCTTGCGGGTTTACGGCCATGTGTTATGCCGAGTTTGCCAGCCGTATACCCGTGGCCGGCAGTGCATACACATACGCCTATGCATCGTTTGGCGAATTATTTGCCTGGGTTATCGGCTGGGCGTTGATTATGGAATACTCCATCGGCAATATTTATGTGGCTTTTTCCTGGAGCGATTATTTTACCTCGTTCACCAGCCGCATAGGCTTGCATATACCCGATTATTTAACGTGCAGCTACCGGGAGGCACATGGGGCGGTGATAGAAAGTGCAGGGCAGGCCGCAAACACCCTTACCAACAGCACCAAAGAGTTATTAAACGCTTGGAACAACAGCCCGCAAATTGGCGGCCTTCGTATTATTTTTGACTTACCAGCCCTTGTTATAAACGTGCTCATCACCATGCTGGTGTATGTGGGCGTTAAGGAGAGCCGCAACTTTAGCAATGTTATGGTGATATTAAAGTTGTGCGTGGTGGCCTTGGTGATAGGCGTGGGTGCTTATTATGTAAACCCAGCCAATTGGACACCCGCCAACGACATTGGCGTGCACAGCTTTATGCCAAACGGCTTTAGCGGGGTAATGACCGCCGTTAGCGGTGTGTTTTTTGCTTACATAGGCTTTGATGCCATCAGCGTAATGGCAGAAGAGAGTAAGAACCCCCAGCGCGACCTGCCCCGCAGTATGATTCTTAGCCTAGTGATATGCACCGTGGTGTATATACTGCTTACCTTGGTG
Organism: uncultured Parafilimonas sp.; assembly: GCA_903882935.1. Lineage (GTDB taxonomy): Bacteria > Bacteroidota > Bacteroidia > Chitinophagales > Chitinophagaceae > JABDFW01. The sequence continues at coordinate 38,834 of CAIRZB010000012.1, read as the reverse complement.
CTTACCGGTGTGGTTAACTATAAAAACTTTAAGGACGTGGGCGACCCGCTGGCCAAAATATTTGAGGACACCCATGTTACCTGGATGCAGTTTTTGGTTTCATTAGCTGCTGTAATAGCCATGACAAGTGTGCTGCTGGTTTTTCAGATGGGGCAGCCGCGCATTTGGATGTGCATGAGCCGCGATGGGTTGCTTCCGCCTATTTTTGAGAAGATACACCCCAAGTTTCAAACACCTTCTTTCTCCACCATTATCACCGGCCTGTTTGTAGGCATACCCATTATATTTACGGATAAAACCTTTGTGTTAGATTTTACGAGTATTGCCACACTGTTTGCCTTTGTATTGGTGTGCGGCGGCGTACTGCTAATACCCCGTAAGGAGAAGGTGGCGGGCAAGTTTAACATGCCCTATGTAAATGCAAAGTTTATTTTCCCCGGCCTTATTGCTGTGGCCATTGCTATATTGTTGTATAACAACCCGCATTATTACAGCGACCTTTTTATCATAAATGCCGACAATGCCTCGCTCAACGTATCGACAATTATACTTTGGTTAGCCTTGATTGTACTGTCAGTCGTGGCATTTATTAAAAGCTGGTCGCTTATACCGTTGCTTGGGTTATCTACCTGCCTATATCTGTTAACAGGTATGACTGGGCGCAATTGGCTATGGTTTGGCAGTTGGTTGGTACTGGGCATTATTATTTACTTTTTGTATGGCTACAGAAAAAGCAGGCTGGCTGGTGAACTGGGGGTGATAGTTGACGTGGTGGGGCATAATGTGGGGTAGGATATAATTAAAAATGAAGTGATTTGAGAATGCAGCTACATATTTTTTGCCGTGCATTCTTTCATCAGCAATTGGCTTTATTTTAGGTCCCAGCTGGAGAACAGATGGCATCGCCGGTTGTGTCACACACTTCTACTGTGGAATATTATGCAACCATGCGGGTAAGGTATTGTAGCTGTTTTTACTACTTAAATTACGTACGAAGCCCGCCGGCCAAACTGCGCAAATAACAACTCGTTTATCCGCCTATGATAATAGATGAATTGGTAAATTTTGTTAGGGCTTTAACCAAGCGCAGCTTTATTTCGAAACAGGGCAAACTAACGCTTGATAATAACATGCATTTTTCTATCGGCATGGGATTGTCCGATTTTGAGAGCGAAATCGTCGGACTTGATTTTGCCATAGAAAAGCCTTTCGGGATGGTTAACTATCGCATACATTCCGTTGAGCTTAAAAATGAGAGATTTGGCATGTTGGTTGGCTTTCACGAAGGCTTTCTAGTTTCTATGGCACTTTTTTCCAAGCGGCCTGAATTTCCACAAGATTGGGATAGCTGGACCGAAGAAGGGATAATTGCAGAAAAGAAATTTCATGATGCTTTTTTGGCTAAAAACCTTGTTAAGCAAGGCAATTACGATTTCGGCAGTATCATGTCCATTTACGACCCCAAAAGCGGCGGCACCTACATACATATTTCTAACCGGAGGGAACGATTTCCATAGCACATCTTTCGCAAAACGACTTGGTTTTTATTATCAATTTCTTAATAAGCCAACCATCCTTCCTGCTTTATTTTCGCCGCCTACTAATCACTAAGTTTAACCATCCTTTGTTTATGCGTAAAAGTAAAATACTATTTTCCAACACTAATTGCCTTTGCGCAGCAACAATCGTATCAATAGCATGTATGGTGTTTGGCAGTGGCAGCCCGTTGGCAGCCCAAAGCCATAAAACCCAAAACATTGTAATGGTAGCCATGGACGGCATGCGCTGGCAAGAAATTTTTGGCGGGGTTGACAGCAGCCTAATGAACGACGGGTTGTATACAAAGGAACGCGGTGATATGCGCAAAGCGTATTGGGCTGATGATAAACAACAACGCCGCAGAAAGCTGATGCCGTTTTTCTGGGATACCATCGCCCGGTACGGTCAGTTGTATGGCAACCGCGATTTGGGTAATTTTGTGGATGTGGCCAACCCTTACAAGTTTACCTACCCCGGTTTTAGCGAAACCGTTACTGGCAACCCCGACAGTGCCGTTAACCGCAACGGCCTGGTGAAAAACAAAAACTTTAATGTGTTGGAGTTTATTAACCAGCAAAAAGGGTATGAAGGCAAGGTAGCCACGTTTGCCACATCGGTACTGTTCCCCTATATATTGAACAAATGGCGCAATGGACTGTACGTGAACGCCGATACTGATTCGCTGGCATTTAGCAGCCCCCAAATGCAAATGCTAAACAACATGGAAAAACTGGCCGCCAAACCAACCGGCGAACGGCCGGACTTACTCACCTATTTTGCGGGGCGGGAATACCTGATAAGCCACCACCCCAAGTTTTTATACATTCCGCTGGGTGAAACGGACGCGTTCGCCCATAACGGCATTTACGACCAATATATTGGCGCCGTTAATGCAGAGGATGCGATGATTGCCGACCTTTGGGCTATTATACAATCCACGCCCCAATACCGCAATAAAACAACCCTAATTGTAACCTGCGACCACGGAAGGGGTGGCAAGATTAAAAGCCAATGGACAGACCATGGCGTGGAAATTGAAGACAGCGGCAGTATTTGGTTTGCCGTACTAGGCCCCGACAGCAGCCCGCTTGGGGAAGTAAGCACCCCTGGCCAGCTGTACCAAGGCCAACTGGCCGCCACCATGGCCGCACTGCTTGGGTTTAATTATGCACCGCCGCAAAAAGTATTACCGAAAATTGAAAGCGTTTTGCATTAAAGCCCTTTGCAACGTGCTATGCCAGATTTGGCTTTTTGGTCGATGGAGTTTTTGTATTCGTGGTCTTCCATTTTTAGGCATTTTTGGTAGTATTCAACCGCAGTGTCTTTATGGCCTTGGTTTTCAAAAATAATACCCGCCTGCAGGGCGGCACGTGCGGCGTAATACTCCGTACGGTTAATGCCGATGCTAATTGTATAATTGTATGCTTTTATGGCAGAGTCGTACCTGTGTAGGTCGTCATAAATGCGGGCAAGCCGGTACACAAACTCGAGTTTTTCTTCAATTTTAGCAAAATCATTGGCACTTTTTCCGGCCAGCGCGGTTAGCGCCTCGTTGTTAAACCCGCCATCATTCAATACCCTGGCTTTTAACAGCAAGGTGTTGGGCACAATGCCCGATTTTGCGTCGGCACTGGCTTGCTTGTCGGCGTCCGTCTCCGTGCTGCCAACGGTAAGTAAGCGTTGCCTGGCTTTTTCGGCCGCTGGGTAGTTACCTTCTAGGTAGTAACACCAACTAAGTTTTTCGCAGGCATCCTTCACATAAAATTTGCCTTTAAAGTGGGCCAAATAGCGCTCAAAATAGGCGGCAGCTTCGGTGGTTTCTAAATGGCGCAGTTTTATATAGCCCATTTCAAAATCCCAAAAAGCGGTGGGCATGTACTCTGGAGAGGGGTTTCGGCTTTGTATGATGCTCTTGCCTAGTTCCGTCTGCTTGTTGTTAATGGCCAAGTTGGTTGCCATATAGGCCAACATGTGGTTGTTTACCAGGTCTAAATTATGGGTGGTTATAAAAGCAAAGGCTTCATCTGGCTTGTTTTCAATATAAAAAACCAAGTAGCAGTAATAAAAACTCGCCTCATTCAAAAACAGTTTCGCCCAAGGGTCGTTGCTGTTTACAAAACGCTGTATGGTACCCACACCTTCTTTTACTGAACCTTTTACACCAAAAAGACTGGCAAACAGTTTATACCCGTCTGGAATAACGCCGGCCGCAACCAAAGCCGGGCCGTAAATCATATTGTTAAGGGCAAACCCCGGAAATTTTTTACGGTTGTCTTTTATCATCCCAAAGGCCCTTTTAAAATTCCAGCCGGCGCTAAACAGTTCGCCAAATTTTATTTGCACACAGGCTTTTTGCAGCAGCACGGTGGCACGGCAGTAATAATAAAAGGGCGACTCTTCGGGCCCGTTACTTAGCTTGTTGAGGTAGTCGTCAAAATGCGCCTTTCTAAGCTTGTATTCCTGGGGGTCTTCGTTAAAAAAAAGCTGGTAAAAATCAATATAACTTTCCAGCATCTCGGGTATTAGGTTATCGGGGTTCTCCAACCGGGCCTTGTTTATCAATTGCTGGCCCACGGTAAGTTTAAAACTGGTTATTTCATGGTATGCTTGTTGGCAGGTGGGGCTAAAGTCGTACGTTTCCGCATCGCTATGCAATGCAAAAAAAAGAAATATGCAAACCAGTACCCAAGTTGGGTTGTGTTTTTTCATGACCCCGAAAATAGAAAAGGGTACTGAAACCAGCACCCTTTTAAAAAAACTTATAAATGTTTAACAGTTTATTTTACTTCCGTAGCATTGTTTAGGTCGTCGTCAACCAAAATACGGCCGCAGTTTTCGCAAACCATCACTTTTTTACGCTGGCGTATTTCGCTTTGCCTTTGTGGGGGTATTGCGTTAAAACAACCACCGCAGGCATCGCGCATTACTGGCACAACGGCCAAGCCATTGCGGTAGCTTTTGCGTATGCGGTCGTAGCTGTAAATAAGCCTGTCGTCCATGCCTTTGCGGGCATCGGCGGCCAATTGTATGTATTCGTTTTCTTCCTTCTCCGTTTCGCCAATAATTTTTTCCAGCTCGCCTTTCTTATGGTTCAGCACGCTTTCTTTTGACGCTATTTGCTTTTTGGCCTGCTCAAGCAACCTCGCTTTGTCTGCCAGTTCTTCATTGGCATCGCGAATATGCTTATCTGCTAGCTTGCCTTCCAGCTGCTGCATTTCAATTTCCTTGTTAATGGCTTCAAACTCGCGGTTGTTTTTTACGCTCTCGCTTTGTTTTTCGTATTTTTTTACCAGAGCCTCGGCTTCTTTAATGGCATTTCTTTTTTGCTCAATAAACTCGTTAATGCCGTTTATCTCCTCCTCTATCCTGTTCTTGCGGCTGGTTAACCCATGTATTTCGTCCTCAAGGTCTTTTACCTCAATGGGCAATTCGCCTTGAAGAATCCTAATTTCGTCCAGTTTGCTGTCAATTTTCTGGAGTTTTACCAGCGATGCAAGTTTTTCTTCAACAGAAAAATCCTTAACAGTTGCCATGTTATAGTATGTAGTTTATGTTTGTTGTTACCGGCTATTGGTTACCCGTTGCCGGTTTATATGTAGAGACGTTCTCGCTCGTTTTTCCTTGCGGCCCAGCCGTTCTCGAAATGTATCTGCCCAGCTACCACCCTAGGCCAAAACCCACCACCATTGCCCTCTCACAATTCCCGTTTCCCCATCCACGTCTCACGATTCCCGTCTCACTTTTCGCATTCCCGTCTCACGATTCCCGTCTCACGTTTCCCGTTTCACGCTTCACGTCTCACGTTTCCCGTTTCACGTAAAATATTCCACCGGGTTTGTATTCATTTCCGATTTAAGGACGGCAAAGGTAGGGAAATTCGTTTGCAAAATATCAAATAGCAAATCTATTGTATATTGCTCACTTTCCCAGTGGCCAATATCGGCCAGCACCAATCGACCATCCGCATCAAAAAACTCATGGTATTTCACGTCAGCTGTAATATAAACGTCTGCTTCACAGGCAATTGCGTTTTTGGTTAAAAAACTGCCTGCCCCACCGCACAGCGCAATTTTTTCAACTGGCTTGTTTAATAGCCGGGTGTGGCGCACCAACATTAGGCCAAATACATGTTTTAATTGTTGCAAAAAAAACGTTTCTGTAACAGGTTGCGGTAAAAAACCAACCATACCGCTGCCCGTTTGGGTGTTTTGGTTGGCCAACGGAACAAGGTCGTATGCCACCTCCTCGTAAGGGTGCACCTTCAACAATGCATCCACCACTTCTTTTTGGCGGTAGGCGGGCAATACCGTTTCAACCCGCACCTCTGCCTCGTGGTGGCGCTGCCCTTTCTCGCCAATGTAGGGGGTCGTAAGCTCGTTGCCTTTAAAGGTGCCGGTACCGGGCGTATTAAAACTCACCTCACTGTAGTTGCCAATGTGGCCGGCCCCTGCCGCAAAAAGGGCATCGCGTACTTTTTCAGCATAATCAATGGGCGCAAAGGTGTAAAGCTTCATCAACTGGCTTGGTTTAGGGGCCAGTATGCTTCGGTTAACCAAGCCAAGCATATCGGCCATGCGGTTGTTAACGCCCGTAATAACATTATCAAGGTTGGTGTGTATGGCATAAATGGCAATGTCATGCTTAATGGCCGCAATAACCGTACGCTCCACATAATTGCGCCCGGTTATTTTTTTAAGCCCCCCAAAAATAATGGGGTGGTGGGCCACCACCAAGTTGCAGTTTTTTTGCTTGGCCTCCAAAATCACCTCCTCGGTGGTATCCAACGTACAAAGTACGCCTGTACAATCCCAGCCGGGGTTACCGGTTAACAGGCCTGCATTGTCGTAACTTTCCTGAAGGGAGGGTGGGGCCGTTTGCTCCAGCAAACGTACTAGCTCGGATATTTTCATAATTGGCAAAAGTAGCGTGTTTTATATACCAATGCATGTAAGTTAGCGTGACGGGGTGCAACGTTAATTGCGCAGGTTTTTTGGCACGCTTTCGTTTTTAGTGTTTGTATTGTCGGGTTCAAATCCAGTATCTTCCCTACCTTCATTTAGCCACAACATAATAAAACATGGAAACATCCATCAAACATATTTTAAAAGAACAGCGCAGTTACAAAGTGGCAGGCAGCCTTTGGCTGGAGTTTGAAGGGGAGCGCTTTTTTGGCCCCGGCCGCAGCGAACTGTTGCAACTGATTGACGAATTGGGTTCTTTAAGCCAAGCGGCCAAGCGTATGGGCATGTCGTACAAAAAAGCCTGGGAAATGGTAACTGCTCTAAACACCCAAGCCGCACAGCCTTTAGTACTGCTGCAAACCGGGGGTAAAAAAGGCGGCGGAGCCACCATTACAACCGAGGCCAAGCAACTGATAGCTTACCACCAACAGCTGAGGGCAAGGTTCCAAGCATTCCTCTCGCACGAAACAGACAGTTTGGGCGTAAAATAATAGGCATCCATGCCAACATGCTCACGCATTCAACCGCATCGTTAAACGTTTAGCGCTTTTACTCCCGCACGCTGTTAGCGGTTCATCATTTGCTTTTACCAACTATTTAACCAGAGGCATTGCCAGCGAACAGGCCAAAATAATATGGCACTTGTTTTGCCTAATTACCAAGATACCATAATAACGGGCATTAACCAACGGTTCGTTTGGGGGGGATTTGTTTTTGCACAAGGCTTTTGAACCCATGATAAAAATCAATAATAAATACTTCTATGATGGGTATATTTATGTTGGCATTGGTTGGGCGGGCAGATTATGGTTTTAAACTAGTTTAACTATGGGGCAAAACAGCGGTGTAAATAATGCATCCAACAATAGAAAGTATTTGGTATCTGCCACTATAGATGCGTTTTTCTTGGGCATATACAACGTGTGTAGGTTTATTGGCCGTGTTTTTAAGGAGGTGTTTGTGCCGCCCTATGAGTTTAAGGAAATTATCAAGCAGTGCTACGATGTTGGCTACCGATCGCTCGCCCTGGTTTCACTCACCGGTTTCATAACAGGCATAGTGTTCACCAAGCAGTCGCGGCCGTCGTTGTCTGAGTTTGGGGCAACGTCTTGGCTGCCGTCGTTGATAGGCATTGCCATAATCCGGGCCCTTGCACCTTTAATTACGGCTCTTATTGCGGCGGGCAAGGTTGGCTCAAATATTGGCGCCGAGTTGGGGAGTATGCGCGTTACCGAGCAAATTGACGCTATGGAGGTTTCGGCAACCAACCCCTTTAAGTTTTTGGTGGTGAGCCGGGTTATTGCCACCACGCTAATGGTGCCGTTACTGGTACTATACACCGGGCTGGTAGGCATGCTTGGCTCCTATTTAAATGTAAACACCAACGAGGCTACCAGCTTTACCGCATTTTTTAAAGACGCGTTTACCAGCATTAGTTTTTTGGATATTTCAGCATCGCTTATTAAAGCAGTTGTATATGGTTTTACCATTGGCGTAACAGGGTGTTACCAGGGCTACAATGCAACCAAAGGCACGGCAGGTGTTGGCCGCGCGGCAAATGCTGCCGTTGTTGTTTCCATGTTCCTCGTTTTTTTAGAGGAGATTATTATTGTGCAGGTTGTAAATTATATAAGGCCGTTATTGTAAGCGTATGAAAGAGCAACTTCCCAGGGCTGACAAAAACAACATTGTAATATCGGTAAGTGGGCTGGTAAAAAGTTTTGGCCAGCTACAGGTGTTAAAAAATGTGTCGTTAGACGTGTACAAAGGCGAAAACCTGGTGGTGCTGGGGCGGTCGGGCAGCGGTAAATCGGTGCTTATAAAAATCATCGCGGGTTTATTGGCACCAGATGAAGGCACTGTAAACGTTTTGGGCAATGAAGTTAACAAGCTTGACTTTAAAGGGCTGCAAGCATACCGGCGCAGAATTGGTTTTTTATTCCAAAGCAGTGCGTTGTACGACAGCATGACGGTAAGGGAAAACCTAGAATTCCCCTTGGTTAGGAATAAGCGCAACCTGAGCATGAAGGAAGTGAAGGAGGCAGTGGAAGGTGTTTTGGAAAGTGTAGGCCTGCCCGACTCCATTAACAAAATACCATCGGAATTATCTGGCGGCCAAAGAAAAAGGATAGGCATTGCCCGCACATTGATTTTGCACCCGGAAATAATGTTGTACGACGAGCCGACCGCGGGCCTTGACCCCATTACCTGCGTAGAAATTAACCACTTGATTAATAAAGTGCAGAAAGAATACAATGCTACAAGTGTAATAATTACGCACGATTTAACCTGCGCAAAGGAAACTGGCGACAGTGTGGCTATACTGTATGAGGGCCAGTTTATTGAACGAGGCAGCTTTGAAGAGGTCTTTAAAACAAGCAACACCATCGTTCGGCAGTTTTACGATTATAATTTTACCACCACCAAATAAACTGAATGCAAAACAAACGTGCTATTATAACGGGTATTTTTATTGCACTGGGGTTGCTAATTCTAGTAGTCACGGTTTTTACCCTGGGGGGCCAAAAAGATACCTTTGTTAAAAAAATAACTTTACATGCCCTGTTTGACGATATTAGCGGGTTGCAGGCGGGCAACAATGTGTGGGTATCGGGGGTTAAAATAGGCACCGTTAAAGCCATACAGTTAAAAGGCAACGCAGCGGTGGACGTAACGCTGAATATTGACAGGCAGGCGTTGCCTTTTATACACAAAAACTCAAAAGTTAAAATAAGTACTGATGGTTTTATAGGCAACAAAATTGTGGTTATTTATGGGGGCACAGAAAACGCTGCCGCAATTGAAAAAGATGATTATTTAGCCGCTGAAAAAATACCCGGCACCGACGAAATGATGGCTACTTTGCAGGAAAACAATAAGAACCTGCTGGAGATTACCAACAATTTTAAGAAAATAAGCAAGAACATAGCCGACGGCACCGGCACAATAGGCACACTTATAAACGACAAAACTTTGGTGGAAAGCATGCAGTCGGCCGTGGACACTTTAAAGGCAGCAGTTGGCGATATTAAAGCGGCATCCACAAAAAGCAATGAATTTATGGGCAACTTGGTATTGTTTAGCCAACACTTAGACCAAGAAAACTCCACGATACATAGGTTGATTACAGATACCACCATGTACACCGGCCTGAGCATTGGCGTGGCCAAATTTAAAGAAGCAGCCAACGCAGCGGCAGCAATGGCAGATGCCCTAAAAATAACGGCCGGGAAGCTAAGCCAAAATACTAGCCCCATTGGCATGTTGCTGAACGACAATGTTTCGGCAGACCATTTACGGGCAGTGTTTAAAAACCTTGAGACCAGCAGCCAAAAATTAGACGAAGACCTTGAAGCCCTACAACACAATTTTTTATTAGAGGGCTTTTTCAAGCATCGGGCCAAGAATACCCTAAACAAACAGTAACTTGGTTTAGCCTAAAGAATTCCCCAATAGCACACCCTACAAAATACCCTACCAAAAGCATTTAGGCACTCATTAAAGCCCCCAAAAGCATCACGGTTCAAGTAAATACGGCATAAACACCATAACAGGTTTTTCCATAATGAAAAAGCAGCCTTCCGTTTTGGAAGGCTTTTTTATTTACTGCCAATTAGCATATTTCCTCAACAAACACATAAAACCTTTACCAGTAAAGGGTTTCAGCACTTCCTGTACGTCCATTGCAAACGCAGGCATGCCACTTGGTAATAGGCTAGTGGCGTTTTTGTAAGCTTATTTAAAAAAAATATTATGGTAACAGGCAATTCTTCAAATGACACTCAACGCGAACAACAAAACAGCTATAGATACGGAAATGACCGCCGTTCGGCCTTCCGCCAAATACCAACCGAAGGCATGGGCACCAAAAAAATGGCGGATGTGGTAGCAGTAGTTGCAGCTTGGTTTATCGCCTTGGCACTGGTTTATATGGCCATCATCAAAATATGTATAAAATTTCATTAACCAACGTAAAAAATAACCATTATGCTCACTGTACTATTAATTGCCGCTGGCCTTGTTGGCTTTGCGCTGTTTTTCAAATCCATTCATTTTTTTGATAAAATTTAAAACCATGCTTATCCTCTTTGTCATCTCCATCCTCGTGTTTATATACCTATGCTATGTGTTGGTAAAGCCCGAGAAATTTTAGAAATATTATTAGCAACAGAAATTCATAATACTCCATCAATCTATAAGTATGAACACTGAAATTATTGGTATTGTTACCATGTTTCTCCTCACCCTTCTGCTCGCCATACCCCTTGGCAGATACATGGGCAAGGTGTACCAGGGCGAAAAAACTTGGCTCGACCCTATTTTAGGCCCGTTAGACAAATTGTTTTTTAAACTAGGCGGCGCAAAACCCGACCGGGACATGACCTGGCAGCAGCACCTGCTGGCCTTGTTAACCATCAACCTTGTTTGGTTTCTATTCTCCATGGCAATATTAATGACCATGGGCTCGTTGCCGCTTAACCCCGACGGCAACCCGTCAATGACTGCAGACCTTGCATTTAACACCACCATCAGCTTTATAAGCAACACCAATTTACAGCACTATTCAGGCGAAAGCGGCGTGTCTTACTTAGGTCAGTTGGTGCTGATGTTATTCCAATTTATCAGCGCAGGCATTGGCATGGCCGCATGTGCGGTGGTGTTTAAAGCAATGAAAGAAAAAGCTGGCGACAAGTTGGGTAATTTCTACAACTATTTTATTAAGTCTTGCACAAGGGTGCTTTTGCCCCTTTCAATTGTGGTGGCTGTGCTGTTACTGATAAACGGAACACCCATGACGTTTAAAGGCAAAGACCAGTTTATTTCTTTACAGGGCGACACCGTGAGTGTTTCAAGGGGGCCTGCCGCAGCCATGGTTGCCATCAAGCAATTGGGCACCAACGGCGGTGGCTTTTTTGGCGTTAACTCGGCACACCCGCTGGAAAACCCCAATTACTTCACCAACATCATTGAAAACGTAAGTATTATACTTATACCCATTGCGTTGATATTCACTATGGGCTTTATGTTGAAAAAACGCAGGTTAGCCTGGATGATATTTGGGGTAATGACGGTGGGCTTTCTGTTGCTGTTAGTGCCATCTGTTTACCAAGAAATGAAGGGCAGCCCCGCCATAACGCGGTTGGGCGTAACACAACAGCTGGGCAGCATGGAGGGCAAGGAGGTTCGCTTTGGCCCGGCCGCTTCCGCTTACTGGGGCATAACAACCACCGTAACATCCAATGGCTCGGTAAACGCCATGCACGACAGCTTTACGGCTTTGACCGGCATGTTTTGCATGCTCGGCATGATGGTAAACTCTTTTTATGGCGGTGTGGGTGTGGGTTTTTTAAATTTCTACGTGTATATCATAATTGCCGTATTTATCTCAGGTTTGATGGTAGGCCGTACGCCAGAGTTTTTGGGCAAGAAGATTGAAGCAAAGGAAATGAAAATTGCCACCATCATCGCGTTGCTGCATACTTTTCTTATCCTTGCCTTTACCGCACTGTCATCACACTTGTATGCACACGACCCCAAAACTTATGCGGGCTGGCTGAACAACCCTGGCTACCACGGTTTCTCTGAAATGTTGTACGAGTATACCTCTTCATCTGCCAACAACGGTTCAGGCTTTGAAGGGCTTGGCGACGCGGTACCCTTCTGGAATATTACCTGCGGTATCGTAATGCTGCTGGGCCGTTACTTGCCCATTATCGGGCCGCTGGCCATCGCAGGCATACTTGCCAAAAAGAAGTACGTGCCAGAAAGTGCGGGTACGCTTAAAACAGACACATTCACATTTGGTGCCATGGTGTTTGCGGTAATTGCCATAGTAGTGGCATTAAGCTTCTTCCCCGCACTTGCACTCGGCCCCATCGCAGAATATTTTAGTATGAAGTAGAACACCCCAATTTATTTCACGTCTTCTCACCCCCTTTAGTCCAAAGTACTCCATTGGAGGGATGGGGGTTGCAAACTTTACAACTATGTCAAAAGATAAAAGGAACGCAAAATTGTTTGAAGGCAGCCAGGTTAGAGACGCCCTTAAACAATCATTCATAAAATTAAACCCACGGGCATTGGTACACAATCCTGTAATGTTTACCGTGGAAATAGGCACAGCCATCATGCTGGTGGTGTGTATTTGGGTTTTACTGGGAGAAAAATCGCAAGGCAGCTTTGCATACAACCTAATCATCTTCCTTATACTGTTTATCACGGTGCTGTTTGGCAATTTTGCCGAAGCCATTGCAGAGGCAAGGGGTAAGGCACAAGCCGACAGCCTGCGTAAAACCAGGCAAGACACACCCGCCAAAAAGGTTTTTGCTGTGGGCGGTATATTTACGGACGAAATAAAAATTGTGCCTTCCTCACAATTGCAGAAAGGCGACTTTTTTATCTGCGAAACTGGCGATACCATACCTATGGACGGCGAAATTGTGGAAGGTATCGCCACCATCGATGAAAGCGCCATTACCGGCGAAAGTGCACCGGTAATAAGGGAATCAGGCGGCGACAAATCATCTGTAACAGGTGGCACAAAAGTATTGAGCGACCATATTAAGGTAAAAGTTACCACTGCACCCGGCGAAAGCTTTTTGGATAAGATGATAGCCTTGGTAGAAGGTGCCAGCCGCCAAAAAACACCCAATGAAATAGCGTTGACTATTTTGTTGGCAGGGTTCACCATCATTTTCATCATTGTTTGTGTAACGCTAAAACCTTTTGGGGATTATGCCAACACGCCCATAACTATAGCGGCCTTTATCTCGCTGTTTGTGTGCCTTATACCAACAACCATCGGTGGTTTGTTAAGTGCCATTGGTATCGCCGGTATGGACAGGGCCTTGCGTGCCAACGTTATCACCAAAAGCGGTAAGGCCGTTGAAACAGCAGGTGATATTGACACTTTGTTGCTTGATAAAACAGGTACCATTACCATCGGTAACCGCAAAGCCACCAATTTTTGGCCGGGTGCAGGGGTAGATGAGAATGCCTTTGTCGAAGCCTGTGTGTTATCATCTTTGGCGGATGAAACACCAGAAGGTAAATCAATCATTGAGCTGGCCGAAACCAAAGGCTTTAAAAAGCCGGTGTTGCAGAAGGATAAGGTAACCTTTATTGAGTTTACTGCCGAAACACGCAGCAGTGGTGTAAACATAGGCGACACACGTATACGTAAAGGCGCGTATGACTCCATCCGCAACAAGGTGGAAAAAGCAGGCAACTCCGTTAGTCCCGAAATGTACGACCGCGTTAAAGTGGTAGCTGCCAACGGCGGAACACCGCTGGTGGTAAGCAACAACGATGTAGCCATTGGCGTAATTGAGCTGCAAGACATCATTAAACCCGGCATACACGACCGTTTTGACAGGCTGCGTAAAATGGGGGTAAAAACAGTGATGGTTACGGGCGACAACCCGCTAACTGCAAAGTTTATTGCTGAAAAAGCAGGCGTGGATGATTTTATAGCCGAGGCCAAGCCCGAGGATAAGATGAATTACATTAAGAAGGAGCAAACCGGCGGCAAGCTTGTTGCGATGATGGGCGACGGTACAAACGATGCGCCCGCACTTGCCCAAGCAGACGTTGGAGTAGCCATGAACAGCGGTACACAGGCCGCCAAAGAAGCAGGCAACATGGTTGACCTTGACAACGACCCCACCAAGCTGATTGAAATTGTGGAAATAGGCAAGCAGTTGTTAATGACAAGGGGTACACTAACAACCTTTAGCATAGCCAACGACGTGGCCAAGTATTTTGCAATAGTGCCCGCGTTGTTTATCGCTTCAATACCGGCCTTGCAGGGGCTTAACATTATGCAGTTGCACAGCCCGCAAAGCGCCATCCTTTCAGCCGTTATTTTTAACGCCATCATCATTCCGTTATTAATACCGCTTGCTTTAAGGGGCGTGGCTTACAAGCCAATAGGTGCAAGTGCTTTGTTGAGGAGAAACCTGCTAATATATGGCTTGGGCGGTGTGATAGTGCCATTTATCGGCATAAAATTAATTGACATGTTGGTATCTATTTGGTTTTAATTATTCATCATAATGGCCATGAACGCTCAATATTTTAATAACTCTTTTTTAAATGCTTCAAATTCTGTAGCTGTAAAAGAAACAGCGTTTATATTATTGTCAAGATTGTTTTTTGCGGTGGTAAGCCGTTCAAAATATTCTTCCTTGGATTCATTTTCAAAAGTGTTATTTGAACGTGAAGTACGTATTGAAATGGTTACTTCTAAGCCAGGTTCATTATTGAGTAACGACTTAATCTTTTCAAAGAGAAGCTCATTGAAGTCGGATGCCTTTACGGAAAATCGGGTGTTGATGGCTCATGTTTTTACCAAATTTAGTAATAATTATTAATTTCCTACCCCCCCTTTAGTCCAAAGGACTCCTATGGAGGGGATGGGGGCAAACTTATAATATGAAACAATATATCGGGCCTGCACTAAGGCTAACAATGGTAACAATAATTTTCTTCTGCGGCATATATACCGTGCTTATACTGGGTATAGCGCAAGCCGCACCTGCCAAAGGCAACGGTGTAACCGTAAGTGTAAACGGCAAAGTGGTAGGCTATGCGTTGGAAGGCCAAAGCTTTACCCAGGACAAATATTTTTACAGCCGCCCTTCTGCTGCAGGTTATAATGGTGCAGGCAGTGCAGGCAGCAACAAAGGGCCATCAAACCCTGATTACCTGCAACAGGTAAAAGACAGGATTGACAGTTTTATGGTGCACAATCCTGGCGTAAAAAGGGAACAAATACCGTCAGAATTGGTAACCGCATCCGGCAGCGGGCTTGACCCTGACATTTCACCGGAAGCGGCCAAAATACAGGTAAAACGCATTGCTGTGGTAAGAAGCATAACCGAGGATAAAATAGTGGCATTGGTTGATGCCAACACCGAAAAACCTTTGCTTGGCTTACTCGGCACTGCCAAGGTAAATGTGCTTAGATTGAATATTGCGCTGGATGAATTAAAACAGCACACAGCGTTTAGCAAATAGGTGGTTGAGGTTCAAGTACATGCTGCGTCCCGCATGGGTGGGCGCAGCATCCTTTTGCTTTCCGGCCTTTCGGTCCCCGGTCTGACGTTCTCAGTCTGACCGGAAACAAACAACATTATTTCACAATCAGACGGAGACCGTCAGATTGTGCTGAAAAAAAATGTTATGCCATTAGACAAAGAAAACAGCGTAAAGCATTTTATGGAACTCATCCGCCAAAGCAGGCGGGGTAAGTTCAAAATCTACATAGGCATGAGTGCAGGCGTGGGTAAAACCTACCGCATGTTGCAAGAGGCCCAAACGTTGTTGCGCAACGGCATTGACGTTAAGATTGGCTATGTGGAGACCCATGGCCGCAGGGAGACAGAAGACTTGATGGACGGCCTGCCATTGATACCACGCAGAAAACTTTTTTACAAAGGCAAGGAGTTGGAGGAGCTTGATGTACCGGCAATATTGCATTTGCGGCCCGAAATAGTAATAGTGGATGAACTGGCACACACCAACATTGAAGGGAGTAAGAATGCAAAGCGTTGGCAGGATGTGATGGATATTTTAGACGCAGGAATAAACGTAATAAGTGCGGTAAACATACAACATATTGAAAGCCTGAATGAAACCATAAAAAACATTACCGGTATAGAGGTTGCAGAGCGCGTGCCTGACAACATACTAAACACCGCAGACGAAGTGGTGAATATTGACCTTACGGCAGACGAGTTGATTACAAGGCTAAAAGAAGGCAAAATTTATGCAAAAGACAAGATACAGATAGCCCTGACCAATTTTTTTCAGGCAGAAAAAATATTGCAATTGCGCGAACTTGCATTGAAAGAGGTTGCATCGCAGGTGGAGCGCAAAATTGAAACCGAAATACCCCGCAACATACAAAGTAGGCAGGAACGGGTGATGTGCTGCATAAGCAGTAACAGTGATATTGCAAAAACAGTCATTCGTAAAACGGCAAGGCTTGCCAGTTACTACAATGCCAAATGGTATGTGCTGTATGTGCAAACACCCAGCGAAAGTGCCGACAACATTGGGCTGGCTGCCCAACGGCATCTGATAAATAATTTTAAACTCGCCACTGAGATGGGTGCCGACGTGGTACGTGTAAAAAATGCCAATGTTGGCAAAGGCATATTGGAAGCAGCGGAAGAAAAAAAGATAACCACGTTGTGCATTGGCAAACCGCATATATCTTTAATCAAGCTTATTTTGCGCACGGCTATTTTTAATGAATTACTAAAAAAGCTTGGCCAGTCGGATATTGATTTGGTGATTCTATCATAGCTCAAAGCCTGTAGCTGTTAGCTTATAGTTATTAGCCTTTAGGCGATGTTAGTGTACCACAATCAAGGGTGAAAAAGAAATTTTCGCCGTTGTTGGTGTTTTCACCAACAACGGATATATGGGATAGGGTATGCCAACACTTAGAGCATTTTTGCTGCCGGAAAACAAGCTTGGCCATTCGGAATTTGATTTGGTGATAGGCTCATAGCCCACAGCTAAAAGCAATCAGCTTAAAGAAAAAAAATATGAAACTAAAAAATAAACTCACGCTGGGCATTACGTTTTTGTTTGTGCTGATTGTATCGTTTGGGTTACTTTCCATCGTATACATCAACCGGTTGAGCGATGATGCCGGCAAAATATTAAAAGATAACCAAGAAACCCTGCTATACGCAAACAACATGCTTAAAGCCATGGAAACTGCCAGCCAGCAAAGCACTTGGGTAAATAATTTTGACAGCAACCTTGTAAAACAAGAACATAACATAACCGAACCCGGGGAAGAAACCGCCACCCACACGGTAAGGGTGCATTTTGAGTTGTTAAAGACAAACACCGGCGACTCTGCACAATACCCCCAAATAAGGCGAGCCATTTATACCATTATGGACCTTAACCAAAAGGCTATTATCCGTAAAAATTCTGTAGCGCAAAAAACAGCCGACAACGCCACTATTTGGCTAACCATAATTTTTACCATCATTGCCATTGTAAGCTTTACGTTTGTGTTGAATTTTCCTTCGGTGATAGCCAACCCTATCAGAACCCTGTCGCAAGGCATCAGTGATATTGCCAACAAAAACTACAAAAGCCGCATACACATCAACCAAAAGGATGAATTTGGCGACCTTGCCAATGCGTTTAACAAAATGGCCGCCAAACTGGAGGAATATGACAGCAGTAACCTTGCCAGGATACTGTTTGAAAAGAAACGGATAGAGGCTATCATCAATAACATGCACGACCCTGTGATAGGGCTTGACGACCAGAAAAAAGTGTTGTTTGTAAACAGCGAGGCGTTGAAAATAAGCGGGCTTTCGGAAAAAGACATGATTGGCCGGCCCGTGCAGGATATTGCCGTTACAAACGACCTGATACGCAGCCTTATCAGGGAACTGATACAGAGTACCCCCTCAGAGCATTCAGCACCCAATAGCCCACTAAAGATATACGCCGATGGTAAAGAAAGCTTTTTTGAAAAAGACATATTGACCATCCTATCCGAACAAGCAGAGGAGAAGGAAAGGTTTGTGGTGGGCTATGTAATCATCCTAAAAAACATCACCCCCTTTAAGGAACTTGATTTTGCTAAAACAAATTTTATCGCCACTGTTTCACATGAATTAAAAACACCCATATCGGCCATAAAGCTGAGCCTGCAATTGTTGGAGGACGAGCGCATAGGCGCATCCAACACTGAACAGAAGCAATTGATGCAGAACATTAGGGGCGAAGCGGAGCGGTTGTTGAAAATAACCGGCGAATTGCTGAACATGACGCAAGTGGAGACCGGTAAAATACAGCTAAACCTACAGCCTACCCCAGCCAAAGACATTTTACAATATGCTGTTGACGCTGTGAAGGCTGAAGCAGAGCAGAAGCATATTACCATCAACACATTTTTACCGCAAGTATTGCCTATGGTGATGGCCGATAAGGACAAAACAGCCTGGGTACTTACCAACCTGTTGAGCAACGCCATCCATTACTCCCATGAGGATACAAAGGTGCTGTTAAACGTACAGCAGGTAAATGACCGAATACAGTTTGCCGTGCAAGACTTTGGCAAGGGCATTGATGCAGATTATATTGACAAAATATTTGACCGGTACTTTAAAATACCGGGCTCCAAACAGGAAGGCACAGGCCTAGGCTTGGCCATCAGCAAGGAGTTTATTGAGGCGCAGGGCGGGTTTATCACTGTAAGTAGTGAAAGAGGCGCGGGCAGCATTTTTACGGTCAGTTTGAAGACGGCAGGGTAACATGCCGGTATTTATCCCCAAAAAAAGGCATGAGCAAAATAAAATCCAGTTTCGCTTCTCCCCCGTTCGCTACCTTTACACCCTATGTCGGTATTCATCACCTCCCTCAATTCTGGAAGCAATGGCAATTGCTATTACGTTGGCAATGCGGAGGAGGCGGTATTGGTTGATGCGGGCATATCGTGCCGCGAAATAGTGAAGCGCATGAAAAGGTTGGAGCTGGCGATGGAAAAGGTGAAGGCTGTGTTTATATCGCATGAGCATATTGACCATATCAGCGGCGTGGTGCAGCTGTCCAAACAATTTCAGTTGCCGGTGTATATTACCGAGGGCACATTTAACGGCAGCGCGCTAAGGTTGGAGCAACATTTAACCGTCTCCTTCTCAGCATTCCAACCCATTACTATTGGCGGGCTTACTGTTACAGCGTTCCCCAAATACCACGATGCGGGCGACCCACATAGTTTTATCGTAGAACACAACAACATAACCATCGGGATAATTACTGATATTGGGGTTTGCTGTGATAATGTTATAAAACATTTCAGCCGCTGCCACGCCGCGTTTTTAGAAGCTAATTACGATGTGGAGATGTTGGCAAACGGCGGTTACCCCTACCATCTTAAAAAACGCATCAGTGGGGGGCATGGGCATATATCCAACGTACAGGCGTTGGAGTTATTTACCAAACACCGGCCCGCGTTTATGGGCCACCTTATTTTGTCGCATCTTTCTAAGAACAACAACAGCCCCGCCTTGGTAAAGGAGTTATTTGAGAAACACGCGTCAGGTGTTAGGATTACGGTGGCCTCCCGCTTTGAAGAAACCCCTGTGTTTGAGATTGATGCGGCTTATACGTACACCCCCGCACCTAAAAAGGCTAAAATTTATTCACGCAGCAGGCAAAACACCATGCAACTTTCGTTGTTTCAATAAATTGGCTGTTAAACTTTTTACCCCACCACATTAACCGGCAGGCCTTGTTTAAAAGCTTGAATATTTTTGGCAGTAATAGCCATTACCCGCAGCCTTGCCTCCTTGGTACCCCAGGCAATATGAGGGGTGATAATGCAGTTTGCTGCAGTAAGCAACGGGTTGTTTGCCATAGGAGGCTCCGTTGACAGCACATCCAAGCCTGCACCGGCTATACGGTGGTTGTTTAAGGCCTCCGCCAGTGCTGTTTCGTCAATCAACTGGCCCCTTGCGGTGTTTATGATGTAAGCCGATGGCTTCATTAAAACCAACAATTCCGCATTTACAAATTTGCTGTTGGTGGGTGTTGCGGGGCAGTGTAACGATACCACATCGCTTTGTGCAAACAATTCTTCTATGGTAGAATATTCGGCAAAATCAACATCATCCTTTTTATTTGGGGTGTGGTAGCGCAGCTTCATACCCAGCGCCGCCGCAACTTGGGCGGTTTGCCTGCCTATATTGCCAAAACCTACCAAACCCATCGTTTTATCTGCCAATTCGGTAACCGGGGCAATGCTGTAAGTCCAGTCGGCACATTTTACCCAGTCGCCATTTGCCACCGATGCGGCATACCTACCTGTTTGGTTTATCAGTTCAAGCAACAGGGCAAAGGTTTGTTGCGCCACCGAGGCGGTACTGTACCCAGGCACGTTGCAAACCACTATACCTTTTTCTTTGGCCGCTACCGTGTCAACAATGTTATACCCTGTGGCTAGCACGCTGATGAGTTTAGTGTTGCCCAACATGGCTATCGTTTCCTTAGTGATGGGCGTTTTGTTGGTGAGTATTATATCGGCACCCGCACACCGCTCGGCTACCAAACTGGCCGGAGTTCTGTCATACACGGTTACATTTCCCAAAGCCTCAATGCCTTGCCAATCAAGGTCGCCGGGGTTGAGTGCATATCCGTCTGTAACTACTATTTTCATCAAAAAAATTTGGGCGTTCGGAACGCTGATTTTAGGACACGGTTGAAAAAATGCAAATCGAGAAAAGGGATTCATTGTTCATTGGCCTGCCACGTAAACACTTTAACACAATTGGTTAAAGGCCTCTGTTCTGCCTAGCTAAAAGCCAAACCATCTACCTATTTACAAAACAGCTACCCGCCGTTTTTGCGGTTGTATAAACTGTGTTTATATTAAGTTTCACCGTTCGCTGCTGGCCTTTTACGCCAACACTTTCTTTTTCCTCACCGTTACAACAACCGCCCCGATAACAGACAGCCAAATTAAGATGGAAGCCAAATTTGCAATGGCCGAGCTGCTGTAATAAGATGCCGGTTTAAATTCAAACCGTATTTTATGGTCACCGGCAGGCAGTGCCAAAGCCCTTAACGCGTAATCGGCCTTAATAATGGGGTATTCTTTGTCGTCGACATACGCCTTCCAGCCACGGTCGTAAAATATTTCACTAAATATGGCCAGTTGGTTGGTTTTTGAACTGCTGGTGTAAGTAATAAGGTCGTTATCGTTTTTCTCCAATTTTATTTGCGCTGCTGTATCGGCAGATGGTGTAAACGGTATTTGCGCCTCAAATGCTTCCTCAATAATGGCCGTGTCTTTAGGGCTAAATTTGTTCAACGCCTCCATCGCTTCGGCGGGGCCTTTCACAAACTCTACTGATTTCACAAACCAACAGTTGCCCAAGGCATCGGGGTTTTGCTGTACCATCGGCTGTCCTTTCTGGCCAGGCACAATCACATATTTGGTATTTAGCATATTTAGTACCTGCACATTCATCGATTGGCCGTTGCGCAACTGGTAATTCAGCAGGTCTTCCACAATGCTCAGCTTAGCGGGGCTGTACCCCCCAATGGCATTGTGGTGGTATGATGTGTAGGCATCCTGAAAATAATCAGTGGTCATGTTCAAAACCCTGTAAAATCCCTTATCGGCCAATATTTGCTGGTCAAGGGCAGATGGTTGTTCAAATGAATTGGCCACTTCCTCGGCGTCAGCAAAGCGGTCATCATTCAGGTATCTCCTACCCTCCGCAAGCACGTCTACGGAGCCAACCACCACCAATGCGAGCAACCCAACCAGTGGTTTTATTTTATTAATCACCAACAGCCACAATACCAAAAATGCCAAGCCTGCAAATAAAACGGAGCGTAAAATATCCGCGCCAAATTGCGCTTGCCTGTCTTCTCTAAAGGATTTGTACATGGCATTGGCAACCTCTTGGTTGCCCCCCATGCCTTGGGTTAAGTTTGCCACTATGCCCCTTGGGTCGTTAGCCGATTTATAGTCAAAACTCGTGTACAAAAAGCCTACGATTAAAAATATGCCTGCCATTACCAAGCCGGTAACACGCAGCTTTTTCCAAGCGTAGGCTTTGTCTGTTTCAGCAAAAACAAACTGTTGTAATGCAAGCACGCCCAACAACGGAAACAGAAACTGGGGTATTACCAATGCCATGGTAGGCGCACGAAATTTGTTGTATAAGGGCAGGTGCTCAAACAAAAAGCTGTTAAAACCCATCAAATTGCTGCCCCAGCTGAGTAATACGGCAAATACGCAGGCCGCCAGCATCCACCATTTGTCAAAACCCCTTAAATAAATCAACCCAAACAAAAACAAAAAGCACATCATAGCACCCACATACACCGGCCCTGAGGTACCAGGCTGTGTACCCCAGTAGCTTTCGCCAGAGAGTGTTTTGGCAATATTTTCCGCTTGGTCGTCGGGTACGCCTTTTTCCACCGCCGCTTTGGCTATATGGCTGTCGGCACCCAATTCGCCGGCTGAACCGCCATATATGTTTGGCACTAATAAAGTAAAGGTCTCCACCTTGCCATAGCTCCATTGAAACGCGTAGTTGATAGGTAGCCCGCCCGACTGCCTGGTGGCCTTGCCGGAGGTATCCAAATTAAGTGTGCCGTTACGCATGGTGGCCTTTGAAAAGTCTAACGTGGTAGCTAAGGTTACCATATTTACCGCAGCACCCAGTAAACTGGCAACACCCAATATAAAAAACGACAGAAAAATATGCTTAAACTCCTTTTTACGCACCCAACTTATTAAATAAGCCACGGATGCAAAGCCTAAAATGATAATGAGGTAATAGGCTACCTGAGGGTGGTTTTGCCCCACCAGCAAGCTGGTAAATATGGCAGCCAAGGAACCGCCCACCCAATATTTTTTTTGAAAAACTAAAAACACGGCACCCAGCAAGGCTGGCACATAGCCCAAAGCCAACGCCTGGGTATCGTGCCCAACGGTTACTATAATGGGTGTAAAAGATGCATAGGCATATGAAATACCGCCCAGTATACCCAACCGGTAGTCTACCCTAAGTACCTGCGTTAAAAAATAAAACGACAAGCACATTAGAAAGAAGAAGTTGATGGGTTTAGGCAGGAACAACGTAAACAGGCTGTGCAGGTAACCGGTTGAAAAAGGGTTACTGCTCTCCATGGCTATTTGGTAAGCGGGCATACCGCCAAAGGAACTGTTTGTCCATAAAGGGAAATGGCCATGCGTTTCCTTATACTTAAAACTCTGCGCGGCCATGCTTTTCCATTGGTTTACATCCGATTGGTTAAGCACTTTGCCTTCAAGGGCAGGTTTACAGTACACTATTGCCACCATTAAAAATATAACCACCGCAATGGCGTGCGGCAAAAGGCTTTTCCAGTTGAATTTCTTCATGCTTGTTTTTTAAATCGCAACAAACCTACATGAAGTATACAAAATATCAAAAGGTAAATGCCAATCGCTGGTATATTTGGCAAATTAGCAACGTTGGGGGCTGGGTGGGTTAGCAGAAAAAGCCGCAAAGCCTGCAACCATACCACAAACCCTAAAAAATATCTGGTTTATTTAAACAAACCCCACCCTCTATGCAACAAAACTACTTTCCCAATGGTCAGTACCAAAAAATACAGTGTTATGAAATGCTTGCACCTTCTTTTATCCCTTACCCTAATAGCTTTTGTTTTAGCCTCTTGCAATAAAACTGCGGGTGGTGCCAGCGGCGGCAGCTATAGCACTACTCCAGGTACCCTATCATCGGGCGGCGGCGGATCATCCAACAGCACTGGCGACACAGTGCACCATACGGCAGGTGTATTGACCGCAGGGGAATGGAATGACCACGATAACTGGGATTTTTGGCTAGCCCTTATGGGCAACGATACCTTTGCCGCAGCGCAAAAAGCTTGGGGTTTTGCCTGCACGGCGCGCTGGAATTTTACCGTACGCGATGCCAATGGTAACCCAGTTGCTGATGCAGTGGTTAACATAAAAAACAGTGACAGCATTTACTGGGTGTGCCGCACCAATAAATTTGGCACAGCCCGCTTTTTGCCGGTTTTTTCGGCAGAAAAACCATTTGCCAATTTAACATGGCAAGTACATTACAATGGCACTGATTATACCAGCGGCAACCTTTCGCTAGCCACAACGGATGTTCCAGTTACCCTTCCGGTAGCTGCTGTTGAAAAAAACGCGGTTGATATTATGCTGGTGGTGGATGCTACCGGCAGCATGGGCGACGAAATGGAGTATCTTAAAAACGAACTGTACAACGTGCTTGACCGCACAGAACAACAATTGGGGTACGACAAGCTGCATTACGGTGCCGTATTTTACCGCGACCGCAACTCGGGCGATGCCTACATTACCAAACCGTATGATTTTACTGCCAGCAAGGGCGACCTTGTAAGTTTTGTTAAACAGCAAAGCGCAGACGGCGGTGGCGACTACCCCGAAGCAGTGGATGAGGCCTTGGAGGCTGCATTGCAACAACATTGGAGCACAGATGCCAAAGCACGTATATTATTTTTGGTGTTGGATGCACCGCCCCACAATGCGCAAAGCAATTTAGACCTGCTACACAGCAGCATACAAAAAGCGGCAGAAAAAGGCATTATGATAATACCCATAACCGCCAGCGGGGTTGACAAACCCACAGAGTTTTTAATGCGGTTTATGGCCCTTGCCACCAACGGCACCTACACCTTTCTAACTAACGACAGCGGCGTTGGCGATAACCATATTACCCCCACCGTGGGCAAATACACCGTGGAATATCTAAATAACTTGATGGTGCGGCTTATTACCAAATATGCCGGTAGGTAAATAATTTGCTTTGACGCTACAAACGGCCCCGAACGTAAAAGTGCATCTTTTTTATTCGGGGCTTTTTGTATGGTAGCAACCACGCTGGTGTAAGCGGTGCGCGTACCTTTGTGCAAAACAACAGCATGGCGGTTAATACAGAGGCATACAATACCATAAGCAAGGAACTGGCAGAAAAACATGTTACGCTGGTAGCCGTTAGCAAAACAAAACCGGCAGAAGACATAGAGGCCATGTATAACCTTGGCCAACGCGATTTTGGTGAAAACTACGTGCAGGAGCTGGTGGATAAGCAAGCCCAACTGCCGAAAGACATCCGCTGGCATTTTATTGGCCACTTGCAAAGTAACAAAGTAAAAATGATAGCCCCTTTTGTGCATTTAATACACGGGGTTGACAGCCTGAAACTGTTGCAGGAAATTAACAAGCAGGCCGCAAAAGCAGGGCGCATTATTAATTGCCTGTTGCAAGTGCATATAGCCCAGGAAGAAACAAAGTTTGGGTTTGATGAAGAAACGTTAATGGCTACGAATGTGAACGAATTGCACCAATTGGCCAACGTTAGGGTAATAGGCCTGATGGGTATGGCATCTTTTACGGAAGATAAAGAGAAAGTACGGGGGGAGTTTAGGCTTTTAAAATCGCTATACGACAAGTTTTCCGCCGGGCAGCCTGATGGCCAAAAATTGTCGGTGCTTTCTATGGGCATGAGCGGTGATTATGCCATAGCTGTTAGCGAGGGAAGCACCATGGTGCGGATTGGCAGTTTACTGTTTGGGGCAAGGGAGTATGTAAAATAACTGGTTGCAATAATCAACAAACAACATGACAATCGTCATGTATTCCCTTACTGCATAACACCAAATTTGCTGCAAATTGATGCTTTATAAAACATGGAAATAACATACATCACCCCCGAAGAAGCCGTAAAACCGATACAGAGCGGCCAAAGGGTTTTTATACATGGCAGTGCAGCCACGCCGATGGCACTTGTGCAAGCCTTACAAAACAGGCATGCCGAGCTAAGCGCTGTGGAATTGGTGAGTATAACCACCTTGGGGGATGTTGAGTTTAATTTACCCCACCTGCATAAAAGCTTTTTTTTCAATTCGCTCTTTGTATCGGCCGCCACGAGGGCGGTAGCCAATAGCGGCCATGGCGACTACGTACCCATATTTTTAAGCGAAATACCCCGCCTTTTTAGAAAAAATATATTGCCGCCTGATGTAGCCATGATAAGTGTATCGCCGCCAGACGCACACGGTTATTGCTCGCTGGGTACTTCTGTGGATATTGCCAGGGCTGCTGTTGATGTGGCGCGTTACATTGTTGCGCAGGTTAACCCACGTATGCCCAGGACGCACGGTGAAGGTTTTATACATGTAAGCAAAATACACTCATTTGTGTGGCATGCGGCAGAACTGCCGGTGCTTGACTATTCGGGCAGCAACAGCCCAGTGATTGAAAAAATTGGCTACAACGTTGCTTCGTTGATAGAAGACGGTGCCACCCTGCAGCTGGGCATCGGCGGCATACCCGACCAAGTGCTTGCCAACCTAACAAACCACAAAAACCTTGGCATACATACCGAAATGATGAGCGACGGGGTAATACCGCTGATTGAGTCGGGCGTGATTAACAACAGCCTAAAAAAGCTAAACCGTGGCCGTACCGTTACCGGCTTTATGGCGGGCACCCGTAAACTGTACGATTTTGTGGACGACAACCCTGCCATAAGGGTGATGGAGATTAGTTATGTGAATGATACCAGCATTATACGCCAAAACCCAAAGGTGGCCGCTATTAACAGTGCCATTGAGATTGACCTAACAGGCCAGGTTTGCGCCGACAGCATTGGCACCTACCAGTATTCGGGCATTGGCGGGCAGATGGATTTTATACGCGGCGCAGGGTTAAGCGATGACGGCAAGCCTATTATTGCATTGCCCTCTGTTACTTCCAAGGGCTTGTCGCGCATTGTACCTTTTTTAAAAGAGGGCGCAGGCGTGGTAACCACCAGGGGCCATGTGCATTGGGTGGTAACCGAATACGGGCAGGTAAACCTGTACGGCAAAAACTTAAAGCAACGCGCAAAAGCACTGATAAGCATTGCCCACCCCAGCCAACAGGAAATGCTGGAGAAAGCCTACCACGACAGGTTTGGCAGCTAACTGGCAATATATTTAAAGCCCCAACAGCACAATGATGCGGGTGGAAATGTTGTCATTTTCATAGCTTTACGGTATGGCACCCCAAAACAGTCGTTTACTTTCACCTTTTAACAATGAGCTGAAGCTAAAAGGTTTTAACGTGTTTCAAATTGAAGCCGACAGTAACGCCGTGCGCACCTACAGCAGGAAGGATTTTTATAAAATTTGCCTTACCACCGGCAAAAGCATCATTAACTATGCCGATAGGAGTTTTGACATGGATGGCACCATCCTGTTTTTCGGCAACCCACATATCCCGTATTCATGGCAAACTATATCTTCGGCCTACGTAGGGTACACCTGCCTATTCTCCGAAAACTTTCTGCAATTAAACAACGGTCCGCAGAGCCTTCAGCAATCGCCGTTGTTTAAAATAGGCGGCACCCCTGTGCTGCAAATAACAGAAAGTCAACGGGCGTTTCTGAATAGTTTGTTTTGTAAAATGATAGAAGAACAAAAAACAGCATATGCCTACAAAGACGATGTGATGCGCAATTATATTAACCTGATACTGCATGAAGCAATGAAGCTGCAGCCGTTGGAAAATTATGAGCCTGCTAAAAACGCTTTATCCCGTATTGCATCGGTTTTTTTGGAATTGTTGGAAAGGCAGTTCCCAATCGAAACCATAGACAAGCCACTTACACTGCGCTCAGCCCGAGACTTCGCTACAAGCCTTGGCGTGCATGTTAACTACCTTAACCGTGCGGTAAAGCAAATAACCGGCAAACCAACCACCGAACACATTGCCCATCGTATTGCCACTGAAGCAACAGCACTTTTGCAACATACAAACTGGAACGTTGCCGATATTGCCTATGCACTTGGCTTTGAATACCCCAGCTATTTCAATAACTTTTTTAAACGTAAAACTGGGGCAGCGCCTACTTTTGTGCGTGAGGGCTTGAATAATAAGGCTTGAAACCCAATATTCTGCTAAAATTACACTTATGTCAATACATTCAAGAACGTGGCAGATGGCAGCCGCAATTATTTTTTTTGTTACAACGTTAACCAATAATTCCATGGCGCAGCAATCTCACCAGATGGTAAGAATAGCTAAAATTAGTGTTGACCCCGCACAACTGGACCAATATAAAAATGCGCTAAAAGAGCAAATGGCCGCTGCGGTTACGGAAGAGGCAGGTGTACTTACGTATTATGCGGTTTCCGACAAAGACACCCCATCAAACATCACCATACTTGAAATATATGCAGATTCGGCTGCTTATAAACTGCATATCCAAACACCCCATTTCAAAAAGTATAAAGAAACGGTACAGCATATGGTTTTATCTTTAACACTGGTTGATGTTGATTTGATTGCCTTTGCAAGAAAACCGGGCATTTAAACCATAGCCAAACCTAATAACCTACACTTGGTTTGATTTTCATAAGCATTGGTTTGATAACCGTTAACTGCCTGCCGTAAGCAAAAGCTACCTTTGCAACATGATAAGCATTTTTGACCGGCTAAGGGCCGGTGAGCCAATTGCCCTTAACGACCCTGAATATTTTGAAATTCAGGCGGTTGTTGACCGCACATTGGCGTTAACCCCTTTGCTGAATGCCAGCACAGATGTACAACAAATAAGACAACGGCTTGGGGAAATTACAGGCACCCCTTGGGATGAAACCACCACAGTGTTTGCGCCCTTTTACACCAATTTTGGCCGCTTTATAACCATTGGCAAAAATGTGTTTATCAACCACGCCTGCTCCTTTCTTGACATGGGTGGTATTACCATAGAAGACCGAGTGCTAATAGGCCCCAAGGTAAACCTTGTTACTGAAAACCACCCGTTGGCACCCGCTAACCGGCGGGCGCTGGTTGCAAAGCCCATTGTGATTAAATGTAATGCATGGATTGGTGCGGGCGCAACCATACTGCCAGGTGTTACCATTGGTGAAAACGCCGTGGTGGCCGCAGGGGCAGTCGTATCAAAAGATGTGTCCGCCAATACTATCGTAGGTGGCGTGCCTGCCAAAGTAATTAAAGCAATATAACAACCTAAAAGGCAAAATAAATACAACATGAACATAACAAAAGTAGGCTCAGTAAACTCCTACAAAGGTCCAGAAGATTGGTTTACCGGCGCAGTACGGGTAGACCCTTTATTCGATGCAAACAATGCCAGGCGCGCCGCAGCATCGTGTGTTACTTTCGAGCCTGGTGCCAGAACAGCGTGGCATACACACCCACTCGGGCAAACGTTGATTGTAACCGCAGGCTGCGGATGGGCACAAAAAGAAGGCGGCCCTGTTGAAGAAATTCATCCAGGCGATATTGTTTGGTTTGAACCGGATGAAAAACATTGGCACGGTGCAAAAGCAACAACAGGCATGACGCATATAGCTATTTACGAAAACCTGAACGGCAAAGTAGTGGACTGGATGGAAAAAGTAAGTGATGAAGAGTACACGGTTTAAATACCCATATGAATAGGAAAAAATCAACCAACGTTGCGCCCTAAAAGTTGGTAAAGGATACTTAACCTGCCAATAAGCCATTAACAATGCTTAAAACAAAATACATACTTTGCAATATTGTTACCGTCATTACCCTTGTTGGCATAATGGCATTTTACGGCAATACCCATAAAGGCAAAATGAAAGGCACAAACACCATGAAAATTAGGATAGGTAAATCAATCTTTACCGCGAGGTTGTACGATAATGCTGCGGCAAAAGCGTTCAGCAACTTGTTGCCGATAACGGTAGTTTTGACAGAACTTAATGGCAACGAAAAGTACGCTGACTTACCCACTAAACTGCCGGTTGATAGCCACAAGCCCAACATGATAAAGGACGGAGATATTATGCTTTTCGGTTCCGCCACGTTGGTATTGTTTTACAAATCATTTGCCACACCCTACAGTTATACCAGGCTTGGCAAAGTGGATGACACTTCAGGCCTCGAAGATGCCCTAGGCAGCGGAAATGTAGAAATTACCTTTGAGCATTAATCGCATTTTCGGTTAGGCCATTCCAAAACTTATATGCCGGCCGGGCTATGCGTTTTCGCCAAACCCCAGCCGCATTTCAATCATC
Source organism: uncultured Parafilimonas sp. (assembly GCA_903882935.1). GTDB lineage: Bacteria > Bacteroidota > Bacteroidia > Chitinophagales > Chitinophagaceae > JABDFW01. Next base: position 8,721 of record CAIRZB010000012.1, on the reverse strand, counting down.
AGCCTGCTAAAGCCCACTTTTTCGTACGCCTTTATGGCGGGCAGGTTGCCATCGTACACTTCAAGGCGCAGTTCGGCCAAGCCATTGGCTTGTACCCATTTTGCCAGGTCATCTATAATCATCTTATTAATGCCCTTACCCCGGTGGTGGGGGTGCACATACATAAAACCTAGGTACGCAAACTGCTTATATTTTAAAAACGGCTTCGCCGTTTCAATCCGCGCATAACCGCAGCCAACCAACTGCCCTTCAAGCTCGGCCACCAGTAGGTTTATATGCGGGGCGGTAATCATGCCTTGTATGTCATAATAATTTGTGTTGCCATCCTTTATGGTAGTGTCAAATGGCCGCTCTGCCAGTATCACCCCTTGTTCAAAAGTCAGCAGGCTATCCAGGTCGCTTAAAACTGCTTGCCGAATTACGGTTGTCTGCATGTTTGATTATCTTTAAATGGTAAACCCTTAATTAATTTTTAACAATTGCCAAATATACAACTGTTGCTAACATGCTGAATTACAAGATATCCAGTGCTAAGAACCGCAGGCTTTAAGCTAATTTCACAATCGTTAATATATTTTTCTTTATAATATAAATTTAATGCCGCCCTTTGACATATGCAATTTATAATGCCCTATTTTTGCAGCATTGAAACAAAACGAAATAGCTGACAAATAAGCCGGTATTAAAAGTCAAAACAGACTTTTAATTCTCAGCCAATTGTTAAGTATTCACTTTCTTTTTAATCCGTCAAAATTCTATCCACCATGGGCAGAAACCTAGTGTTAGCAACAGTAGCGTTATTTTTGTTTGTATCGTCTGTATTTGGCGCAACGCCCACAATCTCTTCTTTTACACCCACTTCAGCGGCTTCGGGGGCCACGGTAACCATAACCGGTACCAATTTCACAAGCATCAGTTCGGTCAAGTTTGGCGGCACGGCCGCAACATCGTTCAATGTAGTTAATACCACTACCATTACGGCGGTGGTTGCAGCGGGTACCACGGGCAGTGTTACCGTAACTAATTCAAGCAACCAAACTGGCACTTTGTCGGGCTTTACTTTTATCCCAGCACCCACCATTACCTCATTTACGCCCACCTCTACAGGCTCCGGTGCCACGGTAACCATAACCGGCACCAATTTTACGGGAGCCACGGCGGTAAGTTTTGGGGGTATTCCCGCGACATCATATAACGTCTCAAATTCCACCACTATCACCGCTGTGGTGGCAAGCGGTGCCAGCGGCAGTGTTTCGGTAACAACGCTTGGCGGCACTGTCTCTTTGGCTGGCTTTACTTTTGTGCCTGCGCCAACCATTACATCGTTTACACCAACATCATCAGGTACGGGCTTAACCGTAACCATAACCGGCACTAATTTTACCGGTGCCACAGCTGTTAGTTTTGGCGGTACCACAGCCACTTCTTTCACTGTCGTAAGCGCTACCAGTATAACTGCCGTTATTGCTAACGGCACTTCGGGCAGTGTTTCGGTTACCACACCGGGCGGCACAGTTACCCTTGCAGGCTTTACGTTTGTAAATGCGCCAACCATTACCTCCTTCACCCCAACGTCGGGTATAACAGGCACTACGGTAACTATAACAGGCACAAATTTTACCACCGCCAGTGCCGTAAAATTCGGTGGCACTGCGGCCACGTCTTTTGTAGTTAACAGTTCCACCAGCATATCTGCAGTAGTATCAAGCGGTACCTCCGGCAGCGTATCCGTTACCACGGCGGGTGGAACCGCTGCTAAATCAGGTTTTACTTTTACCCCCCAAACAGGTTTTATTTATGTGCACCAAAAAAACATTAATGAAGAATCGTCGGTAGATTTTACCTTTTCGCTTTTAAACAGCTCCAACGCTACTACCAATGCTTGGACTTTAAACGACCAGGCTACGGCCGACAACGTGGCCCTATCGGGGAACAATTTATATATTTATGACATTGGGGTAAGCCATGGCACAAATGGCGATGGCGAGCTTTGGGCTATTGCGGGCAGTTCCACTGCTAATGTATCCAACACTGGCAGCATCGCTGGCACGGTGTACCACCGGCTTGCCGGTGCATCCAAATGGTCAACACTCCCCACATCCATCACCACCGCAACGGCCATTGACGGTGCGTATGCCACCCAATTTGTTTATGCGCTTTCCGGATCATCCAATGTATTTTTTTATAATAACGGCACAGTAACAACACTACCCACCGTGGGCGGTACTGTAACAGACGTTACGGCCAACGGAGGCCAAATTGCCGCGATGGTGGGCGGAACAATTTACCTTTACAGCCTAAGCTATGATGCCACCACAGCACCGGGCACGGGCGGCACATGGACGAGCTTGGTTAATACAGGCAACTCATCCTCCCGTATGGATATGAATTTGGCTGCCACACTAATTGCCTATATAATACCGGGCAGCAACACAATTAATACCGTAAATTTATCCGGCAACACTGCCAGCTTAGGCACGGCAGGTTCGTCTGCCACCAGCGCAACGGCAGACATAGCTTATGATGACAACAACAACGTTTACGTAACCTGCCGCGACAATTCAAACGGCGGCACCGATGTGGTTGCAAGCTATAACGGCTCATCATGGACAACCGAAGTATCAGCCAGAAAGGTTATGCGCCTTACGGGCGGTGCCGCCAAGCAAGTATACGGTGTTGAAAACATTGGGGCGCTTGGTTTTCCCCAAGCAATTTGGTATAGAGCAACCGACAATACAGGAGTCGCTTATTGGATTGATGATGAGCGCATTAGAAACAGTTCGTCGTTGGCGGGAAACGGAATACTAATACCAGTTACCGCAGGTACCTATACGGTACAGGAAACTTTACCCAGCGCAGCATGGGATTTAGGCCGGTTTAACTTGTACGACCCAGGGAATGCCTCTACGCCAAACGTTGCGTCAAACAGTGCCACAATAACGGTTACCGCTGGTGAAGTGGTGTACGTTGAATTTGTGAACGAGCTTTTGAATGCTAAAGCCATAGCACTAACTTGTAGCCAACAGGTTTTGCAGTCTTTTGACTTAAACACTTTTGGCGGAGGCACTTATGGCACGCCTTTGCAGGGTACTGCATACCACGATTACCCAAGTGGCATACCCGAAGACGGTTACTATATTCTTACTAAAAGCACTGCCGCCAACTGGTACTCTAACCCTGGCATAGTAGACCATACCGCCAACGGAGGCTATTTTTTGCTGGTGAATGCGTCGTACGCTAAGGACGAGTTTTACCGCCAAAGGGTAACTAACCTAGTGCCTGGCCTTAACTATGTAATTTCCTTTTACGCGGCCAATGTGTCGTCCGGTTCACCGGTTACCCCCAGTATTTCCTATGGCCTGCAGGATTTAAGCGGCAACATTGTAACGCAGGCTTATTCGGGTAACTTCCCAACCGACAATAACTGGCATTTTTATTCTTTCACCTTTACTGCCACCACCAGTACTGCCGACCTTTTTTTACGAAATCAGACCATTGGCGGCAATGGTAATGACCTCGCTCTGGACGACATATCAATTAACCCCGTAATTACCCCTTTGCCTGTTATAACTGTTTCGCCGGTGATTGCGCCTAATATTTGTATTGGCACAAACTATACGTTCAGCAACTCGCAAAGCGGCGGGGTTTGGACGTCGAGCCCCACAACCGTTGCCACCATAAACGCAAAATCGGGCAGGGCCAGGGGGCTAACCGCAGGCACTGCAGTAATAACATATACCTATACAAATGCCATTGGTTGCGTAAGTAACACCACCAGCGGTATTATTGTTAGTGCCGCGCCCACACTTACCACTTCCGATTTATTGGGCGGAAGCTCCTGCAAAGCACAGACCGACAGCTTGTACGGTTCGCCTGCGGGCGGTACCACGCCCTACACATACGCATGGGTGGCCAACCCCACCGGCACAGACGGCTTGGGTACAGCCAACATACAAAACACCACGGCCACGCCAACGGCGGCAGGCACTTACAGCTACACACTAACCGTTACCGATGCGGTGGGCTGCGCTGCCAGCAGTGGCGTTTCTGTAACAGTGGGTGCCAACACTGCCCCAACGGTAAATGCGGGTTCAACCGGGCCATATTGCACCACCAAATCTTTTAACTTAACCTCATCGGCCAGTGGCGGCTCTGGCACCTATACTTATTTATGGTCGGCCTCGCCCACGGGCAACGGCCTAGGCACTGCCAATATACAAAACACCAACGCAACGCCCTCCGCCGCAGGCAGCTATGTGTATAAAGTGGTGGTGAACGACGGTTTTTGTAACGTACCCAAGTTTGTGAACGTTACCGCCAATGCCAGCCCGGCACTAACCGTAACAGGCCCAGGCACCACTACCATTTGCAGTGGCGGCACCATCGCGCTTACCTCCTCCCCTTCTGGCGGCACGGGCCCGTACACGTATTTGTGGACTGGCACCGCCACACCCACCACCAACGGGGGCCTGGTTTCCACCACTGTGCAAAATACATCGGCAAAACCGGCCGCAGGCACTTACAAGTACGTGTTAACTGTAACTGACGCAAACAGTTGTACCGCAAAAGACAGCACCAACACAACGGTGTCGTTCAACGCAAACGTGTCAAACCTTGCCATAACAGCTGCACTGTCGCCATCCACCACCACCATTTGTGCCGGCACGGCGGTGGGCTTAAATGCAACCATAACTACGGCAGGTACCCCCAACTATACCTATGTTTGGTCGGGCGGCCCGGGCACCATTTCCAATGCAAGCTCTGGTTCCACTTCCTCAACTACCTATAATACCGCAACGGTAAGCACCGCTGCCATAAGCACTGCCACCAGCGGTTCATACACCCTTACGGTAACTGACAGCAAAGGCTGTGTGGTAACGGCCAACACGGCAACGCTTACGGTTAACCCAGTGCCTACGGCGACTGCCAGCAGCTTTGGCGCTGGGCTTTGTAACAGCGGGGTTGACAGCGTATATGCAACAGCCTCAGCCGGCACAGCACCATACAGCACATATGCATGGTCTGTATCGCCTTCCTCTGGCGGCATAGCAATATCTGCACCTTCAGGCGTCAAGTCTGCCGTAACTGGCGGCAGCACTGGTCAGCTATATACCTTCACCGTTACGGTAACTGACTCAAAAAACTGCACCGCTACGGGCAGCACTGCCATCACCAGGGTAAATGCCACAGGGCCCTCCCTCAGCATCAACAACACTTCGGCCACCTATTGTGTGGGCAGCACCATCAACTTGGCAGCCACCCGCACCGGCGGCACATCGGCCTTTACATATGTATGGAGCGCGGCACCGTCAACCGGTGGCGGCTTGGTGCCTGCTAATGGTACCACCACCACCGCCGTGCCTACTGCCACCGGTACGTACAAGTACACTTTAAAGGTTACCGACGGCAATAATTGCAGTGCTGCCGCCACTTCCACAGACCAAATAGTAAACACTGCGGTAACTGTAACAACCGTTTCAAGCACGCCGGGCTTTTGCGGCACCACCGCCAGTGCCACCATAGTGGCGGTGGCCAGCGGCGGCAGCGGCACCTATAGCAACTATGCTTGGAGTACTGCGGTGGTAACCGCTCCGGGTTCTACATCGGTAAACCCAACCTCCAGCACCACCAGCCCCAGTACCACGGCTTCTATAACGGGTGCAACGGCCGGCACATCCAAGTTTAGTTATACAGCTACTGTAACTGACAACAACGGCTGTACAAGCGCAGCGGCATCCACTGTGTTGGTGGTGGGCAATACCATTTCATTAAGCACCCCCACGGCCACCATACCGTCTGCCTGCGTGGGCCAAACCTTTACACTTAACTCCACCAGTTTTACTGGTGGCACCACAGGGTATAATTACACTTGGTCTGCGCCCACGGGTGTTACGGTTAACAACTCCAGCGGAACTATAGCGTCGTCGCCTGTGCCTTCCACCACAGCCTTTGCCAGCGTGGCGGGCAACTATACATTTGGCCTGCTGGTGGTAGATGCGCTTAATTGCACGGCCTCCGCTAGCACTTCAATAACGGCAATCACGCAAGTATCCCCTAGTATTTCGGCCACCTGCGGTAATACCGGTGGCGTGGAATGGGTAAACCTATTTGAAGCCAATGGCGCAAGCTGGGCGTGGACCACCACCAGCGGCGGCAGGTTTTACACCGATGCCACCCTGAACCCCGCGACAGACGGCACCACCTCGGCCCTGCAGGCACCGTATGTTACCTTTTTGGGCGACTACAGCGTATCTATCACTGATGCCAACGGTTGTACGGGCAGCGGCACATACACCATCACCCCCGGTACCTGTTCCGTTACATTAGCCGTTAGCAAACTTGATTTTGCCGCGCAAAAACAAGGCGGCTCGGCCTTGCTTACCTGGAGTACTGCCACAGAGTTGAACAACAACCGTTTTGAGGTGGAGCGCAGCGGCAACGGCACTAACTGGCAGGTGATAGGCACGGTTAAAAGCAAGGGCAACAGCAACACGCTTACCAAATACAGCTTTACCGACGCACTGCCATTAAACGGCGTTAATTACTACAGGCTTAGGCAAATAAATAATGACGGCGGGCAACAGCATTCGCAAATAGAAAAACTGCAGTTTACCGGCCAATGGGTGGTAAAAATGTACCCCAACCCGGCACAAAGCTTTATAGCCCTGGAGTTTAACAACGACAAGGACGAAAAAGCCGCCATTGTGATACAAAATGCCCAAGGCAGCACTATTTTTACCACCACACAGCAGTTGGTTAAAGGCCTTAACCGCATAACACTTAACCAAATACAGCCGCTGGCGCAGGGTACTTATATTATTACCCTGGGCACTAACGGGAACATATTCCGCTCAAAATTTGTAAAAGGCGGCTACTAAGATATTCTGAACTTTTTGTTTCAATGACCCATGATGGAATGGGACGGATTAAACCCCTTGTTTCAACAGGGGGTTTTTTATGCCCCTTATCAACGTTTGTTTTTCAATTTGCCAAATTGGTAGCCTACCGATTGAAGAATCCCAACGCACCAACCCAAGTATAAAAAAACAGGCCGATATTTAACTTTGTTTGCATAATTGTAAGTACTTTCAAATGCCATTGAATACCAGCAACCAAACTACACAAAAATGAAGCTTTTTTTACCGATTATCACCTTAGTGTGCCTTTTTTGCGCCTGTAGCAACAGCACAACGCTGGCTAACCCGGACACCAAACAAAATGACACGGTTAAGGCTGAAACAAAAAAGGTAGACTCACTGACCAGCAAATACATTCAAAAATTTGAAATAGGCGACCCGGTGTATGCACAAAAAGTGTTTGACTATTATAAAAACTATGATGCAAACTCCCTTGACAGCGCGCGTGTAGATTTTGCAGACACCGTGGTGCTAAACCTAGCCGATGGCAGCAGCCACAACTTTGCGAGGGACTCGCTGATAATTTTTCTAAAGAAGGAACGCAGTGCCTACCAAAGTAGCCTGCACATAACCGATGCCTTTGTAGCTTTGAAAAACACCAACGATACGGGCGTTTGGGTATCAATATGGGAGCGCAAAGTAGATGTGCTAAATAACAAGAAAAACATTTCGTTGCTGAATGAAAACTGGAAGTTTAACGAGTACGGCAAAATGGTTTTTTTGCGGCAATACAACAGGAAGTTTGTGGGCAAAGACTAGCATATTTAACTGGAGTAGCTATGGGCATGGGGTACACCCAGCTTTGTGCTGTTGTTTAGGCCATTGACTGATTACAGAAACAGGCCTCGTATGTTGAAATAGTATGCGCGGGTGCAGGCGGAAAACAATACACTGCCCATCCACCACTATTGATGTAAATACTTTCGTAATGTCCCCCTTTTAGTTGCGTTCATATATAGTTAATCTTACGGTAACATATAGGTTTGTACCTTAATTGCCTAAAACAAAAAACCATGACAACACAAGAGATTGCCGCCCGCCTGGTAGAGCTTTGCCGCCAAGGCCAGTATGAAACTGCCCAAACTGAACTGTATGCCGAAGATGCCATTAGCATTGAACCCGAGGGCAACCCAATGTCGGGCAAGGTGGAAGGCTTGGCTGGTATTATTGCCAAAGGCCACCAGTTTCAAGCAGGGGTTGAAGAACTTCACGGTGGCAGCGTTTCCGATGCCATTGTAGCAGGCAATGTATTTGCCGTTACCATTACCGTTGATGCCACCTTTAAGGGCATGGGCCGCATGCTGATGGAAGAAGTTGCCGCTTATAAAGTAAAAGACGGAAAAATAATCCGCGAGGAGTTTTTTTATTAATTGCCAACACAACTGAAAAAAACTGCCGTACCCCTTTGGGTGCACGGCAGTTTTTTTATGGCTTATTGCAACAGGAGCCGCGTTTGTTTTACAGTACCTATAATATACCCAACGCACTTTGGGGTATGCTATTTTAGCTTTACTTTCATAGTTAATCTATCATTCCAAATAATTACCATGCGCACCGTTATTAGTTTTTTTCTGCTAGCCCTTTGTTGCCAAATAGCCAATGCGCAAACCAACACACATAAAATAGTGTATGGCAGCAACACCGCAGCGGGCCATTACCTTAGCACCCGCGGCATAAAGCTGTATTACGAAGTGTATGGCAAAGGCGCACCACTGTTGTTTATACACGGCAATGGCGGCAGCATTAGTGCATTTAGCAACAACATACCCTATTTTGCGCAACACTACAAGGTAATAGCCGTTGA
>CAIRZB010000011.1 GCA_903882935.1 uncultured Parafilimonas sp. | reverse complement strand
GGGTATCTCCATAATTACATGGTCTTCCTCATTTTTAAGAATGATGCGGCGCGCAGTACCTTCGTGGATAATTTCTTTTATTTTGTCAATCACCTCGCTACCGCTTACCCTAAATTCTTCCTTACGGCCTGCTTTTTCTTCTGACATAGTTGTAGTTTTTAGTTGTTTATGCCAAATATGCGGCTGTGGCAATGCCTTGTTGTTTATTTTTTAGGCGCATTGTTAACCACTATTTGCGTAGGTGAATTTACAGTCATTTCCGGCCTGCCCTTGTACATTTCTATATAACCGGTAATACAAAGGTTTTTATGGGCAAGGCTGCCCAACTTGTACGTAAATTTGGGTGCATCGCTCTTATACACGACCACAGAAAACGAGTTATTGGGGTATTTGCCGCCAAAATGCAAAAATGAGGGCGCTTGCCCTTTGGTTACAACAAACACATCGGTTACCAAGCCACAAATGGTAACCCTTTGGCCAGCATAGTTTTTGGCCTGATCGAGCGTTATGGTTTGTGCATGGCCCATCACCACAAACAGGGTGGCCAGTATGGCTGTTATATTTTTCATAGCTGTTTACAACTTATCCAAATGTACACAAACGGTTTGGCCGCTTTTCCGGTTTACACTGGCTGCATAATAAAAAATGTGTAGGGCTCAAGTATTAGGTACTCGTGGTCCTCTCCCACTATAAACAGGTTACCGCTGTAATGGTCGCGCAGTTGGGTGGGTGCTTCGCCATTTTCTTTAAACGCATACCACGTCAAGTAAGCAGGCCGGTTGCTAAAATTAAACAACATAAAAATGCGCTGGCCGCCATCGTACCGCATAAACCCTGCAACATGTATATTATGGGGTGTTAACCAGGTAATATTTTTATGGTCGGCAATGGGTGTAAGCGTTTTACGTAGTTGTAAAAGATGCTTGGTGCCGGTAAATATCCGCTGCTCAATAGTGCCGGGGTCTTCTACCCTGCTATTTTTTTGCCAGTGTATAATGGGCCGGTGCATCCAGCGGTTGTCATAACTCTTGCCAGGGTCGGCTAAATAACTGTAATCGTTCGTGTACCCCGCCTCATCCCCATAAAAAAGCATCGGCACCCCGCCAATAAAAAAACTGTGCGCTTGCATCAGCAATATTTTTTTAATGGAAGTGTCAATATCAGCCTCACTGTTATCAATCAACGCCTTTTCCAAGCCGCAAAGGGAGGCTAGGCTGCCGCTTATGCGCGCATCCTGTGTTTTGGGGTTTACCGAGAACAGCGCCCCCATGGCAGGCGAACCGTTTCTGCCTGAATAATAATCTTGCAAAAACTTTCGGTGGGCATATGGCTGGTAGCCAGCTTGGGCTATCATACCGTCTTCATAGCCCAGCCCAATATCATCATGGCAGCGGGTGTAGGTTATCCAAGTTGTGCCAAAAGGTTTTTTCAATAACTCCGGCTGCGAGGCAAGCATTACCCTGGTGTCTCCAGTGGCCAGCATGTCCCACTGTAGGGCCATTTGTGTGGCGTTGTAGGCAAAATCGCATTCCTCGGCCGCGGCCAAGCCGGTGCCAAAATACTTCATCACCTCCTTGGGTGCTACAATGGCCTCGCCCAGCAAAGCCATGCCCGGCGTGGCTACTTGTACACACTGCTTTATTAGCTGCAGAATGGCATGCGCGTTGGGCAGGTTTTGGCAGGTGGTGCCAATTTCCTTCCAAATAAATGCCGGGGCGTCAATACGCAGCACGTCAATGCCTAGGTTGGCATAAAAGAAAATATGCTCCAGCATGTCGGCAAAAACAGCCGGGTTGGTATAATTAAGGTCCCACTGGTAGTTGTGAAAAACCGTCATTACCCATTTGCCGCACTCGTGTATGTAAGTAAAATTTCCTGGGGCAGTCTCTGGGAATATCTCCGGCATGGCAGCCTCAAACATATCGGGTATCTGCCGGTTATCGTACATATAAAAATACCCTTGGTACTTGGCATCACCCTGCCTTGCTTTTTCGGCCCATTCGTGCCTGCGGGATGTGTGGTTTAGCACAATATCCACCATCAGGTACATTTGTTGGGCGTGCATGGTCTGGCGCAAGGCCAGCAGGTCATCTAAGTCGCCAAAGCGGGCGTCCACCTGCCGGTAGCTGGATACCGCGTAGCCGCCGTCGCTTTCCCCAGCCGGGCTTTCAAAAACGGGCATCAAGTGCAAAAGGTTTACACCCAGGTTTTGCAAATACCCAAGCTTGGCGGGCATGTCGGCCAGCTTTCCGCAAAAACGGTCAACATAAAGGCTCATGCCGGCTATTTGGTTACTCAAAAACCAGTAACCCTTTTCCTGTTTTTCCAAGTCTGCCCTTTTAAGGCCCTCCTCGCGTTGCGTGTAAGCGGCTATGATGTTTTCAATTACCTGCAAAAACATTTCGCCGTTAGCGGGGTGCGAGCCATACAGTTGGTAAAAAATATTATGGATGGTGGAGATGTTGGCGACAAAGCGGCTGTAAAACAGGTTATCTGTGCCGGTAATGTCCAAGCCATGGTCAGTAAGGCTGGTTTTTACCAATTGATGAAGTGAATACTTGTACACGCTTACAAATTTATTACGCAAAAAAAGATGGCCCGGCATTTTTGTAACAGGTTTGCCGCTAGATTATTGAAGCAAGGTAATGGCATAGCAAAATACTGTTAATCAACACCCAATTAAAGAGCAAAATAAATACTTTGGCGTAAACCGTTGTAAAATAAAAAGCGGGGCTGCCTTAAATTTTTAAGTACGCCCCGCTTTTACCGCATAAAATAACTATTCGCCCAGCAACTGGGGCTTTTCGCGGTACACCTTCCAAATAAATTCGCCAAATATGGTGTTGGCCCAGGCAAACCATTTACGGGTAAAGTTTGCGGCATTGTCTTTATTAAACGATTCGTGCATAAAACCTGTGCCGCCATGGCAGTTTTGCAGCATGTCAAGGCAATGCTTTATCTCGGTGTCGTCTGTGCTGGTTATGCCGCGCATAATAATACTTAGTGGCCATACCATATCCATACCGGCATGGGGGCCGCCGATGCCCTCGCCATATCCCCCTGAAAAAAAGAACGGGTTTTCAGCCGACAGCACATATTTGCGGGTATTTTGGTACAACTGTTTTGCCGCGGAACCAGACAAAAAGTCCGCGCCGCCCATGCCGTTGACCAAATAAGGGATTGACAACAACGACGGCACATTGGCATCATCCATCAGGTTAAAACTGCCAAACCCGTTTACTTCATATGCAAACATATTGCCGTACACCGGGTGGTGCACGGTGCCGTGTTTTTCCAATGCATCAGACACCTGCTTGGAAAGATTACCTGCCTCGAACGGAAAATTAACGTCGGTGCTTACCGTAGAGTATATTTCAGAAAGCTGCTTCAGTGATACCGCTGCAAAAATATTGCTGGGTATTAAATATGGGTAAATGGTGGCGTCGTCGCTGGGCCTGAACATGGAGCAGATGAGCCCATTGGGTTTTACCGGGTAACCGTAACCGCCCAAAGGCACCCCGTCGGTAGCCCAAGCAGTTTCCCGTTGAAAGGTGTAGGGCCCCTGTGCGGTAAAACGCTGCTGCTGTTTAAAGGTTTTAACCACCAGCCGCATGGCCTCCTGCCAGGTTTCGTCAAATGGGGTAGTGTCGCCTGTTTGTTTCCAGTAGCCATAGCTCAGGCGTATGGGGTAACAAAGGCTGTCAACCTCCCATTTGCGCTCGTGTATACCGGGTTTCATGTCGGTTATGTCGGTTTTCTTCCACTCGCTCACCTTGTTTTCATCCTTATAAAACGCGTTGGCATAGGGGTCTTTCAAAATGCATTTTACCTGCCGGTTAATAACGCCCTTTATCAGTTGCTGCAAATCCTTGTCGTTTTTACACAGGGGTATGTATGGCCAAACCTGTGCGCTGCTGTCGCGCAGCCACATGGCATCTATGTCACCCGTAATCACATACGTGTCTGGCTTGCCATTCTCCAAGGTAAACTCAACAGTAGTATCCAAGGTGTTGGGAAAACTGTTGCCAAACATCCAGGCCAGCTCCTTGTTGCCAATGCTATCCTGTACCTCTTGTATAAGCTTTTCTACCGCTGCACTTTTAAACTTACGCTGGCCCTCGGCTATGCGTACCGTGGGGAAACCCGCGTTACCTTGGCTTGAAATGGCCTGTTTTGACACTGCCAATGCCGCACCGGCCATGGCCGCCTGTTGTAAAAACTTTCTTCGTTGCATAGTATTGATGGTTAACCACATAGTTACGAAACAAAGCGTAAGTAGCAATAGGCTGGCATGGGGGCATTTACATGTTGGCACTTACCCCAATCTCAGCGTGCTTTACTGTTGCGTGTATGTAGCAGTAATTTACTGGCACAAACATAGTAGATTAATGGGTAAAAATAGCAGGCTCAAAAAGCTGTTTGTGCCTGCACCGGCTTGCCCGCACGCTTAAATGGGTGATGAAGAAAAAGACGCAACGCCAGCGCAAATAGCTACCGGCCAATACTACCCACATGCCACAGTTGGTGAAAAAGTTACTTGGGATACCCCCTTGGGGCATACCTAAAAAAAGCCCCTGCACACGGGCATTTTTGGTTTTAGACAACGATTTTAAAAATGTTTCCGTTTGAAAGACAAATAATTTTGGAACTATTTTAATACACCCTTATTTTTGCAGCCCAAACGGAAAAAACCGCTGGTAATTGCCCAATAGTATAATGGTAGTACAACAGATTTTGGTTCTGTCTGTCTAAGTTCGAATCTTGGTTGGGCAACAAAAAATAGCTTGGCATC
>CAIRZB010000010.1 GCA_903882935.1 uncultured Parafilimonas sp. | reverse complement strand
ACCACAAAGTCACGTGCACCCTCTGGGGTAGATTTAATTAAAAACGGGGTTTCAATATCCATAAACCCGTTTTCGTGCAGGTAGTTGCGGGTGCTTCGGCCTGCGGCATAACGCAGCTCCAGGTTTTTCTTTACCGCTGTGCGCCTCAAATCCAAATAACGGTATTTCATGCGCAGGTCGTCCCCGCCGTCGGTGTCGTCGGTAATGGTGAATGGTGGCACAGCAGACTTGTTAAGCACCTTGAAAGTTTCCACCAATATTTCCACCTCCCCGGTAGGGATGTTTTTATTTTTATTGCTGCGCTCAGATACCTGGCCTGTGGCCTGTATCACAAATTCGCGCCCCAAAGGGCTGGCATCCAGCAATGGCTGCAAGGCTTCGCTGAACAACAATTGTGTTACCCCGTAGCGGTCGCGCAGGTCAATAAATGTGATGGCACCAAATTTACGGATGGTTTGCACCCACCCCGCAAGGGTTACGGTGCTGTTAATATCGCTAACCCTTAATTGGCCGCAAGTGTGAGAACGGTACATAATTTACCCCCATGAACCCCGCCAAGGCAGGGTGGTTAAAAAATTAAATTTACAATACCTTAAACGCCGTGCAATAAAATGCATTAATTAGGCTGTAATAAGGTTTTTCTGCAACGGGCGCAAAGATATATAAATGCGCCAAAGCCCGAAATTGAATTAAAGGGGGGGATGGAAGCTTAGCCGGTGTTGCTTTTAGCTTGCGCCCATTAAAACAAGGCACTGGCCCCAAAGCAGACCGTATCCCATAATGCAGTGCGAACCGAACTTCAAGTCCTGCGGAACGGTGTTACCCAATAGTTAAAGCAAACCAAATTTTACGGCATACAGGTTAATATTAGCCGATGTAAGCGGATATTTGGGTTATGTATAGAATATTACTGATAGCGATAGTTGTTGCAGGTTTGGCCGCATGCAGCCAAAAAACCACCTCCACCCCCAGTGCCAGGTTTGGCGTTAAAGGCCTTATGCCACTTGCTGTGGGCAACAGATGGAACTACAAACGAACATTTTACGATAGCGCAACGGGAAATGCAAGCAGCACCGGCACCGAGCAGATTAACATTGTGGCCGAGATAATTGTAAATGACACTGCGTATTTTCAACAAACGCAGAATGAGATACCGCTTAGCCCCGGCAGTTTTTTCAGTAATGTTGATACCAACACGGTTATACAAACAGACAGTGCAAACCGTTATACCTTTTTTAAAAGAACAAGTTACGATGCCCAAGTTAGCACATGGCCAGACACGGTTACACGCCGATGCCCCGGCCACAACGTGTTAACAGCCTATGCGGGAGATGCCACCATTGGCAGCTACCCGAACTGCCTTAAGAATATTGTGTTGGTGAACGATTGCACCGGACAGGATTTTGAAAAATGGGTATATTATTTAAAGCCGGCTGTTGGGCTGGTGCGGGTTGAACATTACAAAATTAAAAACGATAACACCACTTGGTATACCGACTTTACAGATGACCTTACAGGTTTTATACCGGGTTAAATTGGTTTTTGGGGGGCTGCCCCACCGTCAGACGGTCCCCGTCTGACGGCGATAATAACACCCAAGGCGTTCAAAAAATCACCGTTGGTAGCTTATGCCTCGTTAAAACAGTTCATTTAAGTTTTTAACGCCTAACGGACGCGAACGAACGTTTCGTTGCGTAGTCCGGTCAGACGGGGACCGTCAGATCGGAATGCGCAACGGATTAAACAGGTTTCTTACGCCTATACAATAGCCGCATCATACTCGGCAGCACAACCAACAACAAAGGCAAGGCCACAATAAAACCGCCAATCACAGCAATCGCCAACGGCTGGTGCAGTTGGGCACCTGTACCAATGCCCAAAGCTATCGGCATCAAGGCTATAATGGCACCCAAGGCCGTCATCAGTTTAGGGCGCAGGCGGGTGGAGATGGAGTAAATAATAGCTTCATCTACATTGCCACTGAGCGCAAAGGATTCCTTAAATTGTAAATAGGTGAATATTGCGTTTTCCCCGATGATACCCACAATCATAATCAACCCTGTGTAGCTGCCTACATTTAAGGGTGTATTGGTGTAGTACATGCCCAAGTAGCTGCCGCTGATGCCCAGCACTGCTACGCCTAATATAGTAAGCGCTATGCCAAAACCCCTGAACAAAAACAGTATCACCCCAAACACCAGCAAAGCCGACGTTACCAGTATGGTTAGCAGTTCCTTAAACGATTGCTGCTGGTCGGCATAGGCCCCGCCATACACCACCGCATACCCCTGCGGCAGCGAAATGTTTTTTGATACCTGCTTTTTTATATCGGCGATAACACCACCTAAGTCGCGGCCTTCAAGGCGGGCTGTTACCACACCCATGCTTTGCATATCCTGCCGTTGTATTTCGGCATCGCCTGTGTTTAATTGCACGTCTGCCAAGGTGCCAATAGGCTTTAACTGGCCGCCCGGCAAGGCCACCTGTAGGTTTTTCACCTGCTCAACAGTAAGGGTTTTATTACCGGGGTACACCAACCGTATGTTGCTCAATTGGTCTTTGTCGTACACGGTACCCACCACATTACCCTCCAAGGCTGTTTGCAATTGGTATTGCAGGCTGGCTGGCGTTACGCCAAACTGCGCAAGGTTGGTGTAATTGGGCAGTACGTTTATTGACGGCCCTGCAATGGTAATACCGTTAAACACATCGGCAGTACCTTTTACATCGCCCACCACATCGGCCACCTGTTGGCTCAATTCCTGCAGTTTTAGCTGGTCGGTACCAAATATTTTAATTTCTATGGGCTGAACAGATTCCGTCAAATCTCCCAGCATGTCGGTAATTACTTGGCCAAAATCAATACGCAGGGCAGGCTGGCTACTCTCCACTTGTTTGCGAATGTCACTAATCACGTCCTCCGTGCTTTTTGTCCTGTCTTTTTTTAGCTGTATCAAGTAATCGCCGCGGTTGGGTTCGGTTATAAAAAAACCCATTTGTGTGCCGGTTCGGCGGGAGTAGGCTTCCACTTCAGGCACCTTTACAATTATTTTTTCTACCTCACGCAGTATTCGGTCGGTTTCTTCCAATGATGTACCAGGCGGTGAGTTATAATCCAACACTATGCTGCCCTCGTCCATCTCAGGCAAAAAACCTGTTTTCAGTTGGGGCAAAATTAACAAAGTAGCAACGCCCAAACCTATAATGATGATGAAACTAATGTAAGGGTTGCGTATAAAAAAACCCACCCAACGCTGGTTGGCCACATTGTGGGGCTTCACTTTTTTGGCTGATGGCTTGGGTATTTTTCGGGAGAACACCAGGTAAATAACTGGCAAAATAAGCCAGGTTACAAAAAAGGAACACACCAGCGTGATGATCATTGAGTTGGTAAGCACCTTAAAGTAAGCACCCGCGACACCGCTCATTAATTCAAATGGGAGGAAGATAACGATGGTACTGAGGGATGAACCCACCATGGCCGGGAACAAATAACGGATGGCCTTTTGCACGAGTACAGACGAGGGTTCCTCCGGGTGCTCCTCATGGGTGCGGTGTATCTGCTCCACCACCACTATGGCATCGTCAATAATAAGCCCGATGGCCGCTGCAATGGCACCGAGCGTCATAATATTCAACGTTTGCCCGGTGGCATATAGTACTATAATGGTGAGCAACAATGTAACCGGTATGGTGATTAATATAACACTGCTGGCCTTTAAAGACCGTAAAAATAGTATAGCCACAACAATAGCCAATGCCAACCCAATCCAAAGGCTGTCGGTTACGCTCTTAACCGCATCACGCACAAAATCGGCCTGTATGTAGTATGGTTTTATGGTAACGTCTTTAGGCAGTACTTTTCTTAAGTCGCGCAGCTTGGCCTCCATCCTGTCTGAAATATCCACCAGGTTGGCATTGGGCTGTTTTATAATCGCCAACAACATGCCCTCCTTGCCATTGGCGTTTATTTTAATATATTCTTTTGCCTCCTGTATCTGCACATCGGCAATGTCCTTTACCAGTACAATACGCCTGCCGTTGTTGCTAACCACCACATTTTCCAACTGCGCTTTGGAGTTTACGGAAGCATCCGTAACAGTCAGATACATCAGCCGGTAATCAGACAGATAACCGTTTGATTGTATAAAGTTTGTTTGGCTCAAGGCAGTATTCAGCATATCAGGCGTAAGGCCCAGCGAATTCATTTTTTGCTGGTTCAGTTGCAGCCAGTATTCTTTTGTTTTGCCGCCTATCACCCGCACTTCGCTCACGCCTTCCACCTGCGATAAAAATGGCTTTATGGTGTACATAGCCAACAGCTTCATATCAATGGCAGAACGTTTATTGCTCTCTAAGGAATAGCCTATCACGGGCAGTATGGAGGGATTCATCCGCTCCACCGTTATTTGTACACCGGGCGGCAAATCGTTGCGTATCTCGTTTATTTTAGATTCTATCCTTTGCAAACTGATATCCACATTCGCATCCCAGTTAAGGAAGGCCGAAATTTCGCAACTGCCCCTGCTGGTGGTGCTGCGTATGGTTAGGAGGTCGGGCACATGTTTAACCGCCGTTTCCAACTGCCGGGTAACGGTTATCATCATTTTCTTTACGGGCTGCTGGCCCGCATCTGCAATAATTTTTATTTTGGGGAAGGTTATCTCCGGGAACAGCGCCGTTTGCATTTTACTGTAGGCAAACGCGCCGCCCAGCAGGATGATGCAGATGATGACCGTAACGGGATTTTTATAGGAGATAAAGAAATTGCGCATGGTAGAATATAATTGGTTTTACCTTATTTTAAAACGGCTGGTGGGCCTGACAAATTGAATATGTTTTACATCCGGAATATTTTCGTGGCCAAACTGCATTACTACTATTAAGCCCGGTTGCGTCGCACACTTTAGCGTTCTGCACTTTGTTAGACTGCCCGACTATAACCTGCCATAGTTTATGCTATTCATTGCCATTAGCACCAATCTTTCCTACGGAAAGTATCGCAGTATACTTTCGGCTTTCTACCCACCGAATGTTACTACGGAACATAATTGTTTCTACGCCCCGCTATTCCTTCACAATCTTCACTTTGGCCGTATCGGCAAGCCCGTAATTGCCAGTGAGCAAAATATTGTCTGCTGGCGACAAGGGAGGCGAAACAATTTCAACTGCTGTTTTATTTTCCATGCCCTTTGTTACGGGCAGCTTTATAGCAGTAGAGTCATCAATCATCTTCATTACCCAAAAGCTGCTTTGCGTTTCATCGCTTAACACAGCAGCGGCCGGCAGCGAAACGGCATTTATTTTTTGCGACTTCACAATACTCACCTTGGCAATAAGGTTGGCCGGTATATTTTTGGCCGTATTAACGCGCAGTATATAGCGTTGCGTTTGCGACACCGAATCCACGGTTGGTAGCGTTGACTCCACATGCGCCTCCAACACAGTGCTGTCTGGCAGGTGCAGTTGTAAGCTTGGGTTGCTGGCTATGTATGGCTTAAGCTCATACGGCAAGTCGAGTATAAACACAAAACTGGTATTGTCGGTAATTTCAGCAAGCTGCTCACCATCTTGCACATAGTTGCCAGCGGTAAAAGTTAGCTGGGTAATATAACCGCTACCGGGTGCTTTTATTAACACGGTACCCTCAAAATGCAGGCTGGTATCCAGCTTGTTAACCAAGTTGCCCAACGCCTCTGCTTCTTTGGTTTTAATAACAAACAGCGTTTGCCCCTTGGTTACATACTGGCCCAAATGCACATTAACGGCGTTCAGGTAACCATTGGCTATTGCTTTGGCATACGTTTTTAACAGAAATGCCGATACAGCATTAATCTGAACGGTTTCCGTCATGCTGCCTTTTTCCGGGTGGGTTACCGTTACCGGGGTTACCACATTGGCAGGGGGTGCCTCATCCTCGGCGGCTGGCTTCTGCTTGCAGGATGTTGCCATGCTAAACAGTGCCAATAGGTAAACGGCCAAATATTTATTCATCTTCAATTGTTTCGTTTAACAGTTTGTATTTTTATACCTCAGTCGGTTTGCAATTGTGCCTACCATACAATGCCTCTTTTTAGCCAACATACCTCCGTAACTTGATATTTTCGTGCCAAAAGAACCCACGCTATTTGCTGCTCCAGTAATTTACCTGGTTAATAATGTGCAACTTGTTAATGTTATTTTGCAGAATAATATTTTTTGCGTTCAGGTAATTGTTGATGGCAATAATATAATCGGCAATATGCACATCCCCGGTGGCCAGCAGTTTGGCATTGGCCTGTATAAGACTTTCCACATATTTTAGCTGGCCCTCGGTTTCAGCAATAATTTGCTGGGTGTTTTGCAACTGCTGGGCCAGTTGGGCCAACTGCTGGTTGTACTGCGTTACAAAATAACTTTGGTACTGTTGCCTGGTTTGTTCGGCAATGGCAATTTTGCTGTGTTGCATCTTTCGCTGTTTGCCGTCGTAAATAGGCACGGATAGGTTTACGCCAACACTGGTGCCAAAATTTTTATACGCCTGGTAGGTAAAGCTGCTTATATAGCCCGCATCAGCGTAAAAGTTTATTTTGGGCTTGTAGCTAAAATCAATCTGGGCATCGGCATTGCGCAACACCATACTGTCTATAAGGTACTTGTTATAAAAAACGGTGTTCTCCGCCTCAAGCATATTGCTTAATTCAATATCGGGCGAAGCCAACGGGGTAAATGCTGTGTCAAAAATGCCGCTCACATAATTTAGTGTTGCAAAATCGGCTTGGTATTGGTTTCTGGCACCCATAACTGCCAACTTTTGCTGTTGCAGGGTTACCAAAAAAGTAAGATAGTCTGTTTGGCGGTAAACGGTTGCTTGGGTAAGGGTTTTTAGCAGCGTGTCTTCTTTTGCCAGTAGCGTGTACACATCTTTATTAAACTGGTACTGCTGCCAACTGCCAAATGCTATAATGTATTGTGTGGTAATGGCTTTCTTAAGGTCTTGCTCACTAATTTTCGACGCGTTGCGCAATGAGTCGCCTACCAGGCGCAAGGCACCGTACTGATTGTTTAAGTTGGCTTTGCTTACCCATTGCTTGGTGGCCGACACCAGTTGGCTAAATGTGCCAAAATTGGTAATGGCACCGTCGTAACCAACACCGCCCAACACTGGCGAATAGGTGTTGGTGCTAACTGCGTTTACCTGTGGCTTGTAGCCTGCAGCAATGCGTGCACTGTCAATGCTGTTTATTTTAGCTTGGTTGGCATAGTCTTTTAACAAAGGGCTTGTTTGCAGCCCTGCGCTAATATAATTATCAAGGGTTTTATTTTGCGCCAACAAACAACCGGTACAAAAAACACTAAAAACAAAACAAAAAATAACCCTCATGCTTGCGTTGTTTTATTGCTAAAATAAATTGTGAAAATATGGTTACCAGCCGTAAAAGCGTATTTTACAACAAAGCCCGCCAGGCTGCAAATTTCTTTTACAATGGCAAGGCCAAGGCCCGTGCCTTCTGCGGCGTTTTGTGTTTTATAAAAACGCAGAAAAACCCTTTCTATGTCAAGCGGGCCGGCTGCCGCGGTATTACTGATGCGCAGTGAAGCATCGTTCAAAAAAATCTGTATGCTGCCGCCTTGGGGCGTATAGCGCAATGCGTTGTTAAACAAATTGCTAAACAATATTTCGGCCAGCTGGGGGTGAAAGGCAATAATAGTACGCTCGCAGGTTAGCTGCACGGCCAGCCCCCGGGACTTTACCAAGTCGTGCCATTCTTCTATTTTTGCTTCAACCACTTGCTGCATGTTAACTGGCTCATCAGGTATAAACTGGCGGTTCTCCAACTTTGCCAGCAATAAAAGGCTTTGGTGCAACCTTGCAAGTTTTTTTGTGGCCTGTTCAATTGCCAACAGCTGTTGTATTCCCTGTTCGTTTAAACCGTCGTTTTGCAGCAATACTTCAATTTTACCGTTTATTACCGCCAGTGGTGTTTGCATTTCGTGCGACGCGTTTTCAGTAAACGATTTCAAGGCATAATACTCCCTGTATATGCGCGCTGCCATTTCGTTAAGGCTCTCATTCAGCAGGTTTATTTCGTCTATGGGGGAGGGTGGCAACTGCAAAGGCTTTTCAAAGGCTACCCTGTAATTAATAATCTCGCCCACTGTGCTGTAAAACGGCCTCAGCAGGCGGTTTATCAGCCGTCTGTTAATTAAGTAGTTAACCAATAATATTAGCCCTATCATACCCAGCGTTACGGCAATAATTAACTTTAATAAGTCCTCCGTCTCTGTTTCAGGCCGATTAACGTACACGGTGTAGCGTACATTGCCTACCATTAAAGGAAAAGAAAGCTGCCTAACCCAATCGTTATCCCCATCCCTGTTATCATGGTGCAGGTAGCTGCTAAAATGTTTGTGCGCTGGCAATTGGGTGGTTTGCACGGCGGTTATCCACTGGTGGCGTGTATTTTCAAAATCGGGCAAAGTTCCGTGTGTTTGCACATATTCGGTAACCTCTTGCTGCTCGCTGCGCAACGTATCGTCTAACTGGTGGCGCAAAATGGAATATAACACCGCAAAAAACGCAACACTGCCCACCATGAAGGTGGCAATGGTGGCCAAAATGTTTATACGGTTATATTTGGTAAATAACTTCATTTCACTTTTAGGAATGTTACTGTTTGCATGGTTGAGAACCTACCCCCTTTAACCAAAATACTAAGCATCTGCCTATGGCTTAACCTGCATTTTGTAACCCACCCCGTACACCGACTTGATGCAATCTTCCCCACCTGCCGCCACAATTTTTTTGCGCAGGTTTTTTATATGGGTGTAAATAAAGTCGTGGTTGGCCACAAAGTCCATGTCATCACCCCACAAATGCTCCACAATGGAGTTTTTTGACAACAACTTACTTCGGTTTACCACAAAAAACAACAATAACTGGTACTCCTTTAATGTAAGTGCCATTACATTCCCTTTTACTGATACCTCCTTGGCCGCAGTATCAATCTGTAAATCACCGGCCGTTATAAATGATTGGCCGTCAAAATTCTTTCTGCGTAAAATGGCTGCTATCCGTACAACCAATTCTGAGAGGTGAAACGGCTTAACCAAATAATCATCGGCACCGCTTTGCAGCCCCTCAATTTTATCCTCCAACGCATTTTTTGCCGAAATGATGATAACAGCCTCTGATTTGCGTATTTTTTTTAAATACTTCAGCAATTGTATGCCACTGCCGCCCGGCAGCATAATGTCTAATATTATGCAGTCGTAGTCGTACCCTTCAATTTTTTCCAGCGCATCTTTATAGGTATACACCTGCTCGCAAATATAATCTGCCGCACCCAAGTACTCTGCCATACTTTGGCTGAGGGAAAACTCGTCTTCAACAATCAAAAGCTTCAAATGCGGTAATTTAAAACCAAAATACCGAAATAAATCTGAAGTAAAACTGAATTGGGGCGGCAGGGAGCAGGTTGAAGCAAATGAACAACCTTAATACAAAATTCCCCAACCCGTTGGCATTTACTGGGCTTTTTACCAACGGTTATCCAAAACGCATTTTACCATTCCTGTTGGGTTTGCGCCGCTTTAATTATCTTTACACGTTAAAAGGAATAATACGATATGCTTAAGATAGGCGTTTTTGGTGTTGGGCACCTTGGCAAATTTCATTTGAACAACTGGAAAGATATAAGTGGCGTTGAATTGGTGGGCTTTTACGACCCCAACGACAGTGCAGCCGAGGAGGTAGAAAAAAAGTACGGTTTACAAAGATACCATAACCCTAATGACTTATTGGCAAGCATAGACGCCGCCGATATTGTGGCCCCTACCAACCACCATTTTGCCTTATGCGAAATGGCCATTAAAAGAGGCAAGCACGTTTTTGTGGAAAAGCCCCTTGCCAACACCATGGAAGAAGCCAAAAAACTGGTAAGCATAACCAAGGAGGCAAATGTAAAAGTGCAGGTAGGCCATGTGGAACGGTTTAACCCAGCCTACCTTGCCATAAAACACATGGACCTTAACCCAATGTTTATTGAGGTACACAGGCTGGCCCAGTTTAACCCGCGCGGCACGGAAGTAAGCGTGATATTGGACCTGATGATACACGATATTGACATTATTTTAAGCATTGTAAAAAGTGATGTTAAGCATATTTCGGCCAGCGGCGTGGCCGTATTGACAGATACGCCAGACATTGCCAATGTGCGCATTGAGTTTAACAATGGTTGCGTGGCCAACTTAACCAGCAGCCGCATTAGCATGAAGAAAATGCGGAAAATAAGGCTGTTTCAAAAAGATGCCTATATTGGCATTGATTTTTTGGACAAGAAAACGGAGATTATAAGGCTTAAGCAGGCAGGCGATGAAGACGCATTTTCATTTGACATTGAAACACCACACGGCGTAAAAACCATTGCCATAGCCAGCCCCGAGATAATAGCAGGCAATGCCATAAAAGATGAACTGACTGCTTTTAGAGATGCGATTGTGCAAAAAAAGCCGGTTGCCGTTTCGGAAATGGATGGCTACCTTGCCATGGAAGTAGCCCATGAAATTTTGGATAAAATAAGTAAAACAAAATACCCGGCTTAAGCCAATGCCGATGGCAAAACTCGTACCCATACATATCAGCAGGTATATTATCGGCGATTTCGTGTCATCCGCATTGGCATGGGTGCTCATGTCCTTATTGCGAAGGGGCTTATTGAACGAGCAGCCCTTAACCTTGCATGGGCTGTTTTATTTTAACCCCTATTTTTGGGGTATGTTGCTGGTTATACCCGTGTTTTGGGTGGTAATTTACAGCATTGCAGGGGCCTACAACCTGTCGGTATATAAAAAGTCGCGGCTCAATGAGCTTTCCAACACATTTATCCAAGCACTCATTGGCTCGGTTATTTTACTGTTCCTACTGTTTTTTAACGACCAGCACCAAAACTACACCTACCTATACTCCGTATTTTTTGCCTTGCTTTTTTTACAAACGGCCATACCGTTTACGGCCAGATATGTGTTTATTTATATGGCGCGCAAACAATTAATCAATGGCCATTATTATTTTAACACATTAATGGTGGGCAACAACCGTAAATCTTGCGATGCTTACCGCGAAATAAAAAACAACTACGAATCGGGTGTTAAAATTGTGGGGTTTCTGTCGGATGACAAAACAAGTAAAAATGGGCTGGGGACTTGGGTGCCACGGCTTGGCGACACCAACGACTTGGAAAGGGTACTACAGGAAAAAGCCATTGAGCAGGTAATTATTTCGTTGGAAAAAGCCGATAATGTGCCGGTAGAATCCCTTATAAGCCGCCTTAGCGAAAAAGACGTGGAAGTAAAACTGGTGCCAGAAACCTTTGAAATACTGTACGGGTCGGTGAAAGTGGAAAACATCTTTGGCGTACCGTTGATTGATATTGACACCAACCCGATGCCAGCCTGGCAGCGCAATATAAAACGCCTGCTCGATGTTGCGCTTTCAATACTGGCGGGCATACTATTAAGCCCACTAATGGTTTTTATTGCCATTAAAACCAAGTTGTCTTCAAAAGGCCCGGTCATTTATTCGCAAACCAGGGCTGGGTACAAAGGCAAGCCTTTTGTTATTTACAAATTCAGGTCAATGTACCATGATGCAGAGACCGACGGGCCTGCCCTATCCTCTAAAGACGATGGCAGGATTACACCTTGGGGAAAATTTATGCGTAAGTGGCGCCTTGATGAGCTGCCACAGTTGCTAAACATTGTGATAGGCGAAATGAGCTTTGTTGGCCCACGCCCCGAACGCCATTTTTATATTGACAAAATAAACGAGTTAACCCCCTACTACAGGTATTTGCTAAAAGTAAAACCAGGCCTTACTTCTTGGGGCATGGTAAAGTTTGGGTACGCCTCAACTGTTGACGAAATGGTGGAGCGGATGAAGTATGACTTGGTGTATATTGAGAATATTTCGTTGCTGTTGGACATTAAAATAATGTTTTACACCTTGTCTATCATATTTTCGGGCAAAGGCCAATAATCCTTCGTCATTGTAGTAGCTTCGCAAATTAGCCGTTGGCCATTTACCGTTCCTTTAAGCTTCAACAAATCAATCCTTTGGTATTATCAAAAGCACTGTATAGTTATACAGGTATTAGTTTTTATACCTTCGCTGGGCAAATGGCCGACAGCATACAAATTATACCATCCAATAAAGTTGACGCTGCAAAGTGGGATGCCTGCGTGCGCAACAGCCCCAATGGTGTTATATACGCTCTGTCAGTGTATTTAAACTACATGGCAGATAACTGGAGCGGTGCTGTTTTAGGTGATTATGAGGCAGTGTTTCCCATACCGTGGCGCAAAAAAATGGGTATACGGTACACCTACGATGTGCCTTTTGTGCAACAATTGGGGTGGTTTGCAAAAACCAACCAGCACAACGCGCGCCTACAAACGCTATTTTTAAACCAACTATTCCGCTTTGTGCGGTATGGCAGCTATTCATTTAACTATGCAAACAGCAGCCCTATTGCAGGTGCCACCCTCTGCAATAACTACATACTTAACCTTTCGCCACAAAACAACAGCATTGTTGAAAATTATAATGCCGATGCCGTAGGCAACCTTAAAAAAGCTGGGCGTTTCAACTTGCGTTACCAGCCTTGCACCATAGAAGATGCGATTGATGCGTATATTTTGGCTTACCAGCAGCGGTTTAAACATACAAACGATAAAGACTACCACAATTTTACAACCCTTTGCAAAATATTGCATGGGCAGCAACATGCATTCGCCAGAATGGTGGTGGATGATAAAAACGGCGCAGTATTTTCGGCGGCAGTATTTTTAAACGATGGCCAGCGGCTGTATAACATAATGAACACAACGCTGGCGGAAGGCAGGCAAAAAAGTGCCAATCATTTTTTGTTGGACAATGTATTTAAAGAATATGCAGCCAGTGGGCTAGTGTTTGACTTTGAAGGGTCTGATGTTGATGGAATAAAGCAGTTTTACCAAAAATTTGGTGCCATTAACCAGCCTTACCAAAGGCTGGGGAAATTTAATAGGCTGCCTTTTCCCTTAAATATATTAAAGCGATAACCGGTCTGTAAGTATTCTTTCAGCAATCACCAGGTCTATCGGCCTTGTAATTTTAATATTGTCGTATTCGCCTTCTGTTAAAAAAACTTTGCTGCCGCTGCCTTCAACAACAGTGGCTTCATCGGTAAAGGCATCGCTGTACGCTTGTTCAAAAGCGGGTACAATTATGCTTGCCAAAAAGGTTTGCGGCGTTTGTATAATGCGTACGCGCTGGCGGTCTTCCACATAATGGCCGCTGCCATGCACTATCCGTATGCTGTCGGTGGCCAAAACGGCCGGCACTGCACTACCCATTTCAACTGCCTGGTTGTAGCAACGTTGTATCAATGGCACCGAAATAAGGCACCGTACTCCGTCGTGCACAAACACCACTGCACCGCCCGGCACACATTTCAGCCCGTTTTTTACTGAATGAAACCTGGTTTCCCCACCTTCAACAACCGTGATGGTACGCCCACGGTCAAACATTTCCACAATTTGTTTGCCCCTGGCAATATGCTCTGCTGGCAGCACAAGCACTACCTCCATATCGGCATAAGCACGCAAAAAACTGTCAATCGTGTACCAAAGCAACGGCTTGTTGTTTAACGGCAAAAACTGTTTGGGCATGGCACTGCCCATTCTTTTACCCATGCCTCCCGCAACAATCACAGCTATTTTAACCATACTATTTAAAACAATAAAAGTATAGGGTAAAACGCAACCATCAAAAAAGTATTACTATCCAGCTTTTTTTAAAGGGGTATTTTACTAGGGCGTTTGCCTCAAAAGCCACGGCAGGCCTTTGCTACAAAAGAAAAAGTGCGCCACACTTATGCCGTAACTAACATTTTCTACCGTATTTTTACCCCGTTTTAACAATTTCCTTTTTGGCAATCCATATAACTTTACTTTTTAACTTCTTTGGATGAATAAAATTCTATTAGGCCTTAACATTGTGTTGTTGGTTGCTGTCAGCGCGCTTTTTTACTTGTATATAGAATATACCAAAGGTGATATACACAACATAAACGCAGCTAAAAAACAATTGGCAGACTCTTTTAAAATTGCCTATTTTGATATAGACACGCTAGAAAACTATTACGACTACTCCAAGGAAGTGCGGAGCTATTTGATGAAAAAAGACTCCACCAACCAAAGCCAGCTTTCTAAGATGGCGAACGACATTACCAACGAAATAAAACAGTATAACCGGCCCGGCACCAACCTTACGCAGGTACAACAGAGCAGCTTTCAGCAACGGGTGCAGGAAATGCAAGGTACCTACGAGAAAACAGGCAATGCGTTGGCCCAGGCGCTGCAAACCGAATCGTTCCAAAAAATACAACAGGTAAGGATAAACATTCAGCAATTTTTGAAGGAATACTGCAAGGAAAAGGGTTATGCCTATGTATTAAGCACCCAAGAGTACGACAACATTGTATACTACAAAGACACCATCCGCAATATTACCATGGATATGGTACAAAAACTCAACGAAAGATACCGGAAAGAGCACCAAAAGTAATCCCGCCCATCATAAAACACGTTATTTCGAATTATCGTTTGCAACTGCATTGTCCGGCATAGGCGGTAGGCAAGCCTGCTAAAACCTAATTTAAGCCAGCCTCAACAGATAAGCGCATTGTTTTTCAGCATACAGCACATGGTTATTAATAATTAATTACTAATTTGGCCTGTAAAACTACCAAAACAGCTTATGTCGCAAAATAACCCCTCGTTTAAGGCCAGTCTGGGCTTGCTGGATGGCACCATGATAGTGGCAGGCAGCATGATAGGTTCGGGCATTTTTATTGTAAGTGCCGATATGTTGCGTAATGTTGGCGGTGCCGGCTGGCTGGTAGCCGTTTGGCTCATCACCGGTTTTATGACTGTTACGGCAGCCATCAGTTATGGCGAGCTAAGTGGCATGTTCCCTAAAGCGGGCGGGCAGTACGTTTATTTAAAGGAGGCTTACAACCCGCTTATTGGCTTTATGTATGGTTGGAGTTTCTTTTCTGTCATCCAAACGGGTACTATCGCCGCCGTGGGCGTGGCTTTCTCAAAATTTGCGGCCTATGTGGTGCCCGCACAGCTGGTACCCTTTGTAAGCGAAGACAATAAGCTGGTAGACCTACACCTCGGCAGCTTTAACTTCACTATCAGCGCGGCCCAGGTGGTTTCTATCTTACTCATCATACTCCTCACCTATAGCAACACCAGGGGGCTCAAGGGAAGCAAATGGATACAAAACATTTTTACCAGTACCAAGTTGCTGTCGCTCTTCGGGCTGATAGTTGCCGGCTTTGTGATGTTTAACCCCGCCATTTGGCATGCTAACTGGGCCCATGCCTGGGAGGCTACCAAGGAAACGCTCAACGATGCATCGCACCCGTCGGCCGGTTCTGTGTTCACCCCCCTCACAGGAGCAGCGCTGCTTGGCGGAATAACCGCCGCAATGGTGGGCTCGGTGTTTAGCAGCGATGCATGGAACAATGTTACTTTTATTGCAGGCGAGATGAAAAACCCGAAAAAAAATATCGGATTGAGCCTGCTGTTCGGCACTTTGATTGTGACTTTTATTTATGTTTCTATCAACTTGGTGTATCTTTCTAACCTAAGCCTGCCTGAAATTGCCCACGCCGAAAAAGGGCGGGTGGCAATAGCAGCCTCCAAAGTTATTTTTGGCAATGCCGGTGCCATTATTATTGGTATTATGATCATGGTTTCCACCTTTGGCTGTAACAATGGCCTTATTCTGGCAGGGTCTAGGGTATATTATACCATGGCGCAGGACCAGTTATTTTTCAAAAAAGCCGGCACCCTTAACAAAAATGCGGTGCCTGAATGGGCTTTATGGGCGCAGTGTGTATTTGCGGCCATATTATGCCTAAGCGGCAAATACGGCGATTTGTTGGATATGATATCGTTTGTAGTGGTAATATTTTACGTGCTTACCATACTGGGTATTTTTATTTTGCGGGTAAAACGCCCGGATGCCGAAAGGCCCTACAAAGCGTTCGGCTACCCTGTTTTGCCGCTGGTGTATATAGTAATGGGTATTTCTTTTTGCGTTCTGTTGTTTATTTACAAGCCCGAATATACCCGGCCCGGCTTAATTATTACGATAATTGGCATACCGTTGTATTATCTTGCGGTCGCAAAAAAAAGCCCCGCCCAAGGGGTTGATTGAGGAAGGTAAATAAAGCCCATGGAAGATTTTGATAAGCTTTTTTATGACATAGCAAGCCTGAAAGTTGCGGTGATTGGCGATGTGATGCTCGACACTTATTGGTGGGGTAAAGTGGAACGAATTTCACCCGAGGCCCCGGTGCCAGTGGTAATGCTGGAGAAAAAAGAGCAAAGGCTTGGCGGTGCTGGCAATGTGGCCCTAAACACCGTTTCGTTGGGGGCAAAAACAGCCCTTTTTACGGTGGTGGGCAATGATGAAGATGCCAAATTGCTTACCCAAATTTTAGCCGACAACCAAATTGACACAACCTACCTTATAAAAAGCGATAGCCGAATTACCACGAACAAAACCAGGGTGATGGGCCGTAACCAGCAGATGATGCGGCTTGACACCGAAATAACAAGTGATATTTCAGCAGAGGAAGAAGGCCAGCTGCTGCAAAACTTGGACACGTATATACAAACCGAAAAGCCAAGCGTGGCTATTTTTGAAGATTACAACAAGGGCGTACTTACCGAGGGGTTGATACAAAAGGCCATCGCGCTTTGCAAGCAGCACGGGGTGGTAACCGCCGTTGACCCTAAACGCAAAAACTTTTTCGCCTATAAGAACACAGACATATTTAAACCCAACCTTAAAGAAGTAAAGGAAGGGCTAAATGTGGTGTTGGACGATGTAAATAAACACAGTCTGGATGATATTCACCAGCAACTGAATGCCAAACTTGGGCATACAACATCGCTGATTACCTTATCAGAGAAGGGCCTTTTTGTACAGAATGCGGAACATAGCAAAATAATACCCACCCACATACGCACCATTGCGGACGTAAGTGGTGCCGGAGATACCGTAATTGCGGTAGCCTCACTGGTATACGCCGCCAATAAAAATATACTACTCGCCGCAGAATTGGCCAACCTTGCCGGTGGCCTTGTTTGCGAAGAAGTGGGTACCGCGGCCATTAAAAAAGAAAAACTACTGGGCGAATGCAAGCTGGTATTTAACCGCCTAACATAATGCAGCGGCCAATTACCTGTTTTGATACGTTTTGTTTTACAGCACCAAGTTTTTGGAAATGCATTTGCGTGTATGGTTAACCATGCTATTTGGTGCCTGGGGGCACAGCCATAAATGCCATTTGAATGATGCACAGCTGCGGTTGTGGCCCGAGTCTTTTTTGTGCCGCGCCTGCAAAGTCTTTTTTGGATACCCCCAAAAAATCCCCCTGATATTAAAATATATTAGCCGCTACAAAACTGTTGGCCATATAACCAACCCTCCATCTTCCGCGCAGCTAGAAATTAGGTAATGCGGCACTTGGTAACTTACTTTTTAAAAAAAAAGTGTTCAAAAAGCCGCATTTAATAATTTTATATATATCGCCTATAACAAAGCGGTTAATTAATATCAAAGAAATATCAAGATATTTTAAACATCCTTTAATAAACCTCGTTAAAACTTCGAATTTTTCAGCGCGTATATTATTTATTTTCGCAACACTGGCATAATTACGATATGCCAAATTAATATCTGGTAAACAAATTGTTACTTAAAGGCTTTTGGGCCTGCATATTCACATGAGAAAAATAGCCCCGGCAAATTTTTGCACGGGGCTTTTTATTGCCCAACGCAGCTCGTCCGCAACAACGATGCAATAAGAAATACCCAAAAATTACCTACCCCGCGTAACTTTGGCGGTATGGCACATGAACATATACACGAGCATAACCACAGCCACGGGCATAGCCATGGGCACCACCACCACGACCACACGGTTAAGCTTACTAGTGTAAATACCGCGTTTGTTATTGGCATAGTGCTAAATTTTGCCTTTGTAGTGGTGGAGGTGGTAGTGGGCATTTACATCAACTCGTTGTCGCTATTGTCAGATGCAGGGCATAACCTGGCAGATGTGGGCGCACTGGCGTTGGGCTTGCTGGCGTTTAGGCTGGTTAAGGTTAAAGGCAACGAAAAGTATACGTACGGCTACCGCAAAACGTCCATACTGGTGGCGCTATTTAATGCGGTTGTGCTGTTGGTTTCCATTGGTGCGATATTCGTGGAAAGCTTACGCCGAATTTTTCACCCAGAAGTGCTGCCGGGCCTACAAATATCCATGGTGGCGGGCATGGGCATTGTGATAAATTTTGTATCGGCCATCATACTGCGCCGCGATAAGGACAGTGATTTAAACATAAAAAGCGCCTACCTGCATTTAATGGCAGATGCACTTGTTTCTCTCGGCTTGGTTATTGGCGGCATCATCATCTATTTTACCCAATGGTACATTGTGGATGTTTTATTAAGTATAGTGGTGGCCATCATAATACTTATTAGCACTTGGCGGTTATTGGTGGGCAGCCTAAGACTGTCGTTAGACGGTGTACCAGAAAATGTAGACTTTGCAAAAATTAAGCTGGCAGCCATGGCCATAGCAGGCGTAAACAACCTGCACCATATACACGTTTGGGCCATTAGCACAACTGAAAACGCCATAACGGCCCACTTAGTTTTAAACCAACAAGTAACAATGGAGCAGGAACAAGAGATAAAGAAACAATTAAAGCACAGCCTGCTGCACCTTAATATACAACACATAACCCTGGAGACCGAGCGCGAAAACGATGCCTGCGCAAATAAGGCCTGCGACCCAAGCACCGTATAACCAATAAGCGCAAACAAGTGCAATCTTCTTTATCAGCCTCCGCATTTTTTGTTGGGTTCTTTGCGGCTGTGTGGGTTTCAAGCATTGCCAAAGCTACCGTGGGGCCCTCAATACAGCCATCAGCCAATGTGAGCCGCCACCCCCATTGTTAATTTGTAGGGCGGCTTAACCCCAGCCAAGCACTGAGTACTAACTTATTAAACTGCCGCCATTGCCCAAGCCAATGTATATTTGCGCCCTGTAAACAAGGCTACCCCGCCAGTGCGGGGGCAAAAAAAATAATATGAAATACTCACAGTCAATTGGCATCATCGCGGTGTTAGCGCTAATAGGCATTTGTTTTATACCCTGGGTGTATATCGAATCGCAAAATATCACCGTTACGGGCATGCATTCCACCGGCACCAATTTTGGCAGGCCGGGGCTGGCATCCATCACCTTGGGCCTGGTGAGCCTAATTTTATTTGCCATACCAAAAGTGGGTGCCAAAAGAACCAATTTTTTTGTGGGTGCCATCAATTTTGCCTGGTCAATCAAAAACTACATAGTGATGACCGGCTGCCTTGCCGGCGACTGCCCAGAAAAAAAGGTGGGCATTTTTCTGCAGCTGGCAGTATCGCTTGTAATATTGGCCATGACTTTTTTACCCAAAATTGAGCTGCCCAAAAAAGATTAATGCGCCGCCAAACAATAGCCACTGCCCAGTGGTTATACCAAAAAAAACCATGAAAAAACCAACCATACTTACTATAGCCCTTTTTGTTTTGTTGCAGGCCTGCCAAAGCCAAGGCCACCATTTAGCGGTGGGCGACAGCCTGCCCCCATTTGCCCTGCAAAGCCAAGATGGCAAACTGTTTAACACGGCCGATTACCTGGGCAAAAACATATTGGTAATTTACTTTTACCCAAAAGATGAAAGTGCGGTGTGCACAAAAGAGGCTTGTGCTTTTAGGGACGGCTATTCCGCTTTTACCAAAGCGGGCGCTATCGTGGCTGGCATTAATGACGCTGCAGTAGAAACCCACCAAAAGTTTGCGCAAAACCACCAACTGCCTTTTTTTGTTTTAAGCGACCCCGGCAATAAAGTAATGCGGCTTTTTGGCGTACGTAAAAAGCTTGTTTTTACCGGCCGGGAAACCTTTGTAATTGGTTTAAACGGCAAAGTGCTGTATGCTTACAATTCTTTTTTAGAGGGCAAGGCACATGCTGACAAAACGTTGGAGTTTATTAATACGTTAAAAAAACAGCCGTAATGCAACTGCATAGGTATTCAGCTGTTAGCGGCACCATTAATTCCTCTATCAGCCACCAATGACTATCCGCTATTTGGTTTAGCGCGTATTTGTTCAACCCACTTCGGGGTTGTAGTATTAGCGATGTACATGAACATCCCCGAGTTTCGCTCGGGGCTTCTAGATTCAACCCTGTTCGGGGTTGAAAAACATAATGCAGCTCGTGTACCCCCTTTGGTTACAGATTGTTCGTCGCCTTTGTTGGGTGTTTTCACCAACAACGATTATACTTAGGTAACAATACGATGGGCAACTTTGTTGGTGAAAACACCCAACAAAGGCGGGTAAACCAAATAGCGGATAGTCACTAAGCCGCCTTTGCAAAAACCCGGCCTGTTAAACCGCCAAACCAAGTTTCCCCCAAAAAATAGTTTCCCATTTTTGCATTTTGTTTGCACTTGGGCATGGCAACCCACGTATAGTCATATAAAGGCATTCGCAACAACCAAAAAAATAAATGCCTCATTAACATTACTATAACTTAATTGCTTACTTTTAAAAAAACAACCATGAAAAAAATTATCCTTGCCATGCTGCTGTTACCTTGTGTTGCTTCAGCACAGGTAAAAACTGAGATTACCTATACCATACCCGCCGGTGTAACATCGGCCGTGAGCTTTTGCACCTCAGAAAGCGATGCCCCCGTTTTGCAGGAAAATGTAACCGCAGGCACCCATACCGTTACGATTGAAACCTCGGCACCCGCCACCGGCTTCCTGTATTTGGCTGCCACCAAAAAATTTATACCGTTTAACCTAAGCGGCACTGCCAACGACCTAAGCAAACGCCTTGGCTTTCCCAACCCAGGCGAAGAAGATGCCACAGGGGCCTCCGCAGAAGACGTTTTCCCTACGGTGTTGCAACGTTTTTTAAATGTAACCTCTTCTTTAAAATCGCTAGGGTTTGTGCCAGATGTGGTGAACGACTCGGCCACGGCAAGGGTAAAAGTTAAACAGTACTACCACAACCTGCAAAACATGGCCAGTTTTGCCGACAGTGTTGTTACCTTATACCCAAGCAACAATGCATCGCTGTTTACTGTTTTCCGCTTGGCACATTGGTGTTCATACAGCCCTGAAGTATATGCGATATTAAACAAACTTGACAAGGCTTTGCTGAAAAGCGATTTTGCTAAAGAACTAGAGGCAAGGCAGCAGCAGATACAAAAAGACAGCTTGGAAGTGGCAGGCAAAAAACCCGGACTGGGCTTGCAGATGGTTATTAATAACGCCAGCCTAGCCACAGCCGCTCACAAACGCCTTACCATTTACTGGAACGAATACAGCCATATTGATGCCGACCTGATTGAAGACCTGCGCAGGCTGCACCTATTGTTTGGCAGCAAGCAATTACAAGTGAATTTTGTATACACCGGCGAAAACAAAAACTGGCTGCCGATGATAAAAAAACAGGGCATGCCCACTTTTGCAAACTACCTGCATTGCAATAAGGCAGACCAGCTGGGCAACAGCCCGGTACTTGCAGGCAGCGACAACGTGGGGGTTATTGCAGGCTTAAGGGGGTATAACCTGTACCGTAAGTTAAATGTTGACTAGCAACAACAGCCTAACGCAAGCACCTGCCCCACCCTGCTTAATTTAACCGGCCGGTGCCAAACGAAAAATGTATGGCCAATGCTACAAAGCAGCCTTGGCCATACATTAACCAAACCCAAAAATTCAGTAACCGCGTTTATCAGCCCAAATGCTTAAAACAAAACCGCTTAACCTACAACAACCATGAAACATATTTTACTCGCCACCTTACTGCTGCCTTGTATAATACAGGCCCAGGTGCATACAAAAATATCGTACACGGTGCCCAAGGGGTTTACATCAACCATTGCGCTGTATTCTTCTGAAGTAGATGCCCCCATTTGGCTTGGCCAAGCCAAGCCTGGCCGCCATACCATAACTGCGCACACCAAAAATGCCGCCAACGGTTTTATGTATATTTCGGCCACAAGGCAGTCGCTTACCGTTAAACTTACGGGTAAAGCCCTTGACATAACCAGCCGGCTAAGGCTGCCCGTACCCACAGACGACGATGCCACTGGTGCCACTACCGAGGTGTTCCCGAATATTGATAAAAACTTTATGTCGTTCGTGGCCAATATACAAACGCTTGCCAAGCTGCCGCCGGTAATAGGCAACCCCGTGCTGGCCAAGGCCAATGTGCAGCAATATTATGGCCAGTTACAGCAGCTAATCCATTTTACTGACAGTGTGGTTACCCTGTACCCCGCCAACAACGTGTCGCTGTTCACCATATTTAGGCTGGCCCGGTGGTGTTCCTACAGCCCAGAAATATATGCCATGCTCGGCAAGCTTGACACCACCTTGCTGGCAAACGATTTTGCCAAAGACCTGCTGGCCCGCAAAGACAAAATTGTGAAGGACAGCATAGCCGTGGCAGGCAAAAAACCGGCAGGCATTGTGCAAAAAGCGGTTACCAATGCCAAGTTTAAAGGTATAAACGCGCCCGCCCGGCTGTTGGTGTATTGGGACGACTTTAGCCGGCCCGACAGAGAATTGGTAGAAGAAACAAAACGGCTGCACCTGTTGTTTGGCGACGAACAGCTACAGATAAATTTTGTGTACACCGGCACCAGCGAAAACTGGGATGGCATGGTAAAACAAAACGCCCTGCCAAATTTTGCCAATTACTTGCGCGGCAGTAAGCCCGACCAAACAGGCATCAGCCCAATACTGTTAAGCAACGACAATACCTGCCTGCTGGCGGGCATAAAGGGGTATAACCTGTACAGAAAAATTAATAGTTTGCAATAATAAAAGCGCAAAAGCAACTATACAACGCGTTAACAAAAAGCCAATTTCATAGCTATTTGTTAGCGCGTTGTATATTTTTACCCAGCGTGCACCAACCCGGCCAAATACTGATATGTATGAAAAAAACAATGTTATTACTGCTATTTACTACCCTTGCGTACGGCAGTGTACATGCGCAAGACGACGATGAATATAAAGAAGCAAGCAAGGAAAGCCAAGCCTACCATAAATACAGGCTGGTTTCAACAAAGCCTCCATTTGGCTTGCAAAAAGTTAACGCTTTGTGCGCCCAAATAAAGGAAGTGGATGGTGACGATGGACTTGATGGCACAGCCATCCTCGACCCCAAAAAGTACATGGCCTTGAGCTTTAGGGAAAAATTCACCTACCACATGGTACACCCAGAGTCGTACAGCCAGAACTGTGATGCCATGCCGCCGATACAAGACGAGCAAAAGAAAATATTCGGGCAATTGCCTGATGCATTTTCGGAAAAAAACTGGAGCGACCGCCAGGAGAAATTTTTCACCGACCATAGAGATTCTGTAATTGCATTAATGCAATACTGTATAACCAAAGACAAACGCGTTGGCCTAAATTTTAAACACGCCATCGTGGATATTAACGCCAAGGAAATGATACCTTTTTTGATAAGCATGTACAACGAACAGAAGAAAGACCATGACATATTAACCGTATTAATGCTTTTGATGAAAAACAATGCCTACCAACCTTTCATGGTATCGGCATCCAACAAAAAGCTCTATGCCGACCAAGAAGCGAGCTACAAATCGTATCTTAACTTTAATGTAGAGAACGAGGCACTGATTATTAAACGCGCATTGGATTTTTATAGAGGAGGGAAATAATATCTCCTTTTTCAGTATCTGCTATTGCATTTGTTGATTCAAACAAACCCATCCATATGAAAAAAATACTTATCAGCTGCCTACTTATTATTTCTTCTTGCGGTGGTAAAAAACATGCCATGGGGGTTGCTAAAACAGGCCAAAATGATAACAAAACGTTTGTCACCGCTGAATCATTGGATGCTGAGCCACCTTATGGTTTGGAGAAGGTAAGAAAAATGCTAACTATAAAAAAAGGAGATTTACTTAACTATGCCTCAATGAACGACACAGCGTATGCGTCGCTCTCACTACGAGAACGATTCACCTACCATATGATAAACCCCGAACAATATGCGCAAACCTGCACCATTTATTTCCCCAAAGATGATGAATATAAGCAAATAGCTGCTCAGCTACCCAGAATTTCCGAGGGATTCACTTGGGGCGAACGCCAATGGAAATTCTTCTCAACCAACAGGGATTCAGTAATAGCACTAATGGAAGAATGTATAAAGAAAGAAAGCAAAGTGGGCCTTAATTTTAAACGCGTTATTGAATACCTTGATGCAAAAGAAATAATCCCGTTGCTGGTGAACACATACAACAACGGCAGGAACGACCATGGGTTACTAACTGTGTTGATGTTACTGATGAAAGAGGGCAAATACGCGCCATTCCTGGCTACACAGCTCTATCAAAAATTATATGCAAATGAAAACGCCAGCTACAAATCAAACACGAAATTTAACAGCGAAAACGAAAGATTTATTGTAGAACTTGCCACCAGTTATCACCATGCTACTACAAATTAAAATAACACAAACGGCTATTATGTTGCTTGCCGGTTGCAGCTTTTGTTACAGCCAGGCCAACAACAACTTTGTACTGGTACCTGCAGGCAAATACACCATCGGCAAAAAAGGATACCTCACTAACCCTTTGCGTACGGTGCAAGTAGACAGCTTTTCTATTGCCCCCTACGAAACAACCAACCGCCAGTTTGAAGCCTTTGTAAAGGCCACACATTACCAAACCGACGCTGAGCGCAGGCACGATGCGTTAGTGTTTGAACCGGGCCTAAAGGAGTTTGAATGGATAAGCGACACAACGGCCTATTGGCGTTACCCGAACGGCAAAAGCCGTGGCGGCATTGAAAAGGAAATGGACCACCCCGTTACGTGCATCAGCTACCACGACATTATGGCCTATTGCACCTGGGCAGGCGTACGCCTGCCCTCGCTGGAGGAATGGGAAATAGCCTGCAGGGCCGGCACCACCACCGATTATTTTTTTGGCGACAGCGGCGCCTTTATCGGGCAGTATGCCAATGTGTGGCACGGGCGTGACCATATGATGGCCGATACCATGGACGGCCACATGTACACGGCCCCCGTGGGCAGTTTTAAGCCCAATGCCTGGGGCCTGTACGACATGTATGGCAATGTGTTTGAGTTTTGCACCGGCAAGCTGCTGCCAGACGAGGGTAACACGCTGGCCCATGCCCGGGGCGGCTCCTGGTGGTGCAGCAAAAACGCCTGCAATTTTTTTAACTCGTACGATATCGGCCGGGTAAACATTCGCGCATCCTTCAGCAACCAAGGTTTTAGGGTGGTGAAAATGAAAAAAGGGAAGGGGTAGCCTAATGTTAACTGCGACCATTTTAGAGGCGAAGCTGCTATGACAGAGATTCAATTCAATAAGTTAAACAAAGAATTATTCCCATAAAGTCGCGTGGCCGTTAAAAGCACGATAAATGAACAAACACCTTTCACTTTTTTTTGGGATATCAAATCTCACAGCGGTAAGTCAAATCAAACTGCGCAAGTACACCTCCCCCAAACCAAGACGTAACAAATACCAACGTATCACGCAAGAAGCCAACGCAAAAATGCGCTGTTACCTTTGGGGAGGCGTAGGATGGCAAAGCGGCGGAGCTTCGCGTTTGCCTTGAACTTTTCTTTGTTTCTTTCTTTTCTTTCAAGAGAAAAGAAAGAAAAAGATAAAACCATGGCGTGTTTGAAAATGTAATAGGACAGCCATAGCACCAAAAAAGGAATTAGACTAAACACATGAAAAAAACGCTACTCATACTATTCTGCTTATACTGCAAAAATGCTTGTGGGCAATTTGCTATAATACACGACACGGACGGCCGCGTATACGTGCGAAAAGCCGCCGAAAAAGCCAATAACATTATCGACACACTGTATAACGGGGAACCTGTTTGGTGTTTTAACCCCGCTTGTAACTGGTATAGTGTTGATTTTAAAAAGCATGGCGAACAGCTGAGTGGCTATATCTACAAGAACCGGCTACATTTTTGATCTGCCTTTGAGTTCATCCCGGTTAAGGCACTACAACAAAACAGCCTGACCCTGCAAAAGGACAGTGTAAAAATCGTAATCACACAGGCAACATTCAATCCTACTAAAAGCAAATTGGCTTACCAAACCGGTACTAATTTCTTACAAACCATTAATGGCAAACACATCTTCGGCACGGATGGCGAAATACCCAAGCGGCAATATTCGTCCATAGAGGTTGTTGACGGCCACCAGCATTTCTCCTTCACTCAGCGGCAGTTGGAAAACTTATTTGAGCCCAACTTCGAGCTGACGAAATGTTATCTGGATAAGGCAACCAACACCATTTACCTAACCGCTAGCAACAGTGACGGCGCAGGCGCGTACGAAGTTTTGTGGGTAATCGCCAACGGCGAATGTAGAACGCGGGTTGAGATGACATCGTTTTAAAAAACAAAATGCCAAGTGAAAGTTAACTGCCGAAATTATAATTTAATACAAACAAATATCAAACGCGCTCCGAAACAAGAACAAAGCCAAACCCAAAGTACCCCCTCCCCCCAACCATTTCGCCCAAAAACTGTTATTAGTGCAAAAGTATGCACATGGAGCCTGCTGACATTGATAGGGTAATTGAGATGGCTTGGGAAGACCGTACGCCGTTTGAGGCCATCAACGCGCAGTTCGGCCTGCCCGAGGCGGCAGTAATTGCACTGATGCGCAGGCAGTTAAAGCGCAGCAGTTTTTTGCTGTGGCGGCAGCGGGTTAACAGCGGGGTAAGCATGAAACACTTGGCCAAACGGCCGGCCGGCGTTACCCGTTTTAACTGCACCAGGCAACGGGCCATCAGCATGAACAAGATAAGTAAACGCTAAAACCTGCGGGCAACGCATACCGATATGAGCTTTGAAACAGCTTACAGCGACATAGTTAAAAACATACAACGGGTAAACCCCATTGCCTATGCCAACAGCCGCAACTACATTGATGGGGCAGTAACATATCTGTCGCCCTATATTTCGCGGGGTGTAACCTCCACCAAACAAGTGCTGCAAGCCATGGTGGCGGCAGGCCACAAGCCCCGCCAAATGGAAAAATTTGTACAAGAGCTTGCTTGGCGGGATTATTTTCAGCGGGTGGCCCAGGTGCATACACGCCTGTTTTGTACCGACATAAAACAGCCGAAGCCACAGGTGGCCCACGAGGCCCTGCCCATGGCGATGCTGAAGGCCAACACCGGCATACAAGGCATTGACACGGCCATTGCCCAGCTGTACCAAACCGGGTACATGCACAACCACTGCCGCATGTACGTGGCCAGCCTTGCCTGTAACATTACCCGCAGCCACTGGCACACCCCCAGCCGCTGGATGTACTACCACCTGCTGGATGCCGATTTTGCCAGCAATGCCTGTAGCTGGCAGTGGGTGGCCGGGGCCTTTAGCCATAAAAAATATTATGCCGACCAGCAAAACATAAACCGGTACTGCCATACCGCGCAATCGGGTACATTTTTAGACGTGCCTTATGCCAGGTTGGAAACCATGCCCATACCGGAAACCTTGGCAGAAACAACCCTGCCAACGCTCAACACGGTATTGCCGCCCGCGCAACCCATCACCATTAACCCCGCCAAAAAAACATTGGTGTACAACAGCTACAACCTTGACCCGCTTTGGCGGGCAGAAGAGGATGTAAACAGGGTGCTGCTGTTGGAGCCATCGCATTTTCAACAGTTGCCCATATCGCAACCGAGCTTGGATTTTATTCTGCAATTGGCAAAAAACATACCCAGCATACAGGTATGGGTGGGCGAGTTTGCAGATTTGCGACAACTTTACCCCTGTGCGGGTTTTATCTTCAAAGAACATCCTTTGTTTAACCATTACCAAGGCCAGCGGGACGAGCGGGACTGGATGTTTACACAAGTGCAGGGCTACTACCCTTCCTTTTTTAGCTACTGGAAAAAATGTGAACGATATTTGGCCGATTATAACCCCCAATTAACACTATTTGTATGAGCACAGTTATAACAGAACAACACCTGTTGGGTATGGAAACGCGTTACCGTGCGGCCCTTATCAATTCACTCGGCGGTTTTAAAAGCGTGGTGTTGCTTGGCACAGCCAATGCTGCCGGGCAAACAAACCTGGCCATCTTCAGCTCATTTTTCCACCTAGGGGCAAACCCGGCGTTATGCGGCATCATCATACGGCCCGATGTGGCACCCCGGCACACCCTCAACAATATACTGGAAACAAAAAGCTATACCATCAACCACATAAACGCGGGTATTTATAGGCAGGCGCACCAAACCTCGGCAAGGTATGGCGGGGATGAATCGGAGTTCGACCAAACCGGATTGACGCCGTTTTTTGTACCCGGCATACACGCTCCTTTTGTGCAGCAAAGCCATATTCAGCTAGCCTGCGAATTTTTGCAGCGTACTGACATTACTTTAAACGGCACCATTTTGATGATAGGTAAAATAGTGTACATAAACCTGCCAGAAAACGCGATAGGCGCAGACGGCTTTATTGACATTGAAAGTGCCGGAACCGTAACCTGTAGCGGGCTAGACAGCTACCACACCACCCGGCGGCTGAGCAGGTTGAGTTACGCAAAACCCGGGGTATTGCCTAAGGATATATAAGCCGGATAGAATTGTATTAAAAGCTACATACATTTTTTAGCAGGTTAGATGCTATTGTGCCGGGCTTGGTGTTTTGTTGTACATATTTTTCGCCATTGTGGTAATAGGCAATTACATTCTTTGTGGTAGTGTCTACAATAAAATATTCCTTCACGCCAAAAGCTTCATAAAGCTTTTTTTATCTTTCAAATCATAGGTGCGGTTTGTGGAAAGCACTTCAATAACCAAGTCGGGCACACCCTTTATTTTGTCGTTTTTTATAATGGCTAAATTTGCTTTGCTTATAACAAGCACGTCTGGTTGTACCACATTTTTATCATCTAAATAAACATCGATGGGCGCAACAACGCATTCCCCTAAGTCCTTCCCTTTCATAAAATTTCTTAGTTCCACGGCAATATCAAGGTTCACGACCTGGTGGGAAAAGGTTGGGGCTGGGGGCATGTAAATGGTGTTATTAATCACTTCTGCCAACGTGCCTTCGGGCAGCATCTCAAATACCTCCATGGCGGAACGCGGCGGTAATTTCAATTTTATATTTGGCGCAGTTGAGTGCATACAGCAAGTTACAAACTATTTAAAAATTGTATTCTTAAATTCTACAAGCCCACGTAAATTTCGCAGGTCGCGCCCGCAAATAATCAGCGTAACCATCAATTGCCCTCGTTGCCACTTGCAGGGTCTTTACGCAGGTCTGCCCCATGCCCATTTTTGCCGTCCCGCCCTTTACGGGTAAGCCATAGCCGCCGTACAAGATTAATTGCACCCGCCACTGCCAACACCACACCCAGCAATATGTACAGGTTTTTCTCGTCCTCCTCCTCGGCCTGAATAAAAAAAGTCGCGGCAAAAACCCATAAAAACAACTTTAGGTTACGCGCCCATACTTTGTTTGGCTGCTTATTTTTTTGTCTCATCAAATTATTGGCAAATTGTTTAATGCCATGCATAGTTAGTGGCTTATTTGTTACAACAATATCATTCTTTTTTATGGTCTAACCCGAAAAATTTGCTAAGACAGATAAAATTATTCGGGCGATGTTTTATCACCACTATCAATTACCATTAATTACTAACTTGCTGCCCCTAAACACGATACACACGTAAAAAACGATTTATGCCACAAAAGAAAATCTTTCTCAACGAGTCTGAAATGCCACAGCATTGGTACAACATTGTGGCCGATATGCCCAACAAACCATTGCCGCCGTTGCACCCGGGCACCAAACAGCCCCTGGGCCCGGCCGACCTGGCACCCATCTTCCCCATGGACCTCATCATGCAGGAAGTGAGTGCCGAGCGTTTTATTGAAATACCTGACCAGGTGCAGGATATTTACCGCATTTGGCGGCCCACACCGCTGATGCGCGCCTACGGCTTGGAAAAATTGCTGGATACCCCTGCCAAAATCTATTATAAATACGAGGGCGTAAGCCCCAGCGGGTCGCACAAACCCAACACGGCTGTACCCCAGGCATACTACAACAAACAACAGGGTGTAAAACGCCTTACCACCGAAACCGGTGCTGGCCAGTGGGGCACTGCCCTTAGCTTCGCCTGCGCCCAGTTTGACATGGAGTGCGAAATATACATGGTGCGCATCAGTTACGACCAAAAGCCTTACCGCAAAATAATGATGAACACTTTTGGCGCAGAAGTGTACGCATCGCCGAGTAACAGAACACAGGCAGGCCGTAATATTTTGGCTGCGGACCCCAATTCCTCAGGAAGCTTAGGGATAGCCATCTCTGAAGCGATTGAACGTGCCGTGGCCGACGAGCATACCAAATACAGCCTTGGCTCGGTATTGAACCATGTGCTGATGCACCAAACCATTATTGGCCAGGAAGCCATTAAACAAATGGAGTACACGGGCGACTACCCAGATATTGTTATTGCACCCCTAGGGGGCGGCAGCAACTTTGCGGGCCTTTCGTTCCCATTCTTGCGCAACAAGCTGAACGGCACCAAAAACGTGCGTTGCATAGCCGTAGAGCCTGCCAGCTGCCCCAAACTTACCAAGGGCGTATTCATGTACGATTTTGGCGATACCGCCGGGTACACGCCCCTATTGCCCATGTACACGTTAGGCCATAATTTTAGGCCGGCCAGTATACATGCGGGCGGCCTGCGCTACCACGGTGCCAGTGTATTGTGCAGCCAGCTGTTAAAAGACGGCTTGATTGAAGCACAGGCCCTGCAGCAATTGGAGTGCTTTGACGCGGGCGTTAAGTTTGCCAAGGCAGAAGGCATTATACCGGCACCGGAGGC
Source organism: uncultured Parafilimonas sp. (assembly GCA_903882935.1). Taxonomy (GTDB): domain Bacteria; phylum Bacteroidota; class Bacteroidia; order Chitinophagales; family Chitinophagaceae; genus JABDFW01. The sequence continues at coordinate 9,125 of CAIRZB010000010.1, read as the reverse complement.
CACCCATGCCATTGCCCAGGTAATACGCGAAGCCAACCAAGCCAAGCTGGAAGGCACCGCAAAAACAATACTGTTTAACATGTGCGGCCACGGCTTTGTGGACATGCAGGCCTATGCTGACTACTTTGAAGGCAAACTGACCGACCATTATTTTACCAACGACGAACTAAGTGCCAACCTTGCCGAAGTGGAGGCATTGCAACCAAATGCCTAAAAAAGTCATTTGTCAATGGGTCATTAGTCATTGGGTGTTCAAGGAAAATATACACAATACAAAAGCAACAGGCTTCGGCTTGTTGCTTTTTTTATTTTTGGTGCGGGCAGCAGTTTTTCATGGAATCGGTTGTTGTGTCACACTCTTGTACAGTAAAGACACTGGGCAACTTTCAACGATACGCCAATGCACAAAGGAGATTAGATGAATAAACCTCCCAAACAATGTCACCCCAACACACTCAAATCAAATCCAAAGCCCGGCAATACATTTTCACCACTAAGTGTATTATCAAACCATCTACTTTTGCAATTGTGCCATCGGCACGGTATATGTAAGCTTCTTTTTTGGCGGGGTCAATCAACCATCCCAACAGCACACCGTTTTCTATCCATTTCTGCATCCTTGCTTTGGCATCTTTCTGGTTGTCAGACAGCGACATCAACTCCACTATAAACTCGGGGGTTACATGCCCAAATTTAGCTTGGTCGCCTTTATCCATCCCACCCCATTTTTTTTTGCTAACCCAAGCGGCGTCGGGTGAACGCATAGAACTATCAGGCAAGGAAAACCCTGCGGAACTGCCAAAAGCAATACCGGCGTCGTTTTGCATATTCCATATTCCCAACGTTAAATAAATACTACCGTTCATTGCGGCAGTCTCCAATCCTTCAGGTGGCATAAATAATATTTGGTGGTTTTCGTCTCTTTCTATCTTCAAATGCTTGTTTTGTAGGCAAAAGCCAAAAAACTCGTCATCCGTCATCGCCTCCAGTTGCGGTGCCACAATGTCTAAGGAATATTCCGATGTTAAAATCTTCGCCATGTGCAACTTTTACATAAAGTTATAAAAAAAGTACCACAAACAAAACTAGCCGCCGGGTACCCGCAAGCTAACGCAAATGAAACCGCCGTGGTGTTGGGCGTAAGGCAACAGTTATTCCAAAAGCAATTATTTTTTATGGTATTCCGCAAACGCTGTAACTTGGTTGCACTAACGATTAAAAAAACTGCCAAAATGAACAATGGTTGCACCCCAAACGCAATTACCCCCGGCCAACAAAACGCCGCCGAAAACCAAACAGCCGAAAGCCAAACGCTTAACCGCCGCAATTTTGTAAAAACCGTGTCAACCACGGCACTGGGCTTAACCATACTGCCCCGGCATGTGCTGGGCAAAGGTTTTGTGGCCCCAAGCGACAAAATTACCCTCGGCTACATAGGCTGTGGCACCCAAGGCATACGCGAACTGCTGCCTCTGCTGGCCAACAGCCAGTTTCAGGTAACCTGCGTGGCCGACCCCGCCAAACTGGCCATTGGGTACAAAGACTGGTCGAAATACGGCCTACGTGACGAGATACGAAGAGCCATCAAAAGCCCCGGCTGGGTATCAGGCGGCGACAACATGGTACCCGGTGGGCGAGACAACGGCAAATCCATCGTGGAAACATTTTATGCAAACCTGCGGCCCGAGTTGAAATACACCGGCTGCAATGCCTATGCCGACCCCAGGGAACTGCTGGAAAAAGAGAAAGACCTTGACGCGGTTAAGATTATGACGCCCGACCACCTGCACGGCATTTTGGCTATAGCAGCCCTTAAGCGCAATAAGCATGTTATTATGCACAAACCCATGAGCAACCGGCTGCTGGAAGGTAAAAAAGTTATTGCCGCCGCGCAAGCCACCAAAGCCATAACCCATATGGTGCCTTGGGACTCCAACGGCTCTATGGAAACCGTGATGGCTTGGATTAACGCTGGTGCCATTGGCACTTTAACAGAAGTGCATAACTGGACCAACCGCCCCGTATGGCCGCAGTACCCCACCCTACCCGCCGACAAACCACCCGTGCCAGACGGGCTTGATTGGGATTTGTGGCTGGGCCCCGAGGCCGACAGGCCTTACCACCCCAACTATACAAACATGGTGTTTAGGGGCTGGTACGACTTTGGCGGCGGCAGCATGGCCGATATGGGCCACTACAGCCTTTGGACGGTGTTCAACGCCTTGCAGCTGCAAGCACCCACCGTTATCATACCAAACCTTAGCCATGTATGCGCCATGCAGGCCGACCCCGTGCCTTACCAAATAAACAACAATTTTTCCTTCCCCATGGCCAGCACCGTTCGGTTTAAATACCCTGCCAATGGCAACAGGCCGCCGGTTGACCTTTGCTGGTACGACGGGGGGATGAGGCCAGCCATACCCGATGAGTTAATGGATGCCAACAAAGAGCTGCCCAACGAGGGGATGATGTTTGTGGGCAGCAAAGGCAAAATACTGGCTGGGTTTAACGTGCAAAGCCCACAACTTTTGTCGGGCGACAAATCGGCCACGGCAGGCACTGCAAAGGAAGACAAACGCAGCCAGGTAGAGCAAACCTCCGCTGCATTGCCGCTGTTTATTGATGCCTGCAAAACCGGCAAGCAATACCCCGGCAATTTTGCGGAGGCCGAACATATAACAGAGGCCGTTAACTTGTATGCAGTGGCGCTACGCACCGGCAAATTGCTAAAATATGACGCGGCCAGCATGAAGATTACCAACGTGCCGGATGCAAACAAATATTTGGGCCGCGAATACCGGGCAGGCTGGGCACCAGAAACGATTTAAAATACTGGTCCAACGGTCATAGTCTGACCGGATAAGACTTAGGGCAGGCGCAATCAAATACCCGTTAGACGGAGACCGTCAGACGGGGTTCAATAAAACATTCGCATAAACAAATTCAACATGCAAAACATAAACAGGCGTTCATTCATAGGCAAAACGGCCATGGGGCTTGGCGCAGCATTAACGTTGCAAAACTTACCGTCGTTGCTACGGGCCGCCTCACCGGCATTTAAACACATCCCCCTTGGGTTTCCAAACCTTCCCCATAAGGGATATGCTGGGCAAAGATTTTAGCGGCACCCTAAAAACCATGGCAGGCTTTGGCTACCAGCTAACGGAGATGTGTTCTCCGGTGGGGTACGCCGGCATAGGCTTCGGCTTTGCCACAAAACTAAAACCCGCCGAAATTAAGGGCATCATCAATGATGCGGGGCTTAGGTGCCCAAGTTGCCATTTTGGAAAGGGAGAATTTGCGCCAGACAAGCTGGATGGCACCATTGAGCTTGCCCACGGACTTGGCTTGGAACAAATGGTATGCTCCACCTTTTGGCTGCCCAAAACCGCTACTTTGAATGATTATTACGCCGAAGCAGACAAACTTAACACCGCCGCCGAAAAAATAAAAGCGGCAGGCATGGCCACAGGCTTCCATAACCACGACATGGAGTTTGCCATGCTGGAAGGCCAGCTGATTTATGATGCCCTGATGAGCCGTTTTGACCCCAAACTGGTGAAAATGCAGTTTCAAACTGGAGTGGTTACCCTGGGCTACCAAGCCGCCGACTATTTTAAAAAATACCCCGGCAGGTTTATATCCTCGCACCTATCTGACTGGACGGCCGATAAAAAACAAGCAGCCATCGGCAGAGGTGTGATCGACTGGCCCGCATTTTTTAAAGCGGCCAAAACCGGCGGTGTAAAGAACTTTTTTGTAGAGATGGATTTTGACAAGTTTAATGGCAGCGCGGCGTATATAAAGGGCTTGTAAACTAACTGGAAGCTATGGGTTTGAACCTGCGCTTTGACCAAAGGCCGTTGTTTTTAACGATGTACGTTTAACAGTCGCCAAAGGCGACAGAATGGTACCACGGAACTAGAAGTTCCGAGGAGCGTCCGAGCTCCGCTCTTCGGAACTTTCAGTTCCGGAGTTTTATTCTGTCGCTTGCAGCGACTATTGATAGGCGTTCCTTGCCAAGGACTGCTGTGTACCAGCAGTTGCGGGGAGCAAATATTTTGGCAAGTTTAAAGACAGCGCAACCTACATAAAGGGCTTGTAAATTAACTGGAACCTTTAGGTCTGGAACTGTGCTTTGGACAAATGCCGTTGTTTTTAGCCATGGATGTTTAACCGTCGCCAAAGGCGACAAAATAGTACCACGGAACTATAAGTTCCACGGAGCGTCCGAGTTCCGCTCTACGGAACTTTCAGTTCCGGAGTTTTATTCTGTCGCTTGCAGCGACTATTGAAAGACGCTCTTTGCCAAGGGCTGCCGTATCCCAGCAGTTGCGAGGAGCAAATATTTTGACAAGTTTAATGACAGTGCGGGGTATTTAAAGAGGTTGTAAACCAACTGGAACCTATAGGTTTGCACTTGTGCTTTGGACAAATGCCGTTGTTTTTAGCATGGAAGTTCAACCGTCGCCAAAGACGGCAGAATAGTACCACGGAACTATAAGTTCCGCGGAGCGTCCGCGCTCCGCTCTTCGGAACTTTCAGTTCCGGAGTTTTATTCTGTCGCTTGCAGCGACTATTGAAAGACGCTCTTTGCCAAGGGCTGCCGTATCCCAGCAGTTGCGGACAGCAAATATCTTGGCAAGTTTAAAGACAGCGCGGCGTATATAAAGGGCTTGTAAACTAACTGGAAACTAGGGGTTTGCAACTGCGCTTTGACCAAGGGCCGTTGTTTTTAGCGATGGACGTTTAACCGTCGCCAAAGGCGACAGAATAGTACAACGGAACTAGAAGTTCCGCGGAGCGACTAGATGGAGTCCGTGCTGCTTAATAGTGTTTTGCAACGCAATTGCCGGTATCGCTTGCCACAATAATTTTGGCTGGCACTGCGCAAACTAAACAATTGTAAAAATCTGCGAGTTGTTTGGTGTAATCCCTGCGTAGGCATCCATTGTAGAAAAAACGTGTTTAATACCGTTCTGTCAATTCATTCAAATGCTCAGGCGGCAGTTCTTCAATCGTCACCAGCCGCTGTTGCTTGCCTTCAAAAACCACATCTTCCGCGCTCACCTTTACCAGCATTATATCGCCGTTTTTTTTCATGTGCTTCCATACGCCAGTGTTGGTGCCGTACAGCGTTTGCTCACTCAGGTGCCGCTCCAGCTTTTGCAGTTCCCGAACAGGGCGTATCTCCCGAAGGGTCATCACCAAAAACTCTTCCTTCGTATAGCCGTACAAGGCTTCCGCGGCTTTGTTGGCCGCCAGGTAACGCAGGCTGTGCTTGTCGAAGATGAGCCTTGGCAAAGGATGGTCATCAAAAGCAGGTTGCTTTGGCGTAGACTTACCAGTAAAAAATGATAGAAAGCGAAATGCCATACGCTGTAAAGGTACGGCATGTTTGCATAAACCTACCTGCAGCGGCTTGCAAGGCACTATAAATACCGCATGCCGAAAATGTGCGCTGCGCTGTTTTAACCAGCGCATTTTGCCTGTGGTGCAGTATGCGCCAACCTAAAACATTGTTAACCAAAACCCACCTGAGCAATAACAAAATACTGTATTTTGCAACCCGCTTGTACTATGCAGGAATGATAACAAAAAAACGTTGTATGAAAAAATATGTACCGCAGCTTTTTATGGCATTGGTGTTTTTCCCTTGCCTTTTTGCGCAAACGTATGCACAATCCAAAAAACACAGTTTTGCCCTGGGCGACAGTGCTTTTTTGCTTGATGGCAGCCCTTTCCAAATGATCTCCGGCGAAATACACTACCCGCGGGTACCGCGCGAAGCTTGGCGCGCCCGCATGAAGATGGCCAAAGCCATGGGCCTTAATACCATCGGAACGTATGTGTTCTGGAACGTGCACGAACCCCAAAAAGGCGTGTACGACTTTACTGGCAACAACGATATTAAGGCTTTTGTGCAAATTGCGCAGGAAGAGGGCCTTTGGGTAATACTACGCCCCAGCCCCTACGTTTGTGCCGAGTGGGAGTTTGGCGGCTACCCCTATTGGCTACAGAACGAAAAAGGCTTGGTGGTACGCAGCAAAGAAGCCCAATACCTGCAGGAATATAAAAACTACATAACCGCCATTGGCAAGCAGCTTGCACCATTGCAGGTAAACCACGGCGGCAATATTTTGATGGTGCAAGTGGAAAACGAATACGGCTCCTACGGAAGCGATAAAGAGTACCTTGATATTAACCGTAAAATGTTTATTGAGGCGGGTTTTGACGGCCTGCTGTACACCTGCGACCCCAAGCCCGATATTGCCAAAGGCCACCTGCCAGGCCTTATGCCCGCCATTAACGGTGTGGATGACCCTGCTACCGTAAAGCAGTTTGTGCGCCAGAACAACAATGGCAAAGGCCCTTTTTACGTGGCTGAATGGTACCCGGCCTGGTTTGACTGGTGGGGCACCCAACACCACACCGTACCCGCCGCCCAGTACACCGGTAGGCTTGACACGGCCCTGGCCGCAGGCATAAGCATTAACATGTACATGTTTCATGGGGGTACCACCCGCGGGTTTATGAACGGCGCCAACTTTAACGACCGTAACCCTTACGAGCCACAGGTGAGCAGCTACGACTACGATGCCCCGCTTGACGAAGCAGGCAACGCCACCGATAAGTTTATGCAGTTTCGCGCCGTAATACAAAAGCACCTGCCCGCAGGCACCACGCTGCCAGCAGTACCGCCGGCCAAACCATCCATTGCAGTGGCACCGGTAACGCTTACCCAGGCCGCCAGTATTTTCAGCGTACTGCCCAAAGCCGTGGCAAGTGCCACGCCCCTAACCTTTGAGGCTTTGCACCAAGCCTACGGTTTTGTGCTGTACCGCACCGTGGTGCAAGGTGGCCGCACCGGCCTGCTGCAAGTAAAAGACGTTAGGGATTATGCCCTGGTGTTTGTAAACGGCCAGCGTGTGGGCATTTTAGACCGCAGGCTTTACCAAGACAGCCTTGCACTGCAACTGCCCGAAGGCAAAGTAACCCTGGATATATTGGTGGAAAACCTGGGCCGCGTAAACTTTGGCCCCTACCTGTTAAAAAACAACAAAGGCATTACCAGCCAGGTACTGTTTGCCGGGCAGCCCCTAACCGGTTGGCAGCAGTACAGCCTGCCTTTTAACACCATCAACAATATACCTTTCGCCCCTGCCGCCACCGTTACCGGCACCGCACCCGTGTTGCGCAAAGGCAGCTTTAACCTGCCGCAGGTGGCCGATACCTACTTGGATATGGGTACCTGGGGCAAAGGCGTGGTTTGGGTAAACGGCCACAACCTGGGCCGTTACTGGGGCATAGGCCCACAGCAAACCATATACGTACCTGCCGAGTGGCTTAAAAAAACCAATAACCAAGTAGTGGTTTTTGAGTTAGTAAACACCAGCCAAACCACGGTTGCAGGTTTGCCAAAACCCATACTGGGGGTGTTAAAATAGCGTATTTTGCTTACTTTGCCTAAGGGCAGGTGCCACGGTACCTGCCCTTTGGCATTTTTAAGGCCCACTGAAAGCGTCGAGGCTACTTTTTAAACGGCTAGCAAATTTTGGGTTACCAGCAATTGTTTTTCATGGCCTCGGCTGTTGCGTCGCACCATTGAGGGTTCGGTTTTTATGGCCGCTATGAGTATGAAGGGCTATTTTCTCATCTTCGTTCCGATCGGGGGCTGAACTTGAAAACGTTGGGTAAGCATCGGCGTGATCGTGATGCCCCGCTACCCATAGCCTTTGGCTAACGATAGCCGAGATACCTGCGCAGGTCTTATGTATGGGTTTTAGATTTAGCTGCAAAAAGTTCCTGATAGTAAGTAAATTTAATTAACCACAATTAATTAACCTAAAAATCAGGAACCATGTCTAAAGTTAAAGAACTCAATTTTGAAGGACAAACTATTTTTTGTGCGCTGGATGTGCATAAAAAAAGCTGGCGCACTAATATAAGGGATAGGGATTTTGAACTGGAGAATTACAGCCAGGACCCCGACCCGCAGGCACTGGTAACACATTTAAGAAAAAAGTACCCCGGTGCTAATTACCAAGTGGCGTACGAAGCGGGTTTTTGCGGATTCGGCATACAACGTTTTTTACAGCAATCCGGTGTAAATTGTATCATAGTAAACCCGGCAGACGTGCCGTCAAGCGATAAAGATATAAGGAGAAAAACCGATACGGTGGATGCCCGCAAGATAAGCCGCGAGCTGTCAAAGGAGGGGCTGAAGGGTATTAACGTGCCTTCGGAAGAAATTGAACATGCCCGGAGCCTGGTACGCCAGCGCACAAGGCTGGTAAGGGACCAGACGAGGTGCAAAAACAGGATATGGCACCTGCTGATGTTCAGCGGCCTCCAGTTGCGGCCGGACGAACCAATGAAACACTGGGGCGGGCGGTTTGTGGATTCTTTAAAGCAACTGCATTGCCCAAGTGCGCCCCTGCGCCTCGCACTGGACATTGCGCTGGAAGAATACCTCCAGGTAAGGAAGCTGTTAAGCACGGCCACGAGGCATATACGGGCCTTGTCAAGGCAGCCTGCATTTGAAGGCACACAAAAATTATTGCAAAGCATACCGGGCATAGGGTTGGTAAATGCAATGGTTATTATGACGGAGGTGCAGGATATGGCAAGGTTTAAGACGCTGGATAAATTATGCGCTTTCGCGGGCATAGTGCCCGACACGGACAGCAGCGGGGAGAGTGAAAAAGTGAGGGGTATCACCCACCGCAATAATGATTACCTGCGCCCGGCCGTCGTGGAAAGCAGTTGGATGATCATACGCAAAGACCCCGCCATGCTGATGAAGTACAGGAAATATTGCGCTGTCATGAACCCCAACAAAGCAATTATCAAAGTAGCCAAACACCTGCTTAGCAGGATAAGGTACGTGTGGGCTAACAAAGTGGCGTACGAGAAGGCCGTAGTGGCCTGAGGCGTATGCGTTTTTTAAGGCATGGCGCTTCAGGATAAATTGTAAAGGCCCCCTTGCGGGAAGCCTTTGCCGTTACACTGGTTTTTATCCCGTCAGCGCCGGTTTATCCCTTGTCGGGTTGCCCGCCGGCAGCGCCCGACTCCGTTTAGCCGGAAAACAAAAGTAAAAACAACCAGACAATATATTGCTCATT
>CAIRZB010000009.1 GCA_903882935.1 uncultured Parafilimonas sp. | reverse complement strand
TTGCCCCTTACAACGCCGTTTTTCTTGAGGATTTTACCCTTGCAATAAAAGCAGATTTTTGTTCATATTATAAAAAAATAACCAAAGCTAATACACATAAGGGTTACAGCCGTTTTTAGCATTACTTTTGTCCATTACCCCAGTTCTGACAGGAATTTTGAGCGCAGGTTTTCAACCTATTTTATTGAAAACGGCTCGTATGTCAAACTACGCAATGTGCAACTTGGCTATACGTTCCCCAAACAACTCATCCAACAAATACATATCTCAAACCTAAATATTTACGTAAGCGGGCAAAATTTGTTTACTGTAAAATCAAAAAGCTTTACCGGCATCGACCCCGAAGTGCCTACATATGGTTATCCAATACCAGTGATGTTAACGGCCGGAGCCAGGGTAACTTTTTAATGACCAAAACAATTTAAAAATTAAATTATGAAAAAAATATTTTGCTTATCCCTTTTGTTCTCGCTATTGGCGTGCAAGAAGGATTTTTTGGATGTTGCGCCAAAAGCACTGTTAAGTGACGCACAAGTTGTAGGCGGAACCGACCAATTGATTACCGCAGCCTACGCATCTTTGGGTAACGACCATTACGATATACCCTGGAGCTTATGGCCATATGGCAATGTTAGATCTGGTGATGCTTACAAAGGTGGCCGCGATGAAGCTGATATACAAGAATTTTACTTTTTGGAGACTTTTAAAAACGTCCGCAGCGACATCGGGCAGTTTGACGGGCAGTGGTTTCAATACTACGTAGCCTTATCGCGTGTAAATGCGGCATTGGGGGTATTAAACTCCGTTTCTGAAACTGCCTATCCCTTAAAAAAAACTAGGCAAGCCGAAATGCGTTTTTTGCGGGGCCACTGGTATTTCCAGCTAAAAATACTGTTTAAATATATACCTTATATTGATGAAACGGTTAACACCAATGAGTACGATAAAATTTCGAACAACGCACTAACCAACGATGCTTTGTGGGAAAAGATTGCCGCAGACTTTCAGTTTGGCGTGGACAACCTGCCGGCCACACAGCCGGAAATTGGACGGCCAAATAAAATTGCCGCTACTGCCTATTTGGCCAAAACAAGGCTTTACCAAGCCTATGAGCAAGATGACAAGCACAATGTTACCGGAATTAACGCCGATAAATTAAAACAGGTTGTTGCTTTAAGTGACCAAGTAATAAGTTCGCCTTATGGACTTGCCCCAGATTTTGCAAATAATTTTTCCTTAGGCGCTACCGAAAATGGTGTTGAGTCAATTTTTTCCGTTCAATATTCAAAAGACGATGGCACCATGTTTGGTCGGTTGGATTTTGGTGATGTATTGGCCACACCACAAGGGTTAGGTTGCTGCGATTTTCATAAACCCAGCCAAAACTTAGCCAATGCGTTTAAAACCGGGCCAGATGGCCTGCCTATGATACCCGATTTTAACAATGCCGACCTTGATTTAAGCGTAAACACGGTTGACCCACGTTTAAACCATACAATCGCAATGCCCGGCCACCCATGGAAATATGATGTTAACACCATATACCAGATAAGTTGGAACAGGACACCTGATGTATATGGCGTATTTGCATCACTAAAAGAAAATGTACAAAAGGGCTCATATATACAAGTTGGTCCATTTTATGGCAGCACTAAAAACAGAATTATTCTTCGTTATGCCGACGTATTACTATGGAAAGCCGAGGCCCTTATTGAGTTAGGCCGCCAAAACGAGGCGTTACCGTTAATAAACCAAATACGCACAAGGGCAAAGAACAGCACTGCCCAATTAAAGCAATCTGATGGCACCTATGAATCTAATTTCAAGATTGACACTTACCAGCCAGGGGTAAATTGTAATTGGACGCAAGACTTTGCGCGGCAGGCACTGCGTTTTGAAAGAAGGCTTGAGTTTGCGATGGAAGGCTCTCGTTTTTTTGACCTGGTAAGATGGGGCATTGCCGATACCTACTTGAATAACTACTTTCAGGCAGAGAAGGCAAAGCGTAAATATTTAAAAGACGGCCTGTTTACAAAAAACAGGGATGAATATCTGCCCATACCGTTAAACCAAATACGGTTTAGCCATGGTTTATACAAACAAAATAATGGGTATGCTCAATAGCATGCATGTAATTTAAAAAATATTACCCGCCATTCTAAAAGTATTATAATATGAAAAATAATTATGTCAATCATTTCATAGGCATTTGCATGGCGTTATTTGCATGTAGTTGCCAAAAAAATGAAATTGTTGTTTCGCCAGCACAATTGGCCACCGTTAAAAACCTTAACTACACCCTTACCGGCGATACCGTGTTGCTAACCTGGGCCAACCCTGATGGTGTACAAGGGGTTGTACCCACTATTAGTAGCGGTGCTTCATCTGCACAATTAGCATCAGGTGCAACATCCTACAAATTTGGTATTATTGAAACCAACAAACAATATGGTTTTACCATAAAGCTTAACGATACAAAAGGCAATACATCACTTGGGCAAACCGTGCGGTTTACGAGGGATGGTGCGTACCCGGTAAAAAACGTTGGTGGTTTGCAAAACGATAATGGCGTGCTGCTTACCTGGGCAACTCCAGATGGCCCGGTAACTAAAATAACCATCAAATTTGGCTCGCAAACCGTTGACCTGGCTGCCGGTGTAACTTCCTACCAGTTTAACAACGTACCCGCAGGGCTGTACATAATAAGTTTTGTAACTGCCAATGCGGCTAACCAACTTTCAAACACTGTTTACCTGCCTTTTAAAGTAGGCGCAACCATAGTAGGTTACCTGAGCGAATACAGCGACTCCGCTACCATGATTGCCTCTGGCGATGATGATCAGGTAGCTGGCGCAAAATGGCTTTTCAGCAATTACCCCAAAGCCCGTTTTATCCCTTTCAGCCAGGTTAAAAGCGGTACGGTTGACTTAACTCAGATACGCGTGTTATGGTGGAATTACGATGTTGAAACCGGCCATGCACTGCCCCCAATTGCTACTGACGCTGATGTGGTGGCGAAAATTACCCAGTTTCACAAAAACGGCGGAAACCTTTTATTAAACCAATATGCTATGCAATACTTATGGAATATCGGGCGTATAACAGCCCCTTATTTTACTGGGTTTGATGATGGAGCAGGTGGTTATAACCCAGATACATGGGGCATAGGCGTGAACATACACCAGAAACACGACCAAAGCGGCCACCCTTTATACAAAGGCATTGCGATGACAACCCAGGGCGATGGGCGCATAACCTTCCCGGTAATTGGGGCAGGCTGGAAGGAAAACCACAATGCAGTAATACTACGCATACCAGAGTATTATGGCGGTCTGCCCAATGACAGCGAAACAGCCTACACCAAATTTACCACCGACAACAATTCCGAATGGCTGGGGATGTGGGATGGCATTGGGGACTATTGGATGTGCGGTATTATGGAACTAAAACCAAAAGACGATTATCAAGGTTCGGCATTGTTTATTGGTATTGGTGGCATTGAGTGGCACCAAAATACAGGCAATACTTATCAGGCCAATATTGAAAAATTGTACCAAAACGCCATAGAATACCTTAAAACAAAATAAACAACAAGCCCTGCCAGTACTTACTGGCAGGGCTTACAAACTGCACCGCAATGAAGAACTTAACCATACTGCTTGGTATACTGGCAACAATGTTATTTGCCTGTAAAAAGGTAAGTAACAGCGGTTCAATATTAGTCATCAACCAGGATTCGCTTGTTGCGCTAAGCGAAGCAGGTTACCGCCCTGTTTACCATTTTACACCGCCCCAGCACTGGATGAATGACCCCAACGGGCTGGTATATTACCAAGGCAAGTACCACCTGTTTTACCAATATAACCCCAACAGCAACGTATGGGGGCCTATGAACTGGGGGCATGCAACCAGCACAGACCTTTTTAATTGGCAGGATAATGCCATTGCGCTTTCACCCGACAATGCAGGTGCCATATTTTCTGGCAGTGCGGTGGTTGATGTTAATAATACAACCGGTTTTAAAGCAAGTGCTAACGACCCGCTTGTTGCCGTTTATACCATTGCCGGTACTCAGCAGCAGCAGGGTATAGCCTATAGTACCGATGGTGGCATAAGTTGGGCTAAATATGCCAATAACCCAGTATTGCCCAATGGTGGTATGGCCGATTTTAGAGACCCTAAAGTTTTTTGGAGTGCTTTGGCCGGCAAATGGGTAATGGCGCTGGCCACTGGCAATAAGATAAGTTTTTATTCCTCGGCCAACTTAAAAAACTGGGTGCTCGAAAGTAGTTTTGGCGAGAACGAGGGGGCGCACGGCGGCGTTTGGGAATGCCCGGACATATTTGAACTGCCCGTTGACGGTTCGGCCACTAAAAAATGGGTGTTGTTGGTAAGTTGCAATGGCGGCCCAAATGGTGGAACGGCCACGCAATATTTTGTTGGCAGCTTTGATGGAAAAACCTTTACAACGGAAACCCATAATACCATGTGGGTTGATTACGGTACCGACAATTATGCTGGTGTAACCTACAACGATTTACCCAACACCGATGGAAGGAGGATAACTATTGGCTGGATGAGCAATTGGGCATACGCACAGCAGGTGCCTACTACTACCTGGCGAAGCACTATGACCGTGCCACGAACATTTTCATTATCTAACACGGCCCAGGGGTATGTATTAAAATCTATGCCGGTTGTTGAAATTAACAATTATCTGTCCAGCATCAACGACACCGCTGTTTCAACGCCTGTAAAATCGTTGCGGATTGATAACAACGCGGTAATTAAAACAGGCAGCTATGAGATTGATTTTACAGCCGATCTTAACGCTACCAGCAACCTACAGTTAACCCTTGGCAATTCATCAGAAAAATTGGTGATTAGTTATGACAAAGCCGCAGGCCAGTTGATGGTAAACAGGGGCTCATCCGGCTTGGTTGATTTTAACAACCAGTTTGCACATCCTATCATTTGCCCATTTATTCCACCAACAGGCGGTATCACTGATTTTAAAATATTGGTTGATAAAACCTCTGTTGAGCTGTTTGCGGATAATGGCACCAGAGTTGTTACTGCCTTGTTTTTTCCGATATACCAGTACAATTTTTTAAAGCTGGCTGGCGATGGTACCTCCGCAGTCATAAATAGCTTTACTTTAAAAAGTATAAACAAAAGCATAGCAAGGTAGTATGCATCTTGTTAACAATATGTTACCGGTGAACCCTGCCATTGGTTACTATGATACAACAGTAAGGAGATTTATGTAAGCAAATACAAAGCGCCAGAAGTTTTTATCTGGCAGGTTAAGTATAAATTTGATATCCATTGGCAAATAGCATTTAGGTAAAGCCATTGGGATACCTTATAGTGTAAATAAACATTTAATTTTTCATTGGGAGAACAATGATATGAAACGGAAAAGATTTGCAATGGCCTGTTGGGCGATAACCCTGGCTTTATTAAGTAATAATGTTTTTGCGCAATCTGTAAAAAGTGCAATGGGGGAGCAATACCGCCCCCAAATTCATTTTTCACCGGAAGCACATTGGATGAACGACCCCAATGGAATGGTATATTTTGCAGGACGATACCATTTGTTTTACCAGTATTATCCCGGTGCAAGCGTTTGGGGGCCAATGCACTGGGGCCATGCCACCAGCAATGATCTTGTACATTGGCAGCAGCAACCCATTGCACTGTACCCTGACAGCTTGGGATTTATTTTTTCGGGCAGCGCTGTCGTGGACAAAAACAATACCTCTGGTTTTGGTAAAAATGGAAAAACGCCGATGGTGGCGATATTTACGCACCATGACACCGCTCAAGCCAAAACAGTAGCCAATACTTTTCAAAATGAAAGCATTGCATATAGTTTGGATAGCGGCAAAACTTTTACTAAATATGCACGTAACCCTGTTTTAAAAAACCCAGGAATTAGTGATTTTCGCGACCCCAAAGTAATGTGGTTTGAAGAAGGCAAAAGATGGATTATGACACTTGCCACCAAAGACAGGGTTACATTTTACTCCTCACCAAACTTGAAGGATTGGACAAAAGAAAGCGAAGTTGGGCAAGGCTTTGGTGCGCACGGCGGCGTGTGGGAATGCCCAGACTTGTTTGCGCTTGACTATGCCGGAAAAAAAGTTTGGGTTTTAACTGTGAGCATTAACCCCGGTGCGCCAAATGGCGGATCGGGTACCCAATATTTTACAGGGCAGTTTACAGGCCATGCATTTATACCAACTGATACAATTACCAGATGGATTGACTATGGCCCGGATGACTACGCAGGTGTTACCTGGAGTAATACGGGAGACAAAACGATATTTTTGGGGTGGATGAGCAACTGGGCATATGCTGCGACAGTACCCACAACAAAGTGGCGGAGCGCCAACACACTGCCAAGAGTAATTGGTCTACAAAAAATTGGACGTGAATTTTTCATATCATCACAACCGATAAAACAATTGGATTCATTAGTTGCTTCAAACAAAACCCAAACGGCATTTAAGGCTGAAAACTATCATTATACAGGGCCGGAAAAAACGCCGTTAAAAATCACCCTTAATACAGGCAGCCTGCAATCCTTCTCCTTAGTATTGTCAAATGATGTGGCCGAAAAAACAATAGTTGGCTACGATAGTGCGACTGCACGTTACTACATTAACCGCAATAAGTCAGGCATTATTGATTTTGATAAAAAGTTTGCTTGCTACGCTACGGCTCCACGAATCAGCCATGCAACCACCATAAGTATGGAAATTTATGTAGACGCGGCTTCGGTTGAATTGTTTGCCGACCAAGGGCTTTCTGTTATGACGGCAATTGTATTCCCGTCAACACCTTACAATAAAATTGCCATTTCGGCAATTGGAAAACAAAAGATAAAATTGCTCAGGGTATCACCACTAAAAGGAATATGGAAGTAATTACCCATCTGTTTAGTTGAAAACCGACAAATTGTATAATAAAAGGTCCATTTTTTTCTTTTAAGCGAGCGAGTCCCCCCGTATTCTTGCGAGGGGAATTTTAATTGCCTTGGGTTTAGCTAAGCAATACTTCTGCTAATTAATTCAAAGAATAATTAATTTAAGCCGCAATAGCTTTTAGTTCTCTGGAGGCCCAGGTTTTAATCGACACAATTCGTTGGGTGATATTTTGAAAAATAAACTTTTCGGTGTTTCTGCTTTTGTTTATCACCCGCCGCCATCATTCAAATTTTGCTAATTCACTTAAATCTTCGAGTAAATGGTTCGAACTCGGGATAGTCATCCCGACTTTACTTGATAATTTAACGTGAGTTCGATATAAGAAACAATAAGGTTTTAACTATATATTAACTAAATATTATTTATATAAGTAATTGGTTAATAATGAAATGTAAGCATATTTTGGTATATTTAAGGTGCGAACAAAAACTCCAAAACA
>CAIRZB010000008.1 GCA_903882935.1 uncultured Parafilimonas sp. | reverse complement strand
TTGCCCCTTACAACGCCGTTTTTCTTGAGGATTTTACCCTTGCAATAAAAGCAGATTTTTGTTCATATTATAAAAAAATAACCAAAGCTAATACACATAAGGGTTACAGCCGTTTTTAGCATTACTTTTGTCCATTACCCCGCAAACGGCAATTTTTTCGTTAATCGTATACGGTGGCAACTTTCCATTACCTTCTTTTTTTGTAATCTGGTTGTTGGCGGGCGTTTCATAAAAAAGCCACTAGACCACTTCCTTACTTCGGTCAACCTTCTGGCTAATTCGCTTGGGGCGTAACCTTTATCAAAAACATGTTATGTGTGGCTTGGCTGCGTGTTTTGGTATTTATGAAATCGCCGGTTAGCATGCTTATATGAAAATCTTGGAAACGCTGCAGTACCTGTACCTGCAGTGGCTGCTGCGTAATGTTTTTTAGGCCTGTTTCATCCGTATATACCACCAATGGGTGTAGCCTTGCATACTGGGGGATGGAGTCTGCATTAAACATGCGTGCAACGGCAGGCTTGGTGTAAAACTCAAAACCGCTGTTGTTAACAGTCATACCTACAGTATAGTTTGCAAATTTGCTGTTTACCAAACGCGCGGCCTGTACAGATGATTGGTATTGGAGTATTGTTGGGTAAAATACCACATTCATAAAAAGGTATAAGATAGCGGCATAGCCATAGCTTGTTTTTAAAATATTTTCAATAAATGTGCCCGATTTTGAAAATAGCACCCAACAACCCAGAGCAAGTACGCAAACAATTACCGCAACCATATTTGGCAGTGCTGCAAAAATTGACAGGCCTATGGCAAAAACCATTGCTATCAATAATATAAATGCCTGCACCGCCTTAAGGCGTTTTTCGGTAGCAGGTGCCTGCACCGATGAAAGGTAGGCGGCAACCATAATGGAGAAATGTGGGAAGAGGATGGTAATGTAATAAGGTAACTGGAATTTTGACACGGAGAAGATGATAAACGTAACCAACGCGCTGCCATACACAACCCACATGTGCGGTTGCCAGGTTGCACGCTTTTTAAACACGCCTGCAAATACTGAAACGTATAACAGCAGGCTCCAAGGCAGGTATGCCCAAAGCGTTGTGTGCAGAAAGAAAGAAAGGTCGCCCGACCCTTTTATGGGGCCGGTGTTAAAAAAACGGCCAAACTGGCTGTCCCAGAAAAAAAACTTGATGCCCGATACATGCGTGGTATTGAAAACAACTTTCTCAGGGTGGGTGTCGAATTGCTGGTAAAGGCACCAAAGCTCCGGCAACATAAACACAAAGGTTAGTAAAAGTAATATCCACCACTTGGGGTTTATAAACTGTTTCCAGTCTTTTTTAATTACCCAAAACAGCACAAAACCGGCAGAGATAGTAATGAGTATAAAAACACCTTTGGTCATTACCGCACAGGCACAAAACAGCGCAGCCAATACTAAGTGCCGCCAATTATTGCCTTGCAACATACAATACATATTGTAAATGGCGCCGATGGTTAAGGTGGTGAGAAAAGGCTCTGCCCTTACATCAAAATTTCCGATAACCGCATGCAGGGCAATCAAATACACCAGTACCGATAATTTGGCTATCGGCTTGTTGTACAATTGCTTGGCCAACAAGTAGGTGTATCGCAAACCAACCAACCAAAATAGAAACCCCGGTAACTTATAGCCGAACGAGGTAAGCCCAAATATCTTAAAACTGAGTGCTGTTACCCAAAATGGAAAATGGGGTTTATCCAACCAGTCTGCCCCGTATGCAAACAGGTTAACCCAATCGTTGTGGGTAATCATGTGTTTGGCAACATCGGCATACAGGGTACCGTCGGTTCCCAAAATATCGCTAAAAAGCCCTGTGGCATTCAACAAAATACCCAGCATAAGCAAGGGCGTAAACCAACGTTGTAATACAGGCATCCTGCAAAGTTTTGTTTTAGGTGTACAACAATAAATGTTTGTTGTGTTTTAATACCGCGATAAAAATAAGGTTATCAGGGCAAAATGCAGGGTGTTGCCGCAAGCTGCCAGTGAAATAAGCAGCGGGGCCGGTTTTGCCTCCTTAGCCAGTTTTTTTAAACAGTTGTGGTTTTAGCTATTTCCATTTGCCCGTCCGTAGGCATTTTTGGTGTTGCCCACCGTTTAAAAATGGTGGCGGTAATAGTGCCGGTTGCCAAACCAAATAATGCACCGCATGTTACATCAAAAGGGTAATGTACGCCCACATATACTTGCGCAAAACAAATAAGGCCCGCCCAAACCCACAACCAGTGCCATTTTTTGCCCGTTATAAAAAGTATTGCGCCAAACCAAAAAGCTGCCAAGCCAAAATGGTTGGATGCATGCGATGAGGGGAAACTGTACATGCCCCCACAGTCTAATATATGCCTTAAAACTGGTTGCATGTCTGCGGCGTGGCAGGGCCTCAACCTGCCTGCAAAGGGCTTGACAACTTTAGCTGATATGAAATCAGTAAACGAAACCGTTACAATACTGAGCAATATAAACTTAACGGCATATTTTTTATGGTGCCTAATTGCCCAATAAATGATGAACAAATAAAGGGGTACCCAAACCGGTGGGTACCGTAAAAATAGCATGGGCGCGTCCAAAATGGGGTTGCCCAGGTAGTGGTGGACGAATGTAAAAAGTTGTTTATCTACCTTGTCGGCCCATTGCAAAAAAGACATGTGCAAAATTTAGCCGAAGGTAAAAGTATTCGAATAAGTCTGGTAATTTTTTAAATGGCTGTTTAGGTGCTATGGGGTATAATAAAAAAGCAGCCACACAAAAATGTGTGGCTGCCAGAATGAAAAATAAATGCTATGGTTTAGTGTTGGTTGCTCTTGGTGGCATCGGAAGTATATGCACCTAAGTCTGGGCTAAACGTTGAATTGCCTTTGCCAAAAGCCGGTGAACCACTCATTAAATGGTAGTCGTTGCTGGTTGATGCACCGTTGGCGGTGGCAACTTTGCCGTCGAAGCTTTTGAACATAGGGTCTTGGTTGCCCACACCTGTGGATACTAAATCAGTTGAAACTGCCTTGCCAACACCGTCATTAGGGTAAAAATTAGCGGCCAAGTTTATGCTTATGTTGGGTGTAACCGTATTGTCGGTATAAGTGGCTAATGAACCATAAAATAGGTTGTTGCCATGGGTAGTATGCACTGTATCTGCATCGGTAAATATTTCCAAACCTTGGTAGTTGTTAACCATTATGTTGTTGTACACATGGCCGATTGCGTTTACGCCAATTGAACAGCCCCTGCCGGGTTCGGCAGCACCCCTTCTCCAACCGCAGGCAACAATCGTATTGTTGTACACGTTTACTTCAGTTTGGGGGAAAGGGGTAGTAGCACTTGTTTCCAATTTAACACCAGTGCCAGCTTGGCTGTAAATAACGTTGTATGCAACATCGCCCGTTACGCCAGATTTAAGGTTTATGCACTCGCCATCTGTGCTGCCGTTTGATAAAAAGGTGTTTCTTAAAATGGTTACCATGGCACCTTTTTGGCAACGTACAATATCGTCCTGGCCATTGGTAATCCAAGAATCTTCAATGTCAACCTTAATCGGTGCTGCAACAAAAATGGTTTTTCTTGGGCCGCCAGATGGGTCGGGGCCGCCGGTATTAAATATTTTTGCCCATTTAACAGTTACAGATTGTGCGCTATCGCATTGGAAACCGCCCCAAGAGCCGGGTGTGTTGCTGTCTGAATTAAAAGACACTGGTTTTGCAGCAGTACCTACCAATAGCAGAACGCCCTGGATGTTTATTTGTGCGTTATTTTTTACAATAACGTTTACACCTTCTTGAGATGCAAGGGTGTCGCCCAGTTTTACGGTAAGGTCGCTTGTGATTACATATGTGCTGTCGCTTAACAAAGTACCTTTTACAAAGCCGGAAAGGTTGCCCGCTTTAATTGGGTTAGAGGATGGGATGGTGTGTGTTACCACTGTGGTGGTGTCGTTTTTTGAGCAGGAGGCCAAGGCTGCTGTTATGGCTGTAACTGCTAAAATTAAGCGTGTTTTTTTCATGTTTGTTTTATTTAAATAGTTGTTAATTGGAATAACGGATGCCGAGGCTGATATTAAGATTGTACGTGTCGCTTACAGTTAGCAGCGTATTAATTTTATTTACAGTGGCAGTGTTAAGCAGGTTATTGAATTTGCCAAAGACAGTAAAATGCTTGTTAGGCAGTGATTTTTCAGCTGACAGGGCAAGAAATGATTGCGGCCGTTGGTAGTAGTCGAACCCGTATACAGGATACACCAATGCAAGGGTTTTGCCAATGTATTCATAGGAAAGCTGGGCAAAAAATCCCGATTTATCGTTCCTATACAATAATGACAAGTTGATGGTGTTGTCTGTTTGCCCCTGCAATGGCCGTTGCTGCAAACTGTCATGCGTGGTGCGCGCAACAACGTCAGTATAGGCTTTAATGGAGCTTATGTTGCTGTGTATATAGGTGTAGTTGCCGGTAATGCCAATATGCTTACCAAAATATTTGGTGTAAACAAGTTCGGCACCATATATTGTTGCGTCACCGTCATTTACTGGTTGGTAAGTGGTGCCGTTTAAATACGCATACTCAATGGGGTCTTTCAGTTTTTTGTAAAACCCTCCGATAAACAGTTGTTCTTCATTTTTGGGGAAGAACTCAAACCTAACGTCATAATTGTCGGCTACAGTGTGTTTTAAGTACGGATTGCCTTGGGATATGTTGGCTGAGGAGGAACTATAAGACGGTGCGGGTACCAGCTCGTAGTAGTTGGGCCTTGCGATTGACTTGTAATAAGAGGCCCGTATGTTTATTTTGTTGGTAACCTTATATTTTGTGGTAATACTCGGCAGCCAGTCTGAGTAGTCTTTCGTTACGCCGTTAATGCCGGTAGGGTAAAAAGTGTTAAGGGTATAGCCTTGCTTTGTTTTTTCAAAACGTGCGCCGCCAAAAACGTCAAGCCTTTCTGACGCAAATTTAAACTGCATATACCCGGCTGTAATATCTTCAAAAAGCTGGTAGTTGTTAATATCGTAAGCCTGTGTGCCATGGGTGTCGTACACAATCCAACCTGCCGAATAAATATCAGTAAATACCTGTTTTACACCGTTTGAGTTGGTAGTGGGTTTCAAATCATATTCGTCTTGAATGTTGTAACGCGTTTTGTGGCGGTACAAGCCACCTGCCTTAATATCTAAAGATGTTTTTGCGGAAAGCTGCGTTTTGTAGGTAAGGTTGCCAATGGCATCGTAGTCTTTATCATTGTTATGTTGCCAAATCCGCGAAATCTGGTCAAAATAATTAGGGGTGCGTTTAAAAGTATATGGCCCGTTGGGGTCATTGGTGGTATGTACCGTGTCAATTTTTGTGTTAATGGCTAAGTTCGCTAAGTCAGGTGTGCGTTTTGTTGCCAATGACAGCACGCCAGCCCAATCAAACAAAAAATGTTGGGAAAGTATATGGCGGCCTTCCAATTTTAGGTTTTCAATAAATTGGTGGGTAGTTGTTGAGGTATAATCGGTGGTTACTGGGCCGGTACCCGGTACAGTTCTACCGCCGTTACCACCCAATATGGCGGTGTCAATAATGGTACGTGCCTGCGCTAAATAACTGTAAAGGAATACGTTGTTGATTATTATCTTATTCTTGTCGTTTATATTGTAATCCAAATGTGTGGTAAGGCCGTTGTTAAGCTGTTGGGTAGAAAAATAACGCAGGGAGTAATCTGAGTAAACGGGTATTCCCTTATTAGGATCGGGCGTTACTTGGTTAAAAATTGAGTTGGTTCCGTAGTATTGGTTCTGGAAGTTTTCTGCAATCAGAAGGCCTACCTTATTTTTTAAAAACCTGCGCCCGTAGGTTACGCCCAAAGTACCGGTTGGTACAAACGATGTTGATTTAAAATCTAAATTGCTACGGCTAAAATCAGTGGGTTGTGCCACGTGCTTTTCGCCAAACCTTTCATAAAGGCTTTTTTGTTGTATGTCTGTTTTTGAAAAGTTGGTATAAGCCCGGTCCCAAAGCAAAGTACTGTACCCTAAAGAACCGATGGCTCTTATAATTGTACTGTCTGGCGCATCTTTCATCACCAAGTTAACCGTGCCGCCAATGGCATCACCTTCCATTTCGGGAATAAGGGTTTTGCTTACTTCAATTTTTTGCAACAGGTCTGACGGAACAACGTTGAGGGACACAAAGCGCGATTTGTCATCGGGGCTCGCAATCTTGATGCCGTTAATAAGGGTGTTGTTGTAACGCGGCTCCAAACCCCTTACGATTGAATAGGCCTCATCCGCACCCGCGTTACGTTGTATTGTAACGCCCGACATGCGTTGCAGTACATTGGCTGCGTTAATATCTGGCGAGCGTTGCATGGCCTGGGCCGAAATAACATTGATAACGTTAGTGGCATTTTTTTCCTGGGAGCGCGCGCCAGTTTCTTTTTCGCCGTTTACCTTGGTAAAAACATTTACCGTCGTCAACGCAGTGGCCGCTTCGGTAAGTTGCACGGTTAATTCTACATTGTCAGCTGTTATGCGAAAATGGTTCGTGTAATTTGTATAGCCTACATACTCCACAACAATTTCATAATCGCCCGCTGCCAAATTTTTAAAGATAAACTTACCTTCTGCGTCAGTAATTTTTTTGTAAACTGATTTGGCGTGGTTGGTTATTGTAACAAACGCTCCTTGTAGTTTATCTTTAGTAACGGCGTTGGTAACAGTGCCATAAAAGTTTTGGGCTGATGTTGTTAATATCCCAATAAACAAAATAGTGGCCAAAATCAATAGAATTTGCTTCATGCCTCGCGTTTTTTGAACACGCAAATTTTCAAACAATTGTCGGCACAAATGATACTTATATAATAAAATGATGTTTACATAACGTTTTGATAATCATTCGGTAATATTGATATTGCATCTTCAGAATTTCTCCAGTTTTACTACAGAATGTGTTTACAATTTGATGTTTTTTGGGTAACATTAAGGTGCATGGCAACTTTCTTCAGTGTTTCTACAGAATGTTATTACAATTTGCTCATATTGGTTTGAAGTAGGGAACAAGTTATCTTTTAGTTTTATCGCTAAAATAAAATGGAGAAAAAAATGAAAAAACTATTAGTTTTTGGTGTTTTTGTGTTTGCCATCAATGCAACAAAAGCGCAGCAAACAACACTGTATTCGTTTGAAAAATCGATTGCGCTACCCGGCGACGGCGGCTATGATTATCTTTCCATTGACGAGGTAAACCGCCATTTGTTTGTTTCGCATGGCACCAGCGTAAACATCATCGACCTTAAAACAGAAACGCCGATAGGCTCTATCGACAACATGAAAGGTGTACACGGCATCGCAGTGGTAAATGAAGTTAATAAAGGCTTTATTACCGACGGCAAAGGCAATGCCGTGGTTGTTTTTGACCTTGCCACTTTTAAAACTATCAAAACCATTCCGCTGAGTTTAAAAGGTGCAGACGGTGTGATATTCGACCCCTATTCAAAAAAAGTGCTGGCTTTTTGTGGGGACGGCAATGGTGTATCTGTAATAGACATCAACGAGTTGAAAGAAACCAGCACCATAGCCTTGGGTGGTGGGCCAGAATTTGCGGTAGCTGACGGCAAAGGCATTGTTTATAATAATATTGAAGATAAAAACTCCCTAGCACTAATTGACACTAAAACGTTTAGCGTATTAAAAAGCTACCCATTGGCACCTTGCGGCGGCCCCACAGGCGTAACGCTTGATGCTGCCAACCAGCGAATATTCACCGGTTGCCGTGAAAACAAAGGTATGAGCGTGGTAGATATTAACAGTGGCAAAATAATTACTACCCTGCCTATCGGTAGCGGCGTGGATGCTGTCGTATACGATGTTGCCACAAAACTGATATTTTGTTCAAATGGCGATGGCACAACTACTATCATTAAACAAAAATCAGCAGATGAGTACAGTGTGGTGCAAACCCTGGTTACCCAAAACAGGGCAAAAACTATGGCACTCGATAAAGCTACCCACAAAATATACCTGAGTGCGCCAAAATTTGAAATGGATGGCACTACCCGCAAAATAATACCGGGCAGCTTTGCCGTACTGGTGTACAAAATGAATTAACGGTAGTGCTGATACATATGCAATGCAAAAAAAGGGCAGCATGTTATTAGGCGGCCCTTTTTTTACATATAGTGCTAAAATCAGTTACTTTTTTATTTCCGTAGTGTAAACCACCTTACCCTGCCAGCTAACAAACTGAAATAGTGCTTTGCCAGCCGTTATGTTTACTGCTAAAAAGCCAAATTCCTGAAGGGCAAACTTGGCGTAAGGCGCGCTTGTTACGGCCGTAGCTTCGGAACCAGAGCCGGATATAAATTCGGCAAAATGTACGTCTGCTGGTGCGTCGTACTCTAAATGGTGTTCATGCCCGCATAAATACGCGTCCACTTTGTATTGTTCAAATATAGCTTTAAACCCGTTTTCCATGTCCTGGGTTTTGCCTTTGCGGCCACCTACGCTGTATAAAGGGTGGTGCCCAACTACAAACTTCCAAGTTGCCGTGCTTGCTTTTAATGCATTTTGCAACCAAAGTTTTTGGGCGGCGGTGTCGGCCGTAACCACTTTCGCGGCGTAGTCATCTTCCTTATAGTACGCTGTTTGGTAGGGGCTGGTGTCAATAAAAAAGAATTCTACTTTTTTGGCAGTGTCGCCGGCGATAGTCTTTTTTATATTGAAGTATCTGGCGGGCATCTTCCAGCGGGCACTAATTTTTGTGTAGGCCACCTCGGCATCGGGGTTGGTTCGGTAATCATGGTTGCCCAGCACCACGTACCAAGGTACATGTGTGGCCTGGGCCGTGTATACGTTTTCAAACGCAGTTTGCCAAGATGGGTCAAATTCACTCGCCACGCCGTTGGGGTAAATATTGTCCCCAGTGGAAATAATAAATGATGCGTTAACCCCCACTGAGGCGTTGCCCAACTGTTCTGCGACAGCTTTTTGGTAAAACTCCCCATGCCTGCCCCAGTCGCCAATCACACAAAACCCCAGCGATTTATCCGTCGCCTGCAATCCGGCTACCGTGTCACCTTTGTAGCCAGTTTTAATCTTATCAATGTAATTCTTGTTTTGCGCTCCGGCTGTAATAGCTAAAACCGCCAGCAGTAATGTTGCTGTGTGTTTTTTCATTGGTATGTTCTTGGCACAAAACAATAAAATGTTGCCTTAAACCAGCAATAACAAATTGTAAAGCGGGTGTTGCCAATGGGTGTGCAAGGTTACCGTTGGTGTAAAAATGGCATGCCTATGGGCTATACGATGGTAAAACGTATTAAATTTTTGTAACTTTCTACCGATATTTGCTGTTGGGTTTGAGAAATCAGCCAATTTTACCAATTAGCTAATTTACAGCATAGTTATTGTTGGCTGCGTTGCAACAGTTAATGCCAACGTTCAACGGGTTTGAATTTATTTTATCTACGGCAAAAGAGGTTTATGCAGAGAAAGAAGGTGCTTTTTTTAATAGGTTCCCCCAACCAAACTACGCAGATGCACCAAATAGCATCTGAACTAAACGACCACGATTGTTATTTTAGCCAGCTTTACACAGACAATTGGTTGAATTGTTTAGTGCAACGCGTTGGCTTGTTAGATACCACCATATTGGGTGGCGAGTTTAGAAGGAAAGGCGATGCATACCTAGCTGAGCATAACCTGCCAAATGACTATGCTGCCAAGGTGTTTGGAAATAAGTATGATATGGCGGTTTTTTGTTCAGACATGATCATCACGCCAAAACTGAGGGGATTAAAGACCGTTTGGGTGCAAGAGGGCATGACAGACCCACTAACCAATTGGGCCAAGTTTATAAATAAGATGAATTTGCCCGGTTATCTTGCCATGAACACATCTTTAAATGGCGGCAGTAATATATGCGATGTGTACTGCGCTGCATCCGTTGGCTACCGCGAACAGTTTATAAAATTAGGTACCGATGCCAGAAAAATAGTGGTTACGGGCATACCCAATTACGATAATGTACAGGAGTTTTTGCACAACGATTTTCCCTACCATGGCTATGTTATGGTAGCCACATCCGACATAAGGGAAACGTTTAACAAAGATAACAGGGAGGAATTTTTGGCCAACTGTGTTAAAATAGCGGCAGGAAGGCAGTTGATTTTTAAACTTCACCCGAACGAGCAGAAAGAACGCGCCGTTGCCGAAATAAAAAAAATAGCACCTGCGGATGCCCTTATTTACACCGATGGCAATACCAGCCATATGGTGGCCAATTGTGGCGAGCTTATAACGCAATACTCCACGGTAGTGTATATCGGCATTGCTTTAGGTAAAAAAGTGCATTCGTATTTTGATGTAGAAAAGCTTAAAAGCCTTACCCCCATACAAACGGGTGGAACCTCGGCAGCGGCCATTGCTGAAATTTGCCGCAATTACCTTGCTTTTAAAGGGCCCAAAGGTGAGTATACGCCCCCTATGCCAACTAAAGGGTTAACCGAAGGCCTCTTTAGCAAATTACGCCAAGTTACAACGGAAAGCTTTTAGCACAATCCCGCCCCGAAATAGGTGACTGAATTGCTTTGGCTACTTAATCGGAATTTGAGGTTGGGGGAGTGACAATATTTATATGAAACAGGATATTTTTGAATGTATATTATCCAAGAAATGGCAAATGAACAGGCCTCGAAAATACTCAGCAAGCATATTGGAGCCCCTTCAGAGTACCTTGGGGTAGAATCGGGTATCGTTACCATT
>CAIRZB010000007.1 GCA_903882935.1 uncultured Parafilimonas sp. | reverse complement strand
CACAATTTGCTGATTTCCAGCAAATTACAACTTTAAAAACTCCCAAAAAATCAAATCGTCTTAGGCTCAAAATCGGCTGTAACTCAATATTGACAATACTTTCAAAGAACTATTTTTCTCAACGACGCAATGCTAATGATTATACCAGTAAATATTTTTTATTCGTTCTTGGCAACTGAAGGCTCCGAATAACGCACCGCCGTGTGGTTTTAGCGCGTCCGGCGATTTTGTACAACATATGCATTCCCTCAATCCCTATAATTCAGCGCTGGTTTCCTATCCCCCAGCAGTGCCTTATATTGGTAACCGCCTTTCGCAGCCAATAATTCGTCTTTTGCTTTTTTAATCAGCGCAGGGTTTAAGAACAAATCGATGGCAGTATATGCCAAAGTTTTTGAGGCCACTATCATACCCCTTATGCACATATCCTTACCGCCGCAGGCAACAGCTTGCCAGCTGTGTGCAGGCGTACCCGGCACCCAAGTGGCAGCTTCCATGCCTACGGTTGGCACCACATAGCTAACGTCCCCCACGTTGGTTGAGCCTTGGTTTTTTTCAGTATGTAAGGGCTTAACAATTGATGCGGAATCTAAGGCCGGTACCTTACCCAAAAACGTGGTTTGCAGTTGTTTGGCAAAAACAACTTCATCCGGGGCATAGTTTACGCCGCCCACTTTTTCTAAATTGGCCTGCATCGCCAAGGCCAGTGTTTTGTTAATCAGCAGGTCGTGCGTTCCGTCAATTACTTCGTATGCCATAGTTGTTTCCGTGCCAAGGGCGGCGCCTTCTGCGGCTTTTACCACCCTGCCAAATAAGCTTTCCACCATCGCCCTTTCTGGGTGGCGTATGTAATAAAATACCTCGGCAAAATCGGGTACTACATTGGGGGCTTTACCTCCGTTGGTTATAACATAATGTATGCGTGATTCCTGTGGTATATGCTCGCGCATCATGTTTACAAAATAATCCATTCCTTCCACAGCATCTAATGCGGAGCGGCCTTTGTCGGGTGCCGCCGCCGCGTGGGCTGCAATGCCGTAAAACCTAAATTTGGCTGAACGGTATGCCAAAGCACTTGTATTGGTAACTAAGTTTTGGTCGCTGGGGTGCCAGTGCAGCACCACATCCACATTGTTAAACAGCCCCTCGCGCACCATGTATACTTTGCCGCCGCCGCCTTCTTCCGCAGGGCTGCCAAAAACTTTTACGGTGCCTTTAATTTCACCTCCAGCCAGCAATGTTTTAATGGCGATAGCAGCGGCAACCGAACCCGTACCAAACAAATGATGCCCGCAACCATGCCCGGCGGTTTTGCTTGCAATGGGCGTTTTGCTGGATGAACTGTCCTGCGACAGACCCGGCAATGCATCAAATTCAGCCAATATACCAATAACAGGCTGGCCGCTGCCATAAGTGGCAACAAACGCCGTTGGCATGCCCGCTACGCCTGCCTCCACGGTAAAGCCATTATCCGTCAACGTATTTTGCAGTAGTTGGGAACTTTTGTTTTCTTTAAACTCCACCTCGGCATAGTCCCAAATACCAAGGGCTACTTTTTTGTAAGTGTCAAAGCCGCCTTGAATATTTTTGGCTGACTCGGCTTTTAACGCGTCCAGCTTTTTTACAAACGTGGTCATTTGGGCCATACAGCTATACCCAATTGCGATTGATACTACCGTTGTGAGTATTTTTTTCATATTGATTATTTAATTGGCGGATGTTTTTTTATTGCCAGTTACTCCTCAGCCGTATACTTATTTTTTAGTGCTTGCGCAAATCTGTTTTCATCCCAAACTTTTGATTAACAGTTAACAACAGGCTGCTTTATTTGCCCAACGTAAACTTATGGCATTTGAAGAATTTGTGTAAGCAATTATTGGAAAAATGGCAGGTAAATTTTTAGGTGGTTGGTTTAAGGGTAGCATTAACCGCATTATTTATGCCTAAACCAACAATCCATACGCTGGTGCTCATATTTTTTAAACACGGTGTTTACAGGCATGCCATGTATTAGTTTGGTGCCAAATTGGGTACGCACGATAAAATTAAAAGCACCCATATCAAGGGTAAAAGGGGTTTTGTTGTGAATTGTATAGGTTAAATGCAGGTTGGCGAGTTTACTTACAAGGCTGGCAATTAGTTTGGCATTGCCGCCAAATACGCCGCAGTTTAATAAAATTTCATTCTTGTAGCCAGCCTCATATTGCGTATATCCAGCCACATGTTGGCGTAAAAATGTGGAGTGGTTGTTCATCCACTCATTATCTAGGGTACTCTCCTCGTCCCCGCAAAACAGCGTGTTGGGGTGTTGGGTAAATTCCGGCTGTATAAAGGGGTTTTTGAGGGCCACAACATCGGCGATATCGGTAAAAAATATGTTTTGTACCGCATTGCCCGCCTGTTGTAAAAACTGGTTATATATGATGTAACGGAACGCGTTAGGGCTGATGGTGCTGTTGTATGCTACCCGGCTAAATGAAATGTTGCCGGTTTGGTACTTTTGTACAGTTGCATCAGAAAAACAATTATGAAAGATGATGCCGTTTAAGCCATTGTCTTCAACGCTGGTGTACCAATCACGCACCAGGGTAAAATCATCCTCGGCTATCATTTGGCTGCGGTTTACATCGTATACCCCGGTTAACATAGTGGCCGCAATAACATTATTCGTATTGGTTAACATGGTAAAGGCAACTAACTAAGTTGCAGGGCGTATTGTTTTTTTAATGTTGCAGAAACGCTGTTATCAATATTGCGGTAATAAATGTACGACCGGAAGTTTGCCTTTTTTGTTCTAAAAATATTGGATGACTGCTCAAAAAAAATGGAATCAGCAGCGTATCTCGATTCAAAGCGCAACTGGTTAAAAACTTCTTTGCGGCCGAACAGCGTGGCAAACAATATACAGTCATCAACATGTACCATTTTTGTGTGGTCGTCTTTATCTGGCACATAATAATCCGCCTCGTTACGAACAATGGTTTCTGTGAAGGATGATATTAAATCTGCACCGTGGATGGCTTGCAAACAGTTGGCTATGTGGTTCTGTTTATATTCATCATCCGAATCGATGATGGTGATGTATTTGCCATGGCACAGCATTACATATTTGTTTATTGATTGCGATTGCCCTATGTTTTCGTGCCGGAAATATTGGGCCGGAAAATTAAGGGTCAAAAGGTAATCTTTAATTTGGCTGCCCAATTCGTGATGGCTGCCATCGTCTATAACAAACAATTCTACATTGTTGTGTGCCTGCTTTACTACAGAATCTATTGCGCGTTGCACATACCAAAAAGGTTGGTTGAAAACCGTCATTAAAACGCTTACCTCAATGTTGGGTTCGTTGGCTTTATGTAAACAAGTTGCAAACAATGATTTTAACATTTGGCCAAATGTAATTAAATACTACACAAAGGCCGTTTTTAGTGCATGAAGAAATTGTTATAAAGAGTAAGGCATTGTTTGAAAAACTTGCTGTTTAAATAACCGCATATATTGATATTGTTTTAATCGTTACCCAATAAATTGCGTTGATGTAGATTTCATAAATGATAAGCGGCTGACCCTTGCTTATTCGCGGGTCAGCCGCATACAAAATTCATTTTTTATTTAGGCAGTACCACAGTATCAATTACATGTATAATGCCGTTGGTGGCCGCTAAATCAGTTGCTGTAACGGTTGATTTACCGCCGTTTTCGTCAGTCAAAACTACCTTGCCATCCTCAATACCCGCAGTTAGTTTGCCGCCTTGTACGGTGGTTAAAGTAGCTATACCATTGCCTTTTTTAATGGCGGCCAATACTGCTTTTGCGTTAAGCTTACCTGCTACTACGTGGTAAGTAAGTATAGCGGTTAACTTGGCTTTGTTTTCTGGCTTCAGCAGTGTTTCTACAGTACCTGCTGGCAGTTTGTTAAATGCATCGTTGGTTGGCGCAAATACGGTAAAAGGGCCTTTGCTTTTTAATGTTTCTACTAAGCCAGCCGCCTTAACGGCAGCAACCAATGTTGAATGGTTTTTTGAACCGGCTGCAACACCTACAATATCCTGCGTTGCCATTTGTGCTGAGGCGTTAAACCCAACAATACCTACTACGAATAAAAGTACAATGCGTTTGAAAATTTTCATAAATTAGTTTTTATACTTTTATAAACAGCAACATATTTTAAAAGGTTGTATAATAAATATTTATATTTTACTAAACAAAACAGGCTTGTTATTGTAACGTAAGCTTGTTGGGTGTTTAGACGCATAATAGCCTTTTTTAATAAACAATTTGTAGGTTGAATGTTGTGGCCGCACTAAGGCAGGGAGTCAATTTGGCAATGTGTTCTGGTTTTTTATTTTGAACATTTGTAATACAGAGGCAATAAATAAATTGGTCAGTAAACAATTGCAAACACAAGGGATAGCATAAAATGGCAAGAGGAAATTTTTTAAGGTTGTGCAAATGGCAAGAACACATTAAACCAGCGTACAATTAAAATTTAGTTTCTTGGAGATGGATATTGCAGAAGTACAAAATTAGCCGGATAATTTTTCTTAAAAAAATAAGACATTTAATTTTTGACCGACCGTATCATGTATAAGATTACTAGGTGTCACTAATCTTTTTATACGCTTTGCTGCGGTGATAACTTGCAAGGCATTGCATTGAAGATTTGTGTATTTAGCACCTCGGTCTTCTTACCACTGGGGCAGTAACGGCATTACGAAGTTTGCAGGCTTCGTAATGCCATTAATTACACTCTACTGCCACCCACCCCCTAAGCTCCTATACAAATCAACTGAAGCCGCAAACAATGCTTTTTTGCCAGTGTTTACTTCCAGCTCCGCATCCAGCACGCCTTTTTGGGCAGTTATCACCTCCAGGTAGTTTGCCGCACCGTTTAGGTAAAGTTCATTGGCAATGGTGGCTGCGTTTTGTAGAACCCGGGCCTCGTCTTCTTTAAGGCGATAAAAGTTTTTATAGTTTTCTAGGGCTTGTAGGTTAGTAACCACTTCACTAACGCCTTGTAGAATGGTTTTTTGGTACCCATATAGCGCAGTGGCTTGTTCGGCATTGGCTATGGCAAAATTGGTTTTCAGTTGGTATTTGTTAAACACCGGCGCTGTAAGGCTACCAAGTGCCCCGTACACCAGCGACCCTGCAGAAAACAGCAGTGACGGGTTAAACGCATTAACCGCCAAATAGGGGGTAATGGTTATAGATGGTAAAAAGGCTTTGCGGGCAGCTTCTGCGTTGGCCTTGGTACCAAGCAGTTCCAGTTCGGCTTGTTGTATATCGGCCCGCCGCCGTAACATGCCAGATGGGATGCCGGCCTGCAATTGTAACGGCAATGGCTGGTGTACGATGGAAATACTGCGCGCAATGGGCTGGGGGTACCTTGCCAGCAGTACGTTAAGCCCGTTTTCAAGCACTGTTATGGTTTGCTTTATTTCATAGGCCAAGCCCTTGGTGTGCAACAACTGTGCATTAAACTGCTGCACAGCAAGTTCGGTCGCCCGCCCGCCCTCTTTTTGGGTTTGCACAATATCAAACGCTTTTTCTTGCAACAATATATTGCGTTGTATAACGGCCAGGTTGTCATCCTGTGCCACCAAAGCAAAGTATAGGTTTGCTACTTCGGCAACCAGTTGGGTGGTTACCCACTGCCTGCCCTTTTCTGAGGCGAGGTAACGAGCGTAGGCCGCCTTTTTTTTGCTTTTTAGTTTACCCCAAACATCAATTTCC
Source organism: uncultured Parafilimonas sp. (assembly GCA_903882935.1). Classification (GTDB taxonomy): domain Bacteria; phylum Bacteroidota; class Bacteroidia; order Chitinophagales; family Chitinophagaceae; genus JABDFW01. The sequence goes on along the minus strand of CAIRZB010000007.1, from coordinate 228,573 downwards.
CAGGCACTGCGCAGGCCCAGAAAAACGTCGGTGGTCGGGTTGGTGGGTATGTGCTGGTCTTTGTCGATGTTGGGCGATAAGTTGGTGTCGTAATTGCCCACGCCGTTCATGGTATAGTCGCCGTATTTATCTGCCCCAGCGGAAAGAATTGCATCAACATTTGGCAACAAGGCACCATTGCTTATTTTTGAATTTGCCTTCGCAATAACCACCCTTTGCAGGGCGGTTTTTACATCAGGGTTGTTTTGCACGGCCACATCTATCAATCTAACCAAGTTGGTATCGGCAAAAAATGTACGCCAGCCAATATCGGCAATCGTTGCCGAATCGGTGCTGCTGCCAAATGTTTGTGGCATCGTAGGCAATTTTTCTTCGGTTGCAGGTTGCATGGTGCCGCAGCCCACCAGCAGCAATGCTACTAAGGTGTATACAATTAAAGGTTTAATGTATTTAGTCATTTGTACAGTACTGTTTATTGGTTTGGTGACGGGTGGTGAGGGTTATGGTGCTGAATATGTTCCGACACTTCCTCGGAAAAAGGCTGGTGCTCGTGTTGCTTATAGTTTTTACCTTCTGCCAACGTAGCAAATATTACATACAGCCCTGGTATTAGAATTACGCCAAACAGGGTACCGGATAGCATGCCGAACGCTGCTGCCGTGCCGATGGAGCGGTTGCCCAATGCGCCGGCCCCGGAGGCTACGCATAGGGGTATTAACCCCGCGATAAAGGCAAAAGAGGTCATTAAGATGGGCCGCAGTCGCGACACCGCACCTTGCTTGGCTGCTTCCAGTATTGAGTGTCCTTCATTACGGCGTAAAATGGCAAACTCCACAATTAATATAGCATTTTTGCCCAATAAGCCTATTAGCATAACCAAGGCTACCTGGGCATAAATATTGTTTTCTAACCCCAGCAGCTTAAGCCCTAAAAAGGCGCCAAATACCCCCGTAGGCAAGGATAGTATTACCGGCAGGGGCAGCAAAAAGCTTTCGTATTGGGCGGCTAATATTAAATACACAAAAATTAGGCAGATGATAAATATGTAAATGGCTTGGTTGCCAGACAGTATTTGTTCGCGGGTCATGCCGCTCCATTCGTAGCTAAAACCGCGTGGTAGTTTCTCCTTGGCCAGTTTTTCCACGGCGGCAATGGCTTCTCCACTGCTGTGGCCCTCGGCTGCATCACCCGTAACTAATGCCGAGTTGTACATATTGTACCGTGTTAGCTGTTCTGGGCCATACACCCTTTCCAACGAAATAAAGGTTGAGTATGGCACCTGCTCGCCTTTGCTATTTTTTACAAACATGTTTAAAATGTCCTCTGGCTTGGTACGGTAATTTGGGTACGCCTGTACCATAACTTTGTACATTTGGCCAAAGCGTATAAAATTGGTAGCGTAAAAGCTGCCCAAAAGGGTTTGCAGCGTACTCATGGCGTTGTCAACCGTAACGCCTTTTTTAGCGGCCATGTCTTGGTCAACATGTATCATGTATTGGGGAAAGGCAGGGTCAAAACCCGTAAAAGCGCTACCCACAACTTTGCCTTTTTTAAGGTCATCAATTAAACTGTTGGTAACCTGGGCAGTTTTTTGTAGGTCGCCACTGCCGGTTTTATCCAAAATGCGTAGCTCAAAGCCGCTGCTGTTACCAAAACCGGGCACGGTGGGCGGGGGTAAAAACTCAATGCTGGCATCGCTTACATGCTTGGTGGTTTCCTGCAACTTTTTAATCAAGTCGTTTACCGATTCTTTGCGTTCTTCCCACCCCTTTAGGTTTATCATGGCCATGCCGTAGGAGGCACCTGCCACTTCGGTAACCAGGCTGTAACCGGCTAATACCGACACGTTTTCTACCGCATCCATTTTGGCTGCGGCTTTTTGTATTTCTTCAAGTACCTTTTCGGTCCTCTCCACGGTTGAGCCTGCAGGCGTGGTAACATTTACATAAATCATACCTTGGTCTTCCGTTGGTATAAACCCGCCGGGCAGCACACTGCCAACGCCCCAAGTGGCCGCAAAAAACACCAGTAACATGGCCAACGTAACCAGCTTGCGCCCAGCCACCTTGGCTACCAATTTTTGGTATTTATTTTCAGTGGCATCGTAACCCTTGTTAAAAACCGCATAAAAACGTTGCAGAAGGTTTTTCTTTTTGCGCACGGGTGCATGCTTAAGCATTAGTGCGCACAGTGCTGGGGTTAGGGTTAGCGCATTTATGCCAGATATTACGATGGCTATTGCCAGCGTTAGCGAAAACTGCCTGTAAAACACGCCCACCGGCCCCGACAAAAATGCCACCGGTACAAATACGGCAGACATAACCAGGGTAATGGCCAAGATGGCACCACTAATTTCCTTCATGGCTTCAATGGTGGCCTCCATGGCAGGCAAGTGCTGCTTGGTCATTTTTACATGCACCGCTTCTACTACCACAATGGCATTATCTACCACGATGCCTATGGCAAGCACAAGTGCAAAAAGGGTTAGCAGATTGATGGAAAAACCCATTACCTGCATAAAACAGAGGGTACCTATCAACGCGACCGGTACGGCCAATGCTGGTATAAGCGTTGACCTAAAGTCTTGCAGAAAGATGAAAACCACTACAAAAACCAGTAAAAATGCCTCAAACAGGGTGCGTATAACTTCATGGATGGAAGCATCTAAAAAGCGCGAAACATCGTAGGCAAAATTGTATACCATGCCCGGGGGGAAGGCGCTTTCCTTCAACTCGGCCATCCGTTGTTTAACGTTTTGAATCACTTCCCGCGCATTGGAGCCGGGCCTTTGTTTTAACATGATGGAGGCCGAAGGCCTGCCGTCGGTTTTTGACACCATGCCGTAAGTAAGTGCGCCAAATTCAATGTCGGCTATGTCTTTAATGCGTAATACTGATCCTTCGTTATCCGCCCTTATAACAATATTTTCGTATTGTTTTGGTTCAAAAAACTTACCGGTGTATTTTAACACATATTGCATCGCCTGTGCTTCCCTTCCGCTGCTTTCACCGGTTTTACCAGGTGCTGCTTCCACGTTTTGGTTGCGTAATGCATCCACCACTTCCTGGGCCGACACATTGTAGGCCACCATTCTGTCTGGTTTTAGCCATACACGCATGGAGTATTCCCGGCTGCCCATAATTTCTGCAAAGCCTACACCTTCAATCCTTTTCAGTTCCTGCAACACGTTTATGTCGGCAAAATTATAAATGAATTTTTCGTCAGCCGTAGTGTCGTCACTCATTATGTTTAGGTAAAGCAGCATGCTGTTTACTTCTTTTTCGGTGGTTACGCCGGCTTTTATCACTTCTTCCGGCAGTTCATCCAAAACCGTGGTAACCCGGTTTTGTACGTTTACAGCGGCTTGGTCTGGGTCAGTGCCAACCTTGAATGAAATGGAAATAAGTGTGGTGCCATTGTTGCTGGATACCGAACTCATGTAAGTCATGCCCGGTACGCCGTTAATGGCTCTTTCTAAAGGTGTTGCAACGGCCTTGGCGCAAACTTCGGCATTTGCGCCAGTGTATTTTGCGGTTACGGTAACCGAGGGCGGCACAATATCTGGAAACTGTGTTACCGGTAAGGTAAACAATGCCAGCAGGCCCAGCAGTGTTATTATTAATGATATTACAAGCGACAGCACTGGCCGCCTGATAAATGTTTCAACCATTTTTTAGTGGCATTAAAAATGAGGCAATGCGGCAAACTGTTGGTTTGCCGGTGTTGGCTAAAGTGTAGGCGCATAGGTTACCGCCGTGCAATTAAACTGTCGGCATTGGTAATGCGCGGTGTAATACGTGTGCCGTCCCTAAGGCTTTGCACGCCTTCGTACACTATTACATCACCGGCTTGCAAGCCAGACTGTATGATATAATACTGGTTTATGCGTGTTTTGGGTACAAAGCTGCGCATCCTTGCCGTATTGTTTTTATCCACTAAAAAAACATAATTTTTGTCCTGTATCTCAAATACGGATTTCTGGGGAACCAAAATCGCATTGTCTTCCTCAGTAGTTAGCCGAATCTTGCCTGATGCCCCGTGCTTCAAAAGCTTTTCTGGGTTGTCAAATCTGGCCCTGAAGGCGATGGAGCCTGTATTGTTGTCAAACTGGCCGTCTAATGTTTCAATTTTTCCGTCGTATCCGTATTTGGAGCCGTCGGAAAGTATCAACTGTATTACGTTGTTTTGTGCATGGGGGTCGCTTTTGATAGCCTTTTCGTATTGCAGGTATTCATTCTCCGACACATTAAAATATGCGTACACTTCGTGAATGTCGGAAATGTTGGTTAACAATGCGCCCTGGTCAATAAGGCTGCCCGTTTTTAGCGGTATGCGGTCAATTACGCCGTCAAAAGGTGATAAAACCTTTGTATAGGAAAGTTTTGTTTCTGCGTTTGTTTGTGATGCCGTTGCTTCGTCAATTTTTGCCTGTGCGGCTTTTAGCTTTGCTTCGGCCAAATCAAGTTCCGACCTCGTAATTACATTTTTGTCAACCAATATTTTGGTACGGCCTACCTCCAACTCGGCACCTTTGGCTTCTGCAATGGCACTTGATAGGTTGGCTTTCGCTTTTGCCAGTTCAGTAACATACTCTTGGTCATTTATTTGAAAAAGCAGCTGCCCCTTTTTAACCGTTTGGCCTTCGTCTACAAAAATATTTTCTAAAAAGCCCTGCACCCTTGCCCGTATATCCACATTTTTTACAGCCTGTATATCAGTAACATAATCCTGGTACAGCAGGGTGTCTTTTTGCGCCAATGTAATTACTGGTAATTCGGTGGGGGTGGTTTTGTTTTCGCTGCCCGCAGTAGCGTTGCAGCCGTATATAAATAGCAGTACGGGTAAAAAATACCTCATCAGCGTCATTTATTTTGCTTTTACTTGTTATAAGTCTTTGGTTCCTTCTATTAAAAACGCAGCAGTAACAAAATTGTATGGCTATGCCGTTCATGGGGTTTTGGCACACGCAAAACTTAGGTGGCACAAAAGTGTTGTGACGCATATAAAGCCAATACAGGTAAATGCAAGCATTAAAAGGGCGTAAGCCTAAAAAGGAAGTTATGATGTGGGGGTAGTGAAAATTTACGCGCAAAATAGCCGTTGTTAGGGGATAAAGCAGCAAGGGGCGGAAAAATAGTAGCCGTTTGCACGGCAAATAACAACAGCTTTGTTGTACCTATCTGGGTGTTGGTATTGTTGGCTTCATTATAAACACTGCAAAAGCAATCGCTGTCGCCAGCATCAGACTCGGATTCATGTTTGTCCAGTACTTCCTCAACAATAAACGCTAGTAATGTTTGTGAATGAGGTTTTGCCACATTGTTATGCCCACCTGTAAAATCTTCATGCACACAACACCTGCCCGGCAGCGTTGTAAGCATGTTTATAAAACAGCATAATAATAAATAGCAAACTCCTTTTTTAAACATCGTGTTGATATTTGTTACGGTAAACCATTTATCACACGGCAGCAAGCTGGTTTTTTGATTGGCGAAATTAATGTACAAATTTTCAATGTCTTTGTGAAATTAGGTATTTTTTGCTTGTTTCAATGCTGTTTCGGGATTAGTTAGGTTAATTGCCCTAAAAACGCGATTACTTGCCACTAATGGATACAGCTTGCTGTTTAAAGAGCTTTTTACAACGACATCATTTCCTTAAACTTAACTGTTTGGCGCCTGCTGACTTCAATTTTTTCGCCACCTTTGAGTTCAACCAAAAGCCCTCCATTAAAATATGGCTCAATCTTTTCAATCCACCGTAGGTTGATGATGTGCTTGCGGTTTGCACGGAAGAACATCCGCTCATCCAGTCTTTCCTCCAATGCATTTAACGATTTTAATATTAACGGCTTGTTGGTACTAAAAAACACTTTGGCGTAGTTGCCAACACTCTCAAATAACCGAATTTCGCCCAGTTTTACAAACCAGCAGCGCTCACCGTCTTTCACAAAAACTTGGTCTAATTCAGTAAGAGGGCCACGGTTTACGCCATTAACACCGGCATTTTCTTTGCTTATTTCGTATTGCAATTTGTGTATTGCATCGGCAAGGCGCTTAGGTTCTATGGGTTTTAACAAATAATCCAACGCGTTTACTTCAAATGCTTTTAAGGCATATTCGTCGTAAGCGGTGGTAAAAATTACGTGCGGCGCGCGTTCCAGTTCGGCCAACAGGTCAAAACCGGTTTTGCCGGGCATCTGAATATCCAAAAAAATAAGATCGGGGTTCTGCAGTTCAATTTTTTCTATCCCCTCGTCTACATTTGCTGCTTCATCAATTACCTCAATATCACCATGTTCAAGCAGCAACTTTTTTAGTTCGTTCCGCGCTAAGCGTTCATCATCAATAATTATCGCTTTAATGGGCATATATTATTAGTTTGTAGTTTATAATTAAAAGTTTCCGGTTACTGGTTTCCAGTTACAAGTGTCTACAATTGTTATTAAAGTGTCCTATCCAATAAAAATCATGTCGTATACCCACAGTTGTCATTCGCTCACCGGCGTGCAGTAACTTGCAAAAAGCAACCACCTTTCCTTCGCCTACCTGTAAGCAGTAACTTACAACCTGTAACCTACGCGTGGTTAACCGGTATGGTTACTTTGGCCTGTACCATATTGCCGTTAAGGTTTTTAATCTCAAAGGCTGCTTTGTTGCCATACAGCAGTTTTAGCCTGTTTTGGGTGCTTGCTATGCCAAAACCATCGGTGTTTACTACTCCGTCAATATGCCCGGTGTTTTGTATCAGCAATTCGTGGATGTCGCCCTTAAAGTCAGACACAATTTTTATGTACCCCCCCTCAACCTGCTTGCTAATGCCGTGCTTTATGGCATTTTCAACCAATGTTTGCAGCATCATAGGCGGCACTTGTTGGTCTAGCGTGTCCTCGTCTATTTCGTACTCAACCCGCAGGCGGTCTTCAAACCTTATATGCTCTAGTTCCAAATAATCCTTTACCAAATTTAGTTCCTTTTCCAGCGATGCCGTTTCTAATTTCTCGGCCTGCATGCTGCTGCGCAATATGTTGCTTAGTTCGGTTATGGCTGTTCTTGCGCGCCCCGGGTTTTCATCAACCAAGGCCCGTATGCTGTTAAGGGCATTAAATATAAAATGTGGGTTTATGTGCGATTTTATGGTTTTTAGCTGCAATTCCTTCACCAAGCTTTCCAGTTGTACCCTGTCAAGCTCTGTTTTGCGGGATGCCTCAATGTAATGCCAAATATAATAAATGGCCGTCCAAAATATTATGATAAAGCCATCGTTAAAAAATTCGTATAAAAAGCGCTTTGAAAAAGACTTTATCTTGGGGTCGTACAATTTTATCAGCTCAACAATAATGCTCGTGGAGAAACTGTATAAAAAGTTGATTAATAAAACCATTACAAAAAGCTCAGCCCATTTTTTACCCTGTAGTGGCGGCAGCATTTTTCGGGCATGGATGGTACGGCGGAATACATCGGTTGAAATAATACCCAGTACCAGCCAAAGTACTATACGGTTGCGGAAAAGCGGGGTGATTTCTTGTTCAAAAATTCTCGCCAGAAAAAAGAATGACAACCCGTACAACGACCATCCAATAATTTGGCACCCCCAATATGCTGGCAATTTCTTCATCATGGTAATAGCAAAAATAAGTTTTTAGTCAACTATAATTGAAAACCATGTGATTAGTGGCAAATAGGCCTTCTATTTGGCTTAAAATCAGGTAATGTTTGTTAAATCCCACCCAAAACATTACGCATCAACTTTTTTTGAACTGGGGTGTTTATGTAAACAACCAGCAAATTTGCTACTTTTACACAATAAACTGCCCATTGATGGAAATTACCCCAGGCCTATTGTTAAAAAATATTGACAGCCCCGCTGATCTAAAAAAATTAGGCAGGGAGCAACTGCACAAGGTTTGTGACGAGTTGCGACAATATATTATTGACGTAGTGAGCGTGCATGGCGGACATTTTGCAGCAAGCTTGGGCGTGGTGGAGTTGAGTGTGGCGCTGCATTACGTGTACAATACCCCTTACGACCAGCTTGTATGGGATGTTGGGCACCAAGCCTACGGCCACAAAATATTAACCGGGCGCAGAGACAGTTTTGCAACCAACCGCAAATATGGTGGCTTAAGCGGCTTCCCAAAAAGAAGCGAGAGTGAATACGATACGTTTGGTGTAGGGCATTCGTCTACTTCTATTTCGGCAGCCTTGGGTATGGCCATTGCGGCTAAGTATAAAGGCGAAAACCGTAAATCAATCGCCGTTATTGGCGACGGGGCCATGACCGCCGGTATGGCTTTTGAAGCATTGAACCATGCGGGCGTGGCCGATGCTGACATGCTGGTAATACTGAACGACAACTGCATGAGCATTGACCCCAATGTTGGCGCGCTGAAGGAGTATTTGACCGATATTACCACCAGCCACACCTATAACAAGATGCGTGATGAAGTGTGGAATCTATTGGGTAAACTGCCAAAGGGCAAACGTTTTGGCAGGGGCATGGCCAGCAAACTGGAGGCCAGCTTAAAAGGCATGGTTAGCAAAAGCAGCAACCTGTTTGAAGCCCTGCAAATGCGTTATTTTGGCCCCATTGACGGGCATAACATTGCAAAATTAGTAGACACACTCAACGACCTTAAAGATATACCAGGCCCAAAGCTACTACACATTATTACGGTTAAAGGCAAAGGGTACAGCTTGGCCGAGCAAGACCAAACCAAATGGCACGCGCCTGGCCTATTTGATAAGGTTACCGGTGAAATTTACAAAAAACAGTTTGATGCGCCGCAGCCGCCGAAATACCAAGATGTTTTTGGGCACACGATAATAGAGCTGGCCGAAAAAAATGATGCCATTTTTGGCATAACGCCTGCGATGCCCAGCGGCTCCTCCCTTAAATTTATGATGGAGAAAATGCCGCACCGCGCCATTGATGTAGGCATTTGCGAGCAACATGCTGTTACCTTAAGCGCAGGTTTGGCTACCCAAGGGCTGCGGGTTTTTTGCAATATCTATTCTTCATTTATGCAAAGGTCGTTCGACCAAGCTGTGCATGATGTGGCCATACAAAAGCTGCCGGTAGTTTTTTGCCTAGATAGGGCAGGGTTGGTTGGCGAAGATGGCCCCACACACCATGGGGCGTACGATATTGCGTTTTTCCGCTGTATACCCAATATGGTTATTAGTTCGCCGATGAACGAGCAGGATTTGCGCAACCTGATGTACACTGCACAGTTAGAGCATAACAAATACCCTTTTGTTATAAGGTACCCGCGCGGCGAAGGTGTAATGCCCGACTGGAAAAAACCCTTCGAGGAAATTGCGATAGGTACGGGTAGGAAGATAAAAGACGGCAGGGATGTTGCGATATTGAGCATTGGGCACGTAGGTAACTTTGTAACGGCAGCTATAAGGGAATTGCGTACTGCCGGCACCGACCCTGCGCACTACGACATGCGCTTTGTAAAGCCTATTGATGAGGCAATGCTGCATGAGGTTTTTAGTAAATACAACAAAGTTATTACCGTTGAAGACGGAACAGTGGTAGGGGGTTTTGGCAGTGCGGTGCTTGAGTTTATGGCCCAGCACAATTACAGTGCAGAGGTAAAAATACTAGGCATACCAGATAGGCTTGTTGAACACGGTACCCTTAAGGAATTGCATAAAGAATGTGGTTACGATGCACACGGTATTGCCAATGCGGTGAGAAACATGGTAAAAGAACAAACAAAGGAATTATTGTTTCAATAGCAGCGATAAAATAAAGCATACTATAAGCGGGTAAAATTCACAACAGGGTTTTACCCGCTTTTTTAATAAGGCTAACTTTTTAGCTGAAATGTTTGGCCTGCGGCTTTTCGGCTTGGTATCCAGGCGGCCAAAACAGCAACAAGCATAACCGTAAGGGCAACCAATACAAAATCCTGCACGGTCATTTCTACGGGGTAGGCATCAATAATAAAAGTGCCGCCGCCCAATTTTACCAGCTTAAACTTTATTTGTACCATGCAAATAATAAAAGCTAGCAACATACCGCCACCCCCCCCTATACCTGACAGTAGAAACCCCTCGGTTAAAAAAATATTCATTATACGGCCATCGTTGGCACCCATGGCTTTTAATACCGCAATATCTTTTTGTTTTTCCAATACCAGCATGGTTAAAGCGCCAATCATGTTAAAAGCTGCCACCGTTAGTATAAGTGTTAAAATGGCAAATATTACCCATTTTTCTACTTGCATGGCGGTAAAAAGGCTTTGGTTTTGTTCAAGGCGGGTTTGCACCTTAAAATGTGTGCCCAGTGCCTGCTGTAGCTGATTTTTTATTTTTATGCTTTCGCCGGCTTTGTAAATGGCTACCTCCACACCCGTAAACTCATCGGGGTTTAGGTCTAACATGTATTGTACAAAAGGTAAGTTGGTAAATGCAAATTTATCGTCAAACTCCTGCTGCACGGTAAAGGTACCGGCCGCATTAATATTATAGCTATGCATGGCATCCAAATTATTAAAGCTTGATGCCTTGCGGTTGGGTAGGTACACCACCAAAGGCTGGGGTATTTTACTGTCAGGGATTGCGCCAACGGCATTTTCTATGCCAACGCCTGAAACTAGGCCGGGATTATCCGCAGTGCCTAAATCGTATTTGCCACGCACAACATGCTGCGAAAGGCGGTTTACCTTGGTATAACCTTCATCAACACCTTTAAGGTATATAAAACTAGTGTAGTCGCCATTTACCAACAGTGCCCTTTCTTCCACCACAAAACTCAGGTTGTCCACCCCTTGTACCGACGATATTTTTTTTATTTCGGCCGGGGTAACCTTCATGAACTTTCCACTGACAGGTATAATTTTTATGTCGCTAAAAAAATCGCCATACAGGCTTTTAACCAAGCTTTCAAAACCGTTAAAAACACTCAATACCACAATAAGGGCTGCGGTGGCAACACCCACGGCCACCACACTTATCCATGCAATTATATTAATGGCATTGGTTGATTTTTTTGACTTGAAGTAACGCCAAGCAAAAACAAGGTTCATGAAAAACCCTCCAAGCAACCCCCTCCGCCCCCTAAAGGGGGGACTGTAAGCTGGTTAAATTTATTGATGGCTTCTGTCATTATTTATGCTGTTTAAAAAAAGAAACGTAGGTGCCTATTTAAACTTGCGGTTTCTCCTCCGTCATAGTCCCCCTTTAGGGGGCGGCGGGGGTAGTAGTGGCGGACGGGGTTGATGTACTTATACTTTTTAACAACTCTTCCATTTTAAACACATAGTCAAGGGTATCATCCAAATAAAAATGCAGCACTGGTATACGCCGCAGCTGGTTTTTTACACGGTTTGCCAGTTCTTTTTTTATCTCCCAAGCCCTGTCTTCAATTTTTTTCATGGCCACGGTTGTGTCTGCCACCTTAAAAAGGCTTAGGTAAACCCTGGCTTCCAATAAGTCGGGCGTTACTTTTACCGATGAGATAGACACCATGCCGCCGTCAATCATATTTAAGCCCAACCGTTGAAAAACGTCGTTAAACTCTTCCTGTAATACACCCGCCACCTGGCGCTGCCTTTTGCCTTCCTCCATATTCTAACATTTTGTTGGATACAAAATTAGTTACTTTGCAGGTTTTAAACGGATATATTCAATTACATGAAGCGATTTTCACGAATCCTTTTCTATTTAAGAAACCAGAAAAGGAATATTGCACTGTATGTTCTGTTCATTATACTCTCTATAGCCTTCTCCCTCATCTCGCTAACTATGTTGGCTCCTTTTTTACAGCTGCTTTTTAATTTAGAAAAGCTTATAACAGTAAAACCAGTGTTTAGCTTTACTGCGGCTGGTATTTTAAACTACCTCAAATATTACCTCAGCTATATCATCAGCCATAGCCCTAGCGGTAAACAAAATGCATTGGCGGCCATTTGCGGCATCATTATCTTGTCTGTTTTTCTTAAAAATTTATTTACGTACTTATCGTTCAGGGTACTCTCGCCCATGCGCAACTATGTTATGACAAAGCTGCGCGCCGACTTATACGCGAAGATTCTTGACCTGCCTATTGGCTTTTTTACCGACCAGCGCAAGGGCGACATCATAAGCCGCATGAGCAACGATGCCAACGAGATTGAATGGAGCGTATTGAGTACATTGGAGGGCCTAATAACACAACCCTTGACCATAATTATTTACCTAGGCGGACTAATTTTTATAAGTGCAAAATTATCGCTGTTTTTATTGGTGTTGCTGCCACTGATGGGTTTTATTATTGGCAGGGTAAGCCGCTCGCTAAAAAAGCAGTCTACCGAATCACAGGAGCAGGTTGGCGTGTTAATGTCCATTTTGGATGAAACCTTGACTGGGCTGCGCATCATCAAGGCATTTAATGCTGAAAAACTCATTGGGGGTAAATTTTTAAGTACTAATACCACTTTAAATTTTATCCGAAATAAAATGAATTTCAGACGTGATCTCGCTTCGCCGATGTCTGAGTTTTTGGGAGTGATTGTATTGAGTATCATATTATGGTTTGGCGGAAGCATGGTTTTATCAAGCAATGCCGACGGATTGGATGCCGGGGGCTTTATTACGTACATTTTACTTTTTACCCAAATTATCAACCCCGCAAAATCACTTTCCACGGCATTTTACAGCGCGCAGCGTGGTAGTGCCGCCATTGAGCGGATAGAGGAAATTTTAAAGGTACCGCTTACCGTGAATGATAAACCTGGGGCAAAAACCCTACAAACCTTCAACAGCAGGATTGAGTTTAGGAATGTAACCTTTGCGTATGACGACAAAGTGATATTAAAAAATATAAACCTTACGATTGAGAAGGGCAAAACGGTGGCTTTGGTGGGTAGCAGCGGTGCGGGTAAAAGTACCCTTGCCGACTTGGTGCCCCGTTTTCACGATGTTACGGGTGGCGAATTGTTGATAGACGGCATTAATATTAAGGATTATACCCTTGCATCCGTACGCGCTCAAATGGGTATTGTTACCCAAGAGCCCATCTTGTTTAACGATACCATTGCAGCCAATATAGCGTTGGGCCAGTTTGATATTGCCCACGATAAAATTGAGGATGCCGCCAAGGTGGCGAATGCCTACGACTTTATAATACAAAAAGAAGGCGGCTTTGAGAGCAATATAGGCGACCGCGGCAGTAAATTAAGCGGAGGGGAAAGGCAGCGCTTGACAATAGCACGGGCTGTGTTGAAAAACCCCCCGGTATTGATATTGGACGAAGCTACCTCATCCTTAGATACGGAAAGTGAGCGCTTGGTACAGGATGCCATTAATAAGATGATGCAAAATAGAACATCCATCGTGATAGCCCACCGCCTTTCTACCGTGCGACATGCCGATGAAATTATTGTTTTACAAAAAGGCGAAATAGCCGAGCGCGGCACACACGATGAATTGATAAGCCAACACGGCATTTACCGGAAGCTGGTTGACATGCAAGAAGTGAAGTAATAAGGTTACAAATTACCGGTTACAGGTTTCTGGTTGCAGGCTACTCTAGCCGGCTAAAGCCTGGTTTTAACAGCTTTAGGGGTCAATTCAGCCAATATCCTTCTTTGATACTTTTTTTAAAAAAAGTTCATACCCGTTTTCTTACCCCGGCAACAAGCAACCAGTAACCTTATACCCACTTACGCCCCCTCAATTAAGCCAATGGCATTGCCAAAAGGGTCAGCCACTACCGCAGTTTTAATGCCGCCGCCAACATCTTGCACCTCTTTAATTATGGACGCACCTGCTTGCAGCAGTTGCTGCACGCGTGCTGCTATATCGGTTACCGCCCAATATGCGACAGATTGGTTGCCTGGGGTTATGCTGGTTGCATCAGGGTCAAGCCCCAATTCGTACCCGTTTATGTCAAAACCAACGTAAAAAGGCTCGTCAAAATAGGGGGCTATACCTGTAATTTGGGTGTACCAATGCTTTGCCTCCTCTAAATTTTTTGCATGGTAAATAACCGTCCGTAGTTTATTGAACATAATGGTGGTTTGTGTTTTTAGTGATTGCCTACACGGTATCCAATGTAACGGTATTTTTTTGGAAAGGGTGCTTTAGATTACCTCCTTGCCAAATGGCATCAGAGACAGTTCCATCAGCTTAATGTGCTGTTTTGCAAAAGGGATGCCTATAACGGTTATAGCTAGTATTATCGCAAACCCAAGGTGTACCGCGGCAGTCCACAAACCGCCGGTAAACAGCCATACAATATTGCAAAACAAATTAAGGCAGCCACTACCGCCCGGGCTGCTTACCACCCTGCGGCCAAAAGGCATTAACACCAGGCCTGCTATTTTAAAACATTGTATGCCCCACGGTATACCTATAAACGTAAAGCATAACAACAGGCCGCCGAAAAAATAGCCCACGGCGGAAAAAAATCCGCCGAATATTACCCAAAGTATGTTACCGATAAAATTCATTTTGAAAAATATTTGTTTCAGCACTAAAATACAGATTTATATGCCTTATTACCGTGCTTGTTTGTGCAAGTGGCGGCGGTGAGTGGCTGTGCGGCAAATGGTGATTATGGTCAGTGGTTAAGGCGATTGTATGAGATGCGGGCAGTTTAATATACCAATTTGGCAATCAAATGGCCTGCTCGAGTGTTACGGTGCTGTCAAGCGTTTTATACAGTAGTATGGTATGTTTCTTTTCTGTAAAAAGCGCAAGCGGCAAGGGCCATTGCGATTGCAAGTACTCCCCAAGGCGTTGTGTGCCAAACCCTTCAATGCCACCCAATACAATTATTGTGCTTCCGTTGGGCAACTGGCATTTGCAAAAAAGGGCAAAGTCGGTATTTTCATCCCGGTTGGCAAAATAACTCTTGCCATCGAGTGTAATACATTTGTTACTTGGTAGTATCTGTAAATGGGGCCCAAGGCTACCGTTGGCGGTTAGCCATTCCGTAAGCCTGTTGCCAAACAGGCCAATGGCAATGTATACAGTATTTGGTTGGCCAGCATCCAATACCTGGGTAAAACCGCCTTCCGGCAGGTATTGTGGTGCTGGTATGTTGTAGCTGCCAAACAAGGTGCGTAAAATACGTTCCGTGCTTAAATCGCTCTCAGCACCAAAAGTTACTGCAGGCAATGCCTTATCCGCCTCCCCAAAATGATAGCTTATCATTGATAGGTAAACCTGCTGCTGCCCTGTAAAAGCAAACAATTCCCCAAATTTATTACCCTCTTTGTTCTTGTATTTTGCACCAAGGCCGGTAAGGTAAGCTTCAGCCTTGGCCACATAATGGCTGTAATATTTATAAGCCTTTAGTTGTGGGTTCACCTTTTCGCGAAAGGCGGCGAAACTGTTGGTAGTAGCCAACATGGCAATGGCAACTTTGTCCAGCGTTTCTTCTTTGGCATCTTTCAGGTAATTTTTATCGGTTTGGCAATAGCGGGATATTTGCCTGGCCGTTTGCAGTTCGGTAGCGGTGCAGGCTGGGTTAACCCGCAGCAATATTTTTTTTACATCCGTTTCCGTGGGAAATTCTTTGCCCCCATGCAACCGAAGCTCATCTACCAAATACAGGCCGAAGCTGGTTTTGGCTATTTCGTAGGTAATATGCTTGGCAAGCTTTTGCATTACGTGGCAAGATACCAATTACAGGCATGCAGGCAAAATAGGTGTTAGCCTTAAAAAGCACATCCTTATCCAGCAAACGAATAATGGCTGTATAAACCGCGTAAACTGATTAGCCCAGCGTAATATTTACGTGGGCTAAACCTTCTTTGTACAAATATGGTATATCGCTAGCGGGTATTGAGTGGTTTAGGCCTATTCCAGCTATGGCAAAGCCTAGGCAACAGTACTGTCCTGCGGTTCAACCTCTTTGTTCTTACGGGCCTTGCCGGTAAGCCACTTACGTACGCCATAAAAAGCTGCCACTACCCCTGCAATAATGAGTTTTGTAAATTTTGCCAATATGGCCCAAAAGCCAATTTTTGTAAGTATGGTGCCGGCAACAAGCCCGCCCACCGTGTAAGCGGCTATTTTGTCTGTGGATGAATTATAATCGGCATACCTGTTGCCGCTGGTAAACGCTGCCATGCCCAATACTTTATTTATATCCTTTTCAACCAGCGGTAGCTGTGCCGCTGCCGAAATTGCAGTTAGGGATAGCACCCCTTTCCTCCCCAGCACGCGCACCTCGTAGTTAAGGGTGTTTTCCTCGGCATCACCAAAGCGGGCTTCTTTTGCCCAGTGCAGCACTTTTTCCTTGCCGTCGTAATAGGGTTGTTTGGCCCAGCCAACAATATGTACAGGCCCATAGCCTTGTGCAGCGCGTTCTTTATTTACTTCAGGTTCGCCGTCTTGTATGTCCTTCAACATTTTTTTATAGTCAATGTCCTTTGCATCATCATCTTTCACATAGCCCATGTCTTCGTATTTTACGGTAAAAACATAGCTGCTGTCAGTAAAGGGGGTGCTTTCCGCAGGCCAAATGGTGCCGATGATTGACTCGTTTTTGGGGTTACCAAACAGCTTATTAAATATATACTGGCTTTGCTCTGCATTTAAAAATTTAAACCCTTCGGGAATGTTCAACTCCGCATTGCCTTGTTTAAGTGTTATATGCCCGGTTTCGTACTTCATGGCTTTGTTTACCGAGTCTTCGAGCAGTAGGTAATTTTTAAGGGCAAGTTGGGCTGAGTCCTCTGCTTGGCTGGTTGCTTTCTTTTTACCGCCTTTGTCGGCAAAGCAGTTAACGGCAAAAGCAACCAGTAGCAGGGGTATTAAGGCTAATGTGCGCATATTGTTGGTTTAGTTAAAACAAATGTGCAGAAAATAAATTACAAAAACAACAGCCGTTTAAAGATGGTTCCTGTTACAGTTTGCGTAGGCTTAGTCGCGTGCTATTTTTTGAAGGCCTGCTGTGCATGGGTTTAGTATTTTGGTTAGTAAAATGTTAACGACCCCAAGAAACATAGCCACTGCCATTTATTAAGTGAATGATTTTCATAATATTAAGTAATCAAGCAAAAAATTTCTCTTTAAAAACTATATAGTCTATATATTTGGTGGGTTAATAATACCAAAATTGTATTTACCTACTGTTATGAGAAAGTTTTTACTGTTATTTTTACTTACTCCTTTATCTCTTTTTGCCCAACTGAACGGGTCGTATATTTTATCAGGAAAAATTGTAAACGA
Source organism: uncultured Parafilimonas sp. (assembly GCA_903882935.1). Lineage (GTDB taxonomy): Bacteria > Bacteroidota > Bacteroidia > Chitinophagales > Chitinophagaceae > JABDFW01. Next base: position 211,396 of record CAIRZB010000007.1, on the reverse strand, counting down.
CCAAGCTTCGGCGGTGCCTTCTGCTTCCGTGTCAATTAAAGGCAGCAACTCGGGCACCGTCAGCGATTCATTAGGCAAATTTTCGCTGGTTACCAACCAAAAACTCCCTTTTACTATTATCATTACATCGATAGGTTTTGCCCCGCAAGAAATTGAGGTAAAAAGCGAAAAATCGAACCTCAACATCCAGCTTATTACCCAAACGTATATTGCCAACGAAGTGGTGGTAACCGCCAGCCGGCAAAAGGAAAAAATTATGCAGTCGCCGGTTACTATTGAAAAACTGGACATACGGGCGTTGAAAGAAACCCCCGCCGCATCATTTTACGATGCCATCGGCAACCTAAAAGGCGTGCAGATGACAACGGCGGGCTTGACCTTTAAAATATTTAACACCCGTGGTTTTAATGTACCCAACAACTTTAGGTTTATGCAGTTGATTGACGGTATTGACAACCAAGCCGCCACATTGGGCGTGCCATTGGGCAATGCCATCGGGCCATCTGAATTAGATATACAGAGCATCGAGGTTACGCCCGGCGCTTCTTCTGCTTTGTATGGCATGAACGCCTTAAACGGCATGAGCAACATGATAACCAAAAACCCCTTTCAATACCAAGGGTTGAGTGTTTACCAAAAAACAGCGGTTAACCATGTGGGGTATGGCGAAACAGCAAAACCGTTGACAGAAACCTCGTTTCGGTATGCTAAGGCCATTACAAAATGGTTTGCCTTTAAGGTAAACTTTAGCTACTTCCAAGGTACTGACTGGGTGGCAGACAACCACGGCGATTTTACCCCCAACCTTAACCCCTCATTCCCGGTATTAAACGGTGCCAACAATATTGCCAACGATGGTTGGAACAAATATGGCGACAATAGCAATATAGTGGTAACCGATAAAAACGGCAAGCAATTTACCGTGCACCGCACCGGCTATTGGGAGAAAGACTTGGTAGGCGATTACACCGTAAAAAATGTAAAGGGCGATATTTCGCTGAATGCCAAGGTAACCCGCAACACCGAAATATCATACGCCTACCGCATGGGTGAGATGGACGGTTTTTTTCAGCGCGGTAACCGTATAGGCCTGCGGGGTGTTGTGGTACAGAACCATAAGTTTGAAGTGATAAACCCCGAGTTTACTTTAAAAGTATATGTGTCGTTAGAGAATACCCACAACTCCTACAACATGAACCCACTGGCCGACAATTTGGAAAAATCATTTAAGCCTGACAAGAAATGGACTGCTGATTACACCAGTGCCTTAAATAAAGTATTGCCAGCCTTGGGCAGCGGCCAAACATACAATGATGCAGATCTGTTGGCCGCCCACCAAGCCGCCCGTGCAGCTGCTGACGCAGGCCGTTTTACACCAGGTACTGCAAGGTTTGACGCGCAAGTGCAAAAAATAAAGGCCCGCAATGACTGGGATATTTACCCAACATCCACCGACCCCACCGATACAACAGGCGGTGCGAGGCTGCTGCAAATGAGCCGTTTTTACCATGCCGAGGCCACTTGGAACTTACGTAAGTATATAAGCTTTGCCGATGTTTTGATTGGCGTAGACACACGTACCTACCAGATTATACCAGACGGAAACAACTTTGTGGATTTTTCATTGCCGTTGGCCAAAAGAAACCAAGCGGGCGGAAAGGATTTCTATTACTCCAAAAGGGGCGGTTTTATACAGGCATCCAAAAAACTGTTTAACGATGCGCTGAAACTTACAGCATCGGTACGTTTTGATAAAAGCGATTATTTTTCGGGTAAATTCAACCCACGCCTGTCTGCGGTGTACACTTTACACCAAAAACATAATTTCAGGTTCTCATGGCAAACGGGGTACCGTTTCCCATCGTTGTTCGAGGCTTTCTCGTTCGTTAACAATGGTGGCGTGCGCCGCGTAGGCGGACTCGCCTTTATTGAACAAGGGCTGGGCTATTTTAAAAACTCGTACCTGTCTTCATCGGCTGACAAGTTTAGCACTGCCGTAACGGTTGACAAGAATGCCGGCCTTTCGCAAACAGCCGCCGAGGCTAAAAATGCCGGCATATTAAAATGGGCAAACCTTAACCCCATTGTGCCTGAGCAAGTAAATGCTTTTGAAGCGGGTTACAAAACATCGTTGTTAAACAACAAGTTGTTTATTGATATTGACGGCTATTACAGCACCTACAAAAACTTTATCGGCCAGGTAGACGTGACAGTACCGCTTACGGGTAGCGTAACCGCCAACGACCCAGCAGTTTACCACCTAATGACCAACAAGGCCAACCAAAGCCGTTACAGGGTTTGGACGAACAGCGCATCTACCGTAAGTAACTACGGCTCGGCCATTGCCATCAGCTATAATTTTTACAAGGGTTATACCATAAGCGGAAATGCTAACTTTAATAAGCTGGTTCAGGATAAAACCGCCAGCGATGCGTTGATACCAGGGTTTAACACGCCAGAATGGTTTACCAATGTAAGCTTCGGTAACCGCGAGGTGGTAAAAAATATTGGCTTTAACGTAATTTGGCGCTGGCAGCAAAGCTTTTACTGGCAAAACCTATTTGGCAACGGCACTGTGCCAGCCTACGGCACTGTTGATGCACAGGTTACCGTGCGTGTGCCAAAACTGTACTCCAGCGTAAAATTTGGCGCGTCTGACCTGTTTAATAAATCGTATTTCCAGTATGTGGGTGGCCCCAACATACGCGGTATTTATTATGTAGCCATAACGGTTGACGGTTTGTTGAACAGGTAAAAGGAACAACAAAGCAATAATTTTATTACGGCCCTGCTTTTGCGGGGCCGTTTTGCGTAATAACGGTAAGGTAACAAGCTAACAATAGCAAACCCTTTAACGTTGTTGGCTGTTTACTTAATTTTGCAACACATTGGGCATGGTATTGGTTGTTTGGCCAACAGTACAAATAGGCAATGCCGTTTTACCAAAGTATAATTCGCCATTGGCTAAAGCTTGTAATGCTAACACGCCTAGGTTGCACAATTACATAAAATAAAAACTATGAAATACAAATTATTGGGTAAAAGCGGCTTAAAAGTATCTGAGTTATGCCTTGGCACAATGGGTTTTGGCACCGAGGCGGGCTGGGGTGCTGACAAGGAAACAAGCTTTGCCATAATGGACGCTTTTGCAGCAGCTGGCGGCAACTTTTTAGATACCGCCAACATTTACAAACTAGGCACCAGCGAAAAGTTGATTGGTGAATTTGTAAGCACCCGTGACAGGGACTATTTTGTGATTGCCACTAAGTACTCCCTAAAAGACAACCAAACAAACCCCAATGCATCTGGCAACAACCGAAAGAACATGATGCGCAGCGTGGAGGCCAGCCTTAAAAGGCTACAAACCGATTTTATTGATGTGTTATACCTGCATATTTGGGATGACCTTACCCCTATGGACGAAATTTTGCGCGGGCTTGATGATTTGGTTAGGCAAGGCAAGGTTAATTATATTGCCATTAGCGATACACCGGCTTGGATGGTAGCCAAGGGCAATACGTTGGCCGAGTTGATGGGCTGGAGCCAGTTTATAGCCCTACAGGTGGAGTACAGCCTTATACAACGCAGCCCCGAGCGCGACCTGATACCGATGGCCAAGCATTTTGGCATGACGCTTATACCTTGGGCACCAATGGCCGGCGGTGCATTAACAGGCAAATATTTGCGCGGCGAAGCAGGCAGGATAAAGCCGGGCAGCAACCGCTTGAATGAAGGCAGTGTATTAATAACCAAAGAAGTAATAGCCATTGCAGAAAAACTAGGTGTTGAACCAGCACATGTGGCCCTTAAATGGACGATGCAACAGGGTTTTTCAAGCATACCCGTGGTGGGAGCCACCAAGGTTAGCCAGTTGCTGGAAAACTTGAAAACCGTGGATGTGGTAATACCCGAGGCAGATATGGCAGCCTTGGATGCTGCCAGTGCGATAGACCTTGGTTTTCCCGGTAAGTTTTTTTTAGAGGAAGGTGTGCGGCTGAACAATTTTGGCGGGTTTTTTGACAAAATTGAGAAGCGCAAATAATTAAAACAGTCGTTGAGCCAAGGGGCAGTCAGCTTTTTTTAAGCCTTGCGCATTGTCAACAGGCGATAAGGCTTTGGGATAAAACAAAACGTTATGCAGTTTGCGGAATTTTTAAAAAGCTTGGAAGCAGATACCCCGCCGCCGGGGCTTACCCTACACCTAGAAGCCTTGTGGCTGGATGGAAAAGGAGACTGGCAGGCAGCGCATACAAGCATAGACAGCATTGAACAAAAAGATGCCTATTGGGTACATGCCTATTTACACCGCAAAGAAGGCGATATTTGGAATGCCGATTATTGGTATAGGCGGGCGGGTAAAACCCGCCCGGCCATTACTTTGCAGGAGGAGTGGACCATGATTGCAAAAGCCCTGTTACCATAAAAATGCTATTTTTCAGCTGCTGCGGTTGTACCCTCGCCAGAAACCAGTGGCTTAAAATCGCCTTGGCACTGAGACATGAGCAGCACAAATGAAAACACTACAACAAAAGCAAGAAATGCTGTAATGGTAAATTTGCTTGTATCCCCGGTTTGGTCAATTTGGTGTGAGCTTGACATATGAATTGTTTAAGTGTATTGGCCGCTAAAGTAAAAAAAACTGACACATAAACAACCGGTAGTTTTTATAAAATTAAAAATTACAAGCCTGTACTATTTTTACCTATTTTTACAACATGGGTGTTAACAACCCTAACCAAACTGTTGTGCTTTAAAGTTAGTAATTGCTTGCTTAGTGCATAATTTAATACCTTCTTTCATAACTGCTTACCCCATTAGTGTAGACCTATTGATATCTTTAATTGCCCTGTATGAAGAAAAAATTCTTTTGTATCGGTATGTCGTTTGCCCTGTTATGGCCGGTTGCATTATTGGCACAACCTGGGGCTGCTAGTAATGAGGAAGTACCCAAACAAAAAGCCATTGCACTTTTTTACAACAACATCAACGACAATGCAGGTTTATACAACGGCTCGGAGTATATAATGTACGACCAGCGCATAAAGGGAACCCCCTATTTTTTGGATGGCAGCCAGCAGCCGGGTGATGTTTATTATAACGGCACGTTGTACCCTAACGTAACCCTTATATATGAAACCACTACAGAAAGTGTGGTTGTAAGGGAGTTTGGGCAGGGTATTTTTATTAGTTTGGTAAACGAAAAGGTAAACTACTTTAACCTATTGGGCCATACGTTTGTACACCTTAGGCCAGACAGCAGCAACAAAATTATCACCAACGGCTTTTATGACCGCCTGTACAACGGGCCAACAGCTGTGTATGCAAAAAGGCAAAAAACCGTATATGAGGACCCACGTACTTTTGAGAAGAGTTTTGTAGAAAGCAACCATTATTATCTTAATAAAGACAAAGTGTTTTACGAAGTTGACGGAAAGAACAGCGTGTTAAGCGTTTTTAAAAGCAAGAAAAAAGACATTTTAAAATACATTAGGCAAAACGACATCAGTTACAAAAAAGACCCAGAAACCGCCATCGTAAAAATGGCCGAATATTACGATAAACTAACGCATTAAAATTATGCACTGCTTACGCCATTACCTACTTGCTATTTGCACCGTTGCCTTATTTTTCGGTTCAGCTGCCGCGCAGGATAAAAAAACGGTAACCGGTAATTTTATTGCCGTACCGTTTAACCAGTTTGTGCAAGAAGCTGAAACCCAAACCGGCTGCCGGTTTTATTACGACTCAACCCAAACCGACAGCCTAAAAATTACCCACCGGGCAGACGGCGAAACACTTGATGAATTGCTAAACGCCGTGCTAAAAAACACAGGGCTGCGGTTTAGTATAGATGACAATAGCCGCATTTTTATTACCAAACAAGTTGAAATTTACACCAGCCTGCCACCCAATTTTTTCGGAAACAAAAAGGCCAAGGATGCGACCGGTTTTGTAGTAAGTGAGCAAACCGATATTGAAAAGGAAAGCAGTGGAAACAAATTAAAATCCTCATTGGAAAACAAACTTTTTGAAATTGGCACCAAAACCAACAGCCTATCCCAGGGCGATGCTGTAATTACAGGTTATGTAAGAGATGCCAAAAGTGGCGAAACCGTAATTGGTGCCAATGTTTATACTGACGATAAGAAGTATGGTACCACCACCGACCAGTTTGGCTATTTTTCCTTAACGCTGCCTAAGGGCCGCCACGTGTTGTTAGTAAGCAGCATAGGCATGGGCGACACTAAACGGCAGGTGATGTTGTACGCCAATGGCAAACTAAATGTTGAGTTATACGAGTATGTACCAACGCTTAAACGCGTGATAGTAAGCGCAGATAAAACCATAAATGTTAAGAATGTAAACATGGGCGTGCAGAAAATTACCATGAAAAACATTAAGCAAGTACCTACCGCCTTTGGTGAGGCAGATGTTTTGCGGGTTGTGTTAACCTTGCCCGGTGTAACATCTGCGGGGGAAAGCAGTACGGGTTTTAATGTGCGTGGCGGTGCAGCCGACGAAAACCTTATTTTGTTTAGTGATGCAACCATTTACAACCCATCGCATTTTTTTGGTTTTTTCTCTGCCTTTAACCCCGACGTGGTAAAAGATGTTGAATTGTATAAAAGCAGCATACCCGAAAAATACGGTGGCCGCTTGGCTTCGGTGCTGGATGTTACCAGCCGGGAAGGCAACATGAAAAAATTTGCAGGCTCCGGCGGCATTGGCCCACTCACCAGCCGCTTAACACTGGAAGGCCCTATTGACAGCGGCAAAACATCCATTATCATAGGTGGGCGTACCACTTATTCAGACTGGATATTGAAGCAAATACCAGATAACCAAGAATACCATAACAGCAGTGCCTCGTTTTACGATGCCAACCTTATTGTTAACCACGAGTTCAACGCAAAAAACCACCTGTATGTAACAGGCTATATAAGCCAAGATAAGTTTAGGCTTAACAGTGATACTACGTATAATTACAACAACAAAAACGCCAATATTAAGCTAAAGCATATTTTCAACAATAAGCTTTATGGGGTGTTTGCGGCAGGCGTTGACAATTACCAGTTTGCCATCGGCAGCACGCTAAACCCCGTTAATGCCTACAAGTTTGCGTTTACTGTAAACCAGTCAACGTTCAGGGCCGATTTTAATTATGCCGTTAACAACAAAAACACGGTTGATTTTGGCTTAACGTCTATCTTATATAAATTGCAGCCAGGCTCATACCAGCCCAACAACAAACAATCGTTGGTAGTGCCAACGGTGTTGCAGGCGGAAAAAGCCTTGGAATCTGCTTTATATTTTGGCGATAAATATGAGGTTACCTCCAAGCTTTCGGTAAGCGGCGGTATCCGGTACTCAATGTTTAATTATTTAGGCGCGCAGCAGGTATACCAGTATGCCCCCGGGCAGCCGAGAGAGGTAGCCAATATTGTGGATACCGTTAATTATAGTTCAGGAAAAGTTATTAAAACCTACCAAGGGCCGGAAATAAGGGTATCTGCCAGATACACCCTAAGCGATAACAGCTCGCTTAAGGTTAGTTACAACACGCTTCGCCAATACATCCATATGCTGTCTAACACAACGGCTATATCGCCCACAGATATTTGGAAGCTGAGCGATAGCTACATTAAACCGCAAATCGGCTACCAGCTATCACTTGGATATTATAAAAACCTTAAATCAAATACCATTGAAACATCGGTGGAGGTATATTATAAGCGCCTTAGCAACTATCTTGACTATAAAAGCGGTGCCCAGTTGGTGCTTAACCCGCATATTGAAACCGATGTTGTAAATTCAAAAGGATATGCCTACGGGGCAGAATTTATGGTAAAGAAAACAGCTGGTAAGTTAAACGGGTGGGTGAGTTATACATACAGCCGCACCATGTTAAAAACAGACGACCCATTGGTTACCCAGCCGGTGAACAGAGGCGATTATTACCCCAGCGATTTTGACAAGCCCCATGTGTTTAATTTTATCGGCAACTACCGTTTTTCGCACCGGTTTAGTGTATCGCTCAATGTAATTTATAGTACAGGTAGGCCTATTACGTTACCCGTTGGTGAGTATTATTACGGCGGCTCGTACAGGGTGCTTTATTCAGACAGGAACCAATACCGCATACCAGATTATTTCCGCTCCGATTTTTCTATGAATATTGAAGGCAGCCATAAAATAAAAATGTTGGCCCACAGTTCTTGGACGCTTGGTGTGTATAATATCAGCGGCAACAAAAACCCCTATTCGGTGTACTTCACTTCAGAAAACGGTCGGGTAAACGGTTACAAACTATCAATATTTGGCACTGCCATACCTTTTATAACGTACAATTTCAAATTTTAGCACAGTATGAGGCCAACGATTGTAAATATAGCAACTGTTTTTTTAATTGTATTTGCCACTGGTTGTAAAGAGCCTTATGTGCTGCCGGCAGGGGCTATTGCCAATACGAATATCTTAGTGGTGGAGGGCAACATAAATGTTGGGCAGGATTCAACCATTATACACCTTTCGCGGTCTAAAACGCTTACTGACACATCTGTTACCGCTTATGAAACTGGTTCGCAGGTATCAGTGCAAACCGATGCTGGTGCCAACTACCCTTTGCAGGAAATTGGTAATGGGGCTTATGGCATAGCCAATATACCGCCAGGCAGTGGTGCCGAAAAATACCGGCTTGCTATTACCACGGCCAATAACAACCAATATTATTCGGACTATACACCTTTTAAGAAAACACCCTTGATTGACAGCATAAGCTGGGAGCAGCACAGCGATGGCGTGTATATTTATGCCAATACGCACGATGACCAAAACAACACCAAGTTTTACAAATGGGATTTTTCAGAGACCTGGGAATATTATGCCCCATTTTTTTCTCAATACATAGTAAAGAACAACACCATAGTACACAGAAACCCAGAGGAACTTACCTTTTTTTGCTGGCACACGATCCCGTCTTCGAACATACTTATTGAATCAACCAAAAAGCTGTCTAACGACGTGGTGTATAAAAAGGTAATCATGTTCATTCCTACTTCGTCTGAAAAAATTGGTTATATATACAGTATATTGGTTAAACAATCTGCTTTGCCTGAGGATGGCTACAACTACTGGGATAACCTGAGCAAAAATACCGAGCAGTTAGGAAGCCTTTTTGATGCGCAGCCTTCCCAAATAACCGGCAACATCCATTCAAAAACAAACGCCGCAGAACCGGTGATTGGTTTTATAACGGCATCATCTACCCAACAAAAAAGAATATTTATTTACAAAGCCCAAGTAAACAACTGGCTTTACCCGCCGGGACCATACTCCGTTTGCGACACCATACATGTTACTGATGCCTATAAAATGACTTCTGTTTTACGTGGCACCTATGTACCGGTTGATTTGGTAACACCTTTGGGCCCCTATTACGCCGCCCCACCAGAGTGTGTTGATTGTAGGTTGACAGGCGGCATTACAACCAAACCCTCATTTTGGCCATAAAATTTTTACCACCATGCGCAAAATGCCACAACGATACCCAAGCACAATGACGAATAACTACCAGCGGTTGCTGCTATTTTGCAGCATATGCTTTTTTTTATGCGCAAAAACACAGGCGCAAACCGACGGTGTACTAAGCAGCCTGCAAAAGCAGTTTAACGATTACCAGCAGCAGGCAGCGCAAGAAAAACTTTATTTACATTTGGATAAAGACTTTTTTACCGCTGGGGAAATTATATGGTTTAAAGCCTATGCGGTAGATGCGGCCAGCAATAAGCCAACCCATTTAAGCAAGGTTGCTTATGTGGAGGTACTTGATGCAGATAAAAAGCCAAGCCTGCAGGCTAAGATAAAACTAGTTGACGGTAGTGGAAGCGGCTCGTTTCAACTACCGGCTTCCGTTCACTCGGGCAGCTACCATATAAGGGCCTACACTAGTTGGATGAAAAACTTTAGTGCCGACCTTTATTTTCACCAAAACATCACCATTGTAAATACTTTGAAAAGCCTTAACCGTAACCCCGGCAAGGACACCGATAAATACGAAATCCGTTTTTTTCCTGAAGGAGGCAACTTGGTAAATGGCATTGAAAGCAAAGTAGGTTTTAGGGTGGTTGACAAATATGGAAAAGGGATGGATTGCAACGGCATTGTTGCAGACCAAAACGGCAATAATATTTCAAGTTTTAAAAGCCTTAAGTTTGGCATTGGTAGTTTTATTTTTACGCCGATGGCTGCAAACAACTATACTGCCGTTGTAACCATAGCGGGGCAAACCTTTAAGCAGCCACTGCCAACTGCCTACACCCAAGGTGTAGTAATGCATGTACAAGAAGCAGGCAGCCAAGTAAACATACAAATAGCGTCATCAGCCAGTACCACAAATATATATTTACTGGTAACAACAGGCAATGGCGCAAATATGGCTTTTGCGAAACAATTGAGTAATGGCAAAGCCAGTTTTGCGGTAGATAAAACGCAGCTTGCCGATGGCATAACACATTTTACGGTTTTTAATAGCGACGCACAACCAGTTTGCGAACGGTTGTATTTTACCAAGCCCAGCCGCCAGTTGGTAATTGATGCAGCCACTGGAATGGATGGTTATGCTGGGCGCCAAAAAGTTACTGTTGATATTGCAACAAAAGACGAGAAGAGCTTGCCAGTACCCGCAGATATGTCGATGAGTGTGTACCGGCTAGACTCCCTGCAACAGCAAAGCGAAACAAGCATTGCCAGTTACCTGTTGCTGAATGCAGATTTGCGAGGTACTATTGAACAACCGGATTACTATTTGGCCAATAACGATGCCGTTAACAATGAGGCCCTGGATAACCTGATGCTTACCCATGGCTGGAGCCGTTATAACTGGGATGACATAAAACAGGGCAAAACAGTTGCATTTGACTACCTGCCTGAATATGAAGGGCATATTGTAACTGCGCGGATAACCAATAAAAAAACAGGCCAGCCCGCCGAAAACATAACTGCCTACCTAACTGCACCCGGCAAGAATTTTAAATTTGCCGTGGCAAAAAGCAAAAGCAACGGCATAGTACAATTTAGCGTGGTTGATTTTGTCGGTGGGGATGCCATTATACTGCAAACCAACCAATTACAGGATAGTATTTACCGCATAGATATTGTTAATCCCTTCTCAGAAAAGTTTTCTGTCGCACCACTAACTGAGCGACGGATTGCCGAAGAAAACCAAGGGTTATTGGTAAGCCACAGTATTAATACCCAAGTGCAAAATGCTTATTACAATGAAAAGTACCGCCAGTTTTTTGCACCAGACGTGGATACTTTGCCATTTTATGGCCACCCAACGGCAACATATGTACTGGATGATTATACGAGGTTTAACACCATGGAGGAAGTTTTACGGGAGTATGTGCCAGAGGTGGCAGTTAGGCGGCGCCGAGATGATTATTTGCTAAAAGTTGTAGACGATCCACATAACTTGTATTTTGAGGACAACCCTTTGGTACTTGCAGACGGGGTGCCCTTTTTTAATATGGACACCGTTATTAATTTTAACCCCCTTAAAATAAAGAAGATGGATGTGGTTGCTAAGAAATACTACCTAGGGGCCAATATATTTTACGGCATTGTTAATTATACGACCTATAACGGAGACTTAGACGGCATTCAGCTAGACCCAGCCTCGCTTGTGCTAGAGTACCAGGGCATGCAGTTGCAGCGGGAATTTTATGCACCCAAATATGATACGCCAAAGCAATTAAGCAGCCGGTTACCGGATTTTAGGGATGTGCTGCTTTGGGCACCAGATGTTAAAACGGATGAACGCACGGGAAAAACGCAGGCCAGTTTTTATACCTCAGATGTAGCGGGAACATATGCCATAGTGTTGCAGGGAATAACTCCATTGGGTAAGGTGGGTACTAAAACGGTTTATGTAATGGTTAAATAGACGAATATACAACCCGCTCTGCAATTGGTTTTACCCAATACCGCGGTTGGCTGTATTTAAGGTAGCTTGAAAATGTTTGAAAAATCAAACACGTATGCGCTGCAACTATGTTGTTGTAAATGCTCAAGCCGTTTAACAGCTTCTTCAACAGAGGGCAGGGTGCCCTCCTCAACATACCATAAAGCATAGTATGGCTTGCCAAATTTTTCAAACCATTTTTTTCGGTCACGCATTACCCCGGCGTGCGCGCTATTGTACACGTATGCCTTCAATTGGTTAATGGATTGCCAAACGCTAAAATTTACGATAATCCTATCATCTTTATATGGGTTAAGCTCTGTGGCGTTGCCGTTGCCAGCCTTAAGCCGCCAAACGAATCCATCGCTTTGTTCAGCCAAGGCGTTTATGGCATCCAATTGGCTAACAAAATCGTTCATTTCAGGGTCTGTTATAGTATTGCCAATCATTCTGGCAATATTTAGTTGGGCTATATTATAGGCCATAACCTTCGTTAAATATCATTAATAAAGCACCAGCTAAAGGCATTCGGTATTTTAAAAAAACAATATTGGTAACCAACCTTAAAGCCCCCATTAACAGTTCAAAAAAAACTGCCAACCAATGGCCAGGCAGCTTTTTTGGCACCGCGTAAATGCTATATGCTGATGTTTTCAATTTTAAACTTTATAAGGCCGGTGGGTGCTATAACCTCTGCCACGTCGCCAACAACTTTACCCAGCAAGCCTTTGCCAATGGGAGAGCCTACTGAAATTTTGCCCGCTTTAAGGTCGGCCTCCGTTTCGCCCACTATTTGGTACGTAACGGTTTTTTTGGTGGCAACATTGGTTATGGTAACCTTGGTTAATATAGAAACCTTGCTGGTGTCAATGGTACTGGCATCCACTACTCGTGCAATGGCAAGCTGCCCTTCCAATTGGGACATTTTGGCCTCTAATATACCCTGGTGTTCCTTTGCGGCATCGTATTCAGCATTTTCCTTCAAGTCGCCTTTTTCCCGTGCTTCGGCAATGGCCCTTGAGGCGGCGGGCCGCTCTACTGTTTTCAGCCGGTGCATTTCTTCTTTCATCCTGTCGAATGCCTCTTTGGAAACGTACATTACGTCACTCATGGTCTTTCCGGTTTAATTAGAGATAAAAAAAATACAACGCCACATATTTAGTGCGGCGTTGCAGTAACACAAATATAAAAAATTCAATTAAAAAATTCTCAAAATAATAATATCGCGTGCCATTTTTACCTTACAAACTTGCATCAGGCAACAAAATGGCCGCTTTATGTTAGTTAAGTGTAAAGGTAGATGGAATTTTTATCATTCCGATAAATGAAAAATTACGCAATGCCCATACTCGGATTACTACATAGTTTGTGCCCTATTTGGTTTGCCTAACAAAACTTTTCTAAAAGAAGGGCACACAATTTATTGGCCGAATAAGCTGTAGCCCACAACTAGTTAAGCACGGGTTAATATATGGCATGGGCTATTTACATGGTTTTACGCTGTGCAAACAACGTATTATCGCCTTTTTGGCACAACGCCCATTTTATTGCTATAGGGCATTGTCTAATCCCCAGAATTTGTACATTAGCATAGTGAAACACATCGCTAAAATAACCATCAGCACGCGGGGAGGAAGTTCATTTCCTTTTACACTGCCGGTGTTTAAAAAACCCTTCACATTGGATTTTGCCAAACCGGTGGTGATTATCGCCGGCGATAACGGTTGCGGAAAATCTACCTTATTGGAGGCCATTGCCTATAAATTGAACCTACCCACCATCGGCAGCACCAGTACGTTAACTGACAGCACATTTGACCCATCCCGCGAATTATTTGACCATGTGAATATTTATTGGCGCAACAAAACCCATAACGGCATGTTCTTTAGGGCGGAAGATTATATTGGCTTTGTACGCAGCATACAAATGCTTAAAAGTGGGTTGGGCAATGAATTGAAGGAAATGGAAGAATACCTGCGCGGGCAGGGGCTGGTGCTAGTTCAAGGCCTGTTGAAAGGCCAGGTAAACGAGCTGGAAAGTAGGTACAACGGCAACTTGGAAGAAAAATCGCACGGGGAAGGCTTTTTGCAGATTTTGAGCAGCCGCATACATGGTAATGGCGTGTATGTATTGGATGAGCCTGAGGCATCTCTATCACCTATGAAGCAACTATCGATGATATCGTTGTTGATGCAGTCGGCTTCCAATACTGACGCGCAATTTATCATTGCCACACACTCACCGGTACTAATGGGTATACCCAATAGCACCATTTACTATTTAAACGAAAATGGTATTGAGGAAATGGCTTATGAAGACACGGAGCATTACCAGATATACAAGTCTTTTTTGGACAATAGGGAGCGTTTTTTACGTTATTTGTGATTACTCTTTACTGTAAATAACATTTTGTTCAATAACAGTCGAACAGTTAATAGAAGTTTAGTCTCTATCAATTGGTTGACCACTATTGAAATGATTATTATAAAGATAATCGTCAATATTTTCGTTTTAAACGTACTTGGCGCTAAGGCCATTGTTACAACAGGACCAATTAGATATATTGAGTAAGACGCGTCGCCTAAAAGTTTCATTATTGTTGAGGCTCTTCGGTCGAAAGCAGCTTGTTTTTCATATGATGTAATAAATAAAACAGTTAGAAAAGACAGCAGTCCGTAAACTAAGAATCCTATAGGTTTCGCATACTCAAATGACGAAATAGAAATTGCCAACCCTGCCGTGATTGCTAATGATGCGGAAATATATGGGTGAATTTTGCGAGTTTTAAACAAATACCCACAAAATATACCTAAAAGAAACTCCCAAATATTTTGGCCTGCCAAAAAATGCAAAAAAGAACCTTTAAATGTATAAGGTGTGAAGTTTAATAAAGTGATGAGCGTAGAAATGAACAAAAAAGTCCAAAATATCCGTGCCTGTAATTTATTTCTAGTAAAGAATGCAACCCCCGCAAAAATGCAATAAAAGTAGAGTTCATAACTAAGGCTCCAACTAACACCAAGGATGGAAGTATGGTTTGGGATTAATAAGATAGTATTTATTAAATATGTATCAATGGTGTATGGCCTAATACAATAAAAGGCTATTAATACCAACCAGTATAATAAATATACCTTGGTTACTCGGTTTATAACAAACACTCGCAAGTTCCTCCTTTTTTCAATAATAGCGGAGTAATACATAACAAACCCACTGATTACAAAAAATATATCTACCCCTTTGTAGCCAGATTTTAGCAAGTCTAGGTGAAATAGTAATACAAACAAAGCAGCTATAAACCGCAACAATTGCAAAGAATATAAGGTTCTTGGGAAATAAGTTTCCTCACCCATTTATAAATGACTTTTTAATAGAAAAAGATAAATAAATTATTGGGATAACTTGCCCATTCAAATTTGGCGTATTCAACCAATTAACAATTGCTAGGTACAATGTTATAATTTTACACTTTTATCATCACACTTTCCACAGCCAAATCATGCACAGCCTGCCGCTGTTTGTTGAAGGCAAGTGACAGAAATGACAACCAGCCTAATAATATCTTAATAATATAACGGATATACGACAGCACGATATGAATATGTTTTGTAGTGTCTTTTGCGCTGCGTACGCGTATATGCATAATATATTGGCCTATGGTACAACCATACGCCACACAAACCGGCTCGTATAAAAACCATATTGCAATAAACAAGGCCACCCTCGCCCAAACAGGTGGGTTATTAAACATGTCAAGCACTGTTGAAAATAGCAGCATTGCCATGATGATAAAAAAGCTATCAATGAAAATTGATTTCACACGGTCGCTTAGTGAGCAATAGTTTATTGTTGTGTGAGTGGCGGAATCAAGCATTGACAGGCTTTTCATACAGTATTGTAAGGTTTGTGGCAAATGAAGGGTACACAATTGTAGCGTCCCAGTCTTTATCAATACCCGGAAAAACCAATTTAGTTTTATCTACAAACTGGTACCAACCTGGGGTATCTTCAGATATTGTAAAGCTGCCATCATTGGTTACAATGTTCAAACAAATCTCATCATATGTCATCAAATCAATTTTGTATGCGGTAAGCTTCTCCACATTATGCCATTGTATAGCATGGGTGCCGTCTTTAAGTGTAATAGAAAAACCATCCCCATCAAAAGTAAATATGCCCATGTCGTCATACCTGCCTTTAAATGGCTTTATCAGTTCCCTCTCTCGTTTTAATTTTTGGGGTGCTGGCTTAAGTAAATTTTTGAGGCCTTGTAAAAACGCCATATTATTTTACTTTACTTTTTTAACATGAGTGAACGAATAAATTTTACGGGCGCGGCACCGTAACTCAGGAATTTTTCATGAAAATGCTTAAGTGTGTAAGTGCTGCCTTGTTCTGCTTTATAAGCTTCGCGCAGGGCTAGTATATCTGTGGCGCCCGAGAAATAGCTGCATAACTGTACCTGTGATACGGTTGCGCGGTGGTATTTTTCCTCAATTTGTGCATCTTCCTGAAAGGCCTCGTTCTTTAACAGCTTTACCACATCATCTTTGCTGTAATTAAGGCATTGTATGCCATAATCCACAATTACGTTACAACATTCGCGCAAGCTCCATTTGTAAAACATCAGCCACATTTCGGGCGAGTTGTTTGCCCAGCCGTTATCTAACATCATTTTTTCACAGTACACTGCCCAGCCTTCAACAGTGGCGCCATTGCCAAATACCGCCTGTATAATATCCGGCGATTTGTTACTGCTGTAAACGCTTTGCAGGCAATGGCCCGGCATAGCCTCGTGAATGGAGAGTATTTGCAATGTGTAGTCGTTATACTCTCTTAGCGAACTTTCAGATTGTGCCGCAGGTTGGTGGGTAAGGTCGGCCACATTATAAAATGTCGTTTCTTTTTTACTGTAAACGGGGGTGCCGCTTGCCGATGCCAATGTTACCCCTGCGGCAAATGCGGGCATTATCCTAACTTCTAAGGCTGAGGTGGTGTCGTAATTAAACAGGTCTTTAGCTACAATAAAATGTTCAAGGTCGTGTACTTGCTTTTTGGCGGTATCCAATAAATGCTGTGGGGTTGCGTGGTGTAGCGCAATTTTATCTATCACAGTCTTTATCAGCAACAAACTATCAGTTGGCTTTGCAGTGGTACCGCAATATTTAACCCACAGTTGGTCGGCCAATTTGTAAGATTCGGCATGGTAATAATTTTTCGCGGCTTCAGCTTTGTTAAACAAATCTGTTGCCGTAATATCGGTTACAAGGTCGTACTTAAATTTTTGGGTGAATAATTCCTTGCCTATCCTAAAATCACGGAATGGTTGGCTTTTGTCGGTCAGTATTTTTGTTAATCCAGCCACATAATTTTTTATGGATGACACGGTTAATGCCACCCGCGCCTGTAAAGTATCTTTCTCTGCTTGTGTTAATGATGATGCTTTTATTGAATCGGTTAGCCCAGCGTCAAACACACCAAGCGCCCCTTCGTTTTGTTTAATAGCAAGATCAGTATGCTCCTTGGTTGGTTGCTTAATTTGGTTTAAGGCGGCACTGTAGTAGGCATCTGCGTGTTGAAGGTGCTTTGATAAAATTTTTAGCCTTTCATTCAAAGGAGCAAAATTGCGGGAGATAATTTCATAGCATTCACCGCCTAAATTGTATCCCGATGGGTCCCATTGTTGTTGCTTAAACGTATCAACATACCACGCTGTGCTGGCAAACTGGTTTTCTAATATTTTATAATCAATCTTGTTGTTGTCAGAAAGACCATCATAATTAAACGTATGCAAAGTGTCGGTATAATCCTTTGCAAATTTTACGTCGCCTGCAAAAGCGGCACTGTCGGGTATTTTTAACGTGTCATAATATTTTCTATACCCTATGTAAATGGCTGATGATGGGTTGGCCTGCCAGTAGGCGTCCATAAAACGCTCTTTAAAAGCATTGAACAAAGTGTCGTTGCCTGCAGAGCCTTCGGCTGTTGTGTTATGGCTATTGCAGCCACTTAATACTATTAATGTTAAGCTGTAGAATAATATTCGCTTTTTCATAAAACGTTTAATGATTACTAAATTTTATTGTTTACTAGCCTTAAGCCACAATGGAATTCCTAATAATCAGCTACCCTAATAGGGTCTGCAGGTTGATGTACTTCTTTAAAAGGCTTAAGGTCTTTCAAAATAAGTTCAATGGCTTTCTCAAGCTGTGCATCATGGCCATTGATGATGTCTTTTGGGTAATTATCCACCTCTACGTCTGGTGCAACCCCTTCCTGTTCAATAATCCATTTTTCATCAGTGCTAAATATGCCAATGTTTGGTGCGGTAATATGGCCGCCATCCATCAGGCCGGGGTTGCCAGCATTGCCTACTAATATACCCAAGGTGGTAGTGCCAACCAAGCGGCCTACATTTTTGTAACGGAACATATAAGGCATAAGGTCGCCGCCGGAGAGCGAGTGCGAATTTGTGAGCATTACTTTGGGGCCATTGATAACCGCATTGGGTATGGAGAACGGCTTGCCGTCTCTTTTGTTGGAATACATAACAGTATTGCGCGCCAACATGTCAACTATATAATCTGCGGCAAAACCGCCCATGTTATCGCGGTCGTCGGCAATAACTGCTTGCTTGTCTAACTGCGAAAAAAAGTAACGGTTAAAAAAATCGTAGCCTTCATCCGCAGTGTTGGGCAGGTAGATGTAGGCGATTTTGCCACCGCTTAACGAGTCCACTTTTTTCCGGTTGTCTTCCACCCAGTTCATCCTGCGCAGGTCCATTTCGCTCGCTATGGGCAACACAATAAACTCTTTGGCATCTTTTAGGGTAGGATGTGTGTTAACCGTTATGCGTGTTTGCTTACCCGCAGTGTTTTGAAACAGGCTGTAGATGTTTGTTTTCTCATCTAGCGGAATACCGTTTACGGCAAGTAAATATTCACCCTCTTTAACATCTATGCCGGGTTGGGTAAGGGGTGCAGTAAGGTTTGGGTTCCAATTAAGGCCGGTATATATTCTTTTAAAAGTATACAAACCGTTGGTGATTGCATAATCAGCCCCCAATAAACCAACGCTTACATTTTTTGCTTGGGGGTAATCGCCGCCGCCGGTAAACACATGCCCCAGCACAAGTTCGGCCAGCATTTGCTTAAATACATAATTCAGGTCACCCCTGTGGGCTACGTAAGGTAAAAAAACGGCGTATTTTTTCTTCAATGCCTCTAAATTGGCACCGTTGGCATTTTTTACATATAAAAAATCCCGTTCAAGCCGCCAAACCTCATTGTACATCTGCGCCCATTCTTTGGCGGGGTCAACATAAATTTTAACGCTGCCAGTGTTTAAGGCACCGTCACCAATGGCAGGCTTGCCCGGCACAGCGGTTATGCCGTAACTGTTGTTGGCTGCATACAGCATTTTTTTGCCGTCGCTGCTTATAAAATATGCGTCAATGCCGGCCATAACTAACCCGGTGCTGCGCTTGCTAATATCGTAAGCATTTAGGGTATAGTTGGTGGCATGATAGTCTTGCGTAAGGTAAAATAACTGGCCATCTACCCCAGCGTTTAGCCCTGATATTGTTTTGGTTGGTATAGGCAGGGCTACAATCCGCTGGTCTATGCCATCAAAATCAATCACCATGTCGTTGGTTTTGTCGTCTTCGGTTTTTGCCTTTGTTACTTCGGCTTTATCTTTTTTGGTGGCTTTTGCTTTTTCATCAGGTACTGTTTTAAAAGTGTCGGTTGTTATGGCCTCTTCATCACTCTTTGGCTGTAGCAACGATGGTTCTTTTTTTGACAATACCACCGCATAAATGTTGCTTTGTACGGTATAATTGTAACTGCTTAAATCAAGCCATGCCTCTGCAGGGCCGTAGTTAATGCTTGCAGTAAAGAAGAGGTATTTTCCGTCTTTACTAAACACGGGGTAATTTGCTTCGCTACGGGCATCCGTTACTTGGTGCTTTTGCCTATGCTCAACGTCATATAAAAAAATGGCGCCAAAATGGTTATCTACGCGGTTATTGTAGGCAATCCATTTGCTGTTTGCTGACCATGTGTAGTTCAATTGGGGTGGGCCAGGTGTGTACCAGTCGCGGTCAATGGCAACTGGCTTTTTTTCGGTTATATCAACCACGCATAATTGGCGTTGTTTATCAACGTAGGCTATTTTCTTGCTATCTGGGCTCCAAACGGGGTGATAATAAAAGTTTGCACTGTCTAAGGTAATGGTGATGGCTTCTTTTTCGCCTTTCTGGTCGCGAAGCTTTAAGGTATATTCGCCGCTTTCATCACTAAAATAAGCAATGTATCTGCCATCGGGGCTCCATGCGGGGTCTCGTTCGTTTACCTGTGGGGTTTGGGTTATGTTTCTTACATCACCCTTGTCGGCGGGTATGGTTACAATTTCTCCGCGTACTTCCATCACGGCCCGTAAGCCGGTGGGCGAAATATTTATGTTTTGGATGTTGCCGTCGGCACTGGCAAAAAAGGGCCTTTTTGACAGCAAGTCTTCATTAATCAATAATGGTACATGTGTTGTTTGGTCGGTGGCAGTATTGAGTGTATAAATTTTGCCGGCTTGTTCATATGCTAACTCCCGCCCGTTGGAGTACAGCGTTTTAACGTCAAAATCTTTGTAGGCCGTAACCTGGCTTACTTGCTTTGTTTGCAGGGTATACTTGTAAATATTAATGTAATGATTATCCCGGTCGCTTAAAAAATAGATGGTGTTATTATCTGCCCAAACCGGCGATAGGTTGTTTGAATGTGGTGCGGGTATTTCTTCAATATCATGCGTTTGGTTATTGAATATCCAAACCTTGTCAACGTCTCCGCCGCGGTAAAGCCTAAAATTGGCCCATTCATTAATATCCCAAGTGCGCACGTAGGCCGTGTATTTACCATCGGGCGACACCGCACCCTGCGAAGCTTCTGGCATTGGCAAAGTAGTTTCGGCACCTGTATTAATATCAACCGAAAATAGTTTTTGCTTAAATTGGTGCCAGCTTTCCCTGGTGGAGGAGAATACCACTTTGCTGTTCCCGTCCCAGCTGCGTACCAACTCGGCGGCGGGGTGATACGTAAGCCGCTTTGGCGAACCACCTGTTGCCGGTATTATATACACATCCACGTTGCCGTCGTAGTTGCCGCTAAATGCAATCCATTTGCCGTCTGGCGACAGCATAGGGTTAGTTTCAATATCTTGGTTAACCGTAAGTCGCTGTGGGTGTTGGCCATCCCTGCCAGCCACCCAAACATCGCCGCCGTAGGCAAAAGCAATATTGGTGGTACTAATTGATGGAGAACGGAGCAGCAGCGTTTCCTGTGCATAGGATGCGCCGCAAAGCAGCGTTAAAGCCATAAAAAAAACTTTTCTCATGTGTGGCGGTTTTGTATGGAGCAAGTGAAAAGCAATTTAAGGGTTATTTGCCATTGCTGTACACTTTGCGATTACATTACTTGCCGAACACAAAAAAAAAATGACAAGCGGAAGGTTTTCCATAACCCCCAACTTGTCAAACCAACTGATTAAGCCAGTGGCCGAACAACGCTATTGCTAATGTTTTTTTACATGCCGGGCCTGGGTGGTGCTTTAAGCCCCAGAGGTGCCGGATAAGGCGGTAGTTTTTGGAATACCTCAAAACTGCTGCCTGCCATTGTAATAGTAATTAACAAAATTGCCGCGTATACTATGTTTTTCATGGGTTGGGTAAAACAATAAGCATATCCCAAAAAGTTAGTTGCCAATTGCAGGGTTCATTCGACAACGCCTTATACACACACCTGGCAAATGCCAGATACCTTTGTAAATTTCTGGTTGTTCTAATAAACCAGGCATGCTTTTTTTGAGCCAACCTAATTTACCACTAACAGTAGGTAAAACAAGATGCGGTTTTTTTAAACAGGATGTTGGATTTGCAAGCGACAGCATGTTTTGTACGATGCACTGGTAGGTACTGGGCTGCCCCCTGAGCCGCCGGGGCCAACAGGCCCCGGGCCAGGGGTTTCCTCATGTGCAGCACCCTGGGGGGCTGTTATAAGGCGGGTTTATTTTTAAACTTTTTGTCGGTTACGTTTTCTAGGCTTTTGTCTGCACTTGGTGACCAATAGTTATTTTTGGTTTTCTGCATCAATTTCTTTTTTTTTTTGGTCGTTAAAATCGTACATCTATTTATTGTAAATAGTAACTATGTTGTGGCTAAAACTCAAGAAAATTTCGTGCGCAACAAAAAAAGATAGACTAAATGGCAACAATAACCGACACCCAATTTTGCGAAAGCCCCGCTAGAAAACGGGGCTCGATTCTATAGTCACACAATCCGAAAAAATATAAAGTGTTATGCTTGGCTATTTGTGTTGGTTTTGTAAATAAGTTATCGCAAAAGGCTGATTGCTTTGTCTAATTGTGGGTCGTCAACGGTAGTGTTTGATACAAGTACTTGTTTCAATGTTGGCTTTACCGCATAGTCAGGCGGAAATCCCTTGCCTTCATAAATTTTCCCATCCATATATTTAAACATTACCGAAGAGGTGTAGGCGTTACCGTAGTAGGTGGAAGCGCCAGTTTCAATATTGGTATACAAGTTGCCAAAACTAAATGAGCCAGCATTATACACTGAATTGCTGGTAAGTGGCCCATTAGCACCCCAAGTAGTATCGCCCACCACCTTGGTATTTGACAATTGTTTTAGTGCCATCGTGGTTAATTCGGCCATGCTAACCGATTCTCCATCGGCCAGTACCACAATAGGCTTTGTAAAGGCTGTGGCACCGGCTTTTGGCGTAACAATGGCAGGTGCCCAAGGTGTATAATCCAGCCTGCCGTTACCGCTCTTTGACCTTGTATAGCCTACATTTAATGGGCTGGAAATAAGGCTGCCCACCAAAAAATTTAAATCACTAACATCACCGCCGCCATTACCTCGAACATCAATAATCAGCCCTGTTATGGCGGTGTTGGTTAACTGCGCAAAAAATGAATCTAACACCGCCTTTATTTTTGCTGAGCCACCTTGGTATTCGGACACAAGTGCAAATTTGCTAAATGACAAATAGAGGATATTGGTGTTGCTTACTATACCGGTTACGGCATACATGTTCTTATAAGCACTGGTGGTATCAACACCAACAACTTTACTGCCTAAGTATAATGAATCAATCGCATTGGTATAATAAAAGCGCCCGTCAAAACTGGGGCTGTAGGGGGCCGTTTGAAACATGTTTTCAATAAAAGATGGATTATTCATTTTTCTGTCGTGCGCCGGTTGAATGTACCCCCCATCCGGAAATAATGTGTAATGAGAATCAGTTAGCCCGTCAACCATTGATTTGAAATATCCGCTTGCGGTAACCTCGTCTGCAGAGTCGTATAAATTTAGCATTGCAAACTTAGGGGCATATACAGTGTGCATATTGTCCCAATTAGTGGTATCAACGCTCCAAAAAACGTAACTGTTATTCATGTTGGTCCAAAAATCTTCAAACACCTGGCTAAAATTACCGGTGGCAGTGCTACCGGTTTGGTTAGATGTGGTTATATCTTTATGGCATGCGGTTATGCATGCTATACTAACAAGTGCCGGAAAAATTTTTTTTATGTTTTGTGTGTTGATGAATGTGTTTCTCATAACCTATAATTTAAGCTAATTTCTAGTTGTTTGTTGTTAACATCTCCGTTGTAGGATAGGGCATCAAAATAGGCTGCGCCTTTTTATTGAATTTTGTATAAAACACCAAGGCTAAACACGTACGTTGTATTGTACCTTGGCACTAAGCCTGTTTGGTATTTTTTTTGTAGGTCAGTTAAGCTGTTGTAGTAAGTTGCCCCGCCATACAATTTGTAGGTATCTGTTAACTGGTAGCTTAAACCTGCCCCGGCCAGCACACCTAATGCTAACCTTTTATCTTTGGTATTGTTAAAGGTGTATTTCTCATTGTAACTATAAGGGGTAAACTCATCAAAAATATTATTGGGTTGTGCATTGCTGGTTGTATTGGTGTATGCCCCTTGGTTTAGTATGTTGGGCATGGTGCCTTTTACATGGCCAGTTAACCAATAACCTGCATAACCACCAATATCTACAAATCCTCTCAAAGCTTCTCCACCAAACGAAAACTGCCCCATAACGGGTAACTGAATATACCCGTTGGTGCTATTTTGGTAAACCCCTTGGTAAAAGCCGGTGCGCTGCATTAGGTAGTTTTTTTGCATGAATGATGGCACAGCCTTTAATGAAAACCAGTCTGCCACTTGGTACACTACCGGAACCCCAAAGCTAAAACCTGATAAGGGGTTATACTGTGTTGATACAAGATTAGATACGTTGGTGATGAGGTAATTTTTATTATACCCACCTTCAAAGCCCACTGACAACTGTGCATGTGTTGGCACAATAAATAGCATTGTTAAGGCCATGCACAAAAAAGGTGATTGGTTTAGCCCCTTGTTCATTGAAATAAAATTTTAGAATAAAAAAATTGCATCTTTCTAAAACGCTAAAACGTTACCCGTACGTTGTAAGATTACCCTATACAGGCAGTTTAAAATAGCATTAACAGTTTTACTTCGCCTGCAAATTGTTTCAACCCCAACATACATAGTTGGTAGAACGTGGTTTTAACAATGATGGTATTGTATAAAGCATGGTTATAGATTAAACCCAATTTAACATAGATGAACGAGCAATGTATTTAACGTAGGCCCACCTTTGCTGCTTACATAATTATGGGTAAAGTAAAAAAAGCCGCCATAATGCACTTTGCAATTATGGCGGCTTGTATTTTTATGGAGGGCTATCAGTTATAAGAAAAGTCTAGCGGAAATGAAAGCTTAAAAGAAATGTTGCGGCCAATGTTGTGGATGCCATGCGCTTGGTTTGTATCGGCGGCGGAGTAATAAAAATATTTCAGCCTGCTTAAATGGTCATAATAAGCAAGGTCAAATAAATTATTGCCCAATACATATATGTCTACAATTTTTTTACCTTTTTTATTGGTAATGCCTGCCCCGGCACCTGCATTAAAAAGTGTATAACCTGCCGTGGTAGTTTCTGTATTGTCGGTTAGGTATGCCCTGTTTTGCGCGGCATAATAGGCGAGTTCAATTTTTATAAACCCATTTACAATGTGGTGTTTTTTTGATTGAAAGTCGTAGCGTAATTCTGATACACCGTGCACAGGCGGTACAAACGGAAGGTACTTATTGCTGTCTGTTTGCAATTTTGGGTCTATGTTCTTGTTCAAGCCATATACAGCCGAAAAAGTGTTTTCAAAATGTAACGGTTTTATTATGTGAATGTCCACGCTAAGCTCACCACCATATAAGTTTGCCTTGCCTTGCTGAAACTTATAGGTTTGGTTACCGCCCACAATTGTTGAGTCGCCTCCAAAAACACTTAGTAATCGCTGGTTATATATGTAATTGGTAATGGTGTTGTTGAATAAGCTAAGGCTTATAACTGCATCCTTGGTTGTGTAGGCCAGCCCTATGTCTTCCTGTAGGCTAAATTCGGGTTTAAAGTCAGGGTTGCCTATCTGGTAAATGCCGGTACCCGGGTGTACGCCATTGGCCGATATTTCGGATATGTTAGGTGCCCTGTAACCGCGTGATATATTGACTTTCAAAGATAATTTTTCATTAAAATTATACGTGGCCCCCATGCTGCCCGAAAGGCCAGTGAAGGTATGGCTGTAATCGTAAAATGGATGGTCGGCGCCAACCGTGTCTGTTCCAAATGCCGGTGTGTCAAAGCCCGATGCCGCATTTGGTTTTGTATATAGCCCTTCGTTTTTAAACGAACGGCTATCGTAGCGTAG
The DNA here is from genome assembly GCA_903882935.1 of uncultured Parafilimonas sp. Classification (GTDB taxonomy): domain Bacteria; phylum Bacteroidota; class Bacteroidia; order Chitinophagales; family Chitinophagaceae; genus JABDFW01. The sequence continues at coordinate 185,614 of CAIRZB010000007.1, read as the reverse complement.
GCCGCCTGCAATATCCAGTTTGCCAAATGTTTTCTTTAGCATGGCAAAAGGCCCAATATCAAATTGGTTGTAGGAGGGTATAATAAACTCGGTACCCTTGGTAACTGTGTTTTGTTGGTACATACCGTTTACGCCCAAGGTAAGGTTCCAGCCGTTAAAATCGGGTGCAAAGTATTTAATATCGTACGAATAGGAGTTTAGCTGTAAATATAACCCTGCCACATCTTGGTAAGGCACTTCGGGGTGGCTAAACTCTCTGCGTACACTGCGTTGAAAACCTATGTTTACACCTAAGCGGCCGGTGCCCAAAGTAAAATTATTTGCGGCATATACCCTGTAGTGCTGTACATGTTGGTGCAGCGGCGTAATGGCATAACTGGTTAACTCGGCCGGTGTTACAATGGGCCTGTAAGTATCGGACTCGGTAATTTGTTTGGTGAATTTGGCTGTTGCAGAATCCCTGCTGCCATCGGGTATCTCCTGCAAATCGTTGTATAGTGATAGGTTTATGTGTGAATAGCCAAATGAGCGGTGCAAGCCAAAAGAAAGGTTTGCATCAGTTTCGTTGAAGGCTGTGTTAAATACCCTGCCATCAAGTTTGTTTTGGTAGTTGGTGGCTTGTTTATGCGATAGCCTTCCCATCCACTCAAAACCATTTTTGGTGGCCCCCACCATGCCCGAGCCGCCAAACATGCCATTGTTGGTTTCGTATTCACTGGTAATGTTGCCTACCAACTTACCCTCTGGCGCGGGTGGTGTGGGTATTAAATTAACCACACCGGCTAATGCGTCTGAGCCATAGGTTAAACTGGCCGGCCCTTTTATCACCTCAATTCTGTCAACGCCATATTGGTCAACTTCAATGCCATGTTCATCTCCCCATTGCTGCCCCTCTTGCCTAACACCGTCAAACAAGGTTAATATCCTGTTGTATCCAAGCCCCCTAATAAAAGGTTTCGACACATTTGGGCCGGTAGTTAATGCACTTACGCCGGGTACTTTTGCTATGGCATCTATAATGTTCGTGCTTAGGCTGGTGGTAATATAATCATGGCTTACCGAAACTATGGACACCGGGCTGCGTTTTATTTGTGTGGCTTTTGATAAACCTGTTACTATTACCGCACTTTCCTCGGCTGCTTCGTCCGACAAACGGAAATCAAGGTTTGTAGCACCTGATATGTTTATATTTTTCGACACAATTTTAAAGCCAACATATTGCACCTGCACCAGGTAATTGCCTGCCGGTAACGATTTAAAGTGGTAATAGCCGGTGGAGTCTGCTATAACCCCTAGTTTTAAGTCGGGTATAAAAACACTTGCCTGGGCCAGCGGATGGTTTGATTTGCTGTCGTACACCTTGCCTGATAACGTGTTGGCTTGGGTGAACGCATATTGTGAATAAAAAAACATGCTGATGAAAAATATGCCTGCTATTATGGATTTCATGTAATAAAGTTTCATGCAACGTAGCTGCCCAAGGCTACTGCCCGTTGCCGGATAATATTAATAAATTTATTGCTAACAAGTGCAACAAATAATTTGTAAACCGCGGATGGTTGAAAATGGTAAATTAACAAAACTGGCAAGCAAATTATATAAAAATTGGTGGCGCCCTGAGTGAACGGTATATTTTTAAAGCCGAAGGAAAGGAAATATTTGTAGTAACTAAACGTTCAATGTGGTTTTTATCAGGTAATGGCAATTCGAAACTATCGGGTTTGGAAATCGGTGCCAAGGCCTCATCCAAGCACTCGCATTTAACTTGGTAGTAACTGGCAGAGTTCTCTTTCTTGTTTATTTGTGCAGCCGCGTGAAACTTATTGTGCATTAATACCAGAATACCCAGCTTTTGGGTAAACGCAAATAAAAGCAGCGTTGCTATAACCGGTATTTTGCATGTGCGCATCACAGTGCCAAAAGTATAATATTTGCAACATTATTGCAAAATGCAAAAGCCTAATAATTTCACAAATTACCTTACTAAAACAATGGAGCCTTTTTTGAAAATCGGTTTACCCAAGTAATCGCTGCCCTCGGCCATAAAAACATATGTGCCAGATGGCTGTGCAGTGCCATTCACATTGCCATCCCATCCCTGGTCTTGTTGGGAGGTTTGAAAAACGCATTGGCCCCAGCGGCTATATACCCTAAAATAGTTAAATGTTGCTATGCCTGCCAATGTTGGCTTAATTATATCATTTTGCCCGTCGCTGTTGGGGGTAAATGCACTGGGCACGAAAATATCCGGCGTTGTTTGGTAAAGCTTAATGGTAACATATGCTTCTCCCGCACAACCTTCCTTAGTGATGGCTGTTACCTTGTACTTTATACAATCAACCGCCGCTGAATGTACAGTAGCAACAGGGTTATAAATAAGCGCGCTGTTTAAATATGCTTGTGGTGACCATGTATACCTTACCCCGTTATTATTGCTGACAGCTGTTAACTGAATGGGTTGCCCTGTTACCGCACTGGTATCTTTGCCCGCGCTTACCCGTACCGGCGGCACAACTGTAACAGTAACACTATCTGTTATGCTTTTGGTGCAATAAAAGGTATCCCGTATTGTAAAAAAATATTTGGTGGTTGCCTGCGGACCTGCAAGCGGGGTTAATGTATTTGTTTGGTAAAGGCTGCTTTGTGGCGACCAATAATAGTAAGCCGCGTTTGTAGTAGCATGCAACCGTACCGATCTGCCATAACAAATGCCGGTATCGTTACTAATTATGTCAGCTGGGTAGGGCGATACATACACGGTTTCGCTGGCACTTTCCTGGCAATGCCCAAGGTTGGCTGTAACATAATAGGTGGTTGTTGATGATGGTGCTGCTTCGGGATATTTTGTGGTGCTATTACTTAGGCTTGGCGGGTTGGTTGATGCTGACCACAGATAGTTTAACGCCTGGCTTACAGGGTTTAGCTGGATGCTGTCTGTTCTGCAAATACCCACCTTATTTGGCAAGTACACTTTTATGAAGGGTAACACGTTTACCGTTACCGAGGCTGTGCCTACGCAACCTTTATTTTTTACCGTAACAGTATACACAGTAGTATCATTTGGGTAAACTTTTGGGTTGGCCGATACTGTATCGCTTATGTTTTGGGCAGGCCCCCAATTAAAAGTGCTGCCATTGCTTTGCACCGCCAGTGGCAACGTGTCACCGCTGCAAATAAGGGTATCTGTAAAAGGCAAATAAATTGCCGGCTTATCGTCTACCGTAACTGTTTTAATGGCTGTGCCAGTGCAACCTTTGTTGCTGGTTACGGCAAGGGTAACCGTTGCCGATGTTGGCGCACTGTATAACCATGTAGGGTTTTGTTGTGATGAGGTATCATTTGCGGTAGAGGGATCCCCAAAGTTCCACGACCAATTGTTTATGCTGCCATACTTTGCATAAGAGGCATCTTTAAACTGAAAAATTGTTTGGTAGCAACTGCCGTCAACAATAAAATCGGGCTTGAAGCCTGGGTATACTTTTACAGTTGCAGAAGCAGAATCGGTGCAGCCGGAAATGTTTGTAACGCTAAGCCTAAGTGTATAGGTTCCGGTGTCGGCATAAGTATAGGATGGGGTAGGTTCCTTTGAGGTGGCATTGCCATTGCCCCCAACGCCAAAATCCCAGAAGTAGGAGGATACATTTGATGCCGGTGATTCGTTTTGGAATATGAAGGAAAAATTATTGCAATTTAGGTAAACTGGGTCCAAAGCCGCTGCCGTTAAACTGCAGTTATCAACGTCAATTTGCAGTTCTTTTTTCGTCGTGGCTATCAGAACGCCATTCCTCCACTGCGATACATACACAGCCACCACATACACACCGGTGATGGCAGGGGCAATACCAGAAATTACGCCCGTAACGGGGTTGATGGTTACCCCGCTGCCTAAAGGGGCGGTGCCGGAAAAGCCGGGTTCATATTCCAATGCGTCGTAGGGTGGGTTGGCCGGCGGGCTGTTGTTAGTACTACCACCCGCTGCCACTACATTTAACCCGTTGCCGAAAGCATATGACAACGAATCGCCATTGGGGTCAACTGCATTAAATTTATAAGTAAAAGGCGATTTGTAACATATAAGTGCAGTGTCATCAAAAATAAAATTGGGGCTGCTGGTTGCATGGTAGTCTACGCCTTTAATGGTACCCGGTATGGTGGCAAAGGTGGTTATGCCGTCTTTCAGTGAATTATATATATTGATTATGCCATTGATCCTCAATGCATTTTGTACCACCAAAATATAGCCGTTTGGGTTGTTGGGTAGGTTAATGGTTGTTGCGTAGTTATATACTTGGTAACAAATTGCCGGCGGGTCGCTAATGCAACGGCCGAATGATTTTTTTGAAATGGTGTTTTCATCACTCACCAAAATGGCTTGGGATTGAACACTTGCATTGGTGCCGGCATCAAAAACACCCAAAACCACTTCGCCGGTGGGCCCAGAAGTGGTACAACTTACGAATAGGTAAACATTAATTTTATAATCCGCCGTGTTGGGCGCACTGCCCTCGCCTATGTAACGGTACTCAATATAGCCACCTTTAATATGCTTTGAAAAAGCCTTATTAATGCCTAACAACAGCAACCCAAGCAATAACAGCTTTTTCATTTGGTAAGTTTATCTGTGTGTTACAGCCGTTAGGCGCATAACAAATACTTATTGTGCTTGCCAACGTAACGTATGGTTATTTCCAAACAGGTTGTTCGAGGCTCTTTGCTGCCAATCATGCACCACCCAGCAAAACTCCCACCAATTTACAAGCAAACGCGCTACAATAACCACGGTAGGCACCAATTTTATATATAACGAATTTGTGTTTTAAAAGGTTGCCAGTTATCGCATAAAATATGGATGATTTTTTTAGGGCAAAATTGGCCCTATCACGGGCAAAAAAAGTAGGTTGCGGCATTGCTTGGCCGGCGGTTTATCTTGCCAATATGATGGTTCCTTTTTTAAAAATCACATTACCCAGGTAGTCTTTACCCTGCACCATAAACACGTAGGTGCCAACGGGCTGGGTGGTACCATTGATGGTGCCATCCCACCCTGCACCTTGTTGGGCAGTGCTAAAAACACATTGGCCCCAGCGGTTAAAAATTTTAAAATAGTCAAAGGTTGTTATGCCCGCCAATACAGGTTTAATAACATCATTGTACCCATCGCTGTTTGGGGTAAAGGCCGAAGGTACAAAAATGCTGGGGGCTGTATTAAACAGCCTTACGGTTATATAATCAACACCAAAACACCCCTGCGGTGTGGTAGCGGTTACCCTGTAAACAATGGAGTCTATAGCTGTGGAGGTAATGGTGGCAATGGGGTCGTATACCCCTTGATTATTTAAATATGTTGCCGGGTACCATACAAAACTAACCGTGTTGTTGTTTGATAGGGCTTTTAATTGCAGCGGCTGGTTAACTACAACATTGGTATCGTTACCCGCATTTACGGTAACGGGTGGTATTACCGTTACAAGTATGCTGTCTGTTACACTTTTGGTGCAGTAAAAAGTATCGCGTAGGGTAAAATAGTAAGTGGTTGACAGTGGGCCTGCGGTTGGGTTAAGCGTGCCAGACTGGTAAAGTGTGGCTGTGGGAGACCATGTGTAATAGGCTGCTGTTGTATTGCCGTGCAGTTGCACCGATTTGCCATAACAGATGCCCGTATCGCTGCTAACAGTTGCGGTTGGGTAGGGCGACACATACACCGTTTCCCTGGCACTGTCTTGGCAATGGCCAAGGTTGGCTGTAACATAATAGGTGGTTGTTGATGATGGTGCCGCCTTGGGATTTTTAACGTTGTTACTGCTTAGGTTAGTTGGGTTGCTACTGGCTGACCACAAATAGCTAAGTGCGTAACTAACCGGCCTTAACTTAATGCTGTCGGTTTTGCAAATAGCCGTATCTGCCAAAATGCTAACGGTTATGTAAGGCAAAACATTAACGGTAACGGTGGCACTGTCTACACAGCCTTTGTCTTTTACAACAACAGTATACACCGTTGTGTCCGCCGGGTAAACTTTTGGGTTGGCACTTGTGCTGTTGATGATGTTATACGCCGGGGCCCAGCTAAAACTGGTGGCGTTGCTTTGCACAATTAACGGCAAGGTATCATTACTGCAAATAAGCGTATCGGTAAATGGCAGGTAAATAGTTGGCTTGTCGTTGGCGGTAACCGTTTTTGTGGCAGTGCCGCTGCAACCCTTGCTGCTGGTTAGAGCCAACGTAACCGTTTGGGTGCCCGGTGCCGCATATAACCAGGTTGGGTTTTGCAGTGACGATGTATCTGCCGTTGTGGAAGGGTCGCCAAAGTTCCACGACCAGCTATTAATGGTGCCATATTTGGCCGTTGATGCGTCAGTAAACAAAAAAGCTGATTGGTAACAGCTGCCACTAAACGTAAATGCGGGTGTAAAACCTGGGTAAACCTTTACTGTAGAACTGGCAGAATCGCTGCAGCCACCGGTGTTGGTAACCCTTAGCTTTACGGTGTATGTGCCGGTGTCGGTATAGGTGTATGTAGGGGTTGCCAGGGTGGACGTATCAGTTTGTGAATTGGTTACGCCAAAATTCCATAAGTACGAGGAGATGTTGGACGACGTAGACTCGTTTTGAAACGAAAACGAGTAGCTGCCGCAATTTATATACGATGGGTTTAATGAGGCACCTGTTAAACTGCAATTGGCCACGTTTATCTGTAGCTCTTTTTTGGTGGTATTTATTTTAACACCTTTGCGCCACTCAGATACGTAAACAGCCACTACATATGGCCCTGTGGTTGCCGGGGCAATGCCCGAAATATTGCCGGTAACCGCATTGATGGTTACCCCGCTGCCCAAGGGCGATGTGCCTGAATAACCGGTGTTGTAGGTTAGGGCTGGGTAGGGCGGGCTTGCCGGTGCTTGGCTGCTGGTATTTTGGCTGGCACCAGTTACATTTAAACCGTTGCCAAATGCGTACGATAAAGAGTCGTTATCCGCATCTGTGGCACTAAACTGGTAGGTAAAAGGCGAGTTGTAACAAATAACCGCCGTGTCTTTAAAAATAAAATAAGGACTATTGTTTATATGGTAGTCTGTATTGTTGATTGTACCGGGTATGGTGGCCGTAATTGTTATGCCGTCGCTAACCGAGCCACTGATGTTAACAATACCATCTACCCGCAAGGCATCCTGTACAGTTAACACATACCCGCTGGTATTATTGCTAAGCTGTATGGTGGCCACGTAGGTATATACCATGTAGCAAATTGCGGGGGGATCGCTAAGGCAGGGGTTAAAAGTGGTTTTTGTAACCGTATTTTCCCCTGTGTTGGTAATTGTTTGTGTTAAAACGGTCGCGCTGGTTGAAGCGTCAAACACCCCCAGTATAACCTGCTGCGTAGGGCCGGATGTTGTACAGCTTACAAATAAGTAAACGGTAATTTTGTAGGTTGATGTGTTGGCTGCTGAACCTACCCCCGTGTATTCATACTGTATCCAGCCACCTTTTAGGTGCCTTGCAAAAGACCCATTGAAAATAACCGACAATAGCAGCAGTAGTGGTAACCTTTTCATCAGGTGCGTGTATAAAAATTGATTTTTGCAGTCTTTTTTTTAAAATTTAGCTGTGTAGTTTAAGCTTATACCAAATAACATTGGTTTCAAACATTCTTTTAAAATCGGGTACCCCATCCTGCATGTCACCGGGCGGCGGTCCTGGCGGAGCGCCGCCGTCACCGCCGCTTGGGGGGCCACCACCTGGTGGGCCGCCCCCATCGCCCCCTGGGCCGCCTTCCATATCCCCAAAACCGGGCAGCTCAATGCCTTTTTCAACAATGCCAATACTAACCCACTGACTTAGCGCACCCAGCATATCTTTCGCCACCATGGCATTGTACACCAGCGTATCGCCCATTATTTGTAAGGTTACGGTTATGCCGGTTGGTGGTTGCGCAATGTTATGGCTGCCGGTTACATCGGCACCAAACCCTTTCAATTCCATTTCCTGGCGTTTTGCAGCCAACACTGCCAATGCCGTATCCGTAACATTTTTATGGTTGCTTTGTAAAAAAGGTGGTGGGCCGCCTGCTGCATTTCGGTTACCACCACCGGGGTAATTATTTCCTGCTGGTGCCAGCGGAAATAAAATACCTGTTACTTTATTTTTTTTGCCTTTTATATCAACCCAAACCTCCATGCCATTTTTTAGCACCTTTCTTTTTTGCAGGGAATCAGCGATGTACAATTTTATAAAAACATATTTGGCATCATCATATAGGGCGTATTGCGTATAGGCATCCTCGTCCATTATTTTCTTTATACCTAAAGGCAAATTTTCTTGGGGCACCATACTTGCATTGGCAACCGGGCTTGCGTTTATTACTGGGGTTTGGGCAATAGTATAGTGTACTGCAAACAGTACGGTAACAAATAACAAGGGAACTTTTTTATGGCGAAAATTATTTTTAGGCATAAACATTTTTATTAGCAGTATAAAACTATATGCTACAAAAATGTTTGAAGAAATTTATCGTTAAACCCGTATAATTTGCCGGAGTATAATTTGTCAACGACCCTTCATCCAGTCATCAATAAAACTTGTATAACTTTCGCTGATGGGTAACTCTGTGCTTGATGCAAGTTGTACTTTCCTGTTCAGCACGGCACGTACTTTATTTACTGAAACAATGTAGCTTCGGTGTATTCTTTTAAACCTTTCAGGCGGTAATTTTTCCAATACTTTTTTTAGCGGCATTAAGGTTAATATTGGCCTGCCATTGGTAATGTGTATCTTAATGTAGTCTTCCAGGCTTTCAATGTATTCAACTTCTTCCAGACTTATTTTAACCACCCTATATTCCGACCGCACAAACAAATGCTCATGAATACTGTTGGCCGTGCTCTTTTTATATTGGTAATATTCAACTGCCTTGTGTACCGCTTTAGAAAACCGAGTAAAATCAATCGGTTTAAGCAAGTAATCCAACGCTTCCAACTCAAAGCCTTCGAAAGCAAATTTTTTATAGGCAGTGGTAAAAATTACGATCGGCTTTTCGTCAAGTGCCTTCACTAATTCAATGCCGTTTATATCGGGCATGTTAATGTCAATAAAAAGTAGGTCAACAGGGTTCGAACGCAAAAATTCGGCAGCACTTATTGCATCATCAAATTTGTGCAGCAATGTTAGCTCACTAAACCTAGAAACATATTCGTCAATTAATTCCAGTGCCGGTGGTTCGTCATCAACCGCAATACATTTTAGTTGCATGCACAATAGTTTTTAGGTTAAAAGAATTTTTATTTTTTACAACATACTACTTGGTATAATCGTGCTGGTTACACTTGCATGGTTAATTGCACTGTAAAAAGCCCATTTTCAGCGGTAATGTTCAGTAGGTGTTTGTTGGGGTATAAATGTTCTAACCGCTGCTTTGTGTTGGCAATACCAATGCCGGTGCGCTCAACGATACGGCTGGTTATGAAAATTTTATTTTGGCAAAAAAAGGTCATACTCTTTTCTTCGGCAAATAGCTGTATCGTTATCACCGAATCTTCGTGGCTGCTTATGCCGTACTTAAAAACGTTTTCCACAAAAGTCATCAATACAAGCGGCGGTATTTTTTTGCCGTCCAAATTACCTTTCGCCAAAAAATCGATGTATACCTTTTTATTTAATCGCAGCCGTTGTAAGTCAATATAGTCCGTAATACAATCCACCTCACTTTGCAGAGTAACAAAGTCTTGGTTTACATCATCGGTTACATACCGCATAATGTTGGATAGTTTCATAATGCAGGTAGCTGTATTTTCATTCTGTTTTACTGCCAGGGCATAAATATTGTTAAGGGTGTTAAACAAAAAGTGTGGGTTTATCTGGGCTTTTAAAAACGAAAGTTCCGCATTGGCTTTGTCGGCTTCAGCTTTAATGGCGCGTTTTTCTGTTTCCCGCCATTCCTGAATTATCCGCATCGCGGTACTCAATGCCCAAATGGTACTCAACAAAAAAATAGAAAATAAATCCACTGGTCGTTTTAGCATCGGGGGCCTGCCATGGCTGCGGATAAAGTCTGTGGGTGGCATGCTTCCAATTCCTTTTAAGCTGTCGTTAAAAGGGTAATGCGGCATTGAGTCCCAGCCGGCAGGCATGTGCGGCGGTATGCCGGCATCCATAAAACGGGGATGGTCAATCCAGTGTTTTAAAAAATAGATGGTTGCCAGTACGGCCAATATGTATAGCGCATACGATAAGTATTTTTTTGTGAGGTATAATTTGGGGATTAAAAAATATGCGTTGAAATAAAACAAAAAGATGTACAGCCCGTATGAAACCCAGTAATCTGCGGATGCTGCCAGGTTAATAATTTTGCTGGCCCCGTCAGAACCTGGCAACACCAAAAATGGCAGCGTTAAAAAAATAAGCCACGCAGATATATGTACAACAGCTGGTGATTTTAAACGGACCATACACAAAGGAATATTATTTTACTGTATTGCAGAAACTTTGTGTCGGCAGAGGGGTGCTTTGTATAGATAAAAAAAAGCAGGCCCTGTTGAAACGGGGCCTGTTTAAAACCAACCTATACCTGCGTATGAAAAATGTTGGGGGTACTTTAAATACCCTGTTATTAATGAATTGTTCTTGCCGCAACAAAATTGCCCGATGCATCAAACACCACTGCATATTTGGTGCTGTTGGCCGTTATTATTACCAAATACTGTTGCACCGTGCCGTTATTAGACAATGAAAAAGCCTTGTTAAACACATAATTTGGATAAGTGGTGCTTAGGTAAGTAAGCGCGGCACTAGGCAATGCAGTTTGGGCAATTGATACTGGCTTGCTGTGTGCCGAAGGCAATAAAACCCTTTTTACAAAAGTGCCGTTGGCCGTAAACTCAGTTGCATAAATGCCGTTATTGGCAGAAATAACAATGTAACCACTGTCTTGCGTTATAAATGCTTTCAACAACGTATCGCCAGGGTAATTTGCGGTTATGTAGGTGGTAATGGAAGTGGGAAGGCTGCTAAGTGCCAACGTATCCCTGCCCGGGTTGCCTCGGTCGCAAAACCTGCCGCCCTCATGCCATCCCCTGCCGTCCAAATCGCCATGCTGCCTTTGTTCAAGCACTTTAACAAACGTGCCAGATGCATCGAAAAGTAAACCAATAGGCACATTGTTATAAAAAATTACAATCGCGTAGCCTTTTACGGTACCTGAAGAGTCTTTTATAACAAACCCTTTTGCATAAGTAAACCCGGCATAATTTGAATCGAGATAGTTGATAATGGCAGTAGGAACACTTGCCGAGTCAATAGAATCCCGGTAATTACCGTTGCCGCAAGGTTGCAGAATTAATACCGAGTCGGCACTGCCGGATGAACTGTTTGAAGATGATAAAGTTGCCGACACCGTAATGGTTGCCGAAGTGGCTGATGCCGTAACTGTGCCACCTGTATATGTTGATGTTTTTGAAGCCGATGATAGGCCTTTACTGCACGAAACTACACCCAAGGCAGCCACTACAGCCACTAACAAAAAGAACTGTTTATATACCGTTTTCATAATTAAGTTTGTTTAATTGTTTTAGCTTTTTTTGATTGATTTTTTATTGAATGAAATGCAGCGCGCTGAAGGTTAGAACGCAACCTTGTTTTTTTTAGTTTCTTAAAAAGTGTTAATTATGGATGAAAGCGCCTTATGTACCGATGAATAGCCGTTTGCAAGAGAAATATTTAGGAAAGATGGATCTAAAAAAGGAAATTATGCGCCATTGGTACCCAAGCCGGTTAGATTGAACGTGTTTGCATGATAAAGAACTTGGGCCATTTGGTTACTTTTACAGTACAGTAGCCTCCTATGCAGCCAATAAGATGTATTGTTGAACAAAAAATGGCCCAGTAACAACAAAATAACATGAAATTACCCATTTATATCGCAGATGCGTTCAGCCACCGTTTATTTGGGGGCAACCCCGCCGCTGTTTGCCCGCTTGAACAATGGCTGCCAGATGGTTTGATGCAAAAACTTGCCGCTGAAAATAATCTGGCCGAAACAGCTTTTATTGTTAAGGAAATTGAAGGTTACCGCATACGCTGGTTTACACCTGCGGTGGAAGTAAAATTGTGTGGGCACGCCACTCTGGCCACTGCCCATATATTTTTTACTGAGCTTGGTTACGAGAAAGACCGGCTTCTGTTACACTCCAAAAGTGGCATGTTAAAAGTGACAAAAAAAGCAGAGGGAACGTATACGCTTGATTTTCCTGCGGATAAGCCCCAGGCCGTTGAGTTGGTGCCCTACGGGTTGCTGGAAGGGCTGGGTATTGCCAACGGTGAAGTATACAAAACGGCATTTGACTATTTTGTGGTGCTGCCCAACCAACAGGATGTTGAAGCGGTAAGCCCCGATTTTAAAACCCTTGCAACTGTTGAGGCAAGAGGGGTAATTATTACTGCGAAGGGTACGGAGGAAGATTTTGTTTCCCGGTTTTTTGGCCCCCAAAGCGGTATTGATGAAGACCCCGTTACAGGGTCGGCCCATACCAGTTTGGTGCCGTATTGGGCAGAAAAGTTGGGTAAAAAAGCCCTTACTGCCGTACAGCTGTCCAAAAGGCGCGGTTATTTAGACTGTGAGTTGGTAGCCGACCGAGTGCTAATGAGCGGCCAAGTGGTAACTTATATGCAGGGAATGTATAATGTACCAGCTTGGGAATAGTAATCAATTGGGTATTTTTGGGCGCAATCCAATTAGTCGCAGACCGCGCTTACCCAATCGAGGCTACCTATTTGTAGGCACAGTCAACAAATATTGTTTTGCCCCCTTGCGGGGCTACCCGTAAGGCTTAGCAGGTAGCCTCCCTAGGGCATTGTGCAATATTGTTGCTGTTTATACAAGGAGGTAGTGCCCAAGGCACATGGTGACGACAATTTGGTTTATTACTGAATTTTTTTGTGCGTTTGGCAATGCCTGTTACATTGATAGGTTTGCCGCCTTAGTATTTGGCTACTTGTTTTACGCGCCAAACGCGTAATAAAAGCCTAAGGGCGTATTTTCGCCGTTTTCTATCCAACATAAACTTTCTTAAAATGGCATTAACTGAAGGAGGCAATAAACTAGTTATTTACACCGATGGCAGCAGCCGGGGCAACCCTGGCCCGGGGGGCTATGGTGCCATTTTAATGTGGGGTAGCAAGCGAAAGGAACTATCAGCCGGTTACAGGCTTACAACAAATAATAGGATGGAACTGATGGGTGTGATTGCCGCACTGGAGGCCCTTACCAAAAAGCATATACCCCTGACTATTTACACCGATAGCCAGTACATTGTAAATTCAGTGGAAAAAAAATGGCTGGATGGCTGGATACGGAATGACTTTAAGGGCGGTAAAAAAAACAAAGACCTTTGGATGCGATACCACAGGCTGGCATCTGCCTTTTCAATAAAGTTTGTTTGGGTAAAGGGCCACGCCGAAAACCAATTTAATAACCGGTGCGATGTGTTGGCAACCACTGCCGCTGACGGCCGTAACCTTTTAGTGGATGAAGGGTATGAAATGGAAAAGGGCGAAATGCTTTAAAGCGACTTTTTTGGAAAATTTTTAGAAACACGATGGGTAACCAACGCGCGCTATAAAAAACAAATACCGGCCTTTTTTGGGGCCGGTATTTGTTTTATGCAGAATGTGATTGGTTATTTTAAAATGGGCATATTTGGCCTTTCACGCAAAACCCAATGGTTGGCAGCCACAAAAACAGGCAGCAAAATAGCTGTGGATAGTATGCTGTTGCGGTAAAATGGCACACCGGCGGCATAACAATCCAGCAAACCCTTAAAATTGTTTGCATAGCCGATGCTTTGCCGGGATGCGTACCAAACAATAAAATTAGATACCAGGAAAAAAATGGTGGGGCCACTAATAATGCTTAAAACAATGCCCGTTGTTTTAAATTTGCTAAACAGCATACCCATAGCTGTAATGGCAAAACCTAACAACGTGTATTCAATAAACTGCCATTTATAAAAGCCCGCGAAAGGAAACATTTGCAACCTGAACAATACCTCCAAAACAAGATTGCTTACTATCAAAGCAAATAACGGCAGTAGAAAGGCCTGCTTTTTTTGTAACCCGGCAAAACCCGCAAAAAGTGCTATGGCAATAATGCCTGTTGTGCCACTAAATTCAATGCGTGGCGCGCAAACAACTTTAATTAAAGTTGCTATTGCAATTAACACGGCATAAAAAATGGCTTGTTTTGGGTTTAATTTCATGGCGTTAACTCTTTTTGCAAAAATAGGGCTAAAACTAACTCGCCCAATGATTGATTATAACAACTGTTGATAACAAAAATTTTCTGGCCGTTTACTACACTGCCCTAAGGCACAAATGCTTTGTAAGCCAATGTGCCCAACGGTGCGCTAATAATATATTCCTCGCCTGGTAATATTGCCAAGGCCTGGCCCCTGTGTGCCTGCACCGTATTGGTGCCCGTAATTTGCAGGCTGCCCTCCATCACCACAATTATTTCAAACGAGGTGGCAGTACCGCTTATCTGCTGCCCTGTAGACAGCTCAATTTTACTGAGGCCAAAATCGGGTACACGGCAAGGGTACACCGTTTCTCCCCTGTAAATTTCGTCGCCACTCAGTATGTTTACTTTGGTGCCTTCAAATATGGTGTGCTTCAACAGCTCGGGCACATCAACATGCTTAGGGGTTAAGCCGCCGCGCAAAACATTGTCGCTGTTAGCCATCAGCTCCACATTTTGCCCTTCCAGGTAGGCGTGCGGTATGCCCGCACCCTGAAAAACCGCTTCACCGGGCAACGCCTTTACAATGTTAAAGAAGTAGATGGAAAATACGCCCCTGTCAATATCACCCGAAATTTCTTGGGTGTTAAACAGTTTGCTGGCCCACCAGCCCGGTTGGTGTTTGGTTAACGTACCCGCCGCTTTGTTGGCAATTTCCCTTTGCAGCAATGGCCCCAACAACTGGTTAACATCCTGTTGGGGCAGTTCCATAATATGTTTGTACAGCCCTTTGTAACTGCCTTGCAAAAAATATTCCACCAAGCTTGCAAACTCCGGTATTGTTTTCAATACCGTAACCAAAGCCTCTTCTTCTAAAAAACCATGCAACAACCAAAACTCACTAAGGGCAACCATCACCTCTGGCTTATGGTTTTTATCTTTATAGTTACGGTGCGGGGCATTCAAAAGCACGGCAGCCGCTTCTTCCGCCTCGTAACCTTTTACTGCTTCTGTTTTTGACGGGTGTACCTGTATGCTCAGCATATCCCTAACGTCCAGTATCTTGAACAAATAAGGCAGTTCGCCAAATTGCTCAAACACCCTGTTGCCCAAAAATTGCACTGGATGCTGTTTAATGGCCTCGAATAACACATGTTCGCCTTCGTTACTTACCAAAACCGAGGAGGCCGATGGGTGTGCCCCCATCCAATATTCTGCAGTAGGCTTTTTTGTGTGGTTTTCATGCCCTATCCAATTGGCGATATAATCATATCCACCCCAAGCGTAATGTTGTACTTTGCCTTTTAGTGTAAAAATTTTATCTTGCCCAAAACTCATGGTATAGGTTTTGCCCGCAAGATACAGGATTTGCGAAATTGATTAACACGTACGATGGTGTGTTGTTGGGCTTTGGGATTTTCGGGTTTGTTTTGCCATAAGCAAGCGGTTTCGGCAGTCATGCGGTAACGTTATATTGTGTGGTTAGTAACCCCAAACCGTAGCCCCGCCACTTTATGGCAGGTATGGCATGTACTTTATAACTGCGCTGCAAAGGCTTAACTTTTACAGTTGCAAAACCGCAACCCCTAAAAATATGGCTACCAACAAACAAACGGGCATTAAAGGTGAAGAACTTGCCGCCGTATACCTACAAAATAAGGGTTATACGATATTGGAACGCAACTGGCGTTTTAAACGGTGGGAGGTGGATATAATTGCCAGCCAAGGCAATTTTTTACATTTTTTCGAGATTAAAACGCGCACTAGCAGCCGCTTTGGCCACCCAGAGGAAAGTATTGGCCAAGCCAAGATGAACAACCTGCGGAATGCCGCCGAGGAATACCAATACCAACACCCAGAGTGGAAGTATATTCAATTTAATGTACTGGCTATTACCATGCAGTATAACCAACCCGCTGAATTTTTTTTGATAGAGGATGTTTATTTTTAGCCTATTGGTTGTTTAACGATAAAGCCGGTATAAAAGCGGTTGCTTTTAAGGGGTAACATATAAAACGTTCGCATGTTACAAAACAATCCGCTCCATCATTTTTTCCACCATTTTGTAGGTTGCGGGGCAATGCTCCACATTCTGTTGGTGTACATGTATATAATCCACCATTTTTTTCTTGGTAAGGTGCGGAAAACCTGCACAACTGCTGGGACGCACCGCATAAATGGAGCATTTATTGTCTTTCAGGTTTAAAAACTGGCAGGGTTGTTTGTTGTTCACCCAGTCTTTGTCTTTTTCCTCAAAATGCAGCCATTTGTTTTTAAACTCCGCTGGCCCCATGCCCAAATGGGCCGAAATGCGCCTTATATCCGTTCCGGTAAAAGTGGGTGTCATGGTTTTGCAACAGTTGGCGCAGCTTAGGCAGTCCGTTTCCGCCCACACCTCTTGGTCAATTTCAGCCACAATCCTGTGCAATGCACGGGGCGGCTTTTTTTCAACCTTCCCCAAAAAACGGCTAAAGGCTTTTTTGTGGTGCCTTGCCTTTTGCTTAAACGACCTAATGTTTACCTTTTCCATATGCCCCGCCCCTGAATGGGTAAAATATGTTGATAGATGATGATTTGGCTAAAGCCATTTACGAAAATAAGGGATAAAATTGCAAGTGGAATAATTTTTGGCAACGGTAGGCAGCGGTAAACAGTAAACTTACCTTTTTAAAATACAAACCAGCATTATGTGGGAGGGTTATAAAAAAGGATTTAAAGGGTATTTGCAGCTAGAACGCTCGTTAAGCGACAACTCAGTGGAAGCCTACCTGCACGACCTTGAAAAACTGACGGAATACCTGCAATCCACCGGTACCATGAAACCCCCCGGTGAGCTTGAATTAAAACACTTGCAACAGTTTGTACAATGGATTGCCGAGTTGGGTATGACGGCCACCTCCCAGGCACGCATCATTTCCGGCATTAGGGGGTTTTACAAATATTGCTTAATTGAAAATATTGTTGCCGCCGACCCATCCGCATTGTTGGAAGCCCCTAAGCTAAAACGTGCCTTGCCAGATTTTTTGAGTTTCACAGAAATTGAAAACATTATTGCACAAATTGACCTGAGCCGTGCCGACGGCGGACGCAACAAGGCCATACTGGAAACCATGTACAGTTGCGGCCTTAGGGTAAGCGAAGTGATAGGTTTGCGTATTAGCTGTTTGTATTTGGATGTAGGCTTTATACGGGTAATTGGCAAGGGCGATAAGGAAAGGCTGGTGCCCATCGGCAGTGATGCGATTAAATTTATTAACATTTACAAGGATACCATTCGGGTGCATTCACCGATGAAAAAAGGTTTTGATGACATCCTTTTCCTGAACAAATTTGGCAAGGGGCTTAGCAGGGTGATGATATTTTATATTATAAAGGACCTCGCAAAAAAAGCAGGTGTCACCAAAAATATATCTCCCCACACCTTTCGGCATTCTTTCGCCACCCATTTGGTGGAAGGCGGGGCCGACCTTAGAGCTGTGCAAGAAATGCTAGGCCATGAAAGCATTACCACCACCGAAATTTACACCCACCTTGACAGGGATTACCTGCGTGCCACCCTTAACCAGTACCACCCTGCTTTTATAAAGTCGATGGGGCATTAGTATAAGTACAGCCACAAATAGCCGGACGAATCTTGTAGTGGCCAACGTGCGATGCGGGCCTATTGCCTCTGTTTTCCGTTGGCACCCAGTGCCAAAGTTGCATACCTCCAAACCTAATGCCCGACACCTTCGCACCAGGTAAAGGTTTTAAGGCTGCGGGCATAATAAGTTTCAAAAGCATCTGAAAATAAATGGGGATATAATACAAGGGTGTCGTTCCTCAGCGTAACATCATACTGCCTGGGGTAAATGGTGGTATCGGCCATGGTTAGCAGGCCATGGTAGCCAGCCGAGGAGTCTTTCACAAAGGTATAGCCGGTACACGATTGTGTGCCGCCGTTGTTCATCAAGAGTCTTGTGGCATCAAACTGCAAATGGTTTTTTATTGAATCGGGTGCGGCCGTAAACTTAAAGCCGGCTAAGCCACCTGCGTAGCCAATATATTTCCAGCTGCCGGTAACGCTGTAATAGGGTACCGTAGTATCTTGCTTGCTGCAGCTAACCATCGCTGCACTAAAAATTACAACAGTCAGTAGTATCTTTTTCATAAAGCTGTATATTAGCCATTTTATAGCTTGACTGCATGGTAGCTGTAGTTGTTGCAACAGGATTAAAATTTTTATCCAAAAATTGCCTACAATAACAAAATTTTTTACGTGGCTATTAACTACTTAGTTATTTATACATATTCAATTTAAAACAAGTTTCAATGAAAACGATTGTTAGCTTTTCGTGTTTACTGGTATGTTTTGCTGTGTTGGCCGGTTGCGGCGGAGGCAACGGCAGCGGAACCGGTACAGATTCTACCGCATCGGCAAAAGACAGCACGGCGTTCAATGTAACAGCCAATTGGAAATTGGGTGTTCAACTTTGGACGTTTAACCATTTTACCGTAGCTGAGGCACTAGACAAAGTAGACAGTGCCGGCATTAAGAATGTGGAAGCTTTTTGGGGGCAAAAACTGGGTGGCAACATGAAAGGTAGTTTTGGTGCCAGCATGGATACAGCAGACCGTGCAAAATTGAAGCAACTGCTTGCAAGCAAAGGAATTCAAATTGTAGCCATGGGCGTAATTGTACCCAACGGAAAAGCTGAATGGGTTAAGGCATTTGACTTGGCAAAAGAATTTGGGCTGAGCTACATAACCTCAGAACCCATAAAAACCCAATGGGGCTTAGTGGACAGCCTGGCTGGAGTGTATGGCATTAAAGTGGCAATACACGACCACCCAATGCCAAACGCTTATTCTACACCCGATTCAGTGCTGGCTGCCATAGTGGGCCACCCCAACATTGGTTCTTGTGCCGATGTTGGCCATTGGGCCCGCAACGGTTTAAACCCTGTTGATTGCCTTAAAAAATTGGAAGGCCATATTTTTGGTGTACACTTGAAAGACATTAAAAAGTTTGGCGAACCCCAGGCAGAAGATACCATTGTTAGCAAAGGCGTGATTGATTTTCCGGCTGTATTTGCCGAGTTAAAAAGGCAGCATTTTAACAGCATGCTTTCTATAGAACACGAAAGCAACTGGCTGCATAACCTGCCTGATGTTATTGAAACCAAAGATTATTTTAATGCCGAGGTGGCTAAGTTGAAATAAGCAATACTGTATTAAACATGAAGTGGCGGCTTTTATGGCCGCCATTTTTTGTTTAACCATTTTTATAAATGGTTGATAATATTGGTACCGTAAAAACAATAAAAAAGGCAAACACAAAAAAAATGTGCTTGCCCGTACCAAGTGCGGCAGAGGAGATTCGAACTCCCATGCCTCGCGGCGCTACCACCTCAAAGTAGTGCGTCTACCAATTTCGCCACCGCCGCAATTTTGGGAATGCAAATGTAGTAGATTGACTGATATATTTATTTAAATCGCTAAAAAAGCCCAAGTTCCCCCAATGTTATCGATGCTGGTTTCACCCGCTACTTTTAAGTATTTTCAGCTGGTTCGCCCGCGGAAGGCTTTAACAATTCAACCCTAAAAGTGGTACCCTTGCCGGGTTCGCTCCACTTAACAAATATGCGGCCTTTATGGTATTGCTCAGCTATGCGTTTTGTAAGCGTAAGCCCCAGCCCCCAACCGCGTTTTTTGGTAGTAAAACCCGGCCGAAATACTTTGCCAATGTTGGCAGCTGTTATGCCCTTGCCAGTATCGGTAACGTCTATTAAAATATACTTTTCCGTCTGCTTAATATCAATCGATATTTTTCCGTGGCCCTCCATCGCATCCAAAGCGTTTTTTATCAGGTTCTCAATTACCCAGTCAAACAATGGTGGTGAAATCATGGCGGCGATAAAAGTTTCGTTGTGGGTATTTAGAGCAAACTCCACCTTGCCGCCTGCACGCCTGCGCATATAGTCCATCATGTTGCGCACTTGCTCCACCACATTTTTTTCATCTAAATGCGGTTGGCTGCCAATTTTTCCAAAGCGGTCGCTAATCAGCTCCAGCCGCTGTATGTCCTTTTCAATTTCGGTAACAATTTTCTCGTTGCCGGGTATATCTTTCAGTACCTCGGCCCAGCCTTTTAGGCTGGTAACTGGGGTGCCCAGTTGGTGGGCTGTTTCTTTAGCCATGCCGGCCCATACTTGGTTTTGGGTGCTTAAAAAGCTGGTGCGCTGGGCAATAACCACAACAATTATAAAAAGGCTTACAATAACCAATTGTACCAGTGGGTAATAGCGCACCTGCTGCTGTAATACGCTTTGCCCATAAAAGTATTTGTTGGCGGCATAAGGCTTTTCGCTAATTATATAAAAAATGGGCTTGTGTTCTTTTTTAAACAACCGCAGCATACGCGGCAGGTAGTTAGTGTCAGCCTTTATGGCAGCAGTGTCTAAATTTACGCAGTTTCCGGGGTTTATAACATCATTTTCGTTGGTTTCAATAATGGGTATGTCGTTATTGCCTATGGAAATGGCCGAAGCCAATTCCAACCCTTGGTTGCCCGCGCCGGCAATGTTTTTTTGGGCCTCCACCCAAATGGCGACTTTGCGTGTTTCATCTTCGTCAATTTTTTTGGCTAGGTAGTTTGAGTAAAACACCGTGCCGGTTACAATGGTTATTGCTACAAGCAAAAACAGCGTGCGTATGTTAAGCCATTGCTGTATCATGCGCCTAAAGTAACGAAAAAGTTTATGGTGGGTAATAAAGGCATGGCATTTATCCCAATTCGGAATATATTGTGGCAATATTTGGGTGGCCTCAATATTCAATACAATTGCCGGTTTATCATTAGCCACTATGCAAATTTGCTTACAATTGTTTTTAATCAGGTTGCCGTAAAAGGCAAAAACTAGTTTTTCAAAAGCTTCCCTGTTTCGCGTAGGGTTACATTTACCAATCCCGTAAAAATCTCCCTCCCCCGCCGCTTATTATTGTTTTTACAGCCTATCGGTGTAATTTTACATATGCCTTATTTTAACTGGAATGATAGTGTGAATTTATTGGGCAAGCTAACCCCGCGCCGTGCATGGAATGCGTTTACAGTAATGGCCAGTTACCAGCTAACCAAACTAACCGGCAAAACAATACAATGGGGCTACCCCATCTCGGTATCGTTTGAGCCTACCACCTCCTGCAACCTGCGCTGCCCCGAATGCCCCAGCGGCCTGCGGGAATTTACACGCCCCACCGGGATGTTGAAAAAAGACTTTTTTAGAGAAACCATTGACGATATTCACAAACAGTTGCTGTACCTTATTTTCTATTTCCAGGGGGAACCTTTTTTAAACCCCGACTTTTTGGAGATGGTAAAATATGCACACGACAAGGGCATTTACACCGCCACATCAACCAACGCGCATTATTTAACGGATGAAAAGGCGCGTAAAACGGTGGAGAGCGGATTGGACAGGCTGATTATCTCCATTGACGGCACCACGCAGGATGTGTACCAGCAATACCGGGTAGGCGGCAAACTGGATAAGGTGCTGGAAGGTGCGCGCAACATAGTAAAATGGAAAAAGGAACTAAACAGTAAAACGCCGTTTGTGTTCTTTCAGTTTTTGGTGGTGAAACCGAACGAACACCAGATTGAGGATATTAAAAAACTGGCCGTGGAAGTAGGGGTTGACCAAGTGCGATTTAAAACAGCGCAGGTGTATGATTATGAAAACGACCCCAATAACCTGATACCTGAAAACGTTAAATACAGCCGCTATAAAAAAGATAAGGCGGGTAAACGCACCATAAAAAGCGGGTTGAACAACCATTGTTGGAAGTTGTGGCACGCCAATGTTATTACATGGGACGGGCTGGTGGTACCCTGTTGTTTTGATAAAGATGCCATGCACCGTTTGGGCAATTTAAAAAACCAGTCGTTCCGGCAAATTTGGCACAACGATAATTACAAGCAGTTCAGGCAGGAGCTGATGACCAGCCGCAAGAACATTGATATTT
Organism: uncultured Parafilimonas sp.; assembly: GCA_903882935.1. Taxonomy (GTDB): domain Bacteria; phylum Bacteroidota; class Bacteroidia; order Chitinophagales; family Chitinophagaceae; genus JABDFW01. The sequence continues at coordinate 163,389 of CAIRZB010000007.1, read as the reverse complement.
GTGCCAACTGCAGCGAAGGGCTTACGGTGTGGGAAGATTAAAACAGAACCATGATTTTTGGGATTGCAAGGATTATGGTTCTGTATATAATTACTGTGATTGTGATAATATTTATCTTCCGTATTAGGGGCTACTCGGTGTTCTCGTGCATCCCCTCTACACTGAGTGGAGAGGGGGGAAGGGGTTGAGGGAAACGTTAAATAATTAACCCACAAAAACTAACGGCAACGGTTTGCCGTTATAACTGATATGAAAGCACTACAGGCGTTGCTTGGTTGTATTGTTTGTGCCTGCTGCTGCTCGTTGGCTTTGGGCCAGCCCAAATACGAATTTAGGGGCGCATGGGTATCAACCATTACCAATGTAGACTGGCCCAGCGAAAAAGGCCTCTCCAGCGATGAGCAGAAGCAGCAATTCACCTATTTGCTGGATAATTTGAAGCGTGATGGCATAAATGCCGTTATGGTACAGGTACGCCCGTCTGCGGATGCCTTTTACCCATCGCAATACGAGCCTTGGAGCGAATACCTTACCGGCAGGCAGGGTGTGGCCCCCTACCCGTACTACGACCCTATGCAGTTTATGGTGGAAGAAACCCACAAGCGCGGCATGGAGTTTCATGCATGGATAAACCCCTACAGGGCAGTGTTTAACCTACAAACCTCCTCCATTGCCGTAGACCATATTACCAAAAAACACCCCGAATGGTTTTTAACCTATGTGGGCAAAAAGTATTTTAACCCCGGTTTGCCCATTGTAATGCAGTACGTAACAGATATTGTGCGGGATATACTTAACCGGTACGATATTGACGGCTTGCACATGGATGATTATTTTTACCCGTATCCGGTTGACGGAAAGGAATTTCCCGATAGGGCTACCTATGTTGTTTACGGAAATGGCATGGACCTTGCCGCCTGGCGCAGAAGCAACTGCGACAGTATTATTAGCAAAATACACGACGTGGTGCTTGATACCAAGCCTTTTATAAAATTTGGCATAAGCCCATTTGGCATTTGGCGCAGCAGCCAACGCGACCCCATGGGCAGCAATACCGCCGTTGGCAACACCAGCAGTTATGACGATTTGTATGCCGATGTGCTGCTTTGGCTGCAAAAAGGATGGATTGATTATGTTGCCCCCCAAATTTATTGGGTGATAGGCGACCCGAAATCAGACTATGAAACACTGCTTAAATGGTGGGCGGCGCACAGTTACGGCAGGCAGGTATTTGTAGGCCACTCAGTATACAAAGCCACCGACGCAAGCAATGCCCGCTGGCGCAGCACCGATGAGCTGCCCAGCCAAATAAAAATGCTGCGCAGTTGCAGTAATGTACAGGGCAGTATTTATTTTAGCTGCAACAGCCTATTGCAAAACCCCAACGGTTTAGAAGACAGCCTACAGAATAATTATTATAAATACCCCGCCCTTATACCACCTGCTCTTTGGATTGATTCCACGCCACCAAGCCCGCCAGCGTTAACAAAGGTATCGCAGGCGGCTAACGGCCCCGATTCCATCAATATCACCGGCATAGAAGAAAACCGTACCGAAGAAGTTGTGAAAAACTATGTGCTGTACATGGCAGGTTCGGCTGCGGAGCTTGGCCAGCACCCTACCATGATTATTGGGGCAGGCCGTGCCAACGGCTTTAGTTTCACCGTACCTAAAAGCTTATTGCCCAACGGCAGTACAAATTGCTTTGTCGCCGTAAGCTGCGTTGACAGGGAAAACAATGAAAGCGGCATTAGTAATGTGATGGAGTATAAGAACGCAATAAAGGATGTGTCCATACATTAGATTCAGTTAATTTTAGCAAGGGTATAATAGAACTTTATTTTTCTCATCAATCCACTCTCCCCCTACACCACAGGATGGCTGGCAACCCATTTTTATTATTTTGTAGCCGTTTGCCATTATACCCCAACTGAAAAGAAATTACCATGTTGTACGCTAATTTATTTACCGGTACCTCAAAACAGCTTATTTTATCATGCATGGCCGTGGCTATAGTTGCGTTAACTTCCTGTAATAGTTTAGACACCGAAGAACCCGCGCCGCCCAGGCCTGATAAAATTAACCCCAACCCATCGCCCGCTTACCTTTCGCCGGAGGAGAGTATGCAAACCTTTAAGCTGCCGCCGGGCTACCACGTACAATTGGTGGCCAGCGAGCCGCTGGTGCAAGAACCCGTAACCATTTGCTGGGACGGCAACGGCCGCATGTATGTGGCTGAAATGCGCAGCTACATGCAGGATTTAAACGGTACCGGCGAGCGGCTGCCCATCTGCCGTATTACCCGCCTAGAAGATACCGACGGCGACGGCAAAATGGACAAGAGTTCCGTTTTTATTGATAGTCTGGTGCTGCCGCGTATGATAATGGCACTGGGCAACCGCCTAGTGGTAAACGAAACCTACGGCTACAACCTGTATGCCTACAGCGATACAGACAATAACGGCAAAGCCGATAAAAAAGAACTGCTATACCACAACGACACACCCGACGAAGCCAACCTGGAGCACCAAAAAAGTGGGCTTATTTGGAATATTGACAATTGGATATACGTAACATCCAACCCGGTACGCTACCGTTACAAAAACGGCATGCTGCAGCCAGACACTATGGCAACCTCGCCAGGCGGCCAATGGGGCCTTACGCATGATGATTACGGCAGGCTGTATTTTTCTTCCGCCGGTGGCGAAACACCTGCCCTCAATTTTCAACAAAACCCCGCTTACGGCAGGATAGATTTTGAGAGCCAGCGGCCCGGCGATTTTGACAGCGTTTGGCCCATTATTGCTACCCCCGACGTGCAAGGCGGACAGGAACGCTTGCGCCCGGATAGTACGCTGAACCATTTTACGGCATCCTGCGGGCAAAGTGTATATAGAGGAGACCGCCTGCCTGCCAGCATGGAGGGTGACCTGTTTATATGCGAACCGGTAGGCCGCCTGATAAGGCGTGCCAAAGTATTGGACAGCAGCGGTGAAACCGTACTTAAAAACGCTTACCACCAGCGGGAATTTTTGGCATCTACCGACATGAACTTTAGGCCTGTGAACACCGCCACCGGTCCGGATGGCTGCTTGTACATTGTGGATATGTACCACGGCATTATACAGGAAAGCAATTGGACAAAACCCGACAGTTACATAAACCCGCAGATACGCCGAAAGGGGCTGGAGAAACATATTAACCGCGGCCGCATTTACCGCCTGGTGCACGATGGCTATACGCCCGGGCTAAAACCAAGCTTGCTAAAAGCCACGGGCAGCGAATTGGTGGCAGCGTTAAGCCACCCCAACGGTTGGTGGCGCGACAATGCGCAGCAACTGTTGGTAATGCAAGGCGACCAATCTGTGGTGCCGGCACTTAAAAAGCTGGCAACCAATGAACGCCCATTTTGGGACAAGCTGGCTTTTTGGAAAAAAGGAACACCCGCTGTAACACGCGCCCAAGCCCTTTGGACCTTGGACGGGTTACATGCCATTGACCCAGAAACAGTGCTGGCTGCCTTTAAAGATGAAGACCCCAATGTGAGAAAAGCAGCCACACGAATAAGCGAACAGTTTTTGGCAGGCGGCAACAGCAAGATTCTTAATGCATTGGCAACTTTTAATACAGACCCCAACCCTGGCGTAAGGGCGCAACTGGCATTATCCCTGCGGTACAGTAAAGATGCACAGGCACGGGCGTACCTGCAAGCATTATTGAAGAACAATAGCGGCAACGAGGTAATTGTAAAGGCCGCCACCAAAAGCCTGAACGAGGGCGACGACAGCCAAGCCGAACTGCGGGCACTAACCGCCAACATGGATGACGATGACCAGCGCCTTGTGTTTTCGGGGGCCTCCAATTTTAGCCAGCTGTGTGCCACCTGCCATGGCCCAGACGGGAAGGGGATTGCCTCCAAACTCGCACCACCGTTGGCAGGTGCCGCCTTGGTAAAAGGCAATAAGGATGTTTTGATAAGAGTGCTGCTGCAAGGCCTTAAAGGGCCGGTTGACGGCAACAAGTACCCCGACATTATGCAGCCCCAAGGGACCCACGACGATGAATACATTGCATCGGTGTTGAGTTTTATACGTGTTAGCTTGGGCAACCAGGGCGGGCACGACGGCCTTGTTTTTCCGGAGGATGTAAAGGCCGTGCGGGATGCAACCGCAGGCCGCAAAGAACCATGGACGGTTCAAGAGCTTGACGGCATCAGCAAGGCTGCCGCTGCAAAGAAATAAGCGTTTTGAAACTCAAAAAATTAAAGGCAGGATATCCAATGGCTGTTAGGCTTTGGGTATCCTGCTTTTTAATTTGTTTATGACCCGGTTCCGAAAAAACCTGTTTGCAATTGCAAAACATTCTTGCTATTTTACACTATCAATAATAATTACAGAGTGCTTCCAAACTTCCTGTTATGCCGATAACGACTATTGACGAGGTGCTTGCCGTGTTGGAGACCACCATCCAGCAGTCTATTAAAAGCAATAACCGTATTGGTTATTTTGCTGCATTGTACTACAAGGTAACCAATAGGGTAAAACAAGGTATTGCAAACGGGGAGTTTGAAGATGGCGCGCGGATGGAGGCATTGGATGTTTTGTTTGCCAACCGATACTTGGATGCCTTGGCTGGCTGGCAACAGAAACGGCCCATTACCGCCAGTTGGAAAGCCGCTTTTGAGTCGACCGAGAAAGCTTCAGTGCTGTTGTTGCAACATTTATTGTTGGGTATTAATGCACACATAAATTTAGACCTTGGCATAGCCGCCGCCATGGTTGCGCAAGGGCATCCTTTGGCCGCAATTAAAAAAGATTTTGCTGCCATAAACACCATTATAGCATCCCTTACTTACGAGGTACTGAATGATATAAGCAGGGTATCGCCCTTGCTTTCGCTGCTGGGCCTGCATGCCACAAATTATGTTTCCGTGCTGGTACAATTTAGTATTGGCAATGCAAGGGACGGCGCATGGAGCTTTGCGGAAGATTTAAGCCCAACCGAAGGGTCCGCATTTGGGCAAATGGTTGTAGCAAGGGATAGAACAATAGCCCAACTGGGTGGCGAGCTGGTGCATGTACAGGGGCTTATGCGTGTTACCTGCTGGCTTATACACTTATTTGAATGGAAAAAACCGGCTAACATTACCGCTTTGCTGCACGGCTACACAAAAAAATATTTTAGCTATGCCCAATAACATGCCCAACGGTTAGGTAATTACCGCCTTTGCGTAGGCCTTTGCATTGTTTATTACCAAGTTGTTGTGCATTTATTTTCGCCATCCAATGCCGTGTTAAAAGCCCGGTACTAACTTTGTAGCCTGATGTTTAAAGAAAAACCTTTTTTAATTCTGCTTTTTTGCATCGTAGTGGTAACGGCTGCAGCAGTGTTGCAGTATTTTAACCCGCAGGCCGATTATTTTGACGGTGGCTTTATTATTGCCGTTTTGCTAACAGTGTTGTTAAAGAAAGACAAATACACCATGTTATTTGGCGTGGGTTGCTTTATGCTGGTTTTTTTGCCGGTGTTTTACCAACATGAAAATTTAAGCACGTTGCAGGTATTTGTGCAGCACTTGTTTTCTGCTACCACTGTAGTGGCCGCCACCTTGGTGGTGCTGCACATTAAAAAATTATATGGGGCAATTGAGGCTGACCAATCGCAAACCAATGCATTGATAGAGTACGCTACCGAGGGTATTATACTTGCCAATGGCAAAGGCGAGATAGTACTGATTAACCCAGCGGCATTACGGCTTTTTCACTACGAAAGAAGTGAGGTAATAGGCAAACCGGTGGAGTTATTAATACCAGCGCGTTTTCATGCAGCGCACCACACCTACCGGGGTAACTTTTACAAACACCCATCCAACCGTACCATGGGCCACGGCAGGGAGTTGTTTGCAAGAACTAAAAACGGCAGTGAGTTTCCGGTAGAGGTTAGCCTTAGTTTTTATAAACAGAAGGATGATTTTTATGTAATTGCTTTTTTGGTAGACATAACGTTACGCAAACAATCGGAGCTTGAGCAGCATGCACAACAGAAGCAACTGGAAAAAATTACCGCCGATGTTTTGCGGTTGAATGCTGATTTGGAAACAAAAGTGGAAGAGCGGACCATGATTTTAAAAGAGGCATTGCAGCAATTAGAACATTCGCAGGAAGATTTGCATGAGGCTTTAAACAAGGAAAAGGAGCTGAACGAAATAAAATCGAGGTTTGTAAGCATGGCATCGCATGAATTTAGGACGCCCTTGAGTACCGTATTGTCTTCAGCGGCACTAATTTCAAGATACACCAAGGAATCGGAACAGGCCAACAGAGACAAGCACACCAATAGGATTAAAGAGTCGGTAAAGCACCTCAATAACCTGTTAGAAGACTTTTTATCGCTCGGAAAACTGGAAGAGGGTAAAGTAATGGTGCAATTGGGCCTGTTTAATATTAAAGATTTTTTAGAGGAAGTAACTGATGAAATTAAGCTGGTGACTAAGCAGACTCAGTTCATCAAAATACAAACCTTTGGCAGCGAAATGGTGTTAACCGATAAACGGCTATTAAAAAACATTTTGATAAACTTACTAACCAACGCCATTAAATTTTCTAATGACGACGGTGTTGTTGAGCTTGACGTGCAAAACAGTGGAAATATCCTAACTGTATCGGTCAAAGACCATGGTATCGGCATATCGCAGGAAGATCAACAGCACTTGTTTAGCAGCTTTTTCAGGGGTAAAAATGCCATCAACATACAAGGTACGGGGCTTGGGCTACATATTGTAAGGCGGTATGCTGAGCTAATTAACGGAGAGGTGCAGTTGCAAAGTGCGCTGGGCGAGGGTACCACGGTTACGCTAATTTTGCCGATGGCTGAAGAACCTGTATAGCTTGGCGTGAAAAATTAACACCGGTATCCAATTGCTTTAGACATCCTCCTCTAATGTTTCGCTGGTCTCGGGTGTAAATGTAACAAGCAATTTATCAATGCGGTGGTTATCCATGTCAACTATTTCAAAATCAAACTCACGCCAATGCATTTTATCGCCAGTACCGGGTATGCGCTGCATATGGTGTAAAATAAAGCCTGCAAGCGTGTCAAATGGTTGCTCTTCGTCTTCATCTAACCATTCAGTTTTATCAAAATAAATAAGAAAATCGTAAAAAGGTACTTGTGCGTCAATAAGGTAACTGCCATCATCCCTTTTTACAATTTCGTAGTTGTCCTCATTGGGTTCAGAAATATTACCCACAATGGCTTCCAAAATATCATTAAGGGTTATAATGCCTTGCAAATCGCCATATTCGTCCACAATAAAGGCAAAATGGGTTTTGCTTTCCTTAAAGCGTTCTAATAACTGGTAGGCAGAGATGTTTTCGGGGACGTAAACCCCCGGTTTCATCAAATCCTTCATGATTGTGGTGGCCTGTTGACGGAAGATATCTTTGAGCGAAACAACACCTTTAATATGGTCTATATTTCCGTCGCAAACCGGGTAAAAGGAGTGTACCATGTCATCGGTAACTTCTCTTATCTCCGAAACGGGGCTGTTTACATCCAACCAAACAATATCGCTTCGGTGTGTCATTAAAGAGGTTATGTTACGGTCGCCCAAATGGAAAACCCGTTCAATTATTTCCTGCTCAGCCTCTTCTATAGCCCCTTGTTCAGTGCCCTCACTTATAATGGCCTTAATTTCTTCTTCTGTAACTTGGTTATCTAAGTTGCGTATGCGGAATATTTTGGACAGTAGGTTGGTAGATACCGTAAGCACCCATATAAAAGGGTAGTTGATGATGGTAACAATGCGCATGGGTGCCGCCAGCGACTTGGCAATCGTTTCAGGCCTGCTTAAGCCTATACGTTTAGGAAAAAGCTCCCCCAGTACCAACATAAAATACGCCACAATCATCACAACGCTAACCGTGGCTGCAGCGTTGCTGTAATGTTTTAAAAAAGCAAATTGGCTGTAAAACTTAACTAAGTCTTCCTTAATATTGTCGGAAAAAATACCCTCAGTTATACCTATAAGGGTAAGGCCTATTTGTGTGGTTGAAATAAACCTGTCAGGGTTATTCGCAAGCTTTAGGGCTTCTTTGGCACGGTTGTCGCCACGGTTGGCCTGTGTTTCCAGCTTCGATTTGCGTGCAGACACTACCGCTATTTCGGCCATGGCAAAAATGCCATTCAGTAAAATAAGCGCAAGTATAATCAGTAATCCGGTCATGGTAACCACCCCCTTAACCCGTACCCCTTCCGCTCCCTAAAAGGAGAACTATAACGGAAGGTTAAGATGCACGATAGAAACATAGAACCTGATATTTTAATCTTATTTTAAACGAAGTTACAAATAAACTAACAACCTGTAACGCCCCTGCACAATTAGTGGGTTAAGCTGTTAATAATTTTGCATCTGTAAGCTTATCCAGCACAACCTTTGCCATTAGGTAATACGCCTCATGGCTATACCCGGCAATATGGGGTGTAACAATCACATTGCTTTGGCTGCACAGCCATTCAAGTTGTTGTTGCTCCGCTTGGTTATAGGTGTTAATCTTTTCATTTTCCAATACATCAATGCCTGCGGCTTTTACATGTCCGGCCTCTAATGCCCGCACCAGTGCGGCTGTGTCTGTTACTTTGCCCCTACAGGTGGTTAAAAAATAAGGTGGTTTTTTAAATGCAGTAAAAAATGCATCGTTGGCATAGTGTAGGGTTTCTGGTGTTAGTGGCAGGTGCAAGCTAACCACATCTGCATACTTGGCTATTTGGTCGGGCTGGGCCTCCCTAACATAACCGCTTGCAAAGCCATGTTTGTATTTGTCGTGCGCCAGCACCGTAACGTTAAATGGGGCCAGCAACTTTGCAAACGACGAACCGGTGTTGCCATACCCTATAATGCCCACTGTTTTGCCGGTAAGCTCTGTTCCTCGGTTGGCATCCCTTATCCATTGGCCTTGTTTAACTTCATTAAAGCTGCTGCCTATGTTGTTCATTAGGTTAAGCAGCAGGCCAAGCGTGTGTTCAGCCACAGCATTGCGGTTGCCCTCGGGGCTGCTAACGCAATAAATGCCTTTTGCTTCTGCGCAAGGCACGTCAATCAACTCCATGCCGCTGCCCAACCTGCCAATCCATTTTAGGTGTACTGCTTTATCAAGCACAGCCTTATCAATTTTTAGCCTGGTTGTTACCACAAGGCCTTCAACATCGGCAATTATTTCCAGTAGTTCCTCGTAGGTAATAGCAGGCATATACAACACATCGTACCCCTTTTGCAAAAGGGTAATTTGCATGTAGTCGTGCATTTTTGCAGTCAATAAAACTTTAGCCATAACACAAACAAGCCCCCCTCCCCTAAAGGAGGGCAAAAAATCGTTTAATTATAGCCCCGCTTTAGGGATTGGGGGCGTCATCAGTATGCCATCCTAAACGTAAGCTGCGCAAAATCGTTTATGGATAATTGCTCGGCCCGTTTGTTAAAAATGTCATCTTGTAGCACACTTTCGTCAAACAACCCGCGCACTGCATTGCGCAGCGTTTTTCGGCGTTGGTTAAAAGCCGTTTTAACAAGGTTGTAAAAATGCTTGTCGCTTCTTACCGCCGGTGGGTCTGCCCTGCGTACCAGTTTTATTACGCCGCTCATAACCTTTGGTGGTGGGTTAAAACAGCCCTGCGGCACATCAAACAAGTACTCAACGGTATAATAGGCCTGCACCAGCACACTTAAAATACCGTACACTTTTGAACCTGGTTGGGAAGCAACCCGTTGCGCCACTTCTTTTTGAAACATGCCCACCACCACTGGCACAAATGGTTTCCACTCCAGTACTTTAAACAGTATTTGGGTAGATATGTTGTAGGGAAAATTGCCCACCACTGTAAACCCATCCGCAAAAGGCATGGCCGCCTTTAAAAAATCTGCATGTATTATTTTGCCAACTATGGCGGGGTAGGTTTGGTGTAGGTAAAGCACTTTTTCTTCATCCAGTTCAATGGCTTTAAATTCAATAGCCGGCAGTTGCAACAAGTACTTGGTTAATGCCCCTCCGCCTGGGCCAACTTCAAGCAGCCGCTCAAAATCATGTAACTGTAGGGACGCTACAATTTTGCGGCATATGTTTTCGTCAGTTAAAAAATGTTGGCCGAGTGACTTTTTGAGCGTGTATTGCATTAGGCTGGCAAAAATACGGTTTAAAATTTATGGTTTGTAATTTGTAGGCTAGCGGTAATTAGACAGGTAATTAGTGTTTTAAAACCACCTTGTACCCATTTAACAAACGAAGGTTACTGCTACCAGCCACAAACTAAAAACTGCAAACTATAAACTGTATACCGTATTTTTACCCCAAATTGTTTGGAATGAGCAACGAATTACAGAAGCCGGTGATAGGGTTTACAAGCGGCGATTTGAATGGCATAGGGATTGAATTGATAATTAAAACATTGAGTGATACCCGCGTGCTGGATATTTGCACGCCCTTGGTTTTTGCCAGCAACAAAAGCATAAACTTTTATAGAAAGTCGTTACCTGAAATAAATTTTGTGTACCAGTCGGTAAAAGACTTTACTCGGCTTAGCCCCAAGCAAGTAAACATATTGAACTGCTGGGAGGAAGAGGTGGCCATAACCCCGGGGCAATTAACCGAGATAGGCGGGCAGTATGCACTGTTATCGCTGCAACAAGGGGTGGCGGCCTTAAAAGCAGGCAACATTCAGGGGCTAGTTACAGCACCAATACATAAAAAAAATATACAGTCAGACCAGTTTCGCCACAGCGGGCATACCCCCTACCTAAAGGAGGAGTTTAATGTGCCAGATGTGGTTATGCTGATGGTGGCGGAAAATTTAAAGGTTGCCTTGGTTACTGAGCATGTACCTGTTAGTGCCATAAAGCAATACATAACCAAGGAGAATATTGTGCGGAAATTGCAAATATTGAACCAAAGCCTGCAAAAAGACTTTGGCATTAACCGACCAAAAATTGCAGTGCTGGGGCTTAACCCCCATGCCGGCGATGAAGGCCTTATTGGGGATGAAGAAGAAAAGATAATTGCGCCCGCCATTAAGGAAGCTAAAGACAAAGACGTGATGGCCTTTGGCCCCTACAGTGCCGACGCATTTTTTGCCCGTGGCAGTTACAACAAGTTTGATGCGGTACTGGCCATGTACCACGACCAAGGGCTGATACCCTTTAAATCGCTGGCTATTGGCGAGGGGGTAAATTATACGGCCGGGTTGCCAGCGGTACGTACCAGCCCCGACCATGGCACCGCTTTTGATATTGCCGGCAAGGGCCAGGCGGATTCGGCCTCGTTTGTAGTGGCCATTTTTGAGGCGGTAGATATAATACGCCGCCGCGCCGATTTTGCTGAAAACCACAAAAACCCCCTGAAGAAACTGAGCAATAATATGGTAGCCAACGCACAAGACGAGGCGATAAGGGAAACGGAGGACTAAGTTTTTGTTTTTAAAATTGTGCAACCACTAAAATAAAGGCATCATTTATTACCAAACAGGTAAACCATGACACACCAACTTAAGAATGGTATTATAACCATAGCAATAGCAGAAAAAGGTGCAGAATTACAGAGTATTGTAGTTGACAATACAGGCATTGAATATATGTGGGGTGCCGACCCTGCCTTTTGGGCAAAAAAAAGCCCGGTATTGTTCCCTATTGTGGGAGGATTAAAAAATAACCATTACCGCTTCGCTGGCAAAACATATACCCTAGGCCGCCATGGCTTTGCAAGGGATATGGACTTTAGGGTAACAGAACATTCGCCCGGCACCATAACGTTTACACTGGCCGAAAGTGCCGAAACGTTAGAGAAATACCCCTTCGCCTTCCAGTTTTTAGTTAAATATGTGCTGGATGGCAGCCAACTGAGTGTAAGCTATCTGGTACAAAATACTGATGATAAAACGGTGTTGTTTTCTGTTGGTGCCCACCCGGCATTTAAAGTACCTATGGCCGAAGGAACGGTGTTTGAGGATTATTATCTCAAATTCAGCCATGTTGAACACGCCGGTACATGGCCACTTTCGCCCGGGGGGCAGATAGAAAAATACACCACACCTTTGCTGGAGAATACTGATGTGCTGCCGCTTACAAAGCAATTGTTTTATAAAGATGCGCTGGTGTTTAAGAACCTGGCCTCCAATGCCATAAGTATTTTGAGTAATAAAACACCGCATGGCTTGCGCGTTTTGTTTGATGGCTTCCCCTATATGGGTATTTGGAATGCCAAAGATGCCAATTTTGTTTGTATTGAACCTTGGTGTGGTATTGCCGATAGTGTAACGGCTGACGGTGAGCTTTCTGAAAAAGAGGGCATTAATGCACTACCAGTGGGAGGGCTGTTTGAACGAACTTGGCGTGTGGAGGTATTTTAGCCCCATACAACAACTACCCCCTCCGCCCCCTAAAGGGGGAACCTATAAACAGGTTATGTTTATTTTTGGCTTCGTTTATGGTAGGCGTTTAAAAAAAAGAGAGTAGCTATCAGCAATTTGATTTAATTCTAATTCAACCGGAGAAAACATTATATAAATGTACCTCTATATCAACTTGAGTTTTAGATGCAAAAATTTTAGGCAAGTCTATAAAAGAAAAGCTTGCTTATAAGTCCCCCTTTAGGGGGCGGAGGGGGTTTTAGGGTGCAAATGGGGTCTTTACCCTTGCCGAATGTACGGCATCACTCAATTCTTTAATCAGGCTTGCGTCTTTTTCAATGGCATTGCCTACCACTATTATATCGGCACCAGCACGGCAGTTGAGGTATGCTTTTTCAGGGTCGGTAATACCACCGCCAATAATAAGGGGTGCTTCAATATGCGTGGAAACCTTCTCGATCATAGATTCTGAGATGGGCCTTTTTGCCCCGCTGCCTGCATCCATATAAATTAAACGCATGCCCAACATTTCACCCGCCATAGCGGTACACATGGCAATTTCACTTTTGTCGGCCGGTATTGGTGCCGCGTTTGAAATGTATGATACTGTGGTGGGTGCGCCGCCGTCAATAACCATATAACCCGTGGGTATAATTTCCAGCCCGCTTTGTTTTACAAAAGGGGCACTTATAACGTGTTGACCTATCAATAATTCGGGGTTGCGGCCTGAAATAAGCGACAAGTATAACAATGCATCTGCATACTTGCTTACCTGTGATGGCGAGCCGGGGAACAATATTACGGGTATGTTGCACGCAGATTTAATTTGGCGGATGCATTCATCCAGCATATTCGATATTACCAAGCTGCCGCCAACAAAAAAATAATCCACCTTTGCATCCACCGCTAACGCAACCAATTGTTCGGTTTTATTTAGGTCCACCTTGTCGGGGTCAATCAGCACCGTGAATGACTTTTTGCCATGGTTTTTTCTGTCTGTTAATTGATGGTATAGCTTATGCTTCATGCAAATAATTGAACTATTAATGGTGCTTATGTGCAAAAATGCAAAAAAAAATCCTTTTTTCGGGGGCTGCTTTAAAATAAATGGCTAATCAAGCCTAAACCGTAGGTTTAAACGAGCTTTTAGTCCAAAATATTTTTTCTCGCCATTTTGTACCGCCGCCGCCCAATATGCGCAATAGCAAAATAGCTTTTTTTGTTAGCAAATTGGTGGACTGTAGCCTTAACTATTTTATTAAACAACTAGAATGTTTTGCCTTAGACCAATGAAATAAGTAACGCAATGCAAAATAAATGTTATAGTTAACGCTAAGCAGTACGCGGGCTTTCGTATTAATATGTGCTGCCCTAATGTATGTCGAGTGTAAATATCTTTTATAGTAAAAAGCCATTTTTCAGGGTTGGGTGTAATTTTTAATGTGGTAAATATATTATATTTTAAATATTTGGCCAAGGCAAAATACAGTCTGTAATAACACTTTTTTTCTGGTTTGCAAGCTTTGGCGGTGTAAATTGTTATCTACATGTGTGCAAAATGCCGCAAACCCAATGCAGGCACAGCCTTTGGTGTAATGCACATTGCTTTTCCACATCTTGTGTATATTTCAGCCGTTGAATTTCCATTTTAGTGGGATATTTTCGTTTTCCGCTTAACAATAAGTTAATCTGGATGTACCCCAATCAAAATATTTAAAATAGCTATTATGGCCCAAGCAAAAAAAGGCATGCGGTTTCAACGCCGCTTTACAAAGGATGGCATTAGTGCCTACGACCTTTTTGAATACGACTACCGCACCAGTGTAATTCGTAACCCAAACGGTGAGGTTGTGTTTGAAATGAACAACGTGGAGGTGCCTAAACAATGGAGCCAGATAGCGACTGATATTTTAGCCCAAAAATATTTCCGCAAAGCTGGCGTACCCCAGCCAGATGGCAAATTGGGCCGCGAAACAAGCGTAAAACAGGTAGCCCACCGCATGGCCAACTGCTGGCGGGTTTGGGGTGAGCGGAATAATTATTTTGCAACTGCCAAAGATGCAGAAGTGTTTTATGATGAGCTGGTTTACAGCATATTAAACCAAGCCTGTGTGCCAAACAGCCCCCAATGGTTTAACACTGGCCTGCACGAAAGTTACGGCATAACCGGCAAGGCGCAAGGTCATTATTACGTTGATGCCAAAGACGGCCAGTTAAAAAAATCATCCAATGCTTATGAGCGCCCACAGCCACATGCATGCTTTATCCTAAGCGTTTCTGACGACTTGGTGAATGAGGGCGGCATTATGGACCTTTGGACACGCGAGGCGCGCATATTTAAATACGGATCTGGCGTGGGTACCAATTACTCGCAAGTGCGGGGCGAAGGGGAGAAATTGAGCGGAGGCGGCACATCCAGCGGCTTAATGAGTTTTTTAAAAATTGGTGACCGTGCAGCCGCAGCCATTAAGTCGGGCGGTACCACACGGCGTGCGGCCAAAATGGTTTGTTTAGACCTTGACCACCCCGAAATACTAAAATTCATCAATTGGAAAGTTGAGGAAGAAAAGAAAGTGGCAGCGTTAATAGCAGCAGGGTACGACAGCGGCTACGAAGGTGAAGCTTACAGTACTGTTTCAGGCCAAAACTCTAACAACTCGGTACGTATACCCAATTCATTTTTCAAAGCCCTTGAAGAAGGCACCGATTGGGAATTAAAAGCCCGTACCGACGGACGTGTGATGAAGAAAGTACCCGCCCGTGAGGTGTGGGACACCATTTCGTACGCGGCTTGGCGTTGTGCCGACCCAGGCACCCAGTACGACACCACCATTAATGAGTGGCATACCTGCCCCCAAGGCGGCCGTATAAACGCCTCAAACCCGTGCAGCGAATACATGTTTTTGGACAACACGGCTTGTAACCTGGCCAGTGCCAACCTGATGAAGTTTTTTGACCTTGACAATAACAAATTTGACGTAGAGGGCTTTGAATATACCTGCCGCCTTTGGACAACGGTATTGGAGATTTCTGTGTTGATGGCGCAGTTCCCCTCAAAAGAAGTGGCACAGCTTTCGTACGACTACCGAACGTTGGGCCTTGGTTTTGCCAACCTAGGCACTATGCTAATGGTAAGCGGTATTGATTACGACAGCGAAGAAGCCCGGGGCATAGCAGGCGCCATTACGGCCATACTTACCGGTATTGCCTACAAAACCTCCGCCGAGATGGCTGAAATTTTAGGCACCTTCAGCAAATACGAGGAAAATAAAACCGACATGCTGCGGGTAATGCGCAACCACCGTGCTGCGGCATACGATGCCAACGAAGCGTACGAAGGGTTGAGCGTAAAACCTATTGGTATAAACGCCAAATATTGCCCCGATGATTTGTTAAAAGCTGCCACAAGGGCTTGGGATGATGCCGTAAAACTGGGCGAAAAATTTGGTTACCGTAATGCACAAACAACAGTTATTGCACCCACAGGCACCATTGGGCTAGTAATGGACTGCGATACCACTGGCGTGGAGCCCGACTTTGCCTTGGTTAAATTTAAAAAACTGGCCGGCGGCGGTTATTTTAAAATCATCAACCAATCAGTACCGGCAGCGTTAAGAAACCTGGGTTATAACACCAAGCAAACGGACGCTATTATTAAATATGCCGTTGGTGCTGCCAGCTTTGAAGGCTCGCCATTCATCAATAACCAAACACTGAGTGAAAAAGGTTTTACTGCTGATGAAATTAAAAAGCTGAATGACGCATCAAAGGCGGCATTTGAAATAGGGTTTATATTCAACCGCTTTACCTTGGGCGATGCCTGCCTTGACAGGCTGGGCTTTAACCCCGAGCAGTACAGCGACTGGAGTTTTGACCTATTGGCTTCATTAGGCTTTACCGAAGAACAAATTGATGCCGCCAATGACTACGTGTGTGGCACGATGACCGTGGAAGGCGCGCCATATTTAAAGGATGAACACTTGGCAATTTTTGACTGCGCCAACAAATGCGGCAAAAAAGGCGAAAGGTTTATACATGCCCATGGCCATATTAAGATGATGGCGGCCTGCCAGCCGTTTTTGAGCGGTGCAATATCAAAAACCATCAACCTACCGCACGAGGCCAACATTGATGAAATTTCCGATGCTTACTTGCTTAGCTGGCAACTGGGCTTAAAAGCTTGTGCATTGTACCGAGACGGCAGCAAGCTAAGCCAGCCATTGAGCAATAAAAGCGATAAAAAGAAGAAAACAGAAACAACAGAAGAAGAAAAGAAGGCAGAACCGGTATCGGCTCCAATATATAATGCGCCGCAGATTGTTGACATGAGCAAACTAAGTGTGGAAGATTTGTTGGACGAAGTGCAAAAACGTGTGCAGGCGTCACCCGACACGCAGCTGAAAAGAGCACTGTCTACGATTGTGGAAAGAAAAACCTTGCCAGCCAAACGCCGGGGCTTTACCCAAAAAGCAAAAGTGGGCGGCCAAGTGATCTTCCTGCGCACAGGTGAATACGCTGACGGGACGTTGGGAGAGATTTTTATTGACCTGGCGAAAGAAGGCAGCACCCTGCGCAGCTTGATGAACTGTTTTGCCATCTCCATTTCCGTAGGCCTGCAATACGGCGTGCCACTGGAAGAGTTTGTAGAAAAATTTGTGTTTACAAAGTTTGAGCCTGCTGGTATGGTTGACCACCCGAACATTAAAACCACCACATCGTTGGTTGACTTTGTGTTCCGCGCGTTGGCCTATGAGTACCTTAACAGGACAGACTTGGTGCATGTGCTTGACAAGCCAGAAATTGGTAACCAAGGCACTGAAGACGACGTTACCTATATTGGCAAGCCCGAACTGAGCAATTTAAGGGTTGCTGCCCCAACAATACAAAGCCAAAGTTATAAACCGCAGAAAGCAGCCGTAAAAGCAGAGGCCGGTTTGGATGCAGTTAACGCGGCGGCCAAAAGCATGCAGAGCGATGCACCGGCCTGTAATGTTTGCGGGCATATAACCCTGCGCAGCGGCACTTGTTATAAATGCCTCAATTGCGGCAACAGCATGGGTTGCAGTTAATTTTTTGGATTTTGTGTATAAAAGCAAAAGCCCCCAAACTAATGGGGGCTTTTGCTTTTATGCCTATTGTGTTTTGCTTCTTATGGTTTTGAAGAAAATTTGTGGTGTGTAAAGTATCGTTCAGCGTATCAAAACATTAAAATAAGCACTGCGAAAGTTATTGCGAGGTGTACGATTAACCACGCTTGTTGCCAAAAAGGCCTTTTGTTAAATGGCACTTGCTGGTTAAAGGGGTCGAACACCAAACCGATGCCCCAATAAATAACAGCATTTGAAAAATCTTTTTTAACCAGGTAAAAAATACCTACCAGTAAAAAGGCGATATATGCCGCTTTGTTAAGGGCTGAACTAGGTATTTTGGTAGCGATAATTTCTTTTGTATCTGTTTGCATAAAGTTTTTATTTATTAGTAGCATTAGTTGCTTTGGCATTACAGCTTTTTTAAAATTATTTTTCTGCTTCTAATTCCCTTATGTTTTGGCCCAATTTATCCAAGCATTTGCCAAAGCTTAGTTTAAACATCCATTTGGCCAACAAATGGCAAAGGGGTACTAGTATAGCAATTACTGCAAGCAGTATTATTACCACGATGGGCTTACTCATAAACACCGCCACAGGTTTGCCTGAGCCAATAAAACCGCCCAGCATGAAGCCGCCGGCCGCACTTATGGGGTAAATGAACAATGCTACCCGTTTTTGTATAGCTATCCATTTTTGCAGGCTGCGGTGGTGGCGTTTCAATTCATCCAAAAGGCTGTTTGCGGCAGATATGTCTGGCCCAAGCTTTTTATATTCAACCCACGCTGAGTATATTGCCCAAAGAGAAAATGCCAAAACAATCCCCAAGGCCGCTTGTACTTGCCAAAGGGGGTAACGGCATATAATTACAACGTACAATAAGCACACCACTGCCCCCCAGTAAATATTAAGCCGTAGGTTTTTGCGTATTTTTTGCAAAGTACCGTTTGATTGCAGTTTTGATAACTGTGCGGATGCCAGTAGGTTTTCAAAATCGGCATCCCCAACGGTATTCATATCGTTCCAGTTTTGTTCAATGCTCATAATCAATGCTTTAATACATTAGCCAATTGTTGTTTAATACGGTGCAACTTAACAGCCACATTGTTGTTGCTAATACCCGAAATGTCGGCTATTTCACCGTTCTCGTATCCGTCTAAGTGTAGGCTTATTATGGCCCTGTCGGTTTCGGCCAACTGCCTTATGGCCAAGTGCAGGCGCTGGGCTTCCTGGTTTTTTACGCTGTTGTTTTCAACTGTGGGGGATACTGCATCCAAGGATTCCTTATAGTCAATCCTGTTTTTGCCCCTGGTATGTGTTAACAGCGTGTTTAAGCATACCCGGTACAGCCAAGTGCTAAATTTTGCATCGCCCCTAAAGCGGGGCCATGCCTTCCAGGCCTGTAGCAGCACTTCCTGGTACATGTCTTTCTTATCCTCCTCATTGGCTGCATATAAGCTTACCAACTTAAAAACAATGCCTTGGTTTTGCCGTACTTGTTGTAAAAATTGTGTTTCGCTCACTTTGGTAGTTTTATGGGGGTTACCGTGTATCCAAAGTTTTTAAATTGTGCTACCAAACCATAAGGCCCAGCTAAGTGCAAAGCACCCACCGCTATAAATTGTTTACTGTTTTGTACCAAGCCAGGCAGTGTTTTCATCCACTCGTTATTCCTATCCTTCACCAGGTAATCATCTTCGTGGCTGGCTTCCATGGTTTTTACATAAAGGTCGTACATCTTCCCAAGGTCGTTATCAACTTAAGCCTTCATCAGGCTATCCCCTAAAGCAACCAAGGTGGCTTTATTTCTCAAAAACATTTTCAACGCATCTAACTGGCGGCCAATGGTAGGTTTTACAAACAATAACCCCATTTGCAGGTCCATTGTTTCAAGCGGCGTAATATTTTTTGCCGCTTGTTTGGCGGTGTTTGCAAAGTAAACATCCAGGGGGCTGCCCGCATACTTATCCAACACCGGTGCATTGTTTTTTTGCACGTACACCATCGCCAGCATGGTAGAGATGGCTGCAGGCTTAAGCCTGTTCAGCTGGCCTGCACCCGCGCCCAGTGTCTGCATCAATTCTGTGTTCAGGCTGTCATAAAAGGGTTTGTCTAACAAGCCGGAGAGGCTGTCATTAACCAAAACCATTTTTTGGTATTGCTCGGGCAGTTTTGCAGAGTCAATAATGGTTTCCACAACCAAGCCCGCCGCCTTTGCAAAACATTGTTGTACAGGTGGCAGGGTATTCAGGTAGCCGTCTTTTAACAGGTGGTAGGTGCCAAAAAGATACGATGTGTCTTTAATGCCGTTGCCGCTTATGGCATAAAAAATGCCATTGGGCGGGGCCGTATTTTGTGCCCGGGCGTTGTTACCTAGTATAAATGTTGCAGCAAACAGCATGGCAATGGCATGGCTGCCTAGTTTTTTGTAATGCATGGTAGTTGTAATTTTAAAGTATGTTGTTATATGCCCGGGCTGTTATATATAAGTAACGTTCGGGTGCCAACAATTACAAAACTTGTAAAATAATTTTTCAATTGGTTGGCTGCCTTGTTGCCCAACTGCCAATGTTTGCAAAGTTTTATGTAGATTAGCCAGTTGATAATAGACAAATAACCTTATTGCCAAATTTGCCCGCGATTGTTTATGATGAAATATTCACGCCAAACGAGGATGCTTGTAGCCGTTGATTGCATAATTTTTGGATTTGACGGGCAGGCGCTCAAACTGCTTTTAGTTAAAAGACATATAGAACCGGAGAAAGGCAAATGGAGCCTGATGGGCGGCTTTGTACAGCCCGATGAAAGTTTTGACAACGCCGCCGCAAGGGTATTGCACAAGCTAACCGGCCTTGAGGATGTGTACATGGAGCAATTGTGTGCTTTTGGAAACCCCGGCCGCGACCCTATTGAGCGCACGGTTAGCGTGGCATTTTTTAGCCTGATTGACATAAACAAATATATACAGCAGATTAGCCACGAATACCATGCGGAATGGTTTCCCGTAAAGGAGATACCCCCCGTTATTTTTGACCACATCCAGATGATTGAAATGGCCAAGGATAAGTTGCGTACCAAAGCCGCCTTCCACCCAATATTGTTTGAACTGCTGCCCGAGAAATTTACCCTGCCGCAGTTACAAAGCCTTTATGAGGGCATTTATGATGCCAGCTTGGACAAACGTAATTTTAGCCGTAAAATATTATCCACCAGCCTGTTAGTAAAGCAAAAGGACAAGGAGAAGGAAACATCCAAACGCGGGGCTTTTTACTACAAGCTTGACAGAAAAAAATATCTGAATAAGTTTAACGCCTTCCTAAATTTTATACCGAACCACCATAAGTTGAAATAATTTTTTGGGTAAAAATTAATTGTTAATAAGACAAATAATTTTTGCGAAAAAATACAGTGTACTTATATTTACTAACGTACAAGGGTTTGTAAGTGCCATGATGGCGTTATTATCGCCCAGACACACCGAAAGTGTATGGGCAGATGTTTTAGTCACTAAAAAAATTGCTATATGAAAAAGGTTATCCTTTCTTTCTCCGTTTTATGGTCTGCGTTAACGTACGGCCAAAATAAAGATTACCCCATACGTGCCGTGCCGTTTACACAGGTAGCCCTGAGTGATAATTTTTGGCTGCCACGTATAAAAATTAACCACACGGTTACCATACCGGCCTCATTCGAGCGGTGTGAAAAAACCGGGCGGGTAAAGAATTTTGAAATGGCCGCCACGCATACCGGCAAATTTTGCACGGTATACCCTTTTGACGACACGGATATTTATAAAACTATTGAAGGTGCATCGTATTCGTTAAGCCTTTTCCCGGACGGGAAGCTTACCGCGTACATTGATTCGTTGATAAACATTGTGGGCAAGGCCCAGGAACCGGACGGCTATTTGTATACTGCCCGTACAATAAACCCGGCCGAAGTACACCCTTGGGCCGGCAAGCAACGTTGGGAAAAAGAACGTGAGCTTAGCCATGAACTGTATAATGCTGGGCATCTGTATGAGGCCGCTGCCGCCCATTTTATCTCCACCGGTAAAAGGAACCTGCTGAATATCGCCTTAAAAAATGCAGACTTGGTTTGCTCCGTTTTTGGGCCAGGCAAACTGCATGTAGCTCCCGGCCACGAAGTGGTTGAAATGGGCCTGGTAAAATTATACCGCATTACCGGCAAGCCTGAATACCTACAGACGGCCAAGTTTTTTATTGAGGAAAGAGGCCACTATAAAGGGTACGACAGCACCAGCGGCGACGAATGGAAAAATGGCTCCTACTGGCAGGACGACAAGCCCGTAACCGAGCAGCAGGAGGCTGAGGGGCATGCGGTTAGGGCAGGCTACTTGTACTCCGCCATGGCCGATGTGGCAGCACTTACAGGCGATACCGCACTTTTAGCGGCTGTTGACAGGATTTGGGCCAACATGGTAAGCAAAAAAATGTATGTGCAAGGCAGCATTGGTGCTGTAGGTAATGGCGAGCGTTTTGGGGGTAACTATGAATTGCCCAACGCAACCGCATACAACGAAACCTGCGCCGCCATTGCCAGTGTGTTTTTTAACGAACGCATGTTTTTACTACACGGTGATTCAAAATATATTGATGTATTGGAAAAAACGCTGTATAACGGGTTTATTTCCGGTGTGGGGTTGGATGGCAAATCGTTCTTTTACACCAATGCCATGCAGATAAAAAACAGCTTCACCCACCCGGATATGGAAGCCAGCCGCTCCGGTTGGTTCACCTGTTCCTGCTGCCCAACCAATGTGGTACGCTTAATGCCATCTATACCCGGCTATGTGTATGCCCAAAAAGACAATGATGTATTTGTTAACCTGTTTATAAGCGGCAGTGCCACATTAACAGTTAACAATAAACCGCTGCAAATAACCCAGCAAAACAACTACCCATGGGATGGTAACCTGGCATTTACCTTAAACCCGGCGGCCGGGCAAAACTTTACCTTAAAAGTGCGTATACCGGGCTGGGCACAAAATACTGCTATACCAGGCAACCTGTACACCTTTGGGGAAGCCAATAATGCCAAGGTTGTTATAACCATAAACGGCCAGCCTATTGATTACACGGTTATAAACGGATATGCTGTATTAAACAAAGTTTGGAAAAAAGGGGATGTGGTAACGGTAAACCTGCCCATGCAAGTGCGCCGGGTGGTAGCCAGTGCCAATATTAAAGAAGATATTGGCAAAGTGGCCTTACAGCGCGGCCCTATTATGTATTGCGCCGAATGGGCCGACAATAACGGCCGGGCAAGCAATATTGTAGTGCCTGGTACTGCTGCCTTTACCACACAATTTAAACCTGCCATGCTTAATGGTATTATGGTTTTGCAAAGCCCCGTACCGGTAGTTAATATTGATTCCGTGGCCAACACCGTTAACACCGTTACCCAAACGTTTACAGCCATCCCCTACTACGCCTGGGCCAACAGGGGCAAAGGGGAGATGATGCTGTGGTTTCCGGCAAGGATAAAGGATATAGACTTAGTGGCGAATGAGCCGTAACCAAGCTTTGTGGCGGCATTACAACAAAAAGCCTGAAGGCATTTACCTTCAGGCTTTTTATTGTAAAATTTCTTATTGGGGGATAATAAAGTAGAATTACCACTAGGCAAGCACCGGTTCTTCAACCACTGCCAACGCTGGTTTCATGGCGTTTTTAATACGCAACTGAAACTTACTGGTAAACACAAAATTGTAATTATTGGCAGATAGAAGGCCTTTTACAATTTCGTCTTCCTTTAACACATTAATAAAGGCGCGGGCAAATTCGGTTTCCTTGCTGCTGCTTGACAAAAGGCCGTTTATAAATTCAATATTGAAAGAAAACCCGGCTTTGCGGCCTTTACCAGACCTGTCAAAATCAGACTGGTTTACCGAAAGCAATTGGTCACTCACTGCCGATCTTTTAATAAGTATCCTTATTACCGGTAAATATTTAATCCATATTTGGTTATACATAACACTTGTTTTAATTGTTCGTATTGTACAAAGTAAAAATTGTTGCGCTGGGCAAACGGGGGTTAAACTGTTGTAAACAGTCTTCCTGTTTGTTGTGTACTATATAAGCGGATAATTATAAAGGCAGTAAACCCTGCAAAAGCGTATAAATAAAAAAGTTGAGGGCTAAAATGCAAACGCGCTAACCTTACAATGCACCTGTTTAATTATTTAGCTGCGTATCTTAAATAGTCTTTTTAACATTAACAGCATTCAAGCCTTTGGGGCCGTTTTCTGTTTCAAAAGTCACCTTGTCGTTTTCCTTAATTCTTTCGGTCATTTGGTTAACATGTATAAACACGCTTTCTTGCGATTGCAAGTCTTTGATAAACCCAAACCCTTTGGCTTCGTTAAAAAAGGTAACCACACCATTGCGTATTACATCCACCTGCTCCCTATTTTCGTTTTTAGGTATGCTTATTTGCATATCTTCTGACCTAAACTGTTTTTTATTCCTTGGGTCCGGCGGCTTTGAAGAAATGTTCCCGTTCTCGTCAACATACGCAAGCATGTCTTCAAGGGTTTTGCCCTTTTTATCATGCGCCTTACGTTCTGCCATTTTTTCGGCCTTTTCCTGCCGTTGCTTCATCTTCTTTTTATCTCTTTCTTTCTTGCCAATTGTTTCGCCGAAATTTCCCATAGGACTATTAAATTTATTGTAGGTATTTGTAAAGGTGGGCTTTTTATTGCATATTATAGGATTTATTATTATACGAGGCAAATGGTTGGCTTTGGGTTTGAGCAATTTTGCGTATTGCTAAACAAGGCATTATAAGCTGATTTATGCTTAATACCATACAGTTATAGCGGTAGAAAATTTGTTTTTAGCTCGGCCTATGGTAGGTGTGTGGTTTGCCTGGCGGTAATTAAAGTTTGCTTAACGCGGTTTTATGCGATACCGTTGTATAGTGCAACAGCGTAGTTACTGTTTGTTTTAGTACCAGTAGGTAATGTACTTTTACCAAGGCATTTTAAACCGGCTGTTCAGGCCAATCTGTGCCGAATCATTTTATTAGTGGCTATGCAACTTACCGATCTCAAAAATATTACCGATGCGTTTTTGGGTACAAACCTTACACCGGTGTTGTTTATTGGCCATGGCCACCCGATGAATGCGATATTCGACAACAATTTTACTAAGTCGTTATCAAAACTTGGCGAAAGTTTACGTAAGCCAAATGCGGTACTGGTAATATCTGCCCATTGGGAAACCCCTGGCACTTATGTAAGCACGGCTGCATGGCCCAGAACTATTTACGATTTTGGCCGTTTTGACGACCGCCTATTTAGGATAACATACCGCCCACCAGGCCACCCTGGCTTGGCAGCTGAACTGATAAAAACGGTTACCCTTACCAATGTGCATGCCGATGAGGCCATGGGGCTTGACCACGGTGCTTGGACGGTTTTGCGCCATATTTTCCCCGAGGCAGACGTGCCAGTTTTTGATATGAGCATTGATTATGCCCAGCCGCCCGCCTTCCATTACGAGTTAGGCAGGCAGTTAAAGGCACTGCGCAAAAAGGGCGTTTTAATATTATGCAGCGGTAATATCGTACATAACTTATCTAAAGTTGATTGGCGCAATATTGATGCCCAGCCGTATGATTGGACAATAGAGTTTGATACGATAATAAAAAATAAAATTGAGAATCGAGGCTTTGAAAAACTGGTGCATTACCAGCAATTGGGTACGGCCGCAAAGCGCTCCATACCCACCAACGAGTACTATTTGCCCATGCTGTACAGCTTAGGGATGATTGATAAAGATGAGCCGATAGACCATATTTACGAAGGTTACCAGTACGCAGGCATAAGCATGCGCTGCTTTAAAATTGGGGCCTAAATACTTGTAGCTTAGTTGATAAATTTTTTATTATGTCTATTGAAGATAACGAACAAGGCAAGCAAACAGCGCTTAAGGGTGACGCGTTATTGTTAAAATACTTGGTGCGCCAGCCAATTACAACCCGGCAACGGCCGCCTGTAATAATACTGTTACATGGCGTGGGCGGCAACGAGAGAAATCTTTTTCAATATGCAGCCATGCTTCCACCGGAGTATTTGGTGATAGCGGCAAGAGCACCTTATGTGCTTGGTGCAGACAGTTATGGCTGGTTTCATGTAAGCTTTGCCACCGGTAAGCCCGTTATTGAACCTGAAGAGGCTGAGAAAAGCCGAATCATCCTTAGGCAATTTATTAACCAAATAATTGAACTTTATAACGCCGACAGCACGTGCGTGTACTTGGCGGGCTTTAGCCAGGGAGCCATTATGTGTTACAGCATGGCCTTAACACACCCCGGCAGAATAAAAGGCATGGCCGTATTAAGTGGGCGCGTGTTGCCGGAAATTAGGCCATTGGTTAAGGCATCAGAAACACTTTCCAAGTTGCGGTTGTTAATATCCCATGGGGTGGATGATACTAAGTTACCCGTGCAATACGCCCGCGATGCCAAGGAATACATCGAATCATTACAGATTGACCTAACCTATGTAGAGTGGCCAAAAACCGGGCATTTGGTGAACCATGCGATGGTAGAGAAGTTGGTGGAATGGATGAAAGGGTAAGGTAGGTTCCTGATTTTTATTTAAGAAATCTTTATGCTGCAAAAATTTCATCCTTAACTATATGCAGTCTGGTTATCCTTTTTTAATCATCATCAAAATAACAACTCACCGCATCTTTCACTGCAAGCCTTAATTCCTCAAGTGTGTCAGCCTTAGTATAAATTGATACGCCAAGCCCTTTGGCGAGGTAGCCACCATGGTCACTTTCTTCTACCAAAAAAATAACCTCATCCATATGATATGTTTTGCATAAAGTTGTTGTTTTTTAGGCAAACCGTGCTTAGGTAAAGGTACCCTTTTGCTTGCAAAGTGTAAGCTAGTTCCACACCGACTTAAATACCAAATTTATGAACAAACCAATCTTCACAATCCCAAAAATCTCCCCAAATCTTGGTTAACTTGCTATTTTGCCCAATGCGGGTTATAAAATTCAGTACACTATCTAGCGATTTTATAAAACAAAAAAGATTACTAAAATCGCAGAGGTAACCAATCCACACAATCCCAAAAATCTCCCCAAATCTTGGTTAACTTGTTATTTTGCCCAATGCGGGTTATAAAATTCAGTACACTATCTAGCGATTTTATAAAACAAAAAAGGTTACTAAAATCGCAGAGGTAACCAATCCTCACAATCCCAAAAATCTCCCCAAATCTTGGTTAACTTTGTTACATGCGTTTCCAATTACAATCACATTACCAGCCCAGCGGAGACCAGCCGACTGCCATTGCGCAACTGACCGAAGGCGTTGAGAACGGCGAGCGTTACCAAACCTTGTTAGGCGTTACCGGCAGCGGTAAAACTTTTACCATGGCCAACGTAATACAAAACGTACAGCGGCCCACATTGGTACTTACGCACAACAAAACGTTGGTGGCCCAGTTGTATGGGGAGTTTAAACAATTTTTTCCTGACAATGCCGTTGGCTATTTTGTAAGCTATTACGATTATTACCAGCCAGAAGCCTACATGCCGGTAAGTGACACCTACATTGAAAAAGACCTGAGCATTAATGAGGAGCTTGACAAGTTGCGGCTACAGGCCACAGCTGAATTGCTGAGCGGCAGGCGGGATATTATTGTGGTAGCGAGCGTTAGTTGTATTTATGGTATAGGTAACCCCACAGAGTTTGCCAACGGCGTGGTGCGTATTGAAAAGGGACAGATGATTGCACGCCAAGGTTTTTTGCACGCGCTGGTTGATGGTTTGTATAACCGCACCCAAGTTGAATTTAAGCGCGGCACTTTTCGCGTAAAGGGCGATACCGTTGACATTAACCTGCCTTATGTTGACTACGGCTACCGCATAACTTTTTTTGGCGATGAGATTGAAGAGATTGAAACCATTGATGTGCAAACCAACAAACGTATTGCCACGGTGGATAACGCGGCCATTTTTCCGGCCAACCTGTACATAGCCCCTAAAGACAGGATGCAGGAGATACTGTACAGTATACAGGATGAAATGCGCCTGCAGAACGAATATTTTAAAGAAGTAGGCAAACTGATTGAAGCCCAGCGGCTGAAAGAACGGGTGGAGTACGATATTGAAATGATACGCGAACTGGGCTTTTGCAACGGCATTGAAAACTATTCCCGCTTTTTTGACCGCCGCGAGCCGGGTACGCGGCCGTTTTGCCTGTTGGATTATTTTCCGAAAGACTTTTTATGCGTAATAGACGAAAGCCACCAAACCATACCACAAATTGCCGGGATGTACGGCGGCGACCGCAGCCGGAAGCTTGTGCTGGTAGACTATGGCTTTAGGCTGCCCAGTGCCTTGGATAACCGGCCGCTAAACTTTCACGAGTTTGAAAACCTTACCGGCCAAACCGTTTTTGTGAGTGCCACACCCGGGGACTACGAACTGGAAAAAGCAGGCGGTATAGTGGTGGAGCAGGTGGTAAGGCCCACCGGGCTTTTGGAGCCACCCATTGAAATAAGGCCCTCTATCAACCAGATTGATGACTTACTGGATGAAATTGATAAACGCGTAACCAAAGGCGACCGTGTATTGGTAACCACCCTTACCAAGCGCATGGCGGAAGAAATGGACAAATACCTGCAACGCATAAACATTAAAAGCAAGTACATACACAGCGATGTGGACACGTTGGAGCGGATAGAAATACTGCGCCAATTGCGTTTGGGTGATATTGATGTGTTGGTGGGTGTAAACCTGTTGCGGGAAGGCCTTGATTTGCCCGAAGTATCGTTGGTGGCCATATTGGATGCAGACAAGGAGGGCTTTTTGCGCAACGAACGGTCGCTTACGCAAACCGCTGGCCGTGCTGCCCGTAATGTGGACGGCTTGGTGATATTTTATGCCGACAAGATGACCGACAGCATGCAACGCACCATTGACGAAACCGACCGCCGCCGGGAAAAGCAAGTAGCCTACAACATATTGCATGGCATTACGCCAAAAACCGTGAAGAAGAGCATAGAGCAGATAATGAAGCAAACCAGCGTGTTGGATATTAAGGGCTTTGACGAAACCAAGCCCTACGCCATACAGGGTGATGAGGATTTGGTAAGCGTGGCCGCAGATGAGGGGGTGGTATACAAAACCATACCCCAAATGGAAAAGCAAATAGCCAAAACCAAAAAAGACATGGAAAAAGCCGCCCGCGACCTTGATTTTATGGAGGCCGCCCGCCTGCGGGATGAAATGTTTAGGCTGCAAAAAGAATTGGAGGGGACGAAGTGAGCGCGTGAATCGTGAAACGGCAATCGTGAATGATGCAAAAATATCGGTTGGCATAATGCGTTTAGTTGCCCCGCACCTTTAGTCCAAGTGAGTATTCAATTGCCAACAAGTTTTTGACTGCAGCCCCGTTACCCCCAAATATGCGCCGCCAGTTTTTGGGCGTTTGCTTCGTTACCGAACAACTGGGTTAATATGTGGGCCCGGCCTGCCATTTCGCTGGTTGAATAGGGTTGTTCGTACAGGCCCTCAATGCGGGCAATCATGGCTTCTGCGTTGTGGGTAATATGGCATAGTGCCTCCAGCCCGGTACCTTCCACGGTGGGTGGGGTTACAATGCAATGCCTGCCGTTAAAAAGCGCATTCAATAATTTTATTTTAATGCCGGTATTGCTAAACGAGGGTAATATGTTTATATGGGCCTTGGCAATCATATCCTGCATAATCTCTTCCGAAGGGTTACCCACAATACAGGTTTGCTGGTTTTGGTCAGATATTTTTTGTAACCGTTGGCTGGGGTTTTTACCCGCTATAACCAACGGCATGGGTATTTTGCTAAAAACTTTTTTTAGCAGCCAAATGGCGGCTTCCTCGTTCATTTCCACGCCCAAGTCGCCATGGTATAGGCAATACGAACCCCTGCCGGGTATGCCCTGCGGCTGCCATGTAGGTGGCAAAAATAGCGGCAAATATTCCGCAGTTGTGCTGTTAAATTCGGCTTGGTAAACAGCTTTGTCGTGTGGTGTTACCGTAAACAAACCAGTGGCATGGTCGGCTACCAGTGCTTCAAAGCTTTTTAGCAGGCGGCTTTCCCGCAGGTAGTATATTTTTTTAAACAGCTTATTGGCATTTTCATAAAGGCTGTCGTAATACTTGTATTCAACATTGTGCAGGCGTACAAATTTTTTGCGGTTGTTAAACCTTGCATCTGCGAATAAAGCAGTACAGTGTATGCCCTCCATTAATATTGGGTGGTCATCCTGCAAAAGGTTAGACAGCAAGGTTTCATTTTTACGGCTCATTACTATGTAAGGCAGCCTGTCGAAAAACATTTCAAAACCTTTGTTACGGCTGTAATAATCCACCGATAGGCAGTATTTTTCTAATTCCGGCTGTTTGCCCCGCCCATAATCAAAACAGTGCAGATGGATTTTAATGCCCAAGGCATGCAATGCCGGAAGTTTATAAAAAAGGTCAAACACGCCGCCATAATCAACGGGGTAGGGTACCGTAAGGCTTATTATGTGCAAATGTTTTTCCAGTATACAGTTTTTAGTTAATTGTGTAATGTACAGCAGGCAAAATTTACCAACAGCTACTTTTATTACAGGCTTTTATACCAGCCAATCAATTTTGCCGCCTCCTGTTGCCACTGCAATTGCTTGCGTGCTGTTATGCAATTTTCGGCAAGATACTTATGTAGAACAGTATCATCCAGCAATTTGTTCAATGCTGTTACAATAGTGCTGGTATTGGTATCTTTTATCAACAATGCAACATGGTGGGCATCGTTTATTGCATTGTATTCGGGGTAATCAACACACACTTGTGGCACACCCGCCATAATATAATCAAAAAAACGGTTGCCAAGAGAGTAGTATTGGTTTAAACCGGTGTTTTCAAAAAGCGTTACCGCAACATGTGCCAGCGGGGTTAGCCTTTTCAAATCATCTGGCATAACATAGCCTTTCAGCACAACTTTGTCTTCAACGGCATTGTCCTTTATCAACTGTTTAACTTGGCTAAAAAAATTGCCTTCACCACAAATAACTAACTTGGCATTTACCTGTTGCATAGCCGGTATCAGCTGCTCAAAACAGCGGCCCTCGTTAACGGCACCCTGATAAATAATGAATTTTGTGGTGGCAGGTACAGGTTGATTGTTACTATCCGCCTGATCGGGGTTTTGGCTTTCCTGTGTCGAGGTTTCGTTTTCGGCAAGAAAGGGTAAATTTCGAATTATAGCATAGTTTACACCATAGCGCCGCTTAAACTCATCGGCTATAAATTGGTTTACTGTATACCCATTAGGGAATTTTGGCACTGCAAAACGTTCAATACCCAGCCATATTTTGTGAATAAAGGGCCGGGTAATAATTTCAACCTGCTCCGTAAAAAGCTCATGGGCATCGTACACCCGCTTTTTGCCGCGTAGTTGGGTGGTGAACAACACAGGCAAAATCGTGTCAAGGTCAATCGCGCAAACAATATCTGCTTTGTTAATCAGCAGCCAACAAAACAACCGAAAGTTATACTCCAAATAAAAGGCAAACCCTTTGGTGAATATACAAGCCAACCTTTTTTGAAGGTATGGCTTTTGTTGCAAGGGTTTGGATGTTTTTAGCTGCCTGCCCACCAAAACAACAGTATAACCGGCCAATGACAACGATGTGCAGATGCGTTGCATACGTTGGTCGTACGTAAGGTCGTTCGTTACGGTTAAAACAATGGTTGGCAATAGCAATGTGTTTAATGGGGCAAATTTATTTTTTCTTTCGTTTGTATTTTAGCTTTACTTGGGCCACCCCTTGGTTAATCATGTCAATATTGGCCGCGGCTTTTTCGCTCAAGTCAATTATCCTGCCTTTGGCATAGGGGCCACGGTCGTTTATGGTAACAATTACTGTTTTACCGTTGCTAAGGTTGGTAACTTTTACCACAGTGCCAAAAGGTAGTGTTTTGTGGGCGGCAGTAAGGGCATTTTTGTTAAAGGTTTGCCCGTTGGCAGTTTTTTTACCGTTAAAATCATCCCCATAGTACGATGCCTTGCCGGTTTCGGTAATAAACTTACCGCAGGAACTAAAAGTTGTTATGCTAGCCAGCAACAAAACCAGGTACAATAATTTAGCGTTCATTTTTAAAAGGTTGGTTTGCGCAAATGTATCTTGCTAAGGGTTTTTATACCAAAACAGTTTTCCACGTATGTGATTCTGCATAGGCTTTAATAACGGCATTCCGCTGCTGCAGCAGTCTTTTCATGTATTGCGTAAGAAAGTAACGGTCTACCATCTGCCCCAGCACCCCATACGGCGAGGCAAAACTAAACTCATCCTCCATCACTGTTCCATTGGCTGTGGCTTTAAAATAATGGTGGTGGCGCATGTTTTTAAAATCACCTTTCACCATTTCATCAGTAAAAGATTCGTACGGCACCATGGCGGTAATCTGTACGGTTAGCAGCCTGGTTTTAAAAAGGTGTTTGGCTTGCCAAGTAACGGTTTGTCCAAGTTGTATCAAACCTTCAGTAACCCCGCCCACTGCCTTTTCATCTGTGTGCCGCATGCTTTCCTGGTGCAGGGTAATGCTCCTCGCAAGGTCAAAAACCCTTTCAACGGGGGCATTTATATGAGTGGTGAGAAATACCCTCACCCCCTGCCCCCTCTCCACCCGTGGAGAGGGGATTTGCGAAGAAGCCATAGTATGATAAATTAGGTTTGTATTTTTCTGCTTCGGGGGCCCACGTCGCCCATCTCTCCATGCGCTCGTACGCCCCCTCTCCACCCGTGGAGAGGGGATTAAGGGGTGAGGGGGGCACCTCCTCTTAACTAAACGGAAACTTTACCACTTTGGCTTTAACCGGGTTGTTACGGATGTCAATAAAAATTTCACTGTCCAGGGCTGCGTTTTCAATCGTAACATAGCCAAGGCCGATGGCTTTGTTAAGGCTGGGTGCTTGGGTGCCACTGGTTACTTTGCCAATGTTGTTGCCTGCAGCATCTTTAATAAGGTAGTCGTGGCGCGGTATGCCGCGTGCTACCATTTCAAAGCCAATCAGCTTGCGCTGTATGCCAGCTGCCTTTTGCTTTTCCAATATTGCTTGGGCAGTAAATGCTACTGGTTTATTCAGTTTGGTTATCCAGCCCAGCCCTGCTTCCAATGGGGTGGTTGTATCGTCAATGTCATTGCCGTATAAGCAGTACCCCATTTCAAGGCGCAGGGTATCCCTGGCTGCCAAGCCAATGGGCTTTACACCAAGCGGTGTGCCCACTTCAAAAATGGCATCCCATATCTTGTCGGCATTGCCGTCGGCATCTTCAAAATAAATCTCCACACCGCCCGAGCCAGTGTAACCCGTTGCACTAACTATAACATTGCTAACCCCAGCAAATACGCCGCGTACAAACGTGTAATATTTTAGGTTTAAAATATCCACATCGGTAAGTTGCTGTATTATTTTGCAGGCATTGGGCCCTTGTATGGCCAACAGGCATGTTTTTTCGCTTATGTTATGTGTTTCGGCATTGTGTATGTTGTGGCTGCCCATCCAAGCCCAGTCTTTTTCAATATTGCTGGCATTTACCACAATCATGTACGATTTGTTTTCTTCTAGGCAGTAAACTATCAAGTCGTCCACAATCCCACCCTCGTTGTTGGTAAAGCTGCTGTATTGCGCCTTACCATTGGTAAGCTTTGACGCATCGTTGGTGGTAACACGCTGAATCAATTCCAACGCCTGGGGCCCTTTTACAATAAACTCGCCCATGTGGCTAACGTCAAACACACCGGCGTTGTTGCGCACGGTGGCATGCTCATCATTAATACCGGTGTAGCTAATGGGCATGTTGTACCCTGCAAACGGGGCCATTTTGGCTCCCAGCGCAATGTGTTTGTGTGTAAAAGGCGTATTCTTCATAAAAATCGGGGCTGTTTATTTTGAACATGGCAAAAGTAATTGAAACTGTTTTAAAACGGTCATTAAGTCAATAAGTCATTGGCCATTGGGGGGTATGAAGGTTGCTATTGTAGATGGCACACGGTAGGTAGTCCTTGGAAAAACGGGCTTATTGGCTTTTGAATGGGGAAGTATTAAATACTAGCGCTGATTAGGCGGGCAAAAGGGGTAGCGTTGCAGAAAAAAATCTTTACGTGAAAGGATCTTTTGACTGCTATCTGTTTGAAGTGATCTTTTTCAACAGGCCGGCAAAACCTTCGCCGTTGGCGGCAATGCCTTCCAACAAAGTAAACATTTGTACCTCGTCAGTAACAACATTAAGCATGGGCAGTTTTTTATTTTGGTTGGTTGAAGGGTTGTTGGCAAATTCGGCATCGTGGTATTGGTAAATATTCCATTCGTTGTTGTTGTATTCCAGACTGGTAAGGTTTTCAATCCAGTCGCCACTGTTTAGGTACATTACTTTGCCGGCTTTTGTTTAAACAACCCGTTTTTGGGGTTGGTGTATATGGCCGCAAATAACGTAATCATACTTTTTTTCAATGGCCAGTTCCGCTGCCGTTTGTTCAAAATCGCCTATCCAAGCAACCGCTTTTTTTACGCTGTTTTTTACTTTTTTGCTAAAGCTCATTTTTTGCCTGCCCATGGCCTTTAGGCACCAGTTGATGAAGCAGTTAAGGTATATCAGCAGGTCGTAGCCCTTGCCGCCAAGTTTAGCCAGTAATTTTGTGCTGCCCTTGGTGGTGGCATCAAACACGTCGCCATGAAAAATCCATGCCTTTTGACCGTTAATTTCCATCACCAGCTTATCAGTTAGCTGAAAATTGCCCAGCTGCATGTCGCTGTAACGCCGTAGCATTTCATCGTGGTTGCCAGTAATGTAAATCACCCTGGTTTCTTTGCCGAGCAAAGCCATGATCTCCTTAATCACTTCAATGTGCGATATAGGGAAGTATCGCTTGTTAAACTGCCAGCCGTCAATTATATCCCCGTTTAACACCAATATGCCGGGTTGTATGCTTTTTAAGTAATTGGCAATTTCGCGGGCGCGGCAGCCAAAAGTACCCAAGTGCAAGTCACTCATCACTACCACGTCAACTTTACGGCGCTCCATACGATGGGTGTTTTAAGAATGAATGGTGTTGAATATTGGGAAGAACCCCGCCTGGGAACAGGACAGGGTTCTAATTTAATCCCAACCTAACCGAGTTTATATAGTAAATCTTTCTATAAACATTGTGGGTAATGCCGTAATAACCTTTTCGCCCGCGCTGGTTTGTGCCTGCTTTACACCCGTCGTGTCTTTTTTGGGTGCAGTAGGCTTAACGGGTGCCTTCGGCTTGCTGTCATTCTGTTTGTAACGGTATGTGCTGCTGTCAGTAGTATTACCGTTGTTGGGCGTTACAGTGGTGCTAGTATCATCACTGCCATTGTTCTCGTCGTTACGGTCTTCCATTTTTGGGTGTACTCGTTTCAGCTTGCCTTCTTTAGTCATAACATATTCAACATTGCTTTCTGCACGTTCGCCTTGGTCGTAAAAATCATTTTGGTAACGCCATTCGTCATCCCATCCAAAATGGGTATTAAAATTGTTCCACCATAAGTTTTCCTCTACAAAAATTCTTTTTCCAACTGGCACGGCCACTGTTACATATACCGCTTGGTTACGGAATTTATTAGACCGGTCAATTTTTATGCCCCTGTCAAAAACAAGGCTGGAGTCTTGCTGGGCAATAGTATACACAATTTTGGATGCTAGTTCATTTGCTTCGGCAGGTGTTTTGCCGTTGGCCATTTTGGCTATGGTTACCTGAAAACTGTCGGTGGTAGATTTTACAAACCTTAACCTAAGGTTGTTTACATACACTGAATCATCGTCAAAACTCGCAAATGGTTCAAAGTGCAAAAAGTTGTCGTGCATGTGGTACCAGCTTTGTTTGGCAACCCTTATATCAAGCTTGCTAATACCGGGCTTTGCTAGGTAAACCTGTTGTTCATCTACGTTATTGGTGCGGTATCTGAAGCCATCTTTTATGGAAGCGATTAGGCCAACAAAACAAAACAAGCCGAGCAACCAAAGTGCAACGAATGTAAAACGTATGGTACGGCTGTTGCTGCGCATTTTAGCCAAACGGCGTATTATCCAAGTAATGATGCCTATTACTGGCACCCAAATGCCCAAAATCAATATACCCCAGGCAAAAATTGTTTGCCACCCGTCGGCCAGTACAAAGTCTCTGATAGTGGGGAAGAGGCTTGACAGTGCAACACCTGCTGCAAATAGGCCTACCAATACCCAAAACAATATAAGCCCCACAATAAAATACACAAAACCTTTAATCAGCAGCCCAATTAAGTGGCCTACGCCGCTACCGCCACGCCGTGCAACATGGCCCATTTCGCTGCCTACTTGTTTGCTTTTTTCGCCAAACTCTTTGCCAAATTGTTGGGCTTTTTCACCCACTTCCTTGCCAAATTTTTCGGCCCTGTCTTTAAACCCCTCCATATCGTTTTGGATGGTGGTTTTTATGGAGTTTAAATCAACACGTTCGCCTTTCATCTCCAATTTTTCAGAGGTGGTTAATGCCTCAGGTAGCACTAGCCATAATATAATGTATATTAGGAGTGCGCCGGGGCTGAAGGATAGGCTTAGAAAACTAGGGAAATCGATAGCCCCCCAGTGCGACCACCTGGATGCGAACGAAATAAATGGAATTAGGAACAGTACCCTGGGTATCCAAATATTTACCCCAAAATAATTGCTAAGGCCACTGCACACACCTGCTATCAGTTTATTGTCGGGGTCACGGAAAAGCCGTTTTTTAACCGAGCCAATTACTTTAGATGCTGTGCTGGGTACCGCTACCCACAATACTAGGTATACCACAAAGCCAAAACCGACGCCAAACGCAAATATTACAAACAGTATACGCACCACCAAAGGGTCAATGCCAAAGTAGTTGGCTATGCCACTGCATACACCGGCTATTACCTTTTGGTTTTCATCCCTATAAAAGCGCCCGCCTGCAGTAGTTGCAGTAAAGCCTCTGCTGCTAAAGTTGGATGAAGAAGAAGATGACGAACCCTGCTGGCCTTTTTGTTGGCCGCCCAATTGGCTTTTAACCTTGGCTTCGTCATCGTCAAAATCTTCCGGCCTGCCCATGCTGGCTATTATGGCATCCACATCGGCTTCGGTAATGCAGGTGCTGCCCTTTTTAAGCACCTCGCCAAACAGTTCGGCTATGCGGCCCTCTATGTCATTTATTATTTCGTCCCTTCCTTCTTCGTCAATAAAAAAACGGCGCAGGCTTTCCACGTACTGTTTTAATATATCGTAGGCGGCTTCCTCTATGGGTATTACCCGCCCTTGGAAGTTTATGTTAATTACCTTTTTCATATCTGCTAATTTATTGGTTGGTGGGTATTAATATGTGTTTTCAGTTCCGTTGGATGGTGTGGTTAGTGCTTTTACCGCGTCTGCAAGCTCGTTCCATGTTCTTTCAAGCTCGCTGTAAAACTGCAGGCCATCCTCCGTCATTGAAAAATATTTGCGTGGTGGCCCGGAATTGCTTTCTACCCAGCGGTAGGTTAACAGCCCAGCGTTTTTTAACCGCGTTAACAAGGGGTACAAGGTGCCTTCCAGCGTGTGCAGGTTACTGGCTTTCATTTTTTCCACAATGTCGCTGGGGTAAACCTCGCCCTGGCGAATGATGGAGAGAATGCAAAACTCCAATACTCCTTTCCGCATTTGGCTTTGAGTGTTCTGAATATCCATAACCGGAGTTTTTGGGGCCTGCCGGCTTGTTTGGTTAACACGGCGGCAGGCCGTTTTTAAAATTATTTTCTACACTGTATAACTGTGTCATTTAATTTCTGGAGTAGAGATATTAGGAAGTAGTTTTTAATCAGCCCTGTCAAAATCCCCCAATCAGAAATGCTTTTTTGCTTTGACAACACAAAGATGTAGAAAATTTATTACTATGCAATACATAGTACCAACTATTTTTTAGAAGCTTGCACTGGATGGATATGGGCTTTGTATTAAATATCTGAATATCAATTAAATACGAATTTTTGCAAAAAAGCCACTCTGATAAACGGTAAAATAAGTTGATGAATATGTGAACTGTGGGGTGGTGGTTGCCAGCAAATCATAAATCAGCAATATTTAATGCCGTTTAATTATTGTTTAAGCACCTGCTTAATAAATGCAAAATATTTTTGCTGTTTATTTCCCACAAATGCGCCATGATTAACAACGTGCCAAATAATCTTCAGCTAAACAGTAATACTGATTTTATTGGGTACTTTTTTACCAAAAACCCAAGCCCCATGTGGGTGTTTGACGTTGCCACGCTGGCATTTTTAGAGGTAAACCCATCTGCCATTAAGCTGTACGGCTACTCGAGGGAAGAGTTTTTGCAGATGACAATCAAAGATATCCGCCCGCAAGAGGATGTTGAATTGTTGGAAACCCAATTAGCCAGCCTAAGCCCTTTAACACTTGGCGGCACCGTATGGCGGCACAGCACAAAAACAGGCCAATGCATTTGGGTAACCATCTCAAGTTTTGAAGCGGTGTTTAACAATAGGCTTGTTAGGTTGGTAACGGTTAACAATGTTACCAAATATAGGCAGCAGGAGCTGGCACTAAGGCTTGTAAACAAGGAATTGCGGGAATATAAAGCGGCCATCACGGCCAGTTCCATCATTTCAATAACTGACTGCGAGGGTATTATTGAATATGTGAACGATAATTTTACCCAACTTACCGGCTATAGCCGCGATGAGCTTGTAGGCAGCAAACACAGTATTATAAATTCAGGCTACCACCCAAACAGTTTTTGGCAGCAAATGTGGCAAACCGTACTAGCGGGCACTACTTGGCATGGCGAGGTTTGCAACCGCAAAAAAAATGGCGAAACATACTGGGCCGATTCTTTTATTGTACCGATAATGAAAGAAAGCGGGGGCATTGAACGGATATTTTCATTTAGGATTGACATAACGGCGCGGAAAAATAAGGAGAATGAAGTTGCGGCACTTAATAGCCAGTTGGTGGTTATAAATGCAAATTTGACGGAATCAAAAAAAGAGTTGGAAAAGCTTTCGTTGGTAGCCAAGCTAACAGCAAGCGAAGTAATGATATTGGATAAGGATAGGCGGATAACTTGGGTGAACGATGCTTTTACACGGCTAACAGGGTTTACACTAGATGAAGTATATGGTAGGCGGCCCAGCGAGTGCTTGCATGGCCCCAACAGCAATATTGAAACCACCAAGCAAATACAAGAGGCCATCATAAACCGATTGCCTTTTAAAAAGGAAATTATTCATTACTCAAAAGAGGGGAAAGAATGCCACCTACTAACCGACGGGCAGCCCGTGTTAGATGCTGACGGCAACTTGGTGCAATATGTAATTGTGGAAACAGATATAACCGAGTTGAAGGAAAAACAGGAAGCCGTGCGGAACTCAGAAATTAAGCTGAATGCTTTTTTTAGCATTACAGCCAACTTACACCTACTGGTTGACAAAGAATTGCGCGTGCTAGCGTTTAACAAGGTGGCCGAAGATTTTATGACACATGCAATGCAAACCAGCGTTGCCGTTGGCGATTACTTGCCGGCTAAGTTGCCAAGCCCCATTAAGCAAAGCTTTACCCGTTTTGCCACCCGGGCTATTAAGGGCATTGCTACGAACAACCGCCAGGCCGATATTGGTACTGCAACGGGCAGCCTTGTTTGGTTGGTGAATTACCAACCTGCGTACGACCGTGCAGGCAATATTATTGGTTGTGCTTATACTGCGGCTGATATAACAGCGAGTAAAATAGCGGAAGACAAAATAAACAGCCAAAATGCGATATTGAAAGACATTGCTTGGAAACAATCACATATCGTTCGTGCGCCGCTCGCTAATATTTTATCCATCACTTCTTTGTTGGAAGGGCAAATAGCGGATGAAAGCCTGCGGCAAGCATTGATGCACGAAACCCAAAAGCTGGATGGCATTATTAAAGAAATTGTAGACAAAACGGTGGAGGCAAAGACACAATACTATTGATGTATTATGTGCCTGATGCCAGGCGTTTGGCCGCAGCAGCCAATGTTTCCTCTTTTTTGGCAAAACAAAAACGTAATAGCTTGTTATCAAGCCCGCTTTTGTAAAAACTGCTCATGGGTATTACTGCCACGCCTTTCTCCTTTACCAGCCGCATAGCAAATTCTTTATCCGGCTGGTTGCTAATATCCGCATAACTGTAACATTCAAAATAACTGCCGTAAGAGGGTATGGGTTTAAAAGGTGTTTGCAGCATCATTTGCCTGAAGTAATCTCTTTTTTGTTGCATAAAACTGCTCAACTCCAGGTAGGCGTTTTCATTCAATAGGTATTCCGCCAACGCAACCTGTACCGGTGCCGGGCAACAAAAAGCATTAAACTGGTGTACCCGCCTAAATTCGGCCATCATGGCTGCCGGGGCGATGCAGTACCCCATTTTCCAGCCTGTGCAATGGTATGTTTTGCCAAACGAAAAACACACGAAACTGCGTGCTGCCAGTGCAGGGTAACGCAGAATACTTAAATGG
The DNA here is from genome assembly GCA_903882935.1 of uncultured Parafilimonas sp. Taxonomy (GTDB): domain Bacteria; phylum Bacteroidota; class Bacteroidia; order Chitinophagales; family Chitinophagaceae; genus JABDFW01. Next base: position 123,335 of record CAIRZB010000007.1, on the reverse strand, counting down.
GGTTTTCCGTCAAATATCAAGTGTTCGTACACCTCATCGCTCACCAAAACTATGTTTTCATGTTCTTCCAACAGGCTTTCCAGTTGGGTAATATCCTCTGGTTGTAACACAGCCCCGCTCGGGTTTTGCGGCGAGTTGATGATGATTGCCCGGGTTTTGGGGGTAATTTTAGCCCTTACCTCATCCCAAGGTATACTAAAGGTGGGGTAAGGCAGCGTAATAAGCACAGGTATGCCACCGTTAACCTCAATATTGGGCAGGTAGCTGTCAAAAGCAGGTTCAAACACAACCACCTCATCGCCCGGTTGCAAAATGGTGGTGAGGGCGTTGTACATGGCGTACGTGCCGCCAACGGTTATGGTTATGTCTGTTTCGCCGTTTACTTGTGTATTGTACAGTTTGTTTACTTTCTCTGCGAGCCGCTGGCGCAGTAGGGGCAGCCCGTTGGTATGCGGGTATTGGTTATTGCCATTGCGCATGGCCGCCACCACAAGTTCTACCAATTCCCCGCTCATGGCATAGTCAGGAAAACCCTGGCCAAGGTTAATGGCATTGTGCTGTGCGGCCAATTGGCTCATCAAAGTAAATATGGTGGTGCCCACATTGGGCAGCTTGCTATGGATGATCATACGTGGCACAATGTTACAAAAAGGGCGGCAAATGGTTAGTGCCAGTTTTGGTTGAGGCGGAGGTTGGAGAGAAGTTCATAAAGCCTTTTTAGGCCGAACGCGCCTTGCATGCAATAATCTTCTATGGTTTTTGTTTGGCCGTTGTTGTAGGTGATTGTTATTTTGGTTGTTGGCTTTTCCGTCACGTCTACCCTATAATTATCGTGGAGTTGGCTAAAATTTATTTCTTGGGGCAAATACTTGTCTAATGCATTACAGTGTTGGATTAAGGGTTAGTGTTGGTAGCTGCTCCCGTTTACCGGAAACTGTTAAACCCTAACCCACCCTCCCCATTTGCAAATATTTTCCTAAAAGCAACATAAAAATTTGTTCGTACGAAAAATTTCCTACCTTTATAACATGAAGCCGGAAAAAGAACAAAACAAAAAGCCAGAGCCTACAAAATCTGAACTGGAGATATTGCAGGTGTTATGGCAGCACGGCCCAAGCACCGTGCGTTTTGTAAACGAGCAACTAAACGAACAAAAGCGGGAAGTGCATTATACATCAACCCTTAAGCTGATGCAGATAATGGCCGAAAAAGAACTGCTAACCCGTGATGAAACCAACATGAAGCATATTTACAGCGCAGCCATGGACGAACAAAAAATGAAAGGCCTGCTGCTGGATAAATTTGTTGACAATATGTACAATGGCAGTGCCGGCAGCCTTGTATTACAATTGTTAGGCAATAAAAAAACTTCAAAAACCGAATTGGAAGCCATTAAAGACTTGTTGAAGAAATTGGAAGAGTAAGGTGTAAGGCATAAGGTTTGGGAAGGTTAACACCAATACCGTTTACTACCATACTCAAGTGCCTAAATAATTATGATTTATCTAGTGGGGGTGTCATCCGCCGTTGTTGGTGTTTGCACCAACAACGATTCTCAATCGGTTAAAACTATAGCGATGGATACTTTGTTGGTGAAAACACCAACAAAGGCGAAAGGGCCTATTCAATTTACAGCTTGTAGGTTGAGCTTATCGCTCAAGGCTTGTAGCGTATTATATATTACTTAACCGCTAAATATTTTTGTATGCAGATTTCGGCAAACGAAACCGTGCAGGCTATCTGCCGCACCTTGTTTCATTCGCTATGGCAAGGCTTGCTGCTCGCCATAGCAGGGGGTGTTGTTGTGTTGCTCACAAAAAAATTGCGCGCGACGGTAAGGTATAATATACTAACAGCGTTGTTACTTGTTTTTGCGGCAGGCGTAGGCTGTACATACTGCTACCAGTTAAGCAGTGTTGCAAAAAGGGCCATTGTTGCAGAGCCAACCCAACTAAATGTTGTGGTGGTAACAGGCAATTTTGGGGCCTTGCAGTCTGGCGCATTACCCGTAAAACAGGCAACCGTTACTACTATTCTTCTTAACTGGCTAACCGCCAATGCAGGCTTTATAGTGTTTGGGTGGCTGCTGGTTATTGCTTTTCGTTGTGTGCAGTTGTTAATAGGCTTAAGGGGTATTTACATACTGCGGCACAAAGGCCTTAGACCTGCTGGCGCATACTGGGTTAACCGGCTTAACCAGCTTGCTGCCAGTGTTCAGCTTACCAAACCGGTGACGCTTATGCAATCGGCCATTGCAAAAGTACCCATGGTAACGGGCCACCTTAAACCCATAATACTGCTTCCACTGGGTGTAATAACCGCTTTGCCTAAGGATGAAATTGAGGCAATACTGCTACACGAACTAGCGCACATACGCCGGAAGGATTACCTCGTAAATATGCTGCAGAACATTTGCGAGATCGTATTTTTCTTTAACCCAGCCGTGCTGTGGGTATCGTCGCTAATTAAAGACGAAAGGGAAAATTGCTGCGATGATATTGCCATTGCCAACGTTAAAAACAAAAAGCAATTTATACACGCCCTTATCTCGTTTCAGGAGTACAATTTAACAACCACCAACTATGCCGTAGGCCTGCCCGGCAGAAAGAACCATTTGCTAAACCGCGTAACACGCATAATTACAAACACTAATAAAACATTAAACAATATGGAAAAAACATTATTGGCTACCGGCATTGTTATAATAAGTTTTATAACATTAGCCTTTGCGCATGCCAAACAGACGCATAAGGATGTAAAAAAGGCGGAGGTTGTGCAAAACAGCCAAGCCGCTAAGGCGCAAGACAATACAGATGCCGCTACCCCTGCGGATAATATTAACGACACTACGATGGCCCCGAACCCCGATTTTGACAGTGACACCACAAAAACAAAAAAGCAACATGGTACCACCACTTATATTGGCCACGACGGAAGCCACTTGAATTTTAACACCGAATATGAAGGGAAGGCGTATAGGATTGTTGTAGACGATGATACATTAACAGCCCTGTTTGTAAACGGTGGCAGAATACCAGGCGATAAAGTTGACCTGTACCGCCCTACACTAAATAAAATTAGGGCTGAACTGAAAGAGCAGCAGCAAAAGCAGTTTGCCCAACAGGAGGAGCAGTTTAAGCGGCAAGAGGAGCAATTTGGCCAACAGCAAGAGCAATTTAGGGAACAAGAAAAACAGTTTGCCAGCCAGCAAGAAGAAATGCGACGGCAGCTGGATATAGCAGCCAATGGTGCATTTAGGCAGCAACAAGAACAAATGAAGGGGCAGTTTAAACAACAGGAAGAGCGGTTTCGCGAACAACAAAAACAATTTACTAGGCAGCAGCAGGAATTTAGAAAACAGCATCAACAATTTGAACAGATGCTGCAGGATTCAGACAAGTATTTTATGATGGCACCAGTACCACCTATCGCGCCAATTCCCCCCATGGCACCCATGCCACCCATGTCGCGCACGCCAATAGTGCCCATTCCGCCGGTGGCACCAACCCCGCCGATAGCACCGACGCCACCAACATCGTTAACGCCAATAGCACCCATACCACCGGTTGCCCCCGTACCGCCGGTGCCACCGGTTGAAAACAAATCGATAAAAGAAATTGTGTCGTTGTTGAAAACCCAAGGTATAGTTGCCAACGAAGAGACCCTTTCGTTTACACTTAACAAAAATGAGTTTGTGGTAAACAACGTGCGCCAGCCCGATGCATTGCAAGCGAAACTGAAAGAAAAATATATTAAAAATGCCGGCGACTATATTAAATACAGTAGCAGACAACATGCCAGTGGCACAGAGGTAAGGTCAGAGGTGCATATATCTAAAGAAGGGTAACCTTGCAAGTAAGCATTACATTAATAAACAACCTTTCCGGGTTTCTGAAGGTTAGATATTAATACAATAATCCTTTTTTTTACGCTTGCGTGGCTAGCAAGGCAAAGCATAATGCCGCTTATTTTCACCAATAGCCATTTGGGTAACCCGCCTCAATGGCTATTGGTTTATGCATTCAACAGGCTCTTTTATCCGCGCCACCAATACATGTATTCAACGCTGCTCATTAGGCCCCAGCCATTATTTGTTCCTAAACCTAAAAGAAATATCTTTCAGTCTTTCATGAAAAAGCTCCTTGCTAAACTGCAGTTCTTCAGGGTAAATCCTAATTGAACCATTTGTTAACCGCACCATATAATCACCATAGTCAGTAAATGCATGTTGTTGGTAAGTGCCTATATCTTTTTTAATGCCCCGCACTTTGTTCAGTACCACTTCAATGTCAGCCTGCCCGTAATCACGTATTTCCATTTGTTAGCTGTTTTGTTATTGTTAGCAAAATTTGTGCAAAACTCCCGCCACTGGTAAAATAATTGTACGCAATCCCGATTATTTTTCACCTATAAACCGGCCAATACCTGTTTTGCACCCCCTCAATTTTTGCAAATATGGGGTTTTATGGGCGGTGCTAACTATATTTTTAGCCAATTAATTGGTCTAATCATAACCCGCACATACAAATAAATAATACCTTTCCTAAGTTTTAATGCTGTAAAACGCGGTTTTATAACAAAACTGTATGCCATACGTAAAAAATAAATATATGATTTCAAGACGCTCATTCCTCAAAAAAACCTCTATTGCTTCTGCCGGTTTACTAATTGTTCCGGGTGCCTCCCATTTTAAAACCCGCGACATAGGCCTGCAGTTATACACCGTGCGTGATGCCATGGGCAAAGATGCCGCGGGTACGCTTGCCAAGGTTGCCGCCATAGGTTTTACCACGGTAGAAGGTGCAACCTATACCGGCACCCAAAATTTTTATGGCTTGGATGCAGCAGCATTTGGGGCATTGCTAAAAACCAACGGACTGGTAATGCCCAGCCTGCATTACAGGCTTGGGGAAGACACTGGGGCCGGTGCCCCTGTTAAAGGTACCCTGCTGCACGAATGGGACAAGGCAGTGGACGATGCCGCCGCTGTTGGCCTAAAATACATGGTATGCGCCTGGCTTTCGCCTGTAGAAAGGGGCAATATTGACCATTACAAGGGCTTGGCAGAACAACTGAACAAAGCCGGAGAAACTTGCAAAAAAGCCAATATACAGCTGTGCTACCACAACCACGATTTTGAATTTGACAAGCAAGGCGGCGATGTTTACCCGTACGATATATTGCTTGACGCCACCGACAAAGAACTGGTAAAAATGGAAATGGACTTGTACTGGGTTAACAAAGCTGGGCAAGATGCCGTGGCGTTGATTGAAAAACACCCCGGCCGGTTTCCTTTGATGCACTTAAAAGATATGGACAGCACGCCCAAACACTTTTTTACTGAAGTTGGCAACGGTACCATTGACTTTAAAAAAATACTGGCCCATTCCAAGAAAGCCGGCTTAAAATACTTTTTTGTTGAGCAAGATGTTACCCCCGGTTCGCCTTTTGACAGTATCCAAAAGAGCTACGATTATGTGAAGAAAAACCTACTGTAACCGTTAGCCCGAAAATATGCTAAAAGCCCTGTAACATGCCGTTGCGGGGCTTTTGCTTGCCCGGCCAATAGGCACAACCTAAAACATAGGCGGGTAATGCAAAAGCCCCACAAGTTGCAGGGCTTTTACACTTTGAACACCAAACCTCTCCTAAACCTATTTATAAACCGCAACCGAACCTTCGGTGCTTACTTGTAAGATAATTTTTTTGTTGTTATTTTCCAACGACACATAATAGCAAAGGCCTTCTTCGGTACTGTTGTATTCAATGGCTTCGGTTGTTTTGTAACCAGCATATTTGCTTTTAATGGTTTGCAGTGCTTTTAGTGGCAGTTTATCATCACTCACTTCGCGGCTTACTGCAATTTGTTCGCCATTGGCATTGTAAAAGGCATGCAATTTCTGGCCGTTCCACTCAAAACTGGCTTCAGTAAGGTTGCTTGCTGTGCTGGTCCAAGTTACATTAGCCGCATCTTTAAATTCAGCTTTTAATTGTTTAATGGCAACGGTGTTGGTTGATGAAGTGCTTTTTGCAAATGCGCCAAAAGCAATGGCCAGCGATGCTGCTGTTGCGATGAATAATTTTGATTTCATACTTGTAATTTTTTTGTTGTAGTTGTTGTTCGTTTTTTTAACGATGTAAAAGTAGCGGCTGCATTATAACCACTAAACCCAATTGTGATTAATGCAATGCTTTAATAGCCGAACTGTTATGAACGGTAGAACACAGTATGTTAAGCCGTGGTAACATTGGCTTGAAACCATTGCCAATATTGCATTGTAGGCTAATTCTTAAAAAAAATATAAAGCCCGTCAATTAATGGTTAAATTATAACTGTGGCATTAACATTTTGTATAAGCGGCCTAAAAAACGTGTAGCTTGCAGGTACACGGTAACACTAAATACCACTTGATGAACTATTTGGCCCACGCATATTTATCATTTAACCATCCGGAAATATTGGTGGGCAATATGGCCAGCGATTTTGTAAAGGGGAAAGCAAAATTTACCTACCCAGCCATGGTACAAAACGGTATTATGCTGCATAGGATGATTGACACATTTACCGACAGCCATGCCGTTACAAAAATTGCCGCCAAATTGTTTAAGCCTTTTGTTGGGTTGTATGCGGGCGCGTTTATGGATGTGGTGTACGACCACTTTCTTGCAACCGACCTGCATGTGTTTACCCCCACAAGCCTGCAACTGTTTGCGCAGCACACCTACGGCGTATTGGATAATAATGTGGCTATTTTGCCAACCCGTTTTGCGGCCATGTTGCCCTATATGCAGCAGCAGAACTGGCTATACAATTATTCAAATGTTGGTGGTATAAACAAAAGCTTTGCAGGTTTGGCAAGGCGGGCGGCATACCTAAACAGCAGCGAGGCTGTTTTTGAAGCCTTTATGGTAAACTACAACCAGTTGCAGGAGCATTACCAAGCATTTTTTCCAGCGGTAAAAACCTATGCTTTTGAGCAATTCAGCCAATTTGGCCTTACATAATCAACAAATTATTTTAAACCATGGGCCACTAAGCCCGATATTTACAATATGTGCGCAATAGCAGGTATTATATCACCACACGAGGCTTTGGTTAGGCGCAGCACATTGGTTGCCATGGCCGATATACTACAACACCGCGGGCCTGACGGTGAAGGTTTTTGGTTGGGCAGCAGCGGCCAGGTAGGCCTTGCGCACCGACGCCTTAGCATTATTGATTTGGGCAGCCGTGCCGCCCAACCGTTACACTATTTACACTACACCATTGTGTTTAATGGCGAAATTTATAATTATATTGAGCTAAAACAGTTGTTGCAAGCCCAAGGCTATGTTTTTACCACCGGGGCCGACACCGAAGTTATACCTGCATCCTTTGACTGTTGGGGTATAGACTGCCTACAAATGTTTGACGGTATGTTTGCATTTGCCCTGTGGGACGAAAAGCAGCAGCAACTTATACTTGCCCGCGACCGCTTTGGGGAGAAGCCTTTATATTACCATGCCCAGTATGCCCAGCGCGGTAAATTTGAGCGTTTTGTATTTGCAAGTGAAATGAAAGGGCTTTGGGCTGCTGGTGCGCCAAAGCATTTAAATGGCACCATGGTGCTTAATTATATTACCCTGGGGTATGTGCAAAACCCTATAAAAAAAACAGCCACTTTTTATAACGATATACTTAGCCTGCCGCCCGGGCACTACTTAACCGTTCAGCCACAGATTGGTAAGGTGCAGATGAAAAGATGGTATGGGGGAAATCGTGAATCGATAAACGTGAATGGTGAAAAAGTCCATAGTCCGTGGTCCATGGCCCATGGTGAAGAAAAAGGTGAATCGAAGCTTTTGAGTGAAGGCGAAGCGATTGCGAATTTTAGCAGCCTGTTTGCGGCATCAGTTGAAAGAAGGTTGCGGAGCGATGTGAATATTGGCACATGCTTAAGCGGAGGTTTAGACAGCTCATCCATTGTGGCGGCTTGCGACGGGTTAAGGGCACCACATTTGACACACGATTGCTTTACGGCTGTTTTTCCCGGTTTTGAAAAAGATGAACTTACTTTTAGTAAACAAGTGGCCGGGCATTTTGGTTTGCATCAACACATAGTTGAAGTTACGGCCAATGACTGGATTGATAATTTTAGTACGTTGATGTACCACCAGGAAGAACCGCTGCAAAGCAGCAGTGTACTGGCCCAGTTTATGGTGTATAAGCTGGCCAAACTTCAGGGTGTTACGGTATTGTTAGATGGGCAGGGTGCCGATGAAATTTTGGGCGGCTATAAAAAATACGCTCCATGGTATTTACAACAATTGTTGCGCACAAATGTACCCGCATTTAAAATGGAGAAACGGCTGTTACAACAAAACCATTTTTTAGAGGCTTGGGGCATTGCAAACTATGCAGCGGCTTTTTTCCCCAAAAAGGCGGCTGCTCAGTTACAACAAATGGCTGTTAGGCAACAACTAGGCAATAAAAACATTCACCCCGAATTTTTGGGAAAATACCAAGTGGCAGATACCCTGCAAAAACCTGTGGTGAATAAACTGGAGGATATTTTATATTATAATACTTTTACCCAGGGCCTGCAGGAAATGTTGCGGTATGCCGACAGGAACTCTATGGCGCATAGCAGGGAGGCAAGGCTGCCATTTTTAAACCACCAATTGGTTGAGTTTGTTTTTAGCCTACCGGCCCATTATAAAATACGCGATGGGTTTACAAAGTGGGTGCTAAGGCGTTCGGTAGAAGGCAAACTGCCAAAGGAAATAACATGGCGTACCGATAAAATTGGTTACGAGCCGCCGCAGAAAAATTGGATGCAGCAACCTGCGGCGCTGGAACTGATGATGGAGGCCCGCAAAAAACTGGTACATGAAAACGTGTTGGGTAAACAGGTGTTAAATAAGCCAGCCGCTGCATCCCACGCCCACGGCAGGAAAAACAGCGACTGGCGGTATATGTGTATTGCGCAATTATTATAGGTTTATCTATTAAACTGTGGTAAAGGTTATTGTTCGTTGTCATCATTGCTTTCATCAGCAGCTTCATTGGCAACAGTACCATCGCTGTAGGCTTTTAGGCTGGTGTATTCTTTACCGTTGAACAGTTTTATATAGTATATCACCTGTTCGTTGTTGGTAAACTCAGTTACCCCAAAAATATCTTGGTTGGGGTACTTTTTTTTAACCGCCAGCAGCACGTTGGTGGGTAGATCTTTACCGGCATAGTACCGCAACGAGCTTACAAATTTGCCGTTTTTGGTATAACAAATGCGGGTAAGGGTGCCTGCTTGGGTAAAGCTTACAAGGTAACCATTGTCGTCTTTTGTCCATTTGGCGTTAACGGCAGTGGGAAATGTTTCCCTGAATATTTTTTCCATTTTGGTTTCGGTGCCTGCATATAAAAACGAGGCAGTTAGCATTAAGGCGGCAGCAAGGAAGATTGTCTTTTTCATATACTTTATTTTACTAATTAAGTTTTGTATTAGCACCGCTAAGGTATTAGCAGTTTTAAACATGTTTATGTGGTTATACACCACCGGTAATGTGCAAAAACACGTGGCTGTTAGTTTGCAGCCGGGCATTATCAATCCCGCATGTTGAGCGGTAAAAACACTATTTGGGCGGCCAATAAACGAATAAATTCGTAGTCTGTTAACAGGGTTAACCTTGTGTTAAATTACAACAACGAAAATATGGGGGTGGCAAACAGCATAAGTTTCCACACCTTTGCAGTACAAAATAACCAAAGGGCATACATGAAACTCGCAACAAAATTAATACATGCAGGTGTTGAGCCAGACCCTTCCACAGGGGCTATAATGACGCCCATTTACCAAACTTCCACCTACGTGCAGGCAGCACCGGGTAAAAACCAGGGCTATGAATATGCCCGCAGCCAAAACCCCACACGCTTTGCGCTGGAGAAGGCGATGGCGGCTATTGAGAATGGGCGGCACGGACTGGTTTTTAGCAGTGGCGTTGCGGCAACGGACGCTGTTATTAAACTGCTAAGCCCGGGCGATGAGGTAATTGCCGCCAGCGACATGTACGGCGGTACCTATCGCCTGTTTACCAAAGTGTTTGCCAAATATGGCATTAAGTTTACTTATGTAAACATGCAGGATGCCAGCAACATACTGCCCTACATAAATGCCAATACAAAGCTTATTTGGTTGGAAACCCCTACCAACCCTTTGATGAACATAACCGACATTGAAGCGGTGGTGGCATTGGCAAAACCCCATAACATATTGGTTTGCGTTGACAATACATTTGCCAGCCCATACCTGCAAAACCCGCTCGATTTTGGGGCCGACATTGTGATGCACTCTGCCACAAAATACTTGGGCGGCCATAGCGATGTGATACAAGGCTGCCTGGTAATGAACGACGATATGCTGCGCGAGCAGTTGTATTTTATACAAAAAAGCTGCGGCGCAGTACCGGGCCCACAAGACTGCTTTTTGGTGCTGCGGGGTATAAAAACCTTGCATGTGCGTATGCAGCGGCATTGCGAAAATGGCGAAAAAGTAGCCCTGTTTTTACGCCGCCACAACAAAGTAGGCAAAGTTTATTGGAACGGGTTTGAAGACCATCCCGGTTACGCCATTGCTAAAAAGCAAATGCGCGGTTTTGGCGGCATGATGAGTTTTGAACTGGCCGACAACAGCTTGGAGGCGGCCACAAAAGTACTTTCGTCAACAAAAGTATTTTCATTGGCAGAAAGCCTGGGTGGGGTTGAATCGCTCATAAACCACCCGGCCAGCATGACGCATGCCTCCATACCAAGGGAAGAACGGCTGAAGAACGGCCTGAGTGATTCCTTGATTCGGTTAAGCGTTGGCATTGAAGACATTGACGATTTGATAGAAGATTTGGGCCAGGCTTTAGGGTAACATAGCCCGGCATTTAACAACCATGGAGCAACAAACGCTAAAGGAGTTTTTTGACCGCAAGGTGGCCGAATACAACAAGCCTGCGTTTATAAAAGATGACCCAGTTTGCATACCGCACCTGTTTACCAAACGGCAGGATATTGAGATTGCCGCTTTTTTTACGGCGGTATTTTCTTGGGGCATACGGTTAACCATCATTAATAAATCAAAAGAGCTGATGCAGTTGATGGGCATGGCGCCGTATGACTTTATTACGGGCCATACCGATAAAGACTTGCAGCAGTTGCTTGCCTTTAAGCACCGTACGTTTAACACTACCGACCTGTTGTATTTTGTTGAATTTCTACGGCACCACTACCAACACCATAAAAGCCTCGAGGATGCTTTTACCATGCATCTTTTTAAGGAGAGTGATAGAGAGGAGGCAGAACAAATGCTGGTAGGTTTTAACAAGTATTTTTTTTTGTTGGAACACCTGCCAACCCGTACCAAAAAGCATATTGCCACACCCGAACGGAATTCCACCTGTAAGCGGCTGAACATGTTTTTGCGTTGGATGGTGCGTAACGATAAAAAAGGCGTTGATTTTGGTATTTGGAAAAATATTCAACCCGCTTGGCTTATTTGCCCGGTGGATTTGCATGTTGCGCGTGTGGCTAAGCGGTTTAACCTGCTAGAAAGAAAACAGGTTGACTGGCAAGCAGCCCTAGAACTGACGGGCTATTTACGCACGCTGGATGCAGCAGACCCCGTAAAATACGACTTTGCGTTGTTTGGCTTGGGCGTGATGGAGCGGTACTAGAGAATAATAACGCCCCTATGCCCTAAAGGGGCACTTTTAAACTGGCTTAGTGGGCTTTTACCGGGTTGTATGTGGTTATTGCAGGAATTGTAACTAGGGTAGATAATTAGTGGCCATAAGAGGTAATGAAAACTTAGTTTATGATGAAAATATCAACGCTTGTTGCACAACATATTGCCGAAGTTGTAAACGGCAACTGGACGGAGATTTACTTGGATGATGTTATAAGCGATGTAACCTATCACGAAGCAGTTACGGTGCCGCCCGGCCTTACAAACTCTATTGCCATGCTGGTACACCATATTGGCTTTTATAACGATATTGTTATAGAGCGGATAAATGGGCTTAACCCAGCCATAAATGAGGCCAACGGATTTGATATTACCATAAGCAGCGAAGATGAATGGCAAACACTAAAGTCTACCAGCGTTGGTTCATTTAAGAACCTTGCCACAATGGTGGCCGCGTTAGCCGATGAAAAACTTTGGGAGCTTTCGCCCACAGGTACTGACAGTTTATATAAAACCCTGCATGGCATTGCTGAACACGCGCATTACCACCTTGGACAAATTGTGATGATTAAAAAATTGATACGGCAGAAATAATTTGATTTAGCCGACGCGAGAAAATTTGAACATCGGTTTTATCCAACTATTGCAAAAACAAAACTACGCAGATGCATGACGAGCAACAATTACAGCAGGGTATTATTCAGCATACTGGTTTATCATTGGTGCCGGGCATAAACCCCGATTTGTTCAGGCAAAAGCTGTCGGATCATATCAACCTGCTCATCAATTACGATTTTAGCAAACTCATCCTAATCCTTTACCGCCTTGACATTAGCGAGAAAAAGCTAAAGCAACTATTGGCTGAATCACCGGGTGCCAATGCAGGTAATTTAATAGCTGCGCTCATTATTGAAAGGCAGTTGGAGAAGTTAGAGACACGGCGGCAATTTAAACAACCCGATGACAGTATACCAGAGGAAGACAGGTGGTAAAAGGCCAGCAACAATCATTGTGAATTTGGCTAAACGATGGGACTTTGTTTTGTAATCGGCAATTTTTGATAAATGCCTATCCCAAGGCAATGCCCAGGATAGGCTATTGTATATCATTCCCCTTAAATTTTACCCATTAGTGTTGGTTTTGCAACAGCCTAGCCTTTCTCGGTTCTTTTTTAATTTCCGATTTGCCAAATGCCCTTACCGTACCTCCAAATTATCTTTTGACGGTAACTTGGGGAATGGATTGTGCGGCTCGGTTTGGTACCAATACGACACAGAAGCAATATCATCCTGCCGGGGCAGGTACCGCCCATCAAGATGCCAACCAATATCCTGTATGGTTACTTTAAGGTTTTTGTCAAACCGCACTGGGTCGGCTATGTGCCAGCGGTACATGCCAAAACGCTGCATAATATTGTAATGCCCGTCACCACGTATTACTTGCGGTACGCCCGTGTATGGGCTGCAAAATTCGGTGTATTCTGATGATTCGGCGTTTCCATTCAGCTTTTGGCGGCTGTCAAAGTCGTACGATCCGCAAAAGTAATCCTCGGTGCCGGTGCCGCAAATGGTGGGGAACTGCGTGTCGCCATCCATAAAAAACTTAATCTCCCCTTCGCCCCACCACCCATTGTCGTAGGCCCCAAAGGCAATGTAGGTACCTACGTACTGGCCTTTGCCCTGCACACTGTCAACCAACACATAATCTTTCTTAAATGGTACCGGGTTTACACGGCGGTACTGCGCGTGAAAATAAGCGGCATCGGCAGGCACTTCGGTAAGCAGGTAGTCAATTTGGTAGTAAAGCACCATATCCTCGTTACTAATGTTTTCCATGGTTACCCTGCATTTTTTTCTAAATGGCATAGGCCAATAGCTGTTAAAGGCACTGCCGGGGTTAACGACGATGGGTAGCGACTGCAAGGGGGAGTATTTACCCCAACCCATACAGAAAAAATCACCCACAGGCACCTCAACAGAGGGCGTGGTTTCATCATCCCAATAAAAGCGCAGAATAGAAAAACGCCAGTTGCCCGTGGGTGTCATCCAAATATGTTGTATACTGCCTTGTGCGTCAATCTCCGCAAGGGTAAAAGTGGTATTCGCCTTAATAACCACACTGGGGCTAAGCTTCCAGGTTTGGCCCAATTCCCGCGCAGGCCCGGCCCCGGTACCCGTTGCAGCCATGCCCCCCTTGCCTTTTTCGCCAGTAAAATTCTCCGGGCTGATGGACCGGCTTTTGGCATCCGACAAACGGAATATATTGCCCATATTGGCATCAATACCGTTAAATTTTTGCTGGCAAATACCTGTGCCAGCCAGCAGTAAAAGTGCAGGCAAAACAAGCAATCGTTTCATGTAGGCTATTTGTGTGGTTAAAATATTTTTTGTGGCAGGCACAAACTTGGTTTGTTACTGATGGTGTAATATAAAAACATTGCGGTAATTATTTTGCGTTTGCAAAAAAACTACCGCAATAGCATAAAATCTGCCATAACGCAACCACTAACCCGTATAATATGGCATGGTGAGTTAGTTATTTTCTACCAAATGAAAGTTTAATGCCTGCCACAATATAGTTATTGGCGGGTTTGCTAGTTTGCGCTTGCCAGCTGTTATAGTCAACAAATACGTTTAAAAACTTAAGTAGGTAAAGGCCTGCACCTGCGTTAAAATAAATGGTGGAATTATCGCTATCTGGCAAAACACCAGAAATTACGCCTCTTATACCGGCGCCGCCTTTGAGATACAAAAATTTAACAGGAAATAGCTTTACCCCTACGCCGCCGCCTATGGTGCTGATGGCTGATGAAGTAACTAATACGTTGTTGTTTAAAGGCAGGTTTTCGTAGGCCGCGTCAACATAAAACCACAAGGGCCTGTAAATACGCCCGTTAATTTCAGCATTAACTTGAAAACCCGATTTTGCGTTAATTTTATAATTGCCCAATGGCGAAAGCAGGCCCGCGCCGATGCCCCCAAATGTATTATCCCTCATTTCGTGTTGCGCCTGGGCGTAAATTGCGGTTAACAGGCATAGGCATACTAACATAGTTAGCTTTTTCATAATGGTAAGTTTTTGTAGGAAAAAAATAATGGCCATGAATACTGGCCTTGTATTGTTAGGAATGTTTTCATTCGGCTGCGGATAATCTAAGGATGTAGTACAAATATATTGTAAATGAATTTAACAAAAAAGAACGTTAAAGTAAAATTTGGCAAATAATGCTTTTGAACAGGCTTTTAGGTTGTTTTGGTGATGATATTAGCCAAATGGTTGATTTGCCGGCTGTAAAGCGCTTTGTAATGGCCAGCCATAAAATTCGCATAACACATTTTAAGCTCGGCAACCCTTTTGCCGCAGCTAGTATGGCTATATGGTGGGCAGCACCTTGTGTTGTAGTTGACAAAACATCAATGGGCGCGTAATTATAGCTTCGCAAAACGTGCCATCCCTGTTAAACTCAACCGGTATTAACGACAGAAAATTTCACTCCTGCATTTCCATTCCTACCCATTTAAAGCTTGCCCACGCAATAATTGTGTTACCATTGGCAACTACTACAACGGCCCATCAGTATCAAACAAAAAGCGGGTCGCCTTGGGCAAAGGCTTACGGGGTATCATTTCGTCGCGCATGGCCGCATTGTAAATAAAACATGCTACCACGGCGGCTGCCTGCTTCAGGTCTTCAATTTGTAAGTGGTCGTACGTATCCATGTTACTGTGGTGGGTACGGGTTTCGTATTCCAGAGGATCCTGTATAAATTGAAAAGCCGGTATGCCTACGGCATCAAACGATAAATGGTCGGTGCTGCCAGTATTACTTTCCGTAATACCTGTGGCGCTGGTATCTGCTATGGCATTTAGCCAGCTTTTAAATATTGGCCCGGCAGCTTTATTTTTTTGCAAATAAATGCCGCGTATTTTTCCCGAACCGTTGTCGAGGTTAAAATATGCGGAAATGTTTTTTTGCTCAGGCAATAGCTGCATGTTGGCGGGGTTGCCAAAATGTTTTTTTACATAGCCGAACGAACCCACCAGCCCTTGCTCCTCCCCGCCCCATAAGCCAATGCGTATGGTTCTGCGGGGCTGCACACCCAACGCTTTTAGTATACGCATGGCTTCCATCATTACAATACAGCCAGCTGCATTGTCTGTTGCGCCGGTACCGCTGTGCCAGCTGTCAAGGTGGCCGCCAACCATCACCACTTGGTTTTTTAGCAAAGGGTCGGTGCCTGCAATTTCGCCGGTAACATTGTATCCTTGCAGGTCGTCGGTGTACCATTTGTTTTGTACGTTTAGGCCAAGTTCCACGTCTTTTTTGTCTAACAATAGGCGTTGTAAGCGCATATAATCCTCCGTTGACACTTCCAATTGGGCAAGCGGATTATCGTAGCCTTTTGCATAGCCAGGTGTGCCGTCAACAATCAAGGTGCCATCCCGTTCAGTACTTGTCATGGACAGTAGCGCCGCCGCACCCTTTGATTGCAAATATTTCTGCGCTAAATATTCTTTGGTTTGGAATTTTACAAAATACTCCAGCAATCCTCTTGATAGCATGTAGGTATCTGGCAGTTTGTTCAATTCACTTTCTGCATATCTTTTGCCATAGGCTACAAAGGCCGACCGCAATGCCGTGGTGGTTGATTTTACCATTACAATCTTGCCTTTTATGTTGGCGGCCTGGGCATCAATAGAGGTAGAGTCCAGCCTGTCAATCATGCAAATCTTAGCCGTGAGAGGGCCGTTGGTGCCGCCCGACCAAGCTTTGGGGTAGGCTATCAACGGTTGGTAATAGGGTTGTTGCATGGCTGCATATACTTGCTCGGTGCTCCAGCCCTTGCCAAACTCGCCCCAAGCCTCAGGGGCGGCAGCAAGGCCCCAGCCTTTGAGTTGATCCACCGCCCAGGCAACCGCTTTTTTATACCCGGGTGAATTGGTGAGCCTGGGGCCGCAAACATCAGTAAGGTTGTGCGCAATGGAAATTACTTTTGAGTTGATGGTCTCCTCGTCTTTTATTTTTTGCATCATTACGGTGTCAACAGCATCCTGTGCGGATATCAATAAAGGCAGTAATAACAGGATGGCCGGTGCAATGGCAAGCAATATTTTTTGTCTCATAGAAGTGTTGGCAGGATAATAAATGCCCTGAAATTAAGGGAAGGGGAAGAAAGTATAAAATAAAATTAATAGGGGGGATGTAATGTCGGTAGAAAAAGTGACTTAAAACGGGTACACTTTACAATGTTGTATAAAAACGCCGTTTTGCAGAAAAACTCATGTTTATGAACGATCTCTTCCGTATACCTACCTGTGTTACCGTTGCAAACTTTCTACAATGGTTAGCTTCTCAGCATCGGTTAGTGAAGCGTCCACATGTTCGTGGAGGTGTGCCGCGTTGCGGCTGATGAACTTGCTTTGTTTTGAAAATAGTTTGCACAAACCACAAATGCCGAAATGCAGCCAAAGTTGCAGCCTTTTTTTGGGCGAAAGCTTCCCTTCCTCCCGCAGTACAATATATTCTGTTGCTTTTTTACAGGTTATTTGCAAACTCATACGCTTCATTAAAAATTACCCGGTTAAAGGCTAAACCGTAAGCCCGTTCGGTATTTGCCACCATGCCAAAACTTATTTCAATACCCAGTTTTTCTCTAAACAGGCACGCAAATTAAGTTTGGCACGGTGCACCAATACCCAAAAGTTTGACGCGGAAATGTTAAGTTCCTTACAAATTTCTTCGCTTTCCAGCCCGTCAAGGTATTTCATTGCAAAAACAGCACTTTGTATGTCTTTCAATTTCTTGCGGCAACGGTTTAAAATTTCGTAAAATTCCCTTTTTTCAACGCCTTGGGTATAATCAATGCCCCATTCTTTGGGGCCTGTTTGTTCGGTCCAATGTTCGGCTTCATCAAAAAAAGGGTCGTTGGTATTGTCTGGCAAACCCTCCGTAAGCCTTGTGCTGGCTTTACGGTAATGGTCAATAATCTTATTTTTAAGAATGGTGAACAGCCAGTTTTTTTCTGATATCTCGCCTTTAAAATTGTCGTGGTTGCGCCAAGCCGCCAAAAAGGTGTCCTGCACAAGGTCTTTGGCAATTTCTTTGTCATTCACCCGGGGTATGGCGTACCTGTACAGCATGTCGCCATACTCGTTCACCCATTTTGTTGCATCTAATTGTGCCATGGCCCAAAACTAAGGATTGTTGACTATGAAAATTGCTAATAAAAATATAAGCTAGTGTAAAGTATAAAGCCGCAATGCCACCAATCTATTTTACACTCTGGTACATCAACTGTTCAACTTTTGTTGCCAAGTCGCCATGGCTGTTGGGGCTTTGTTGCGTCATAATAAGCCCTATCAACTTTGCTTTTGGGTCGGCCCAATAAGTGGTGCCAAAATAACCGCCCCAGGAAAAGCTACCTGCGTTTCTCGGGGAGCGTGCCGCCGATTTTTCGCTGGTAATGTCAAAACCCAAACCAAAATTGTCCATGCCATTAAACATAAAATCTAACTGGCCGCTGGTCATCAGTTCCACCGTACGGGGTGCCAACACTTGTATGCCGTTGTATTTGCCCTTGTTTAGCATCATTTGTAAAAAAATGGCGTAATCATAAGCTGTTCCCGTTAAGCCAGCGCCGCCAGAGTAGTACGTATTGCCCAGCAGGGGGTAATCTGGGTCTGCGCCTCTAACGTTTTTGTCCCATTTAACCACGTGCCCCAAGCTGTCTTCGGTGTAAACTGTGGCCAGGCGTGCGGCCTTGGTTGCAGGTACATTAAAGTATGTATCCTTCATACCCAATGGCTTAAACAGTTTTTGGTTCAAAAAATCCTGTAGGTTTGTGCCGCTCATAATTTCAACCAAGGCCCCTAACACATCCACGCTAAGGCTGTACACCCATTTTTCGCCGGGTTGGCTTACCAACGGTAACTTGCCCAGTGCCGCCATACGCTCCTTAAGATTGGCAGTAATTTTACCCAACCCTACTGGTATACCCACTTTGGAATAAATGGCTTTCATATTTGGGCTGCCTATGGCGGCGTAATCGAGGCCGCCGGTATGGGTAAGCAAGTCGCGGAAGGTTATTTCCCGTTTGGCGGGTATGGTGGTATAAGTAGTGTCTGCCGCATTGTACTTATCCAGCACCTGCGGGTGCCTAAACTCGGGTATAAAATCGGCAATCGGTTCATCCAAAGTAAATTTGCCCTCTTCCCAAAGCGTCATAATAGCTGCGCTCACAATGGCTTTTGTTTGCGATGCCAACCTAAACAGCGCATCTGGGGGCATCGGCTTTTTGCTGTCTGCGTCTTGGTAGCCGTATCCTTTATATTGTACCAACTGGTTATCTTTTACTACCAAGGTTACCGCACCGGTTAGCCAGCCTTTGGCTATATAATCATTCACCAAGGTGTCAATCCGTTTAAGCCGGGTATAATCTACCGTTGCGGCGGGGTTACCGCTGGTGTTTATGGTTTGGGCAAATGTTTGCAAGCAAAACGCCAGCAGCATAACCAAATGAAGGAGTATAATTTTTTTCATACAGCAAATTTTTGGGGAAGATAATATAAGATGTGGAAATATTGCAGTGCTGCATCTATATTAAAACCCCAACCATGAAAAAAATGACATTGTTAATAGGCGTTGCCTTTTCGTTTACCAACAGCCCCGCCGCTGCACTGGGCCACAATAGGGTTGTTTACCCGCCGACTGGCCCATTAAAGCATTGTTACGCCAACACCCTACATTCGGTTAAGCTCGCCAGGGCGCAGCTGGGCGGGCACCAAAGCACTACAACCGACCTGCTGGGCCAACGGTTTACCCAACTGGTGGCCGACTCAATTTTGCCCTACTGGTATGGCACCGCTTGGGATTTTAATGGAACCTCCCAAACACCTGGCACCGGTGCCATTGCCTGCGGCTATTTTGTAAGCACGGTGTTAAGGGATGCAGGCCTACGGGTAAACCGCGTTAAAATGGGGCAAATGGACTCAGAAGAGATGATTCACCACTTGGCTGAAAAAAAGGATACCAAACTATTTTACGAGAAACCCCTAACCCAAGTACTGGCATACTTGCGCCAACAGGGGGCGGGCTTGTACATTATTGGGCTAAACAGCCACGTTGGTTTTATATTGGTTGATGATGCCAGCTGCTGGTTTATACACGCAAAATGGTTTGGTGAAAAAGCGGTGGTTAAGGAGGATGCCGCAACCAGCAATATATTATATTATGCCACTTATAGGATGGTTGCCAAAATAAGCACCAGCAGAAAGTTGCTACATGCGTGGGTGTATGGTGCCGGGTTATAAAAATCAATTCCCTTTGTTATCCAAATCTTCCATTCGCGATTGGTGGTGTGAAAACATCAATAATCGCGAAAAACCTAAATTCCGATACGATTGTAACTAACTTCCCAAACCCATGTTGCCCATTTTGGAGTTATTGATTTCGCTGGTTCATTAAATTCGTAAATCCTCGTTGCAACAGGAACAATTTTTAGTGTTTTTGCTTTACTCAAAAATTTATCATCTATGGACCCTGTTATTGTTTTAGGAAATTTTTTTAAATAGTCTTCGGAAAGCTCATATTTTGCTTGTATTGGTATTGCACGAGGTCCTCGATCATTGTAGCCGTAATCAATCATTTCAGAATCTGTGACACAGATTAATAAACATCTAAATTTTGAAAAGTCTTTATAGATGAATTCGCCATTATCATTTTTATAACTTTTCAGGAGAGCCAATCGGAACATCTCGTTCATAAGTTTTCCATGTCTTTGTGATTTTGCTTGATGATGTGCGGTTTCAGTCGATCTGAAAAAAGCAAATTCTGCTAACAGGCCGGATTGAAGTTGTTTTATAGGATCAATTCTTAAATCAAATTCGGGTTTTTCGAGACTTCTGCCCTGCTTTGTTCGCATTGTAATATCCCTTTCTTTTGCTGTAAACAGCGAAGAAGGGAGAGCTTGTTCTAAAATAATATCAGAAGGGGTCAGATTAAATAAATTCAAGGCTGCATGATAAAAATCATATCGAATACTGTCTTCGCCGAATGCATATAGATTTTTATATCGTTCTATTTTTTCTTTTATAAAGGCATGAAATTTTAAAATCAAATCTTTCATCGGCTCTTCCAAATTTTTTACGAACTCCGCTATCACTTTTGGATAGTTGGCATGTTCCAGCGAATGTATGCGGCTTGCCAGGCTTTCCGCCGTATCGCCGGGCAGTACCGGGCAAGTGGCTTGGAAAATATGCTGGCCATGGTCGTATAGCTCATCCACCAAATGGATGGTGATGCCGCTTTCTTTTTCACCCGCAGCTATTACAGCAGTATGCACAAAATTGCCATACATGCCCTTGCCACCGTATTTAGGCAGCAGTGCTGGGTGTATATTAATTATTCTGCCGGGGTAGGCATTCACCAATGCGCTGGGCACCTTCCATAAAAAACCAGCAAGCACTATTATATTAATACCTGCTTCTTTTAATTCATCCACATAGGCATTGCCCCTAAAAAATTTTTCTTTATCAAGCAAAATGGCAGGGATATTGAGTTCTCTTGCTATATCAAGCACACCAGCGCCGACTTTGTTGCAGGCAACCAATGAAACTTTTATATTATTTTTTGTAGAATTATCCCGCTCAAAATCCGCGTGACCCCTCTCCACCCCGTGGAGAGGGGGTAGGGGGTGAGGGAAATATTCTATTATTTTTCTGGCATTGCTGCCTGCACCGGATGCAAAAATGGCTATATTGGTATGCATAACAGGCTTTTATTTGTTACAAAGTTGCACAAAAAACAACTTAAAGCATTATAAATCAACTTTGACGCGGTTTCGGCGCGGCGAAATATAATATACCGTTTTGGTTAAAAAAAATTTAAAAGGTGTGGGGTTTTGTCAACATCGTGTCATATTTTTGCCCCCGTTCTGGATATTTTTCCTACATCCAACCAACAGCATTGTGAATATGACCCACATTAGACGTAACGCCGCGAAACTAACTTTTGGACTTGTATTTACCTTATTAGTATCCATAAGCGGTAATTTGTACGCGCAGGCACCAAATGCTAAAAACGGCGAAGCGCTGTTTAAGGCCAACTGTACCTCCTGCCACAAGATGGATGCAAAGGTAGTTGGGCCGGCCCTTATGAATGCCGCTGAGCGCTGGGGCGACGATAAAAAACTACACGCTTGGATTTACAACAATGTTGAATTTCAAAAAACTGGCGACACCTATGCCACTAACCTTGTTAAGGAATATAACGGTGCCGCCATGTCAGTGTTCGCCGGTGTTTTAAAACCCGCCGAAGTAGATGACGTTATACAATATATTAAAGAATGGAAACCAGTGGTTGTAGTAAATGACAAACCAACTCCAGGTGGTGGTGGTGAAACTGACAACACCCTTCTCTTCGGTATACTAACATTGATTTTGGCTGTTATAACCTTTGTATTGTTACAAGTTAATTCCAACCTTAAAAAACTTTCCGACGATAAAGAGGGCATGCCAGCTATTGAGCCGGTGTCTTTTTGGAAAAATAAATCTTACATCGCCTTTGGTGCAGTTATATTGTTTATTGTAGGCGGTTACTACTTGGCCCAGGGTGCCATTGGGTTGGGCAGAAGCCAAAAATACCAACCTTCTCAGCCTATATTCTACTCCCACAAAGTGCATGCGGGCATTAACCAAATTAACTGCCAGTACTGCCACATAGGTGTTTACCAAGGCAAGCAAGCAACCATACCAAGTGTTAACATTTGTATGAACTGCCACATGGGCATAAACGAATACAAAGGCAAAGAAAAACTGTATACTGCAGAAGGTACGGAAGTAAACGGCACAAACGAAATACAAAAATTATATAAATACGCAGGTTACACGGTAGGCCAGCCTTGGGATGCCAGTAAAGCAACCCCAATTAGCTGGGTACGCATACACAACCTGCCCGACCACGTTTATTTTAACCACGCACAACACGTAGTTGCAGGCAAAGTACAATGCCAAACCTGCCATGGCGAAATTACCAAAATGGACGAAGTTTACCAGTTTGCGCCGTTAAGCATGGGCTGGTGCGTAAACTGCCACCGTAACACGCAGGTACAATTTAAAGACAACGGATTTTACAGCATATACGAAAAGTTCCATGACAAGATTAAGAACGGTACCATGGACAGCGTGATTACTGTAGAAAAAATTGGCGGTACCGAGTGCCAAAAATGCCATTACTAACCCCCATCCCCTCCAAAAGGAGTCCTTTGGACTAAAGGGGTAACGGGAGAGAAAATATCATTTTATTTCAATAAATAAATGTCCCTTTCAGGGGCAGGGTAAATATGGAGCAAAATAAACATTGGCAAAGTTTCGGAGAGCTGAACAATTCTGAAGCCTACCAAAAAGCAGCGAAAGACGAGTTTAGAGAAGAACTGCCTTTTGAAGGAAATGAGGAAGGCGGCTTTTTTAAAACGTCTACACCAAGAAGGGATTTTCTTAAATACCTCGGGTTCAGCACCGCTGCTGCTGCATTGGCAGCCGGTTGTGAAATACCGGTGAAAAAGGCCATACCTTTTGCAAACAAGCCCGAAGATATTGTGCCAGGCATAGCCAACTGGTATGCCACCACTTACGTTCAAGACGGTGATGCCATAAGCATCCTCGCCAAAGTACGCGACGGGCGGCCCATTAAGATAGAAGGTAACGAATCTTCGCCCATTACCGGCGGCGGTACATCCGCAAGGGTGCAGGCATCTGTGTTAGACCTGTACGATACTGCCCGTTTGAGGCATCCCAAATATAATAACAACGAAATTACGCTGGAGGCAGCCGATAAAGCCATCGGCGCTGCATTGGCCGGTTTAGGCGGTGCGCCCGTTGTACTGCTTACCAGTACTGTAAACTCGCCCAGCACTTTGCAAGTTATCAGCCAGTTTTTGGCAAAATACCCCGGCAGCCGCCACGTGCAATACGATGCAGTATCGTACAGCGGTATGCTGTTGGCCAACGAAGCCAGCTATGGTAAAAAAGCAATACCCAGTTACCGTTTTGACAATGCGAAAGCAATTGTAAGCATAGGCGCAGATTTCCTCGGCACATGGTTAAGCCCGGTTGAGTTTGCAAGGCAATACTCAGTAGGCAAGAAAATTGACGAGAAGAACCCATCCATGAGCAAGCACATCCATTTTGAAACGGTGGCAAGTTTAACAGGTTCTAATGCAGACGAACGGTTTTTACACCGCCCTTCTGAAACAGGTGCTGTTGTTACCGCTTTGTTGGGTGCCATTAAAGGCCAAGGCGTTACAGGCATAGCCGACGAAAAACTTAAGGTAGGCATTGCAAAAGCGGCTGCCGCATTGAATGAGAACAAGGGTGCTGCATTGGTGGTTTGCGGAAGCAACGATGTAAATGTGCAGATAGTGGTAAACGCCATTAACGAAGCATTGCAGGCTGGTGGCAAAACAATTGATTGGTCCTCAACATTAAATTATAAGCAAGGTATTGACGCCGATTTTGCGAAATTGGTTGACGACCTTAACGCAGGCACTGTTGGTGCTTTACTGGTTTCTGGCGCAAACCCGGTATATACTTGGTTTGACAGTGCGAAAGTGGTAAGCGGCATTAAGAAGGCTAAATTGACCGTTTCTTTCAGCGGCAGGTTAGATGAAACTGCCAAAGAAGTACAATATATTATCCCAGACAGCCATTTTTTGGAAAGCTGGGGTGATGCAGAACCTAAAACAGGCTATTTTTCTTTAATACAGCCCACCATACACCCATTGTTTAAAACACGCCAATGGCAGGACAGCCTGCTTAAATGGAGCGGTGCAACCACCGACTATTTGGCGGCACTTAAAACATATTGGGCAACCAAATTGGGTGGTGAAGCTGGTTGGGACAAAGCCCTGCAAGATGGGGTTATCAACCCAGCCACCGAGCCCGCTGCGGCCGATGCTGCATTTAAAGCCGGTGTTGAAACAGCAGCTATAGCGGCCATTGCAGGTGCTAAAAAAGGTGGCGAATACGAGGTTGTTCTTTACCAAAAAGTGGGTATCGGCGCAGGCCAGGGTGCCAGCAACCCATGGTTGCAGGAATTGCCCGACCCAATTACCAAGGCCACTTGGGATAACTATGTTATCGTTTCCCCCGCGCTGGCATTGAAACTACTTGGCATTGACCTAAGAAACAATGGCCAAAGCGATGATTACGAAGTACACCCAGCCAAAAAGCAAGTAACAGTTACCGTAAACGGTAAAAAAGTTACGCTGCCTGCCTTAATTATACCGGGCACACAGAAAGATACCATAGGCATTGCCCTTGGTTACGGACGTAATGTTGAATTAGGCAAGGCTGCTGTTACGGATGATGGCGAGCCGGTTGGTAAAACTGTTTACCCATTTGCATCCTTAAACGGCGGATCAGTACAGTTTTTTGCGGAAGATGTAAAACTTGAACTAGCACCTGATATGTTTGATGTTGCACAAACACAAACACACAGCACCTACAATACAGACCAAGGTAACCGTACCGAGGTTATGAAGGAATTAACGCTGGCTGAATTTAAGAAAGACCCTAGCGACATACTTGACGAGCGCGAACATGAGCTGAAAGAGTATGGCGGTGTGGCGAATTTTGAAAGAGACGGTACCATTTACCCCGTTTTCGATAAGCCCGGTGTGCATTGGGGCATGAGCGTTGACTTGAACTCCTGCGTGGGTTGCGGTGCTTGTGTGGTGGCCTGTATATCAGAAAATAACATACCTGTTGTGGGCAAAAGGGAAGTGTCCCGTTTCCACGACATGCATTGGATACGCATTGACCGTTATTACAGCGGTAACGATATTGACAACCCGTCTGTGGTGTTCCAACCGCTGATGTGCCAACATTGTGACAATGCGCCTTGCGAAAATGTGTGCCCTGTTAATGCCACCAACCACAGCAGCGAGGGTACCAACCAAATGATTTATAACCGTTGTATCGGTACAAGGTATTGCGCCAACAACTGTCCGTTTAAAGTACGTAGGTTTAACTGGGCTGACTATACCGGCGCAGACAGCTTCCCGCATAACCAAGTAGGCCACATAAGTGAAGTAACTTGGGGTATGAATGATGACCTTACCAGAATGGTACTTAACCCAGATGTTACCGTACGTAGCCGTGGTGTTATTGAAAAATGTTCGTTCTGCGTACAGCGTACACAGGAAGGTAAGCTGAAGGCCAAGAAAGAAAGCCGTCCGTTGAAGTCTGGCGAAAACAATGAGTGGGATGTAAAATCTGCCTGTCAGCAAGCTTGCCCCACCAACGCTATTGTGTTTGGTAACGCCAACGACAGCAAGAGTGCCATCACCCAAACGCGCGCCTCAAACCATTACAGGTTGTTTAAATCGCTGGAGCAACTGCATGTGTTGCCCAACGTTAACTATTTGGCCAAGGTGCGCAACAGGGATGAAGAAGAGGGGAAGAAAGAAGCGTAGGCTTTACACAAAGTGCAGCAAGAAAGGTTAGATTGAAATAAACGTTTAGGAATATCTTATTTTTTAAAACCCGGCCACAAGCCTGGTTCTAAATCAGAACAAATGCATCTAAAGTACGAATCACCGTTAAGGGAACCCTTGGTTTACGGCACTAAGGATTATCACCAGGTTACAGAAGATATTGTGCGCCCCATTGAGGCAAAGCCCAGTAAACTTTGGTACATCGGGTTTTTCATTTCCGTGTCGTTGCTGATGTTTGGTGTATACGCAGTTTACAGAGACGTTACTTATGGTATTGGCCAGTGGAACCTAAATAAAACCATCGGTTGGGGTTGGGATATTACCAACTTCGTTTGGTGGGTAGGTATAGGCCACGCTGGTACACTAATTTCGGCGATCCTGTTGCTGTTTCGCCAAGGTTGGAGAACGGGTGTTAACCGTGCCGCTGAGGCCATGACCATTTTTGCGGTTATGTGCGCAGGCCAATTTCCTATTTGGCACATGGGCCGTGTTTGGATGGCTTTTTTCGTAATGCCTTACCCAAATAGCCGCGGACCTCTATGGCCGAACTTTAACTCACCGTTGTTGTGGGACGTATTTGCCATCTCTACCTACTTTACAGTATCGCTGTTGTTTTGGTACAGCGGGTTGTTACCTGACTTGGCTACTGTTCGTGACCGTGCAAAAACTAAACTGCGCAAAAAATTATATGGTATTGCCTCATTTGGTTGGATAGGTTCTACCAAGCACTGGCAGCGCCACGAGTCGTTGTCATTGGTTTTGGCGGGCTTAAGCACCCCGTTGGTACTGTCAGTACACACCATTGTATCTTTTGACTTTGCCACGTCGGTTATACCTGGTTGGCATACTACAATCTTTCCGCCATACTTTGTGGCCGGTGCGGTGTTCTCGGGTTTTGCCATGGTACAAACGTTGATGGTTATTGTGCGCAAAGTATTTGGCTTGGGCGATTACATAACCATGGGCCACATTGAGGCCATGAATAAGGTAATAGTGCTTACGGGTTCTATAGTAGGCGTAGCATATTTAACGGAGTTGTTCATGGGTTGGTATAGCCAAAACAAATATGAAGGGTATACCTTTTGGTACAGCCGAGCCAATCCGTTCAGCCCCTATGGTTGGAGCTACTGGGGTATGATGACTTGTAACGTGTTAAGCCCACAGATTTTCTGGTTCCGTAAGCTCAGGAGGAATTTATATGTAACATTCTTTATGAGTGTTATCGTAAACATAGGTATGTGGTTTGAGCGTTTTGTTATCATCGTAACATCCCTGTACCGTGACTATTTGCCGTCTTCATGGTCGGTTTACTACCACCCAACTGTTTGGGAGATAGGTTTTTACTTAGGTACATTCGGCTTGTTCTTCACTTGCTTCTTCTTGTTCGCCAAATACTTCCCGGTTATTGCCATTGCGGAAATTAAGTATGTGTTGAAAACTACTGGTGAAAGCTTTAAGGATAAGATGGATGTGCAAGAAGTTTTGGAGACGGAAGAGTTTGCGCATAAATATGTGCATTAAAATATTGTAATTGGTCATTTGACGATAAGTTGTTGTAAGAAAGCATGGGGAAGGCGGAAAGGCAGGTGATTAAGGTTTTTTTAAAGACATCTTTAGTCTGCCGAGCCGCATCAAACCATGGTTTAACTTTAACCCTCCTCTCTCGGGGAGAAATGTAAAAGTGTTATGTCAAAAAAGAAATTTGTAGTAGCCGCTTTTGATGACGAGGATGTTCTATTTCCTGCAGTTAAAAAGGTTCGTACATCAGGTTATAAAATCCACGATGTTTACACACCTTTTGCCGTGCATGGCCTAGACCACGCACTTGGGTTGCGTGAAACAAGCCTGCATACCGCCGGTTTTATTTATGGCATAACAGGTACCACCACGGCATTAAGCTGTATCAGCTGGATTTTAACGGCCGACTGGCCTATGAATTTTGGCGGTAAACCACATTTTGCCTTGCCAGCTTGGATACCCATTACATTTGAATTAACCGTGTTGTTTGCAGCGGTTGGTATGGTGCTAACTTTTTGCTACCTGTGCCAATTGGCGCCGTTTGTAAAAAAGCATCATTTCCATGCCCGTGCCACAGACGATCTTTTTGTGATGGTGATTGAATGCACAGCCAAAACCAATGTTGATGACTTGATGGGCTTTTTGTCAAGCACTGGTGCCTTGGAGGTTAATGTGCAGGTGGCAGAACCAGAATGGTGGTTGGGTACTTACGACAAGGAACAACAATTGATTAAGGGCTCTCATGTTGAAGTTGCATAAACTTAATAGAATGATGAAGAAATTATCTGTTATTGGTTTTATTACCGCAGGCATTGCTTTAGCAGGTTGCAGTGATATTAGGCGGGAGCCTGGTGCTGTGTATATGCCAGACATGGCTTACAGCCGTGCTTTTGAAACCTACGCTGAGAAAGATTCGGCTTTTTTTACCAGCGACCCAAGTGACGGGTCTGGTAAGATATTCTACAACAACAAGCCAGTGGAAGGTACAATTTCCCGTGGGGAAGAATTGCCATTCTCCGTGGCTAAGGATAAATTGGGCGACAGTGCCAATTATGTGGCATCTAAGGTTATTACCAGCCCGCTTACGGCTCCGCTAGCTGGCAAAGACAGCATAGAAGCTGAACGCCTTTATTTGGTAAACTGCGGTATATGCCATGGTGCAAAACTTGATGGTAACGGCCCTTTGTGGAAAGATGGCAGTGGCCCTTTCCCTGCTGCACCGGCCATGCTTGTTGGCAAAGCGCAGTATGAAAACATGCCCGAAGGACAAATGTTTTATTCAGTTACCTACGGTAAAAACCTGATGGGTAGTTATGCCTCGCAATTAAGCCGCAAACAACGTTGGCAGATAATTAGGTATATTAAGGATAAGCAGCTGGCCAAAAAGGCAGCGGCTGCACCGGCACCTGCTGAGACAGTTGTTAAAAAATAGGAGTTAGAATAATATTAACCAGCGATAAAAGAGACTAAGATGGTAGCTATAAAACAGCAATTTGAAGTTCCGGCAAAGTTAAAAACCTGGTCATTGGCTTTAACGGCTATTGGGGCTTTGGCAATAATTATAGGCTTCGTGCATTGGGGCTTAAGCCCAGACCAGCACCAAAAAGATATTTTCTGGGGTACTGTTATGTATAACAGTATTTTCTTTATGCTGATAACCAATGCAAGCATGTTTTTTATTTGCGCTACCACGCTTGCCATGGGTGGCTGGCAAACGGCTTTCCGCCGCGTGCCTGAGGCAATTTCAACTGTTGTGCCAATATTTGGCCTCATTGCGTTTTCAGTACTAATTTATATCACTTGGGGTATGGGTTCCAGCACGCATATTTACCAATGGCTAAACAAGGCCCAATTGGAAAAGGACGGCAATGCCGAGGTGCTTAAAAAGCTTGGTTTCTTGAACCCGTATTTCTTTTTTATATGGACAACATTGGCCATTGGCCTTTGGAGCTTGCTTGGTTACCGTATGCGTAAACTTAGCAGAGAGGCTGACGAAGCGAGCTTGAAAGGCGAAGAGCCTGGGCGCAGTTTTATTTTGAGGAATACCATTTCGGCTGCTGTGTTTATTGTTTGGTTTGCTTTAACAGTTGGTTCAACCATCCCTTGGCTGTGGATGATGAGCATTGATGCTAATTGGTACAGCACTATGTATAGCTGGTACACGTTTGCAAGTTCTTTCGTGTCTGGCATGAGTTTGATTGCACTTTGGGTAATTTACTTGAAGAACAAGGGTTATTTGGAATATACCAATGAGGAGCATCTGCACGATTTAGGTAAATTTATGTTTGCGTTTTCCATATTCTGGACCTATTTGTGGTTTTCGCAATACATGCTTATTTGGTACGGAAACATACCGGAAGAAACGGTTTATTTCAAACACCGTGTGCAAGGACCCTACAAAGGCATCTTTTTCTTAAACATAATCATCAATTTTGTTTGCCCCATATTAATTTTGATGAAAAGGTCTGCGAAAAGAAACTACACCTTGGTTACGTTTATGGCTGTGCTGATAATTTTTGGGCATTGGATAGATTTTTACCAAATGGTGATGGGCAGCATCCGTAAGGAGAGTGCATCTTTAAGCTGGTTAGATTTTGGTACAGCTGCATTTTTTGTTGGAATGATGATTTACATTGTTGCCAACTCGTTGTCTAAGAAACCATTGGTGCCAAAATATCATCCGTTCTTAAAAGAAAGTTTGATATATAATACATAATCGAACTATTTACAAAACAGGTTGTTTTATTAACGAATAGAAAACTACAGAATACAATGTCTACTTTCTTTACTATCGCGGTTATTGTACTTGTCTTTCTGATAATATTCCAGATAGCCAAGGCGAGCGAATATGTAGCCGTTTTGAAGGGCGAGGAAAAAAGCCGCAAAGAGAACAATAAAGTGAATGGTTTTTTTATGATAACCTTCCTTATTATTGGATTGATTGGTGTGTACTGGTGCAACGAGCTGTTTTTCGGTAAAACATTGCTTGCACATGATTCTGCTAGTGTGCAGGGTGAGAAGGTGGATTCCATGCTAAAGCTCACTGTTATCATAACTGGTATTGTGTTTGTGCTTACCCAAGTTGCATTGTTTTGGTTTGCATACCGGTTTCAAGAAAAAGAAAATGCTAAGCCTTTCTTTTTTCCGCACAACAACACAATGGAAATTATCTGGACAGTAATACCCGCCATTGCTCTTACCTTTTTAGTTGTTATTGGTTTGCGCAACTGGTTTTCGTTTACCAGCGAAGCACCGGCTAATGCTATACAGGTAGAGGTTACAGGGCAGCAATTCGGTTGGATATTTAGGTATGCCGGTAAGGATAAAACGTTTGGTAAAAAATATTACAAGTATATCGACGGCACAAATTCGTTAGGCTTGCTTTGGAAAGACAGTGCTGGGCTTAATTTGAAAGATGACCCTGCTGCCCATGATGATATTGTTACCACACAAACGATGTACGCGGTAAAAGGCAGGCCTTGTAAATTGATAATCGGTTCTAAAGACGTTATTCATGATGTTGGTTTGTCAGCCTTCAGGCTTAAAATGGATGCTGTGCCTGGTACGCCCACTACTTTGTGGTTTACGCCAAAATATACCACTAAGGAAATGAAGGAAATTATGGGGAACCCTGATTATGATTATGAAATTAGTTGCGACCAGATGTGTGGCAATGGCCATTTTGGTATGAGGGGTGTTATTAAAGTGGTGTCACAACCAGAGTATGATGTTTGGTTGGCTGGTTTGTCAAGTGCTTATTCCGCAGCATTTCCGGCACCATCAACAACAACGCCGGCCGTGGCCGCTGATTCTACGAAAAAAATGGCTGCGGTAATTGCCAAGGCAGTTAAAGGTGCCTTGGCCAAACAATAGTTACTGAGAGGATTAAACAAGCTAGTTTAAATATTTAGTATTCTGAAAAGCGAATTGTATGAGTAATGAAGCGGTTTTGCAAACAAGTGTAGAGGGTGCGGTTGCGCATGGTGTTCATCATGAGGATGAGCATCACGAACACCACCACCATGATACATTTATTTCCAAGTATGTGTTCAGCATGGACCATAAGATGATTGCTAAGCAATTTCTTATCACAGGGATGGTTTGGGCCGTGCTTGGTGGTTTAATGTCGGTTTTGTTTAGGTTGCAACTTGGCTATCCTGATTCCCATTTTACTTTTCTTGAAGATATTCTAGGCAAGTTTTGGGTGCAAGACGGTAAAATAACGCCACAAGCCTATTATGCCTTGGTTACAACCCATGGTACTGTTTTGGTGTTTTTTGTGTTGACTGCTGGCTTGAGTGGCACATTTGCCAACTTTTTAATTCCCTTGCAAGTGGGTGCCCGTGATATGGCATCTCCTTTCATGAATATGCTTAGCTATTGGTTTTTCTTTTTGGCTAGCGTTATAATGTTGTCGTCCATTTTCGTTGAAACAGGGCCGTTTAGTGGTGGTTGGACTGCCTACCCGCCGCTAAGTGCCTTAAGAGGTGCGTCACCTGGTTCCGGTACCGGTATGGATTTGTGGATTATTGCTATGGCGTTGTTTGTTGTATCGTCTTTGTTAGGCGGTCTAAACTATATTGCTACTATATTGAATATGCGCACTAAGGGCATGAGCATGACGAGGCTGCCTTTAACAATATGGGCGTTGTTCTTCACAGCTGTTTTGGGTGTGTTGTCATTCCCTGTGTTGTTGTCTGGCTTTATCTTGTTGATATTCGACCGCAATTTTGGCACTAGCTTCTATTTGTCAGATATATTTGTACAGGGCAGTGGTGCCAATACGGGTATATTGCCGAATGAAGGTGGTAATGCCATTCTTTTCCAACACTTGTTTTGGTTTTTAGGGCATCCTGAGGTATACATTATTTTGCTGCCTGCAATGGGTATGGTATCGGAGATATTGTCGGTTAACTCACGTAAGCCAATTTTCGGTTACATGGCAATGGTTGGGTCGTTGTTTGCCATCGCAATATTAGCTTTCTTGGTTTGGGCCCACCACATGTTTGTTACTGGTCTTAATCCCTTCTTGGGTTCGATATTTGTTTTACTTACTTTGCTTATTGCAGTTCCTTCAGCAATTAAAGTATTCAATTGGCTTACAACCCTTTGGCGTGGCAACATACGTTTTACGCCTGCAATGATGTTTGCTATCGGTTTTGTGAGTTTATTTATTTCGGGCGGTTTAACTGGTATTTGGTTAGGCAATTCTGCTTTAGATATTCACTTGCATGATACATATTTTGTAATCGCCCACTTCCATATTGTAATGGGTGTTGCGTCAATGTTTGGGATGTTTGCAGGTATTTACCACTGGTATCCTAAAATGTATGGCCGTTACCTGAACAATACACTTGGCTATATGCATTTTTGGATTACGATGATTGGTGCTTATTTGATATTCTGGCCCATGCACTATGAGGGTTTGGCTGGTATGCCCCGTAGGTACTATGACTATAGCATTTGGGAAAGCTTTAAACAGTTTGGTGGTTTAAATCAATTTATTAGTACCGTTGCCTTAATTGTTTTTGCAACACAAATTTTGTTCCTGTTCAACTTTTTCTACTCAATTTGGAAAGGGAGAAAAGTAACGAGCAAAAATCCATATAATTCAAATACGTTGGAATGGACCACACCAATTAATCCTGGGCATGGAAATTGGGTTGGTGAAATACCTGAGGTACACCGTTGGGCGTATGATTATGCGAAAGATGGCAAGGAGTTCGTTCCGCAAAACGTACCCATTGATCCAAATGAGTCTCACCACCATTAATTTGTGTAGATAAATATATTGTGATGCCCTGGTTAGCAGGGCATCATTTTTCAAAAATAGTTTGTGGGTAATAATCATTATATAGTGGGTGGTAACTTAAACACATCAGCCTCAACCTCTTTCAAAGTTGCGCAAAAGGTTAAGGATTATTTTTTGCTGATGAAGTTTACATTAAGCTTCACTGTAGTGTTTTCTTGTGTTATTTGTTATTTGGTTGCCCCAAATGTTCAATTGCACAATACCGATACTGTTATTAAGGTGATATTACTTTTTATTGCAGGCATGCTGGTTACCGGTAGTGCTAATGCAATTAACCAGGCTGTTGAAAAGGACACTGATGCGTTGATGAAACGTACAGCAAAACGGCCGGTTGCCGATGGCCGGATGAGCCAGCAAGAGGCCTATGGGTTTGCCTTTATGGCTGGGGCTTTGGGTGTTGGTATGATGTATTTTGTGTTTAACATCGAGTCGGCCTTGTTGTCTGCCTTTAGTCTTTTTTTGTACGCTTATATTTATACGCCACTTAAAAAGGTTAATTCAATTGCGGTATTGGTTGGCGCTTTTCCTGGGGCTTTGCCTTGTTTAATTGGTTGGGTAGCAGCAACAGGGTTTTTGAGTCCTATTGCTGAGTTTCAGGTAAATGGTGTTGCGTATAGTAATTTTGCCGGGTGGGCTTTGTTTGGCATCCAATTTCTTTGGCAATTTCCGCATTTTTGGGCAATTGCTTGGGTTGCTCATGGTGATTATGCCAAGGCTGGTTTCAGACTATTGCCTGCTGATAAAGGGCCTACTAAATTTACTGCGCTGCAAGCGGTTATGTACAGTGTTTTGATGATACCGGTTGGCTTGTTGCCTTATAAGTTCCATATCAGCGGACAAATAAGCTTGGTTATTTTGATGATTTGTAATTTGATGATGGTTGGTCAGTGCCTCCGGCTTTATAAAGAAATGGATGTAAAAGCTGCTCGGCGTGTTATGTTTAGCAGTTACATTTATTTGCCGGTGGTTCTGTTGGCACTTTTGTTTGACAAGGTTGCGGTTTAGTGGCTATTTTATAGAGGGTACGGCGTTGTTTTGATTTGAGGTGAAAAGTTCGTGTAACGTTTAAAAAGAAGGTGATAATGGCAGCAGTAGGCAGCCCGGAACGCGGAAGGATGCATCCCCACAAATTTATACTTTGGGTAGGCATCGGGAGTATTATTATGATGTTTGCAGGGTTAACTAGTGCTTACATCGTAAGGCGAAATCAGGCAAATTGGCTTGAGTTTTCATTGCCGGCGGTATTTTGGTATTCAACTGTGGTAATACTGTTTAGCAGTCTTACCATGCATTTAGCCTTAAAAGCATTTAAAGCGAGGGAGATGCCACGGTACCGTTTGTTGGTTACCATAACAGCTGGATTGGGTGTTTTGTTCGCAGGTTTGCAAGTTATTGGGTTTCTCTATTTAGGTGGGCACGGTGTTCAGTTAACGGGCCAAGGCAGTAACCCCGCTGCATCGTTTATTTTGGTTATTACGGGTTTGCATGCATTGCATGTGTTAGGTGGTGTTGTTGCGTTATTGGTGATTTTTATACGCGCATACAGTAGTAAGGTAAAAAGCTACAACGTGAGCAGAATTGAGATTGTGGGTACTTATTGGCATTTTGTTGATATTTTATGGGTTTATTTGTTTATATTTTTTAATTTGATTTAATGCGCTTTAAAAAAGTTGCACATTATGCAATTTTTTTGGGCGCAGGGTAATAAATTTGCGAACGAAAATTTGAATAACCAACATGGCTACAACAACTGCAACAGCAACAGTGGCTCCAAAATACTGGAGCGGGGGAAGAAGCCCTTTTAATGTAGAGTACGGCAAATTAATGATGTGGTATTTTTTAATGAGCGATGCTTTTACATTTGGTGCTTTTTTGATTGCCTACGGTACCACGCGCTTTGCTGCCAATGGGTGGCCTAACCCTAACGAAGTTTTTAAGTCGTACCCCGGTGCTGGTGAACACCCCAATGCACCGCTGGTGTTTGTGAGTGTAATGACGTTTATATTGATTGTGAGTTCTGTTACGATGGTGCTTGCAGTACAGGCTGGTCATGAAATGAAAAAGAGTAGGGTAGTGTTTAACCTTATTTTGACTATAATTGGAGGGTTGGCATTTTTAGGCTGTCAGGCTTGGGAATGGACACACCTGCATGCAGAAGGTGCTTGGTGGGGGCATAATCCTTTTTTAAACTCTAATGGTTCTGTTGGGCATCAAGATTTTACCAATTTCTTTTTTACCATTACAGGTTTTCATGGCTTCCATGTGTTTTCAGGAGTAATCATTAATATTGTAATGTTGATAATGACGCTATTGGGTGTATTTGAGAAACGCGGTCATTACCTGATGATTGAAAAAGCCGGCCTCTACTGGCACTTCGTTGACCTTGTGTGGGTGTTTGTATTCACCTGTTTTTATCTTATTTAACCAAACAAAAAGAATAATCGAATGGAACAACATACAGCATATTCGGATGTTTTACATGAAGACACACATGGCGGGGGTACTAAAGAGGTTATAAAAGTAACTATTATACTTTCTGTGCTTACTATAGTGGAGGTTTTTCTCGGTTTTTGGATGATTGGCATGGAGGAAAACGGGTTTGGAAAACATTTTGTAAAAGGGGTAATTATTATCCTGATGCTTGCGAAGGCGTTTTACATAGTGGGCTATTTCATGCACTTAAAGCATGAGTTAAAAAACCTTATAATGACCATTATAGTTCCGTGCTTGTTGTTTGTTTGGTTTATTACTGCGTTTTTATTTGATGGAAACAGCTTTAGAACGCTGCGTAACAAGTATAACCCAGTGTATAAACAAATGACTACGGAAAAGGCACCTGCTACGGAGGAAAAGAAGGACGAGAAGAAGCCTGGGCAGGAGTAGGTACGTGTTTTAATTATTTTGCTAAACAATACTGATCATCCCGCACAAATTGCGGGATGCTTTGTTATATAATGAGCCATGAATAAAAAAGCTTTTTTCGCCATTTGCATTGCTGTTTTAATACCTGTGATTAGCTATTTATTGGTAAAGGGAGCTAGTGATAACGCAGTGGTAATGCCAAGCCGTTATTTGCCCGATAGTACTATTGATACCGTAAAGGGGGGTAAGCTGGTTAGCGATACCATTTGGCATACCGTAGGCGATATTCGGCTTGTAAATCAGTTAGGCGATACCGTGCAGTTACATGATATAAAGGGAAAGGCCATTGTGATTGATTTCTTTTTTACCAGTTGCGGGTCTATTTGCCCAAAGCTTACGCGTAATATGGTAAAACTGCAGCACTCTTTTATAACCGGCGGCGACCCAATGAACAAGGTAGATACATCGGTAGTGCATTTTGTTTCGTTTACCGTTGACCCTGAACGTGACTCAGTAGCTAGGTTGAAAGACTATGCCGACCGATATGGTGTGAGCCATGACAACTGGTGGTTTTTAACAGGGTCCAAGGATTCAATCTACTCGTTTGCCTTTAATGAATTAAAGGTTGATAAATTTAGCACAGAACCAATTGACACCAATTTTGTGCATACCAGCCGCTATGTGTTGCTTGATAAGTATTACCAAGTACGGGGCTACTACAATGGCCTTGATGCTGCCTCTATTTCAAAGCTGGCCAAGGATATTGGGTTGCTGATGTTAGAAAAGGATAAGGGCCCTGCCGTATTGCCTTTTGACCCGTTGTTGATGGGTGTGTTTTTTGTATTGGCGATTATTATTACCATATTGGCGATCACATTTATATTTAAGAAAAAGAAAACCGTAAATAGATAAAATGCAAAGTACATTTCGTTTACCGCAGGCAAGTTTGAAAAAAGATGACCGGAAAGCTGCCACGATGATTATTATTTTTTCTGTAGTTGTATTTATTGTGGTAGCAACTATTGGTAAATTAAAGCTTAGTGTAAACCTTGGGTTTGATGTACACATATTCGCACAGCTTAATGCCGTTATAAATGCAATTACTGCTATATTGTTAGTGGCAGCATTAGCGGCTGTTAAAAATGGCCGCTATGGGTTGCATAAGGGCATTATGCTTTTTTCGCTAGCCCTTTCTATTATTTTTTTGGTATCGTATATTGCGCACCACCT
The DNA here is from genome assembly GCA_903882935.1 of uncultured Parafilimonas sp. Lineage (GTDB taxonomy): Bacteria > Bacteroidota > Bacteroidia > Chitinophagales > Chitinophagaceae > JABDFW01. The sequence continues at coordinate 85,714 of CAIRZB010000007.1, read as the reverse complement.
TTTTGCTGGTGAAGCCAGGTTTGGTGATATTAACCATGATGGTATCGTTGATGCGGCTGAGCTAGCCTCTGTTGGCAACATGCGGCTCGTGTATTTTATTGTTCTTTCCACGCATATTGCGCTAGCTGCTATAATACTACCGTTTATATTGTTTACTGCCTACCGCGCCTTAATTGGGGAATATGGTATACATAAAAAGTTGGCTCGCTACACTTGGCCGTTATGGTTTTATGTGGCAGTTACGGGGCCGGTGGTTTATTTAATGATTAGCCCCTACTATAGGTAAAAAATGGTTCACCAACAGCCATTCTGGGTTTGTTTACCCCTAGAAGCTTGCTTGGCAATTGCCAAACAGGTGTCTGTTTTTATTTTTTGTGTGCCAAACTTACTTGTAATACTTTCATAAAATAGCCTCCAACTACACTTCTAGCCTGAAAGCCAACCTGTTTGCCATTTGTAGTTTCGTGCCAATCGCTTAACGGCACCCGTGTGGGTGTTTGCTGTGTAAATGTATACACCGGGTTTATCAATGCCTCAAAACTGCTGCGGGTGCTGGCAAGGGTTGCCGTCCAAACTATCCAGTCAGATTTTGTATATGTTTTACGGCTGTCGAGCGGTAGGCCGAAGGCATTTTGTTTAGTTAGGTAGTAGGCTACCTCTTTGTTATACACAGCAGTGGGAAACAGTTGCAGGCCTAGTACTTTATCCCAAACCAGGTTATATTTTTGGCTCCAGGTATTTTTATCGTTAAAGGTTAGGGCATAATGGTCGCCCGCATTGGCAAAAACAGCCCATTTTTTAGCCATTGCGGCCGCGGTGTCGTGGTATTTGGTTGCGGTGGCTTCATCGCCGAGCATGTGTGCCAGCATGCCGTAACAACCCAAGCCTACAATAGCTTTTACTGATAGGTTGGCGTTGCGGGCCAAATGGCCTGCAAAATCATCGGTGCAGAGTTGATTTTCTGGGTCAAAACCTTTTTCCATTAGGTAGTTAGCCCATGTTGTTAGGGTTTGCCAGTGTTTTTTGGCGTAGTCTGCATTGCCCTCAGCCTTAGCAATGGCCGCAGTAAGTATAATCATGTTGCCAGATTCTTCAACGGGCATCCCTTCGCCATATACTTGGCCGTTGGCTTGGGGGTAGGTACCCAGGTCGTGTGCGGCATAAGGCTTGGTGTATCTGCCACTCTCGCTAAAATAAAAAATACCGTTTAGCATCCCCTTCATTAATTCAGGGTTATAATTGATAAACAATGGTGCCGATGGGTACGTTACATCTACCGTGTTTATACAGCCATTGCTGAAATTTTCCTTCGATAAAAACAATAATTCGCCATCATTGCTTTTAACCAAGTTGTGTGCTGCTATGCTTTGCCGGTAAGCGGCCACGCAGAGCTTGGCATATACATCACCGCCTGCAGTTACGGCATCGTTATATATTTTGGTGTCAAGTTGGTTGCATTGTTGTAACAGTTGGGGATACTCTCTTACGCTTTTGGCCAACAATTCATCAAAATTGCCAATGTTTGAGTTTGTCCACTAAGGTTTAAGGTTGGTGCCAAAATATTGTATGGAATACTGCTCATCATAACCAAGGGCCATGAAGTGTTCTTTTGCCAAGGCACCTATACTGCCAAAATTAAAAATAGTGTTTAAGGTAAGGTGTTTGCCGTTGGTTAGGTTGCCTGTGCTTTGGTTGCCCGTGGCAAAGGCTTTACTACCCTCATTGCCTTCTGTAATGGTTTGTGTTACATCGTTTTTGCCAATTGGGGCAGCTGTATACAGGTAGCCCCAGTCAATACGAAGGTCATCGCCTTTTTTTTGCAGCACCGGTTGTTGTTTAGTGCCGGCCTTAAGTATGGTTAAGCCATTTTTTGTATAGTTTTCCGCAGTTATTTCTTGAGAGGGTGTGTTCACAGCCAGGTCGGTAGAGGTGCCAAAATATAATTTGGTATTATGTTGGTGGCCATCATTTGACGACACATTAAATGTTATGTATGAAATGGGCCTTGATAAAACATCCAAATTGTTTATTAACAATGGTGAGGTGAAAGTTACGGCTAAGTTAATGCCGCCGCAGGCAAACGTGTACAAAGTTTGCGTGGCCTTTATAACCACAGTTTTTTGCACTGCTGTTGATATTGGCGTGTTTTGGGTTTCCTTTTTGGTGTACGATAGGCCTGCATCCAGCCAAGCACCACCTGCGGTGTTGGCCACGTGTATTGCTAGTACATTAATACCCTTTACCAGTTTTTGCTGAATGGCTTGCGACAAGGGTAAGTAATTAAACTTATTCAACCAGCCTGCAAATTTGTACACCAATGCCCCGTTTAAATATACCTCGGTGTTGTCGTCGTGTTGAATTTTTAGAAAGAGGTTGTCAAATTTTGTGTCGGCGAGCGTAAAAACGCGGCGTACCCAAATGTTTTTGCTGCGCCATTGTGTGGCGGCATTATCATCATCCCCAAAGGGTGCGGCTGCGGTTTTCCATTGGCTGTCGTCAAAACCTGGATTCGTCCAACCATCCGCGGGTTTTGATTCTGTATAGTTTACCTGATAGCTCTCCTCGTCTGATGTGGGCAAAACGGATTGATACACAACATCTTCTTTGCCCAGAAAGCGGTAAGTTTTCCCATCTACATGTACAAGGCCAAGCAGGCTTTGGTTGCTACCAGTCCAATGCCGTGTAGTGCTGGCAGTGGCATCATCTGTAACAGACCAAACGCTGAAATAGGGGTTGTGTGTAATAAGCGGGTAAGCAGGCACCTTGGTTAGTTGGGCATGGGTTGAGGTGCAAAAACTATATAGTGCTAACACGGCAGCCAGATACTTGAGGAGGCGCTTTGACAACGACATGGGAAGCAATTTTAGTGGGGTTAAAGATAGGGATTTGTGTAAACGATTGCAAGATTGGGTATCCTGAACTGTAGGCTATATAAATGCTAGTTTAGCGGTAGGCAGCGCCCGCTTTGTAAAATGCCCAGCAACATGGCTACCTTGCTTGTTTTAGTAAATACAATTGAAGCGCAATTGTAAAAAATCGCAAGTCTTACATACAGTGGCTTCCTAGTAAGCGAGGGCCTGTTTATCTGCATAGTCCAGCCCAGTTCAATCGTATGTTCTTGTGTGCAAACGGCAGTAGGTAATAACTAAAAACCCCGCCTTGCGGCAGGGTTTCTTGAAGTAAACGTATTGGGGGATTGTATTTTACCTAGTGGCCAAAATAAGCTTCTTTCTCCTTTTCGTGCGCATGTTCGTAGGCACGAATAATGGCTTTAACCAAGCGGTGGCGTACAACGTCTTCTTCATCCAGCTGTATATGCGCTATACCGTCAATGTTGGTTAATATGCGGGTAGCTTTTTCTAAGCCGCTGCGCTGGTTTTTCGGCAAATCCACCTGGGTTGGGTCGCCGGTGATGATGGCTTTTGCGTTGGCACCAATGCGGGTAAGAAACATTTTAATCTGTAGGTCGTTGGTGTTTTGCGCTTCATCCAAAATAATGAAAGCATTATCCAGCGTACGGCCGCGCATATAGGCCAATGGTGCAATTTCTATCGTGCGCGTACTCATGTAATAGCCAAGTTTGTCCGCAGGTATCATATCATCCAAAGCATCATACAAGGGGCGCAGGTATGGGTCAATCTTTTCTTTAAGATCACCAGGCAAAAAGCCTAGGTTTTCACCAGCTTCAACAGCCGGCCTGGTAAGTATGATTTTTTTAACCTGCTTGTTTTTTAACGCCCTAACTGCAAGTGCTACCGCAGTATATGTTTTACCGGTACCGGCAGGGCCTACTGCAAAAACAATGTCGTTGCGCTCGGCAGCCTGTACCATTTTCTTTTGGTTGGCAGTGCGTGCGCGTACCGTTTTGCCATTGGGGCCAAATACTAAAATGTCGTTGGGGTTACGCTCAACAAAATTGTCAATTGTTTCAGCATCGTCTCCGCCTAAAATTTGTTCAAAATAGTTCTCGCTTAAATCGCCGTTCCGTTCAAGGTACTGTAAAATAAGGTCAATTTTTTCCTTGGCCGTTTCAATTTGTTCGGGTGCCCCGCTCAATTTAATTTGCGTTCCCCTGGAAAGGATTTTTAACAGGGGAAATTTCTTTTTCAGTAGGTCAAGCTTCTTGTTATTTACACCAAAAAATTCAATCGGGTTAACAGTTTCGAGGTTAATGATTGTTTCAGTCAATGGATGATAGTTTAATGAGTAAATAAATTGGTACCTGTTTGTGCTGGTGTTGTCACCACAATTTACTTAAATAAGATCGATAGGAGGTGTTATTTGTTATACACAAATGTGGAGAAAGAGTTAATGCTTTGTGGTTTATGGTTTTACGCTTTTCATACAAATGGAGGAGCCGTTTTTGGTTTATCGTTGGTTGCAACAGTTTCATATCGGTGGGGCTATATTCATGGCGATTCTATGCCCCCAAAAGGATTCATTCCTTTAGCTGTAGTGAAATGCAAATAAATTGCCAATCCACTCCAACTAACTAAAAACTATACAATACAAACTATCCCAAAGGGGTTCCTTCTGGAATAAAGTTTTTCTACCAACTTCCGCTGGCACCGCCGCCACCGCTGCTGCCACCGCCAAAGCCCCCAAAACCGCCTCCGCCTCCGCTGCCTCCACCCCAGCTGCCGCTGTTTCGCCCGCTGTCGCCAAAATTGCTGAACAGCAATGGCCAAATAAACCAGCCAGCGCCCCGCCTGCTCATCATTCCGCCACCACCCCTGCCGCTGCGGCCGATGACAATCAATACCACCACCACTATAATTATAAAGCCTACCCATCCGCTTCCACCGCCGCCACCGTCTTGGCTTTTGCCCTTGCTTGTATGGTATTCGCCTGCGGCCGCTTGGGCCAATGATTCCACTGCATTGCTAAGGCCTGTATAATAATCCCCCTGTTTAAACGCGGGCTTCATATCGTTGCCAACAATATCGCTTGCGGTAACATCGGGTATGGCACCTTCCAGCCCATAACCTACTTCAATGCGCATCTTATGGTCGTTAACCGCCACCAATATCAGCACACCGTTATTGGTTTTTTTATTACCGATACCCCAGGCGCGGAGCAGTTTATTCGCGTACTCCTCAATGGGGTAATCGTTCAACGTAGGTATGGTAACAATGGCTATTTGGTTTGATGTTGAATCGTCTAGTGCTACCAACCTTTGTTCCAGGGCGTCGCGGTCATAGGCAGAAAGCACTTGCGCCTCGTCGTTTACCAGCATCGGCGGGTTGGGTCTTGGCAATAGGTTTTGCGCAAAACTGCTGGTAAAGCTTATTAAAAACAATGTAATTAATAGAATTTGTTTCATCGTATTCAGTGTTGCTTTTAACGGCAAGCCGCAGGGGTAATGTTTATTGTTTTTCTAAAAGCTATTTGCAAAAGGCTGGCAACTTTTATGGGTTATTTCCCAAAAACAATATCGTCGGGCAATTCGTTCTTGCTTGTCGAAGCATCAAACGGAAAATGGCTGGCCAGGCTTTCGCCTATTTCGTGTACCACACCGGCAATGCCTTTGGCATAATCTTGCTTGTTAAAATGGCTGAGAATTTGTTTAACTGCACCATTCCAAAAAGCCTCCCCCTCCTTTTGGTAAATGCCTTCATCCGCATACACAGCCAATTGCCGGTCTGCCATGGCCACATAAACCAATACGGCATTACGCTGGCTGGTGGCGTGCATTTTAAGCTTATGAAAAACTTCTGCGGCACGGTCAAGCGCATTTACAAAGCTACAGCGGCTTTCCACATACACCCTTATTTCTCCGCTGGTGCGCTTTTCGGCTTCCCCCACGGCTTTAAAAATGGCTTGCTCTTCCGCAGCAGTAAAAAATTGTTGTTGTTTTTTTTTGAAGATAGGCATGGGTGGCAGTGGTTACTTGATGTCGAAATTGATGTCGGGGTTTTTCTCGGCACCTTCATCGGCCTTGTAAAAAGGTTTTTCGTGGTAGCCAAACATGCCTGCAAAAATGTTGCTGGGGAATTGCTTTACGCGAAGGTTGTAATCCTGCACTGCTAAATTAAAATCACGGCGGGCTACGCCAATGCGGTTTTCAGTACCTGCTATGTTTGTTTGAAAATCTCTGAAAGCATCGGTGGTTTTTAAGTCCGGGTAAGCCTCGGCCACAGCCATCAATCTGCTAAATGAGCCACTCAACTGGGATTGTGCCGCTTGAAATTTACCTAGCGATGCTGAATCATTCACATCAACAGTTAAAGATGTGGCCTTAGACCTTGCATCAACTACCGCAGTTAAAGTAGATTTTTCAAAATTCGCTGATGCAGAAACCGTTTTAACAATACTGCTGTACAAATCTGTACGGCGCTGGTAGTTTGTTTCAACATTGCTCCAGGCTGTCTTTACGTTTTGGTCGGCACCAACCAAGTTATTATACTGTGTGCAGCCGCAACCGCCAACAAAAAGCAATAGTGCCGCAATAACTATTAATGTAATGGTAGATGTTTTCATTGTTCCTTTTTTACTAACCAGTATGTAGCAAAACTGATACCAATATAATAAAGGTATGCCGTTAAGTCACCCCAAAACAATGATTTTACTCAACAGTGCAATTTTTTGACAGTATACCTATTTGCTTTTGCCAAATTCCGAAGCCATTTTTTCTACTTCACCAACACCCAAACGGGTTTTGCTACTGTTGATGATGATGCGGTAGCGGAATGTTACGGACTTGCCTTTGGGCAGCATAAAATTCAGTTCCTGTTTGCCATTACTGAATATCCTTTGACCGAGTGGGTTGGCGGCAAATAAGCCATAGCCCCTGGCATGCCAGTAGGTGGGGTAGCCTGTATTAGCGGGGTGGTCAATAATGGCTATGCTAACAGTATCGTTGCCCAATTTGCCATATAGCATGCACCAATTAGCCCTGGTACCCCATGCGGCATTGCCTTGCATGCCCTCACTTGTAACATAGTTGCCTGTAGTAATGGTGTCGGCTTTAACAACCGTAATATTGCCTTTGTCATCTGTAAAGGTTTTGGTGGCTGTATCGGGCAGTTGCAGCTCATGCGCAACACGCAGGCCTAGCATGCCGTCCTTCACGTCTTTAAACAAAACATCCTGTTCGGCAGTAAGTGTGGTGGTGCGGTCAATTATGCGGGTGGTGCCAAAAGCACTAAAAATAAAACTGGTTGCCTCTTTCAGCAACACCGTATGATGTATGTTTTGCCATAGGGCCGTGTACGATAAAATGCCTTTCGACCCACTTTTGGTTTGGGTAATGGCGTCGGTTTTTATCCAACCGTATTGCTCCTTTTTATCATCGGGTATGGCAAATGAATTGTTCCAAAAGTCGAGGCCGTTTACGCTTTCGTAATTAAACCAAAGGCCAATATGGTGGGGGTGGTCGGTGGGTTCGCCCGGCCTTGGGGCTAGTGGGTAACCCCTTGTTACCGCCTGCCCGTTGGCAGCATAAATGGGGTAGAGTACGGGTTTTTCCAGCGTATCGGTAAAAAAGAAGGTGGTAAAAGGCTTGTTGTCAATAAAAATGTTCACTTTAGGTTCATTGGGTTTTCGGGTAACCTCTACTTTAGATTGTGCTTTGGCTGCAAGCACCAGGCCGGTGCAAAACGCAATTAAAGCAAAACGGCAAAAGCAAGCATGACGCATATAGTGGAATATTTTTTGTTGTTAACCGATAAGATGGCCTTGGTCGGGGATGGGCAAGGTGTATTTCCAAAGACAGAGTAGGGTTTACAAGCCTATTTCGGCCCTTACTAGCTGCACAAAGGATATGTCAACTGCTGCAAGGGATGCTATTTTTTCATTGTCAAAATTTGTATCTATCAAAAGATTTTTGACAAAGATGTACGCGATTTCTTCCCTTCCTTTTTCAATAGCCCGTCTTTCAGCCCTTTCTAACAGTAGTTCCTCTATACCCATGGTAAAATTATTATTGGTTAATGTTCTTATTTCCTCTTCAAATTTACTTATGTTTTCTTTGTTCTCAAAACTTACATAATATTTTAAAAAATTCATAATGGCCCTCATTTTTACCGGGCTAATATATTTTTGCAAAAGCCTCCGGGCAATACTTTTATAAAGGTTTAATACATTTTCCTCCCCCAATCCATCCTTTTGCAGTGCTATCAGTGCCGTTTGTACAACCAAGGCAAATGGATTACTGCTTTCACCAAGAATGTCAATGTCTTGGTTAATAATATTGTAGTAATTGAATTTAAATTGGTTTTCGGTACCTAAAAAGTCATATTCATATTGCTTTTTAACCCCGGCAGTTTCATTTCCGGTAAATAACGCTATGCAAGTCACACGTTTATTAAACTTATCAATTATCCTATAAAAATAGGTGAACATTCTTTTGGCAAAATTCGGGTCGTTGTAACCCTGCACTTCCACGTGTACCAAAATATACTCTTCATTGCCATCTTTTGTAAAAACCTTCACCAGTTTATCTACATATTTCGGGTGAGTGGCATTTTCGTCCACAGGGTAAATCTGTGCCAGTTATTTATTTAAAAACTCAAACCCTTTTGTAAAGTCTATTATTTCGGCTTTTGCCTCAAAGATAAACAACAGGAAATCGTCGAATACATCTTCTAAAATGCCTTTCCAAAGTGCATCGTCTTTTTTTAATTTCATATTTTATTTGTGATAGCACCAGTGTCTTTAGTCAATATGGTTGCAACACCCTCCTAAAATAAGAATTAGCTTGGTGATCTTTCGCGAAATAATATAAATTCGCCATGTATTAACAGTAGTTTTACCATCTTCCCTAAAACAATATTTTTACGATTGACGGCTAATAGACTAATATGAAAAAGAACCCACTGTTTTTAGTGCTTGCCTGTGCATTTTTTTTATGTTTTGCCCACGCCCAAAAAACTGTTGCCCTGTTTAACGGCAAAGACCTAACAGGCTGGCACTTACAAAACGGTAAAGCATTGTTTGGCGTAAAAGACGGGGCCATTGTTGGCACCGTAGTGGCCAATTCCCCAAGCTCATTTTTGGTGACCGACAAAACGTACGGCGATTTTACTTTGGCCCTTGAGTTTAAGGCCGACAGCAACATAAACTCAGGCATACAGCTACGCAGCCAAACCGATGCCAGCTATAAAAATGGCAGTGTTTTTGGTTACCAAGCTGAAATTGACCCATCCCCAAGGGCGTGGACCGGCGGCCTTTACGACTGCAACCGCCGCGGATGGCTTTACCCCCTTACCAGCAACCCGAATGCACAAAATGCCTATAAACCGGGTGAGTGGAACAAGATGTTTATTGAGTGTATAGGCAATAATATACGCACTTGGCTTAATGGCGTGCCTGCTGCCTTTTTGGTAGACGATGCCACCCACGAAGGGTTTATTGGCCTGCAACTTGAGGCAGATGATGCGGCCGCCGGGGCACATGTTTATTTTAGAAACATCAACATACGTACGGGGGATTTGAAGCCTAAAAATTGGGACAAATTATATGTGTTAAGCACCATACCAAATAACCTAAGCGAGCAGGAAAAAAGGAATGGGGTTAAATTATTGTGGGACGGACAAACCAGCAAGGGCTGGCGGGGCATATACAAGAAAACTTTTCCTGAAGCAGGATGGGAAATGAAGGATGGTGTCTTGACCATACACAGCAGCAACGGCCAGGAAGAGGGCCTCGGGGGTGATATAATTACCGACACGGAGTATACAGCGTTTGAACTTGATTTTGACTTTAAGCTTAGCCCCGGTGCCAACAGCGGCGTAAAATATTTTGTAAAGGAAACGTACGACAGCAAAGGCAAATCGGGCATTGGCTTGGAGTACCAGGTGCTGGATGATGCCTTGCACCCAGATGCCAAGCTGGGGTTGAATGGCGACCGTACCTTATCATCCCTATACGATTTGATACCCCGTAACATACAGCCCAATGCCTTTAAACCCATTGGCGAATGGAACCATGGCCGCATATTGGTGAACAGAAACAACCATGTGGAACATTGGCTAAATGGGTACAAAATGCTGGAATACGAAAAGGGTTCTCTTGACTTTTTAAACCGGGTGGCGATAAGCAAATACAAAGTATGGCCCAACTTCGGGTTGTGGACGGAAGGGCATATTTTGCTGCAAGACCATGGCAACGAGGTAAGTTACAGGAGTATTAAGATAAAGGTGTTACCCCGGCCCTAAAGGGAGAAGAGGGCAATACAATTGCTTACTAATTATTTTAAATGGCGATTTAGCTGCGCAGCACCAATATTGTAGGTCTTTCTACATAGTCTTCTCAACCCTCTCCTGGCGGAGAGGGCCAGGGGTGAGGCGATAAATTGCACAATAGTACAAAAGCGCGACACGCGTCCAAACGGTCACCCGCGCGGGCAAAGAACGGTTCATTGAAAACGTTTAAAAATATTTTTCACTTCAATTAAATAAAATCCTCCATATCGCCCCTCTCCACCAGGGGAAAGGGGCCAGGGGGTAACGGGTATGACAAACGCAAACCGTAGGCAATTCATCAAGCAGGCGGGCATGGCCAGTGCCGCCACCTATATCAGCACCTTGGGTATGGCTGCCAAAAGTTACAACCGCATCATAGGTGCCAACGACCGCGTAAATGTGGGCGTTATCGGCTTTTCCGACAGGCATAAGGATGCGCACATACCGGCTTTTCTCGCATCTAACAAAGAATTGAATTTTGATATTATCGCCGTAAGTGATATATGGAAATATAAGCGCGAGGCAGGCCAGGCCTACCTGAACGAAAAACTGGGCCACGATATTACCGCCTGCGTTAATAATGATGAGTTGTATAATATAAAAGCGGTGGATGCAGTATTTATAAGCACCGCCGATTTTCAGCATGCTTACCATACCATTGAGGCCGTAAAGGCCGGGCGCGACACTTATACCGAAAAACCCTTGGCCGAAACCATGGAGGATGCGCGTAACGTGCTAAAGGCAGTAAAGGATAGTGGGAAAATTGTACAGATTGGCAGCCAGCGGCGCAGCGGCCCCAACTATTTTGCCGCACGCGATTTTATTCAGTCCGGCAAGTTTGGCCCCATTGTAATGGTTGAGCTTACCTGGAATGTTAACCAGCCCGGCCGCTGGCGCCGGCCAGCCTTGGTGGCCCAGCTAAAAGAAGAAGACACAGACTGGAAACGCTATTTAATAAACCGCCCTTACGAGCCGTTTAATGCCCGGCATTATTTGGAGTTCCGCCTGTTCTGGCCATATTCTTCAGGCATACCCGGCCAATGGATGAGCCACCAGATTGACACGGTGCATTGGTTCAGCGGATTGCCCCACCCCCGCAGCGTGGCCGTTAACGGCGGCATTTATGCTTGGAAGGATGGCCGCAAAAATGCAGATACGTTAACGGCGGTGTTTGATTATGGCCCGGCCGATGATATGAGCAGCGGTTTTCAGGTGTTGTTCAGATCCCGCCAAACGAATGCGGCAGACGATGTGAAGGAAATTTATTACTCCAATGGCGGCACCCTTAATCTAGATACCAATAAAATAACCCCCGACGGTGGGTTGACAGAAGGGTACGCCAAGGCAATGGGCATGCAGGCCAACTTACTGCCGTCTGCTTCACTTACTGACATGGTGCCTAAGGTTTCCACCGGTGCCAACACGGGGGGCGACGAGCTTACCACTGCCCACGTGCGCAACTGGATGGAATGTGTGCGCAGCCGCAAACAGCCCAACGCGCCCATCGAAGCCGGGTATAACCATGCAAAGGCCGTTATTATGACCAACGCGGCTTACCGTACCGGCCAAAAAGTTACGTTTGATGACAAAACACAGGAAGTTATGGCCGGGGGAAAAGTGTTTAAGTATTGAGTAACCCCCTTACCGCCGTCCCCTCTCCACCGGTGGGGAGGGGTGGCGTGAAGATCGATTTGTATTGATAATATATGGTATGGCACAAATTACTGCACAACTTGAAGATTCTTTGTTGGAGAACGTGGGTGAAAGGAACATTGAGCAAGCTTCTATTCTCTAGGACGAAATCATAAAAACTGCCGAATGGTGGAATGATAAGGCATTTGTTAAGCAAATGGATAATGATTATGAGGCCTGGGAAAAAGGAAAGGAGAAAGCATTCACGCTTGAAGAAACGGATGCAGTTATTGCGCAGCTGAAGGAAGAGCGTAAGAGATGTGGTAAACAAGCCTATTAATAAGGCATGCGCAAAAGAGTTTTTGGCTGCTTGTGGGTGGTATGCAGATAGGCAGCCGGGATTGGGCGACAGGTTTACCCACCCGGGCCGACCGAAAAGGTTTTTAAAGGCCTTGAGAATCGCTTAAATGAAAATAGTATCCATCACCACCCATCACCTACCCGAATAAATTCCCTACTGTGAGACATTTTTGGTTACACCCGTTTGTCTTTCGGCAGTCAGATTTCTCATTTTATTGTCAGCCCAGTATAGTCGTTGTTGGTGAAAACACCTAACAACGGCGAAGAACAATTGGTAGCCAAACCAAATAACGAATAGACCTATAACTGCTTATCGGCTTGAACTAGCAAAAAACCTTGTCATCATTACTGCGATTTTTCATGCCAGGCGAAATCCAAAAAATAAATTCAAGAATAGCCGGTAGTTTTGCGCAAACTTCGTGGATGAAAAAATTGTTTGTTTCCGTTTGCCTGCTCAGTTTGCTAGTTTTGGCTGGATGTAGTTCGGCATCATCTCCACAAGGCGTGTTGGCTAAGTTTTTAACCGCTTTGGAACATGGAGACATAATGGAGGCAAAAAAATATGCCAGCGCCGATAGCCAATCGTTTTTAAACATGGTAGGTGAAGGCAAAAACGGGAGTGTGGACGTGTATAAAAACCAAGATTTTGTGGTGACCGATAATGTGCGTATAGATGGCAGCGATGCCAAAGTAGAGGTTAAAGGTAAATCCAGCGATACGGGTATTGATTTTAGCCTGCGGAAAGAAAATGGCGAATGGAAAGTGGTATTTAATCTGGGCTCCCTATTTAATTCCGCCATTGACGGCATTAAAAAGGCCGGGCAAGATGTAAGGAAGGAGGTAGGCAACGCGATAGATTCAATTAAAACAAGTTTAGATTCGTTACCTTAACCGAATGTTGAAACGTTGTTTAGTTTGCTGTGTATGTTTAACTTTACGCCCAATTGTAACAGATGAAAAACAGGTACATTTTTATAGGCTTTGTTTTTATTGTGTTGGGTGGTTGTAATTCAGGCACAAGCTACCCAGCTGCTGACAACGCTTTTGACGCAGGCCGCGAGTTTATTGATGGCTGTTTAAAAGGTGATTTTGCAAAAGCATCCTTTTATATGGTGCCCGACGGGGAGAATAATAAAGACCTTCAGGAGATTAAAACAGTATACAATGCCAAAACCCCAGAACAAAAAACGGAATACAGCACTGCCTCGATAGTGGTGCAAGAGGAAGAAACGGTAAGCGATTCGGTACACATTATACATTATATGAACTCCTACGACAAAGTGGCCCGCAAAATAAAAGTGGTACTGCGCAACAATGCCTGGCGAACCGATTTTAAATATACTTTTGACGGAAACCTATAGCTTTGCTGTTTACCGTAAAGGGAAATGGTGTCTTCCCTACCCAACCGCCGCGTGGGTTTTATAACATGCTGCTGATGGCGCCTGCAAAATGTATTTTTTACATCCTTTAATTATTTTGCGGGCATGAAGGGCACTAAACAAATCTCCGAAAATTTTTCCATCGTATCTAACCAACTTCGTTGGGCTTTTATTGTAACGTCTATAGCTATTGCAACAGGCTGTGCGGTAGCACTGTTTTTGTGGTTGTTAGATGTTGTTACGAATATAAGGTGGGCCAACCCGTGGTTGTTGTTTTTATTGCCTTTTGCAGGTGTGCTGATTGCATTTGTGTATACAAAATTTGGCGGCCGCAGCGGCAAGGGTAACAACCTGATAATTGACGAAATACATACGCCCGGCGGGGGGGTGCCGCGCCGCATGGCGCCGCTGGTACTTTTGGGTACTTTGGTTACGCATTTGTTTGGCGGCTCTGCCGGCAGGGAAGGTACTGCCGTGCAAATGGGCGGCAGTATAGCGGCCATGTTCGGCAATTGGTTTGGGTTGCATAAGCAAAACATGGGGCTTGCTTTAATGGCAGGCATTGCGGCTGGTTTTGGTGCCGTGTTTGGCACGCCCCTTACCGGAGCCATATTTGCAATGGAGGTTCTGGCTATTGGGCGGCTACAGTACAATGCACTGTTGCCCTGTTTGGTGGCTGCTATAGTTGGGGATGCTTCATGTGCCGCTTGGGGCACACACCATACTAAATACCATATCGCCAGTTTAACCCCTTCAGCTAACAGCCTCGCCGTTTTTTTGCATATTGATGTTTGGCTGCTGCTAAAAGTTATTGCCGGGGGTATTGCCTTTGGGCTGGCTGGTTTTTTGTTTGCACAAATGGCCCATCGGTTTAAATACCTTTTTCAAAAATGGATAAAGGTACCCCTGTTGATACCTATTGTAGGGGCGTGCATTATTATTTTGCTTACGTATGTATTGGGTACCCGCGATTATTTGGGCCTTGGCGTTAGTGCCAACAGTCCGCATGCGGTAACTGTCGTTTCTGCCTTTGGTGTTGGCGGGGCGGGCAGCATGAGCTGGTTTTGGAAAATGTTATTCACCGCCATTACATTAAGCTGCGGTTTTAAAGGCGGGGAGGTAACGCCATTATTTTTTATGGGGGCCGCTTTAGGCAACACGTTGGCTGTATTGTTTGGTGCCCCCATTGATTTGTTTGCCGGCCTGGGCTTTATTGCCGTTTTTGCTGGTGCTACCAATACCCCCCTTGCCTGTACCATTATGGGTGTTGAGTTGTTTGGGGGAGAACATGTTTTATATTACGCAGTGGCATGTTTTAGTGCATATTTGTGCAGCGGGCATTCGGGTATATATTCTGCCCAAATAATTGCCGTGCCTAAAAGTACTGGAGCCTATTTCGGGGATGGAATCAGTTTAGCTAATTCTTTCAAGAGGCGTAATAAATTTACGGAAGGCATTTTATTGCTTTGGTGGCGTGGTTTAAAGGCTAAAAAAGGCGGCGTTGGTAAAAAGGGAGGCTAAGCAATAATGGTAGGTATATTTGGTAATATAAAACTTGGGCAGTTATTTTGCCAGCGTACAGCTTCTATTGGGTGTTTTCTTAATGTTTACTGTTAACATATTAAGTTACCTTTATATCCGAAAAACTAACTAACAAATTAATCTATGGCAGAAATTACAACCACCGTCCTACATCCATGGCACGGCGTTAATTATGGAGACAAAGCACCACGCATAGTAAATGCAATTATTGAAATTCCACAGGGGTCTCGTGCTAAGTACGAAATTGACAAGCCCACTGGGCTGCTAAAGTTAGACAGGGTTATCTATTCGTCGTTTTACTACCCTACCAACTATGGTTTTATCCCACAAACCTACGGCGACGACAAAGACCCGCTGGATATTTTGGTGATATCAAGCCTTAGCATCCAGCCGCTTTGCTTGGTTGAGGCCAAGGTTATTGGTGTGATGCAGATGATTGACGGCGGAGATGCCGATGATAAAATTATTGCGGTGGCCAACAACGACCCGTCTATCAATTACATTAACAATATAGAAGAGCTTCCCAAGCACTTTTTTAGTGAAATGCGCCACTTTTTTGAAGAATATAAAACCTTAGAAAACAAAAGTGTTAAGGTGGAAGATTTTGGTGATAAAACACAAGCCATCCATATTATAGAGGAGGCCATAAAGTTATACCACACTACCTTTAACAGATAGGTTATGAGTACACAAACCCTATTGTTACTGCTGCTGGTTGGCCTGCTTTCAGGTGCACTAAGCGGGCTGATAGGTGTTGGTGGCGGCATAATTATTGTTCCGGCATTAATTCTCATACTAGGCTATAGTCAACAGCAGGCCCAAGGTACTTCTTTGGGTTTGCTGCTGTTGCCTGTGGGTTTACTAGCGGTTTGGAACTATTACAAAAAAGGGTATATCGATATAAAGGTGGTATTGATAATGTCCATAGCATTTGTGGTGGGCGGGTGGCTTGGCAGCAAGTTGGCACTAAACATTTCACAAACCTCGCTAAAGCGGGTTTTTGCTTGGGTGTTAGTGGCGATAGCCACAAAAATGCTTTTTTTTGACAAATAATACTTTCGTTATATCCCTTGCCCGCCTTATTTTTGCACAAAATAGTATTACATGGAAGCTAAAGCATCTACCGGAAAATATTGGATATACTTTTTTATTTGGCTGGTAATAATCGTAGCTATGCTGGTTTACTCGCCGGTGCGCCAGTTTTTTTGGTTGGCATTGCCAGGCCTTTGCACGTCTTTCGCCAAGGGCATGGACATTATGTAATTGCCGTTATTCATTAAACATTTTCACCTTACTAATATGTGGGGGTCGGGATATTTTCCGATCCCCTCTTTGTTTTGTAGCATATACCAGCATTGCTAAAATTTACCTAGATGGGGGATTAGGTATAAAGCCAGCTGTGCAATTTTTTTCAATGCCTAAAGACCATCAAGGTGCTATTTACAGTAATCCGCTTCTGGGTTTTGCGAATGTTGCTGCTAATGCTATACATATCATTTTATGCAGCTACAAGCACTGGGCCCACCTACGCATACCTAAGCGTTAATACCCGCCTGTAAACTTTTACCAGCTACCTTTGTTGTTTATTTTAAACAGATAATGCCTAACAAAATAGCGATAGCAATAACGGGTGCCAGTGGTAGCATTTATGCAAAACTGCTTTTGGAGAAACTATTGAGGGCCAAAGAACAATGGCAGGCCCTTGATGTTGTAATGAGCAATAATGCCAAGGATGTTTGGAAAACAGAACTGGGCAATGATGATTATGGCAAATACCCGGTGCGGTACTTTGATAAATTTGATTTTATGGCTCCCTTTGCGTCGGGGTCGGCCAAATACAACATTGTTATTATAGTGCCGTGCAGCATGGGCACTTTGGGTAGGATTGCAGGCGGTATAAGCGACGACTTGATTACACGGGCGGCTGATGTGGCTTTAAAGGAAAGGCGTAAGCTTATTTTGGTGGTGAGAGATACCCCTTATAATTTGGTGCATATACGCAATATGGAAACCGTTACCTTAGCAGGTGGCATTATTTGCCCTGCAACGCCATCTTTTTACAGCAGGCCTACCAACATTGAAGATGTAGCAGCCACTGTTGTG
This sequence comes from uncultured Parafilimonas sp., assembly GCA_903882935.1. Lineage (GTDB taxonomy): Bacteria > Bacteroidota > Bacteroidia > Chitinophagales > Chitinophagaceae > JABDFW01. Next base: position 68,514 of record CAIRZB010000007.1, on the reverse strand, counting down.
GACCGCGTACTCGACTTGGCGGGCATTGCCGTTGATACCTACCGCTGGAACGAAGGGCAGCAGCAATAAATTTGAAAGCCGTTCTTGGAAAAGAACGGCTTTTTTACTCAAACGTTTACCTCCAACAGTGATTATAATTAGTTGCTATTGTTGTTTATTTACGATGCAAATATATATAGTCTATCGAAATGGTAGGAGATTATATTGAAAATATTTTATTATTTAGTGTAATGTTTTATGGTGCCTTTTTTAGTGTAGTGTAATTAGGCTGGTGGGTAGGTGGTGGCTGGTGGCGATATTTTTATACTATTGTGTTATCGCTATCCTTTAATTGTAAGGTAAGGGCCTCCGCACGGTTTACTATTTCAGTTAAAGTGGCTTTTTTTAGCATGCGTACACTTTCTGCCCGTACTTCGGCAAATACGTCGCGAATGCCGCAGGTGGCTTCGTCTTGGCACTCTTCGCACCGTGCATAATATAAATGTGCCACACAGGGTAGCAATGCAATGGCCCCATCAAAAAGGCGCATCACTTCGGCAATATTTATTTCATCGGGCGATTTTTGTAAAAAATATCCCCCTGCTTTGCCTTTTTTGCTGTTTAGTATACCTGCGTTTTTTAAGTCGAGCAAAATGGCTTCTAAAAATTTGCGGGGTATATGCTCACTTTCGGCAATCTTAATAATTTGAACGGGCTGGCTGCCTGTGCTTTTATGTTGCCGGGCAAGGTAAACAAGCGCGTTAATGGCGTATTTGGTTTTTTTGGAGAGCATGTAAAACTAGGCGTAAACGTTTTAAAGAAGTAAATATAAGCCATTGTTGGTAAAATAGTTAGCTGCCAGCACTGTTTATAGTACCGGCAGGTAACTGTTGGTAAGGCCATGTATAGGTTGCCGGGCAATGCCTGTAACATAAACCCGTATGTTAAACAGTGGGTATAAAACCAGCGTAAATACTCGTAGTGGTGTTAAATTAACCCCGCCAACTTAATACATGGCAGCACACGGGCGGTAATTATCGCCACGGCTAAGTTAGTTGGTATATACAACGTAGCCCCAAGCAGGTAGTTGGTACGCCTGGCTTTTTGTTAGCAATTCAGCTTTTTGGGCAAAAACGTTTTTAAAGCTGCCTTCTTCACCTGTTGTTAACGTAAAAGACAAAGGCTTGCTGCTTAGGTTAAGCAGCACCACAACTTTTTTGCCGTCTTTTGTACGCTCGTAAGCATAAACGGCTGCATCTTGCGATGTTTTTAACTTTGTAAACTTCGCATTGGCTGCAAGTGCTGGTGTACTGTCACGCAAATGAAGCAAAGTGTTGTAAAACGGCGCACGCCCAAATTTGGCAAAGGTTATCGTGTCTTTATAAAAAAAGCTAACGCTGTCTAAAAAGGGTTCTTCCTGGCCGCTGTAAATACAAGGCACGCTGCGGCCTATGGTTTGTGTTAATACCGCAAATGGTGCGTGTATAGCACCGGGCATGGTGCCATAGTCGGCTTTGTTCCAACTGTTTTCATCGTGGTTGCTGGTAAAATAAAGTTTCAATGCCGTAGGGGCAAAGTCTTTATCCAACGCAGCCAATGCACTGTCAATGGCTGTTGCCGGTGCTTTGCCTGCCGCAATTGCCTTCATGGCGTTAAACTCACTCCATGTATAGGTGGCATCAAAGCCCACGTCATGCAGCCAGGCACTGTCGGCCTCTGCCAGCATAAACAGGTTTTTTTCTTTCTTAAGGTCAGTAATGCATTTTTTCCAAAACTGCCTCGTAGGCCCAACTGCATAATCGCAGCGGAAGCCGTCGATATTACTTTGCTCCACCCAAAATTTCATACAGTTTATCATGCTGTCAACCAATGCCGGGTTTTGGTAGTTTAACTTACGGGTATCCGACCAGTCGAATTGCGAAACGGCTTTGCCCGTGCTGTCGGTCACATAAAAGTCTGGGTGTGTCTTTAGCCAATAGTTGTCGGCCCCTGTATGGTTGGGTACCCAATCTATAATTACCTTAAAACCCATTTCGTGGCATTGTTTTACAAGCGCTTTCCAATCGTCCATTGTACCAAATTCGGGGTTAATGGCGGTATAGTTGGCAACGGCATAGTAGCTTCCCAGCACACCTTTTCTTTCAATTTTACTAATGGGGTTAATGGGCATAAACCAGAGTGTTTGCACCCCCATGTTTTTAAGCCGTTGCAAATGGCTGGCAAAAGCTTTAAAGGTACCCTCCGGCGTGTATTGCCGTACGTTTACTTCATAAATATTGCCCTGCATAATCCATGCGGGGTGCCCCTCCACCGTGGCGGTATCATTCAAATCACCCGTTGCGGTCGTGGTTTGGCTGGTTAAAGTACTATTGCCGCAAGCATAAAACATACAGGCAATAAGCCCGGCAAAAAGCAATCGTTTTAATAGCATAAAGAAGTTTTTATGCCCTAAATATCTGAAACATTTGTGTAAAATGAACACATTCCAAAAAAGCGTAAAAAAATTTTTTTAGTTCAGGGTTAGGAACATTCAAACGGTTATGATAAAGGCTGCCGGGATTTCCGGTTGTTACAATAGCGGGGCTGGGGGTTGTTTAAACCGTTATGCAACTGCCACTAATTTATTAGGTATAATACATTCGCTAAACTGGCCCTTACGGTACATTAATATATTTATGTATCTGCAGACTCAGTTCCCATTGGGGGTTTGCTTTTATGTAGTCTATTATCAGGGGCGTTATTTCGGCCGCCTTGCTCCATTCGGGTTGTAAGTAAAGTTTGCATGTTGGTAAAACTCGGGCCGCAAACACCTCCCCCCAAGCAAAGTCAGCTTTGTTATATATAATCACTTTCAATTCGTTGGCCGCAGGTAAAACTTCGGGCAAAGGGGCCTTGAATTTTTTGGGTGAAAGGCATACCCAGTCCCAACTTCCGCTAAGGGGCGATGAGCCGGAAGTTTCAATATGCGTTTTGAGGCCTGCTTTTTTCAGTTCGCTTGTTAATGCATCAAGGTTATGCATCAATGGTTCACCGCCGGTAATAACCACTATTTCGGCTTTGGTTTGTTTAACAGTGGCAATAAGGCTGCCCACGGTTAGCAATGGGTGCTTTGTTACATCCCAGCTGTCTTTTACGTCGCACCAAAAACAGCCCACGTCGCAACCGCCCAAGCGAATAAAATAAGCGGCGCGGCCTTGGTGGTACCCCTCACCCTGAAGGGTGTAAAACTGTTCCATTACCGGCAACGCTATAGTCATTAGGTCATTGGTCATTAAGTCATTTGGCTTTTAGTGATACATGCTGTACTTAGCAGCAGCCTATTGTCGGGGGCACCCGGCTAGCATATAATAACAACCGCTAACACATAAAGTAACAGGCTAATACTTTTAATCCCCCAAAATTTTGGCCCTGTTTTCGTACGCTTGCAACGTGTTTTTCAACAAGCCTGCAATGGTCATTAGCCCAACGCCGCCCGGTACGGGGGTTATGGCGCCGGCTTTAGCGGCAACTTCAGCAAAAGCAACATCACCTTTAATGCGGTAGCCTTTTTTAGCGGTGGCGTCTTCAACACGGGTTATGCCAACATCAATTACTACGGCACCTTCCTTAACCATATCGGCGGTTACAAATTCTGGCCTTCCCAATGCGGCAACCAAAATATCGGCCTGGCGGCATATTTCCGTTAAGTTTTTGGTATGGCTGTGGCAAATGGTAACAGTGCAATTGCCATATTTTGTATTGCTGCTCAATAAAATACTCATTGGCCTTCCAACAATATTGCTTCGGCCAACCACCACGGCGTGCTTGCCTTTGGTGTCAATATTAAAATGTTCCAGCATGAGCATAACCCCATAGGGGGTGGCTGGTATAAAGGTGTTGAGCCCCTGTACCAGTTTGCCTACGCTTACGGGGTGAAAGCCGTCAACATCCTTAGCAGGGCTGATGGCTTCAATTACCTTTTGCTCGTTTATTTGTTTGGGCAATGGCAGCTGCACCAAAATGCCGTCTATGTCGTCGTTGTTATTCAATGCGTCAATTTCTGCAAGCAATACGCTTTCTGCTACGTTTTCATCTAGGCGCACCAGGGTGGATGCAAAGCCAATTTCTTCGCAATTTTTTACCTTGCTGGCCACGTAGGTTTCGCTGGCGCCGTTGGTACCCACCAAAATGGCTGCCAGGTGGGGCTTTTTATGGCCGGCGGCTGTAAGCGATGTTACCCGTTGTTGTAAACTTTCTTTTACTGCTTGTGAGGCAGTTTTGCCATCTAGTAATATCATACTGCAAAAGTATTAAACCCATCGCGTTTGCGGTAATTAGTTTTGGGCCTACTTTAAATTAGGGCATTATGATTTTTTGTTTGAGCTAGTTTTTTTGGCCAAAACAGCCTGTAAAATTTTGCCAAATAAATATTTATTTAACTTTTTTAGATAAAAACACATTAGCATAAAAAAAATATAAACTTAACCTACTATCTTGTCGGGTTTTTTAAGTGGTTGTTTCGTACAAACGTATATATTATAAAATGTATATATTTAAAAAATATTTTTTTGGTGCAGCATAAGTTTCTTTCTTGATGTCTACTTTTGTTAAATGTAAATTAACAGGGCGTTAATTTTTTTTAACGAATTTCAGCGCAACCTGCTATATTTACACGCATAATTTTTTAAAAACTATAGTCACATGAGAAAAATTGTAAGTTTAACTGCAATGCTATTGTTGCTTTTTACAATGGCTATTGCGCAAACCCGAAACATCAGCGGGCGGGTTGTAGAAACAAATGGAGACCCTGTTCCGTTTGCTACCATCAAAGTACAAGGCTCCAAAGCAACCGTGGCCGCCGGTCCAGACGGTGCTTTTGTTGTAAAAGCTAAAACAGGGGATGTTTTAGAAATTTCAGCGGTAAACTTCACTACCCAAACAGTTACCGTTGGTGCCGAAAACAATGTATTGGTTAAAGTAACCAGAACATCTACCAGCCTTACCGATGTTGTTGTAACCACAGGTTTGGGTATACAACGCCAGGCAAAATCGCTGGGTTACTCCACCGCAAAAGTTTCTGGTGGCGATATTGTTGCAGCAAAGCCCATCAGCCTTGCCAACGGTTTAACCGGTAAAGTATCTGGTTTGGAAGTAAGCACCGTAAACAACGGTTTGTTTGCACCAACACGTATTACTTTGCGCGGCAACAGGTCGTTAACAGGTAACAATACGCCGTTGATTGTTGTTGACGGTGCTATTTACTACGCTGACATCAGCACCATTAACCCCGAAGACATTGGCGACATTACTACCCTTAAAGGTTCAAGTGCCTCTGCGGTGTACGGTTCCGATGCCTCAAACGGTGTAATCATCGTTTCAACCAAACACGGCCTTAAAGGTTCTGCCAAAACTTCTGTTACAGTGTCTACCACTGCGCAAGCGGAGTCTATTTCCTACATGCCTGAACTGCAAACAAGGTTTGGTAGCAATGGTGGTGAAACAACAGTAATTGACTTTAACAACCTTTCGTATTACATACCTTACGAAAACCAAAGCTATGGCCCTGAGTACAATGGTAAAACAGTACCAGTGGGCAGGCCTCTTTCTGATGGTACACAGTTGTTTTTGCCTTACAAATATTTACCTAACGCAAAAAGAAACTTCTTTAGCACAGGCGTTACTACCCAGCAAAACATTTCCCTACAGTCGTCTGAGGAAAATGGGTCTTTCTTTTTAAGTGCACAAGATGTTGTTAGCACAGCAGTAATGCCTAAAGACGAAGGCCGTAGGGATATATTCCGTATCGGTGGTTCAAAAAGATATGGTATGTTCTCTGCCAACTATGCATTGTCTTATACATACAAACGCACGAACACTTCCAACACAGGCTCTGTTTACCAACAAGTAATAGAATCGCCTACATTTATCGACCTTACCAAGTTGAAAAACTGGCAAACTGATAAGTATTCTACACCAGATGGTTACTACAATGACTATTACGGCAACCCATGGCAAACAATTGACCAGTACCGTAATATTAATACAGAAAACGACATCAACGGTAACTTGCAACTTAGCTTAAAGCCGTTTAAATGGTTAAGTTTATCGTATCGCGCATCGCTAAACAATATCAACACCAAATACGAATACAAGGGTTTACAAATTGTATACAGTCCGTTTACGTTGAGCAATACGGTAATGGTTTACCCCACTGCTGACGGCAGCGGTACCGTAAGTTACACAACTGACCCATATGGTGGTGGCTTGAAAGCCATTGCACAAGGCGACAACCCACACCCAGCCAACTATGCATTGGCAACTTCAAACAACCTGTTGTTTGGTAACGACTTCATCGTGTCGGTAAATACGCCTATTGCAAAGAATTTTAATTTTAATGGTACCGCTGGCTACAGCTACCTTGATAACCAAATCGGTAACTTTAATGTTGGTATTAACGGATCAAACGCCTTAACCTTCCCAGTATATAACACCAGTGTTTATAGCAACGCACCAGCAGTATCAGGCCAAGGTAACTATGAGGCACGCAAGCTGGGTCTTTTTGGCGAAGCTACCGTTGATTACAAGAGCTTGGTTTACTTGCATGGTTCTTACCGTACTGACATAGACTCTAGGTTGTCAAAGGACAACAGGTTTATTCCTTACTACGACATTGACGGATCGGTAGTATTGAGTGATTTGTTCAAGTCTATTACTGATAATGGGGTACTTAATTTCGCTAAAATTCGTGTAGCGCACTCTCTTACAGGTAACGTATCTCCGTTAGCGGGCGGTTCCCAGTACATTGCGTACGGTGCCTATGCCACTTCACCAACATTGTATGCGCCCTCTGGTTTCCCTTATGCGGCATCCAGCCTTTCAGGCTATGCCAATAACCCAGTAATTGCCAACCCTAACATTAAGCCTGAAAAAGTAACAGAGGATGAAATAGGCCTTGAGTTAGGCTTGTTTAAAGACAGGTTAAGTGTTAACGCATCATATTACCAGTCTCAAACAAAAGATGGTATAGTATACGCACAAATCTCAAGAGCGTCTGGTAATGTTTCTGCTTTGCTTAACGCAGCGCAAACCACCAACAACGGGTTAGAAATGGATGTAAAAGCCGTTGTGGTAAAATCTAAGGATGTAACTTGGAGCTTAGGTGTTAACTACACCCATAATGTGAGCAAAGTAATTAGCATTACAGGTTCTGTTCCGCAGCTACAACTGCCTGGTGCCAACCCCAATGCCTACGCAATCATTGGCAACCCTTACCCAGTTATTCAAACATTTGATTGGGTAAGAGACGCCACGTCTGGCAAAGTGATTGTAGATGCTGTAACCGGTGAACCTTCAAGGAGCAAAAAATTGACCAACTTTGGTGCATCTAATCCTGTAGACATTTTAGGGTTTACTACCTCAGTTAGCTGGAAGGGCTTTACTTTGAGTGCTACTGCAGACTACCGCGGCGGACACAAAATATTTAACCAAGTAGGCCAAACAATTGACCATAGCGGTATTGGTTCTACAACTGCTTTAACAGGCCGCCAACAATTTGTGTTCCCTAATTCAGTAGTAATGAAGGATGGTAAATATGTTGACAATACTTCCACAGTAATTGATGATGCCAACTTTAACTTTTGGCCAACCAGTTATAACGGCGTAGGTGCTAACTATGTAATTAGTGCTGCTGCATGGAAATTGAGGGAAGTAGTGCTTACCTATAACTTCCCCAAATCATGGATTAGCTTTACCAAAGTGGCAAAATCAGCGGCATTTACTGTTTCAGGCAGAAACCTGTTAATGATACGCCCTTCTACCAATAAATGGACTGACCCCGAATTTAGCGAAGATGCAGGCAACGGTGTTGGTAGAACTGGTTTAGGCCAAGCGCCGCCAACAAGAATATTCAGCGGTACCTTATCTATCACATTCTAATTACTAAAAGCGAATTATTATGAACACATTGAATATAGCTAAAATAAAACAAGTATTCCTTGTAATGCTGTTGGCAGGTACCATAGGGGTAATTGGGTGTAAAAAAGGCACTTTTGATATTAACAGTCCCAACCCCAATGCGCCAGCACCTTCCACTGTGCCGCCTAAATTTACGTTATCAGCCGCGTTGGCACAAACAGCCAGCCTTGTTTTTGGTGGCAACGGTGATATTTTGAATGTTTTTATGGGTTATTGGACAACCAGCGGTGGTTATACCCCTAGCCCGGTGTATGCAGCGTACCAATTAACCAGCGGTACCGCTTCTGGTAACTTTGATGATGCTTATCTTGCTGCTGGCAACTACCAGTCTATCATTAACGCCACCAATACAGATGCCACGCAGGTAAATTACAAAGCTGTGGCATTGATTATGAAGAGCTTTATTTTTCAGCGTGTGGTTGATTTGTACAATAATGTGCCTTATTCACAAGCGTTCAACAGCAGCAATCTAGCACCTAAGTATGATGATGCAGCGAGCATTTATCCCGACCTAATTGCAAAATTGGATACAGCGATAGGCTATTTAAAAAATGCAGGGCTCAATGCCTTGCCTCTTGATAAGAAATATGACGTGCTTTTTGCTGGCGATTTAACTAAGTGGCAAAAATTTGCCAACACCTTGAAATTGAAAATGGTGATGCGCCTGTCAAAAACTGCCAATGGCCCTGCCTTGGCAGCTACCGAATTGGCTGGGCTTACTCCAGGCAGTTTCTTAGGTGCAGGTGAAGATGCAGGCATAAACCCTGGTTATTCAGCAGCAGCTGATAACCAAGAAAACCCCTATTATCTTGACGTAAATTCTACTGCCAGCGGTTCTGGGGGTTTAAACAGGGCATATTGGCGCGCATGTGCTTATAGTGTAAATTTTTATAAAAGATTCAACGACCCTAGGTTGTATAATCTGTATGAAAATAAAAAGTCAGGTGTTTGGGGTTTAGACTTGGGTACGTTAGTAGTAGCAAGTAACGACTCTATTTCTGGCGTGTTTGGTACAGCCTACGCAGGCAGCCCCAAACAAAGTGCCTATATTTTGCCAGCCGCTGAAAGTTTCTTTTTACAAGCAGAGGCAGCAGCAAGGGGTTATCTATCTGGTGTTGACGCTGGTACAGCCTACAGGGCTGGTGTAGAAGAGTCGTTTAATATTACAGGTACCCAATACGCAGCCTACAGTACAAGGCTGTCAGCAGATAAATTTATGGACAGTGTAAATGCAGGTGCAAAATTGGTTGATTGGTCAGCAGTTACCTCCGCTGATGATAAACTTACGCTTATCATTACGCAAAAATGGGCCGCTCTTAATGCAGTGGATCCCTTGGAGGCGTATGGTGATTACCGCCGCTTGGGTATACCATCAAACCTGCCAGTTTCCATTGCGCCACAAAATACGCAAACACATATACCATACCGTTTAATTTACCCTACCAGCGAATTGAGCTACAATGCTGCAAATGTGCCGGCTGGGGCTGATATAAACAGTAAGATATTCTGGATGCCTTAAATTTTAATTTTTAAATTACAAGTGATGAAAAAATTACCAATTATTATAGCAGTGTTCGCGATGATGGCCACCACGGGCTGTTTGAAGGATACCCCCAATACAGATTTTAGCAAAGTAGGTGCTACGGCGGAGATTTTGTACAGCGGTATGGAATACTTTGGCGCAAGCTCACCACAAGGTCAATCTTATGCACTAAACTTTAACCAAGACACACTTACTTACGATGTAATCGTTAACCTCAACTCGCCATATACGCTAAAAACCGATACTAAAATAACTATCGGTGTAAATGATGGTGCCAGAACGGCTTACAATGCCACCAGTGCGGTGCAGTATTCAGCTATGCCAGCGGGTGTGTACAGTTTTCCTGTTACAACGGGTACTATTAAAGCAGGCACTAGGCAGTTGCATTTTTCACTGCAGTTTTACAAGTCTCAGTTTGACGCACTAACTGACCCTACAGTAAGCTACATGGTGCCTATATCGTTAACGGACGCTAGCGGCGTTTTAATTGCCTCTAACTTTTCAACCATCTATCCGCATAGCATCGGTAACCCAATTGCAGGCGCATATACATGGGACTTCAGCCGCTGGAATGCAGGTGATAGTACTAGCGTTGGATTGAATGGATCATCATTTAAGGGGCACCCAACAGTGTTTTCACCTGACGATCCTAATACGGTTGAGGTACAGAGCAATTATTATAATGCACCGCATTACGTATTGTCATTTTCTGGCAGTGGTTCTTCGCTGTCAAATTTTGCGCTCCAGTTTAGGCCGGATGATTTGAAGTACATGAACGATAATGGTATTACCGTAACAGGCGGACCCTTTATAATTACGGCAGACCCCGTTAATAAAGTGTACGAATTTTATTACACTGTATTTAATGGCAGTGCAAACAGGTTTATAAAGGATAAATATTACAAATAATTTGTTAGGTGATTATAACCCATAAAAAGCCGCACTACGAAAGTAGTGCGGCTTTTTTATGCCTAATGTGTTCTTGGTTGATCGCTGTTTTTTAACCGGTAACAGCGGTTGGCTAATTTTACGTGTAATCTTGTTTAACCAAATTTAGCAAAATCTTATTTTTTTTATTATATATATTGGCTAAAATTGTAAGAAAAAGAAGAGTTTATGAAACACCTATTTTTGCTGGCAACAGCAGCAACCTTAAGCTTTTTATCTGCCAACGCCCAAAGCGATGCTAATACCACTGTAATTCAAGGGGCCTTTCAAGAGTTTAACAGCAACGGAGGAAGAACAGGTGTGGATTTTCATGCACCAGAAGCCACTATCGGCTCGCCCTATTTGTTTGACAAATGGGTGAAGGGTACCGTGGTAACTGCCACTGATACAGTTGTTGCGAACCCCGGCTATCGATTTAACTACAATAAAATGACGGGTGTATTATTGGTTACGCAAGACCAACAAACCTATATTGCGCTTGACAAGGGTAGCTTTAAGGCCTTTACACTCAGCGACCCATTAGGTAATTTACATAGTTTTGAGGTTGTTCGGTCGGTTAACCCCAATAGTTTTGTTGAAGTAGTAACCAAGGGTAACAAATACGCCATTTACAAGTTGATAAAAACAAAGTATAAAAAGGCTGATTACCGCACAGACGGCCTTACTGAAAGTGGCGACAAGGAAAACCAGTATATTGATGAATTTGAATATTATGTGGTTAATGTGTCTGCGAAAGCGGCACCGGCGGCGAAGTTTTCATTAAAGAAAAAATCCATCAAAGAAGCTTTTGGTGCAGGTGGCCCCAACGTTGATGCTTATTTTGCACAACACAAGGATGACGATATCAATGAGGCTTTTGTAAAGGAACTTGGTGAATACTTGAACCAATAGGTAGTTTTCAAATGGTAGCATTACTGTACGGATGATAGTTTATTGCAAGGGGCTTGTATAGCCCCTTGTTTTTTTTGGTGAAGGCGCAACGGCAAACGGTTGAATATGCAGTAACACCCGTTGTTATTATCTTGCGCAACATGGGCAGCTGAAAAATAATATCTTTACCGCCTAAAATTTCTGCTTTCTGCAGATAAAAATTGTTTTTTATGGACCAAATAGCCCCGCCAAACCAGTTAAATATTGAAATAAGTGAAGAAATGGCCGAAGGAACTTATGCCAACCTTGCCATTATAACACACAGCCACGCCGAGTTTGTGATTGATTTTGTAAACGTAATGCCCGGCACGCCTAAAAGCAGGGTTAAATCGCGCATTATTTTTACCCCCATGCATGCAAAAAGGTTTATGAAAGCAATGGAAGACAACATACAACGGTATGAGGCTTTGAATGGTAAAATACAAGACTTAGAGCAAATTGAGCTGCCTTTGAATTTTGGCGGTCCTACGGCCCAGGCGTAGCCATTAAAGCGTTGGTTTTGTTTGCCAACGCGGTGAAGACTATGATAGCCATGCGATTTGTTATGCAATTGGTTGCTTGTTTCTTGGCAGCTAAACATTTAGTAGTTTACGTGAAGTTGTTTACCACTTGTGTAATAGTTGGCGTGTACTTTAGCGTGCATCGTTATTTTCGCGCACAAACCAACTGCCGTATATGTTGCTGAAAGGCTTAAGCTTATTGTTTTTCACACTGTGCTTTCTTGGTGTGGGCGCACAATTTAAGAGCCTTAATGTTATTAAGGTATCCCAAGCGCCTAAGTTGGATGGCAAGCTGGATGATGAGGTTTGGCAGTTAGCGCCCGCCGCAACCGATTTTATTATAAACAGTCCCCATTTTGGTAAGCCTGCCTCACAAAAAACTACGGTTAAAATTATCTATACCGACGAAGCTGTTTACGTGGGAGCATATTTGTACGATGAGCCTACTTTAATAAAGCGCCAACTTACCCAGCGTGATAACGAGAAATTTAAGGATGCCGATAATTTTGGCGTAACCTTCGACACCTATAAGGATAAGCAAAACGCTTTTCAGTTCATAGTAACCTCTGCCAATGTGCAAAGCGATGTGCGCATTTCGTCTACCATCATTGCTAAAGATAATAACAGTTCAAATACGTTCGGTAGCCCTGGCTTTGATTATAATTGGGACGCCGTGTGGGACAGCCGCACTTTTACCGCCGCAGACGGATGGAGTGTTGAAATGAAAATTCCTTTTTCGGCCTTACGGTTTTCAAAAAAAGAGATACAGGAATGGGGTGTAAATTTTGCCAGGTTTATCCGGCGGTATAATGAGCAAAGCTACTGGAACCCGGTTGACCCAACGTTGGGTGGCTTTGTTAACCAATGTGGCAGCCTAACAGGGCTTGCACATTTACAACCACCCTTGCGGCTTTCGTTATTACCCTACTTGTCAACCGGATACAGCAATGTACCTACCGCCAACGGAACCATTAAAAGTTTTTTGCGCAGCGGTGGTATGGATGTTAAATATGGGGTGAATGAAAGTTTTACCATGGATATGACTTTGGTGCCAGATTTTGGCCAGGTACAGAGTGACAACGTAATACTTAACCTTACCCCCTACGAGCAGAAATACGCAGAGAACAGGCCGTTTTTTACGGAGGGTACTGAAATGTTTAATAAGGCAGGCATCTTTTACTCACGCAGGGTGGGTGGTTTGCCAGGCGGTTATTACGATGCATTGCAACTGGCTTCCGACAGTGGTTACACGGTATTGAAAAACCCCTCGTCCACACAATTGTACAATGCCACCAAATTTAGCGGCAGAACGAAGAATAATTTGGGCATAGGTGTTTTTAACGCCGTTACAGCGGCCATGTACGCAAAACTACAAAAGCCAAACGGCGATATTATTACCAGACAAACTGAACCTACGGCTAATTACAACATTTTAGTGCTTGACCAAGCGTTTAAAAACCGGGGGTATATAACGTTTACCAATACCAGCGTGCTACGGGGGCGGGGTGGCCGCAGTGCCGATGTAAGTGCCCTCGACCTTTCAGTTTACGATAAAAGGAACACCTATAATTTTCAGGCAAAGGGTAGGTTTAGTGCAATAAGCGGCGATAGTGCATACAATGGCTATAAGTTTTTCACCAGTATTGATAAGGTAAGTGGTAAATGGCAATGGGGTGCCTATGGCAGCATTACCTCGGCCAGTTACGACCCCAACGACCTGGGTATACAGCGTGCCCCCAACGCAGTGGTATATGGGTCTTATCTGTCATTCAATCAATTTACCCCAAACCGCTACTTTAATGCAAGAAATTATAATGTAAATGTTGAAAACACCAGCCTTTTTAATCCTTTTAAATATGGGGAAACGCATATAAGTGCTAATTTTTTGCATGTATTTAAAAACTTTTGGGATGCCAGCTTTGTCATTGAAGCTACCCCAGTATGGTCTAACGATTTTTACGAGCTTAGGCAGTCAGGCCGTGTGCTGAAACGTACGCCATGGGCTTTTTTGGGTATAAGAGGCAGTACAGACAGCCGCAAAAAACTGTATTACAGTTACTTTTTTGGTTATGCCGACTTTTCGCCTTTGAAAGACGACCCTTATTATTCAATACGCAGCGATGTGCGGTACAGGTTTAGCCCCAAATTTAGCTTGGATATTGGCGGGGAAAGCCAAAGTGACATTGGTAATTTTGGTGCCATTCTGGATGGTAGCGGTAACCCTGTTATTATTCACGACTCATCTGTAATGGGCCGGCGCAAAGTGATACAGTTTACCACAGTGGCTAACGGTATATATAATTTTTCATCGCGAATGAACCTTAGCTTGCGCCTACGGCATTATTGGAGTAAGGTTAGTTATGTAGCTTTTTACGATGTAAAGGCCGACGGTTATTGGGTTGACAGAACCTTTTTGCCGGGGCATGATGAAAACTTTAACGCCTTTAACCTAGATATGTTTTTTACTTGGGATTTTAGGCTTGGCAGCCGCCTTATTGTAGGGTGGAAGAATGCCCTTGGCCCCGATGCCTCGGTTGACGGTGCCCAATACAACAAATACCTAGGTAACCTACAGCGGGTATTCAGCGTACCACACAGCAACGAGTTGAGTGTGAAGTTTGTGTATTATGTTGATTACAACGATTTGCGTAAGCGCAAAAACAGCTAACCATCCTCCTTTTTTTAGCAGAATGGTACACGGAGAATAATGTCAATATTTTTCTTTACTTTTACGCACAGGATAGCCCATTTTGACAAAAAAACACCATCATTTTCAATCCTATAATATGACATTTTTGCGCACCGCCCTATGCTGCTTATTATTGTTAGCCACCACATGCAAAACCTTTGCCCAGCAACACTACCCCAAAACACTGCTTTGGCGCATTTCGGGCAACGGGCTTAAAAAGCCATCGTACCTGTTTGGCACCATGCACCTTACTGACAAACGCCTGTTTAACTTTGGAGACTCGGTATATAGTGCCATTGAAAAAGCCGAAGGACTTGCCTTGGAAGTTAACCCCGACGAAATGGTGGCCTATGCCGTTAACGAGGCCATTGACAAAATGTTATCGCCTAAAAAGTTGCAGGAGATTTTAAGCGAGAAAAACTTTAAACGAGACAGCTTGGCATTGACCAAGAAATTTAATAAGCCTGCCAGCGAGGTTACCACACATGATATTTATAAAGAAAAAAATAAGTGGGTGAATGAGTACATGCAAAAAGGGGAAATGCCTACTTTTTTGGATGCCCACTTATACACCATTGCCAAAAAGCTGGGAAAATGGCTGGGGGGTATTGAAGACGTAGGCGACCAGGCCGGTTTGATGGAAGACCTAATTGACGAATCGGACGTAAATTATGTTATCGCTGGCAGCAAAGGCAGCGGCCAATCTTCATCCATGGAGCAATTGGTTAGTACTTATATCAGCCAAGATTTGGAGGGCATTGAACGAATTACCGAAGCCAGTGAGACGCAGGAACGGAAAGATATTATATTGATAAGGCGAAATGTAAAAATGGCCCGGCGTATTGACAGCCTTAGTGCTGTTAGAACAATGTTCTTTGCCATTGGGGCCGCGCATTTGCCCGGTGACAGTGGCGTTATCACCATGCTTAAAGCGCGGGGCTTTACAGTGGAGCCAGTCATCTCGTCTAAAAAAATTGCGGCCAACGACTATAAAGTGAAGGAAGTGGAACTGCCCTGGGTAAGTGTGGCCGACAGTAAAGGCCAATACAATGTTAGCATGCCCGGTAAGCCCACGCCTATAAAGGTTTTTGGTTTGTTGGAGATGCAATTTTTGTTTGACATATCAAACTTTTGTGGCTACTACACCATGGCGGTTGTTAGCGCACATGGCCAGCAGAACAACGACAGCCTTTTTAATGCGCTAGCATCACGGATGTTTCAAAAAGACAAGGTGACGCCGGTTAAAAAAATGGCGCTGGGCGAAGCAGACGGTCGGGAATATCTGGAGAGTAAAGAGGGCTACACCATAAGGTTGCAGGTATACCGAAAAAATAATACGGTGTACTTGGTGGCAATGTATGCGCTAAAAAAAGAAAACCTGTCCTCCGCATCCGCAGACAAGTATTTTAGTTCGTTTGTTATTAACAAAATTGCCGATGTGGGCCCGCAGACCTTTTTATTTAGCGACACAACCATGGGTATTGCTTTTGCCACCCCGGCAGATGTGCAGTTCAACAAAACGTTGAGCGACAAAGTAAAAACAGAGGGGTGGAAAATTTCTATCTTCTCAGGCTCCGACGCAACCACAGGCGCCTATGTAATGCTTTTCTCCAAAGAAGTAGAAGCCGGGCGGTTTATTGTAAGCGACACGGCTGTGTTTAGCAAAACGCAAAAACAGATGGAGCTACAATACAACAACATTACTGTTAACGACACCACGGTACAGGGTTACCACATACAGGAGATGACCGGCCGAAACAAAAAGCAGAACATATTTGTACATATGTACAATGCCATCGCCGGCAACAGAAACATTGTATTGATGACCCTTTCTGATTCAGCAGGCGTGCGCAGCCCCGCATTACAACAAGTATTCAACTCATTTACCTTTTTAAACCAGCACGGTATTGCGCATTGGGGTAAAAACGCTAATAGCAATGGGGGGTTCGCCACTTGGGCACCTAGTGCCTTTAGAGATTATCCGTCACAAGCCAATGGCTTGCAAACGGTTGCTTTTGACACCGCCACTGCTACCACCTATGCCGTTATAGAAGATACATTAGGCAAGTATACTTGGGCAGAAAGCGACAGCGTTTTTTGGAAAAGGCAGGAAAAAAGATGGCAGCTTGGGGATAGCATTATATCCACCACCATTGTACAAAACGGGCAGCTTTCTGGCAGGGAGATATTAACCAAAAGCAAAGACGGTATAAATATTTACAAGCGCAAGCGGTTGGTATTAAATGCCAATATTATCTATGCTTTGATGACTTATGGCGACAGGCGTTTATTATATAGCGAGGATGCCAATAAGTTTTTTGCCGATTTTGTTGTAAACGGAGAAAGCAAGCCTAACGAGATATTCAAATCAAAGGCGGCATTGCTATTGAAAAATTTAGCCTCTGCTGATTCTGCAACCCGCAACGGAGCCTATTTGGCCGTAAGCAACGCGCCTTTTACCCAAAAGGACCTGCCGTTGCTGCACGAGGCCCTTTTTAAGCAATATTTGCCCGCCAACGAGTACAGCGATACTACCGTAATTAACAACAAGCTGGCCAATAAGCTGGCTACCATGCAAAGCCAACAAACTGTACAATTTATTAAAAGCACCTACAACAACTTTACCGGCCAAGCAGAGAAATTTAAAAGCATCGCACTTGGCCTGCTGGCGGGTATGCATACCCAGGAAAGTTACAATGCCTTTGCAGAACTGCTGGTGCAAAACACCCCAGTATGGCAGCCTGGCTACACAGTAAGATCAAATTTAAAAGACAGCCTAGCGCTTACTGCCAACATATACCCAACCCTGCTAAAACTGGCAGGCGATACGCTTTGGGCACCCACCTTGGCAAACATCGGCATAACCTTGGCCGACTCTGGGCTTGTTAACATACAAACATCGGCTACTGCCGAAGCTGGTTTTATAAAGGCCGCCCGTTTACTGTTGCCTGCGCTTAAAATAGGCGCCGGTACTGATTACAACATTACTGCATTAACCAACCTGCTGGCAAAATTCAATACACCGGCTTCGTTTGCTGTACTGGAAGAATACCTGGCGGTGAAGGAAAACTACCTGAAAAAAAATGTGGTAAAGCTGCTGCTGGAAAACAACAAGGCCGTTGCAGCAACTGCCCTGTTGGCACTTGCCAAAGATGCCGAGAGTAGAAAATCTTTTTACAAAGAGTTGAAGGAACTTAACAAGCAATCAGTTTTTCCGGCGCAATACCTAAGCCAGCAAGCTTTTGCAGAGTCAGACCTATTTAATGCCGTAGCAGGCGAGGATGAGGAAAATGCCCCGTCTGCGGTAATATTCCTTTCTAAAAAAATAGGCACCTACAAAAACAAAAAGTATAGCTTCTACCTGTATAAAGTAGTTTTTGGCGTAGGCAAGGACACTACAGCGTATTTAGGTATTGCGGGCGGCTATGCCATAGGCAGCACTGGGCTTGAGACTGCCGAAGACATTAATGGCTCGTACTACGAGGATAATTTTAATGCCGCGAAAATTACAGAGCAGTTTAACGCCTTTTTAAAAAGAGAAGAGAAAGCCCCTGCGCCAGACATGGTTGGGGAAGAGGAGCATTAGTGTAAGATGGCCGTTAAGTTTGGCTTTCAACAAATGCATACAGGTTAAAATGTACTCCTGTATGCATTTTTATTTGGGTAAACAGTTGTTGCCGGGTAATACCGCGCATACGCTTATGCTGTATTAGGTGGTAGGCCCTTTCGGCCAGTAGCCAATATTTTTTGTCGCTGTTTTTAATGGTCCGTTGGTGTGCAACAATTTTATGGTACAGTTCGCCCACACCTTCTTTAGAAGTAGCGGCTGTTTTTACAATGGCAATTTCCGCAGCGTTCTTCATAAAAGCAGGTGCTAGCATAAGGAGTAGATTTTTCTCAAAACTGTCTGCACCCGGCCTGTCGGCCTTGTTTACCACAAATATGTCGGCAATTTCCATCAGCCCAGCTTTCATGGTTTGCACTTCGTCGCCACCTTCGGGTACCATCACCACCACCGTGGTATCTGCCAGGCCCGCTATCTCCACTTCGCTTTGCCCCACGCCAACGGTTTCAACAATAATAACGTCAAAGGGAGCTGCTTTCATTACTTCGGTTATCTCAATAATTTTTGGGCTAAGTCCGCCAAGGCTGCCGCGGCTGGCCAGGCTGCGTATAAAAACGCCGGGGTGGTTATGCCATTGGCCCATGCGCACCCTGTCGCCCAGCAAAGCACCCATGTTAAACGGGGAGGACGGGTCTACACACAAAATGCCCACTCTGTTGCTATTGTTCACAAACTCGGCAATCAACGCATCAACCAAGGTGCTTTTGCCAGCACCTGGTGCACCGGTAATGCCAATTATTTTTGTGGGGCTGGCTGGTAAACCTGCCAACAATTGCGCATAGCCCGGCACTTCGTTTTCCACCAGCGAAATACTGCGTGCCAAGGCTTTAATATTGCCCTGTTGCAATTGTTGTATCAACTGGTGGTGCATTTTCTTACGGCCGTTTTACACAAAGGCCAGTGCAAACATACATGCCTATTGCGTACCGGCACCAGCCAGTACAAATTTTTGTTTTAAGTAGGTATTTTTAAAAAGGCCGGCTTTGTCAGGGTTTTTAAAAGCGTGCTTAAAAGCACTGGGGTCAACGGTTTGTCCGCCGCCCTGTCCATTGCTGCCATTGCCTAAGCCCCCGCCGTTGCCGCGTATGCTTATGTCGCTGCCACGGTTGCCGCCTTTTTGGGGCAGGGCATTTACTGCCACTTCCAAGGTTATTTCCTTCAATAATTCCGCTGCATCATACCCTTGGGTAGTCAATTGCTTAATGGGTATGGCTATCTCATAAAACAGGTTGTTTGTGCTGTCCCAACCCATGGCAATATTAATATTCGAGCCCCTAATAGGTACAACGCCATTACCACTGATGAAACCTTCTACATGCATAGTTAAATTGTCCGTTAAAAAACGTTGCCTGGCCATGGCGGCTGCCGCTTTGCGAAAACCGGGGTCTTCCTGTTGGTTGCTGCCTGCATCCCCGTCGTCAAAACTGTTATCGTTGTTTTCCCTTTCCTTTGGCGGCAAAGGGTATGCAATGGAAACTTTGCGCTTTCCGTTCCATTTGGTGCTTAATTCAACCCGCATGCCAGCATGCATTATTTTTTTTTGCGTTTGCTCATCTTTGCATTCAAAACACAAATAAATGTTTGTGCTGTCGTTGCCCATGGCAAAAAGCAGTTTTGTGTTGGCATCGTACAGGTTAAGGGGTTTATGCCATTCGTTGGCATTGCCATCAACCAAAACGGGCTGCACTGCCCAGCCGGCCGTTGAAACATCCTGCGCGGCCGCCATGGTTGTACACAATACCGTTAGGCTTATAAAGAGTAATTTATTTTGCATAGTTTTTTGGTAAATGTAAATTTCGTGTTTGCAAGGGTAAGATGCCAAAAATATTAACTGCAGGCAATGTTTTTCGTAATTTTCACAGTACTTTCGGGCTCGCTTGCCTAAAAATGCAATCCAGTTACAACTGTCTTGTTTAAAACTGTTCGCGTCAACAGTTACTTTTTTGGGTAATAATAGCATCTTTGCCGCAAAATAATGGATTGCATGAAAACAGCAGCACTGATACCCGCCCGTTACGATGCCACCCGTTTTCCGGGTAAGTTAATGCAATTGTTGGGTAACAAACCGGTAATAAGGCATACCTACGATAACACCGTGGCAACCGGCCTGTTTGATGAGGTGATAGTGGCAACAGACAGCACCATTATTTTTGATGAAATAACCCGCCACGGTGGCAAGGCGGTGATGAGCAAAAAGCTGCACGAAAGCGGCAGCGACCGCATTGCCGAAGCCGTTGCCGACATAGATGTACAGATTGTGGTAAACGTGCAGGGGGATGAGCCGTTTGTTAAACGGGCCCCCTTGGAAAAACTATTGCAGGTTTTTGAGGGCGAAGCAGGCCAAAACGTGCAAGTGGCCAGCCTGATGCAGGTACTTACTAACGAACAATTTATTGCTGACCCCAACTATGTAAAGGTGGCGGTGGATAAAAATGGCAACTCGTTGTTCTTCAGCCGGTCGGTAATTCCTTACCCCAGAAGCAAGGATGTTGCGCCTGTGTACTACGAGCATATTGGTGTATATGCCTTTCGCAAGCAGGCATTGCTGAATTTTACCAACTGGCCTATGACGCCTTTGGAGGCTGCCGAAAAAATTGAATGCCTGCGCTATCTTGAAAATGGCATACCGCTTAAAATGGTGGTGGTAGACTATATGGGCGTTGAAATAGACACACCGGAGGACCTAAAAAGAGCCGCCCAATATTTATAGCTATTGTTTGTTGAGCGTATCTAACAAAGCCGATATTTTTATGCGCACCTTGGCCATTTCATCCGTGTACTGACTGGCGGGCATAGAGTCGCGTTTAATAAGCAATTGCGTATGCGTTATTTGCAGCTGCGTGTACCGCCGAAGCATATCTCTTCTTTGCTTATAATACACAGGGATTACAAAATTGTTGGTGGAATCAAGCACCCTGGCACTTTGCTGCCAAGCAGGCATTGATATTTGCTTGAGCCGGTCAACCGCCTCTGGGGAATAGGCCGAGTCGCATACCAGTAAAGGCCCTAAAGCTTTGGTAACGTACGTGTCGAACGATGCCGTAACCTTTGTGTATTTTTGGGTATCATCTTTAATTGTGGGCAACACCACCAGCACGGTTGCGGCAGTTAGCACTGCCGTAATTATTATGGATGCGGCAATATTGTCTTTTTTGCCCATAAACAGGTAGTAGTACAAATAGCCAAACACCATACCGCTCAACAGGCCGCCAATATGGGCCACATTGTCAATATTGCCCATGGTACCGTACGCTAGGTTAAACACTACAAAAAAACCAATGCTGCGTAACATGGGTTTGCGTACGCCTGGCTCAATAAATTTGGTGGTGAGCAACGCTAAAAAAACGCCGTACATACCAAATATGGCCCCTGAGGCACCAATGCCAACTTCCTCGCCCACGCGCCACCAGGTGCTTGCCATGCTGGCCAATATGCCGCAGGCCAAATATACGGCCAGGTACCGCCAGCGGCCCAGCAGCGGCTCCAGGTACACGCCTATGTAATAAAAGGCATACATATTAAAAGCAATGTGCATTAAGCCAGCATGCAAAAAAGTGCTGGTAATAAGCCGGTACCACTCCCCACCCACGGTTAGGTACCGTATTTGGCCGCCCCATTTAACCAATGCCTCTGTGTTAAATTCCAGAAAGCCGTTGCCGGTTACCACCATCAGCAGAAAAACCAGCACATTTATGCCAATAATGCTGTAGGTAACATAGTGCATACCCTTTGATAGGGATATTTTTTCCAATGCCGTTAGTTGGTTGGTCTTTTTCCGTTCTTCAATGTCTTTTTCATGGGCCTGCTGCCTGGCCATCATCTGCTCAAATTGCGCACTTAACCATTCGGGGGTATGGGCAGCCCGCAGTTCGTTTAGGGTGGCAGTCAGGCGCATCAGGTTGTCGTTGGCATTTTTGCCCTTTGGCAACCGCAGGCCGCTGTTCTTTCGTTCCAAAACGGCCACGTCGCTTTCAATGCCCACCAGCAATTCCTCACTGTCGCTCTCGGGGCTTAATGGTACTTTCAGCCAATATTTATTGTCTTTATTGCCCATTTGCCAGTTTAATGCCTGGGCGGCTTGTATAAGCAGTATAAAAAATTGTTCGGCGGTAAGCCCGTTAAACGGGTAACGTATCGGTTGCGTTTGGGCCATGGTATTGTTTAAAACGGCAATTTGCGCAAAGTTTTGGTATTATCACCCTTTCTTATACAATAAACTTTACGGTTTTATACCTAACCAAAAGTTAACAAAGCCCAATTGAGTGCTGTTTACTACCCAATTTAACCAACAATCATTCTTTTTTAAACAAAGGATAATTATTGCTACATTCATTAATATAAATGGCCAATTTTAAACATGCTCCGTTTTTTTTGTTTAACCATAGCCTGCTTAATAATTGTAATACTGTCCGGCAAAACCTCAGCCCAGGCACAGGATTTTTATTTTACCAGAATTACGGAGAAAGAGGGTCTGACTGATAACCATGTAAATTGCATATTCCAAGACCACAAAGGGTATATTTGGATTGGCACTTTTTTTGGCCTCAATAGGTTTGACGGTTACACTTTAGAGCATTTTACGCACAACGCAGGCGACGGCAACAGCATAAGCGGTAATTATATCACAAGTATCGCCGAAGACAAAAATGGGATTTTGTGGATAGGCACTGCCAAAAGCGGACTAAATAGTTATGACCCCAACAGAAAGAAGTTTAGCCATTATTTTGCGGATTCCCTCAGGGGGGCAGGGCTGCCTTCCAACAACATTGCAAAAACTTTCGTTGATTGCCACAACCACATTTGGATAGGTTTTTACGGCCAAGGTTGGTGTGTATACAACCAAACCCAAAAGCAGTTTGCCGCCTTCAAATCGGGCAAGGTTAAGCTTAACGCATATGCCGAAAACACCCACGACGTAATATCCGGGTTTGCCGAAGATGGGGTGGGCGGCATGTGGATAGCCTCAAACCAAGGGCTTTACTACCAAAACTTGCAAAAGGGCACAATTACATATTACTTGGATGTAAACAGGCACAATAACCCCTACGCTGATAACCTTTTTACTTGCCTGTATAAAGCAGGCGATTCGGCGGTTTGGTTGGGTACCTGGGCTGCAGGTATAAAAAAATTTGACCTAAAAACACATACCTACTCTCAGTTTTTGTTTGGCAAGGTAAACCCCGTATATGGCATTAAAAACATTGTACTTAACATAACCCCAAAATCCCCAACAGAATTTTGGATTGCCAGTGGGGATAAGGGCTTAGGGATATTTAACATAACCGATGGCACATTCAATTTTTTTGCGAACAACCCAGTTAACCCCAACAGTACATTGCCGGGTCGTTGTAATTGGGTTTTTACCGATAGGCAGGGCTTGTTGTGGGCTGGCTACAATGGCGGTTTAAGCAGGCTTTACCAGCAGTCGTCGGTATTTCGTTTTGTAGCTGTTGCAAATTTTACCAAGCAATATAGAAAACTGGGTACCAACTGCCTTTATAAGGACACGGCCACCGGATTGCTTTATTTGGGCGGTGAAGGTGGTAAAGGACTTTATGTTGTTGATGAGAAAAGCGGCAAACAAACCATCATACAATTTCCTGTAAACAGTGGATTTGTAGAGGGTAATTACACCATATCGTCTATAATGCCTTTTGACAGTATTCGTTTGCTGGTATTAGCCGGCAACGGGCTGAACTTTTACTACTTGAAGGAACAAAAAATTAAACCGCTGGGTATAAAAGACCAAGAATTAAAAGCGATTACTGACGGATTTGGCCTGATTAGGGGGTATGGCGGCACATGGTGGTATACCTCGTCATACGACGGGGGCTGTTACTCTATTGACAGTAGCCTTACAAAAGCATACCATTATTATAGTGCTACCGTACCGCAATTGAAAAATCTTAATGAATTATTGTATGCCGAGGCGGATACTGCCATTTGGATAAATGACAATATTAGTGGGCTAAACAGGTATAACAGCGTGACTAACAAATTAAAACCGGTTATTGTTGCCAACGGTAATTTTAAAATATCTAGTGCGGTAACGCTAAAATCTATAAAAAGCGATGGCTATTTGGTAACCAGTTACGACGAAGGGCTATACAAGCTGGTAAAAAATAGCGACGGCACATTTAATTGTTCCCAATTTGGCGAGGCCGATGGCATTCCTTCCAGTTTTATGAAAGGTTTGGTCATGGATAGGGACAGCAATTTTTGGATAACCACGCGCAAGGGCCCCGTATTTTTTTCAACCAAGGAAAATGCGTTTAAAATGTTTGGGGAGGAAGCCGGGTACAAAACATCAGAATGGTCGTATGAAGACGCCTACACTGCCAACGACCGCTATGTATATTTTACGGCAATAGGTGGGTACGTGCGTGCGAATATAGATTCCTTCAGATTTAGTAAGGAAGAATCCCCGCTAGTGTTGAAATCATTTAAAATTCTCGGCAAAGAGTGGAACGACACCGCAGACCTTTCGCAAATAAATAAAATTGAGTTGCCTTACAACCGCAATGCATTTACCCTGGAGTTTGCCTTGCTGAATTATATAGATGCACAAAACAACAAATATGCCTATATGCTTAAAGGGGTTGACAACGGCTTTGTGTATAGCGGCAACCGGCGGTTTGTTACGTACGCTGACTTACAGCCTGGCAAGTATACCCTTACCATAAAAGCCGCCAATAATTATGGTGTTTGGCTTAAAAAGGCAATAGAAATTACAATTGTTGTAAACCCGCCTTTTTGGCGAACATGGTATTTTTATTTTGTGTTTGCTTTATGCCTGGGCTTGCTTGTTTTTTTTGCATACCGATACCATATTGGCCATATACGCAAAGAAGAAGAGCTGAAAACAGTGTTTAGCAAAAAAGTGGCAGAAATTGAGATGAAGGCCTTGCGTGCACAAATGAACCCGCATTTTATTTTTAACTGCCTAAATTCCATTAACAGGTATATCGTCAAGAGCGACCATGTTACAGCATCGAGCTACCTTACCCGATTTGCAAAACTGATAAGGCTGATATTGGACAATTCAATCGCAGACATCGCTTCCCTTGACAAAGAGATTCAGTTAATACAGCTTTATCTTGAAATGGAGCAGTTACGGTATGATAACAAGTTTAGCTATAGTATTGAAACCGCCGAAATTTTATTACCCGAAAATATGACTATACCATCTATGCTGATACAACCATATGCCGAAAATGCCATTTGGCATGGGTTGATGCATAAGCAAGGCATTGGGCAAATTCATATACGCTTTAAGCTATACGAAGCCAATATATTGTTGGTGGAGGTTGAAGACAACGGCATAGGGAGGCAAATGTCGGCCGAACTGAAAAGTAAAAATTCGTTAAAGAATAAATCTTACGGGATGCAAATAACCGGCGACCGTATTGCAATTGTAAACCAACTGCACAACATACAGGCGTCTGTAACAGTTACTGACCTGCTAAACGATGAAGGGCTGGCATCCGGCACTAAAATTTCAATATTAATCCCATTTGAGTCACTTGAACTTGGCGCATCAGCAAACGCGTAAATGACTAATTTAAAAAAAAGAACCACATGTTGAAAGCCGTTTTAATTGATGATGAAAAAAATGCACTGGAAGTGCTTGAGTGGCAGATAAAAACATTTTGCCCACAGCTAAAAGTGGTTGCGTTGTGTAACAATGCCGACGATGGGATAGCCGCCATAAAAACACATGCCCCCGGTATTGTTTTTCTTGACATTGAGATGCCCGTTAAAAATGGTTTCGAAGTGTTGAGGGCTTTTTCGAACCCCAATTTTGACGTAATATTTACCACCGCTTACGACCAATTTGCCATAAAGGCATTTAAATTTGCAGCCTTCGATTACTTGCTGAAACCTATTGATGCCGAAGACCTCAAAGCCTCCGTTAGCAGGTACCTAGACAAAACCTGCTTTTTTGTTAAAGAACAATTCGAAATGCTTTTGTCGCAATATGTTCAGCCAAAACAGGTATACAACCGAATAGCCCTACAAACCGCCGATGGCCTTATGATGGTTAACAACGATGAGGTTGTACGCTGCCAATCAATCAGCAACTACACAAAAATATTTTTAACCAATAACCGCCAGCTGGTAATTGCCAAAACGCTTAAAGAGGCCGAAGAAATGTTAGCAGCGCATTGTTTTTACCGCATCCACCATTCCCATCTTGTAAACATTAACCATGTGCTGCGTTTTGTAAGAACCGACGGTGGGCACATAACAATGACCGACGGGGCCCAGCTTGCCGTTGCCCGCAATAGAAAGGACGGATTTATTGCGCAATTTTCGCATTTGTAATGCACAGCTCTTACCAGTTACTCATTGCGTTTGCCATTTGCTCAAATAATATGCCTATGGAGAAAAGTGCAGCGAATTGCCAATTTTTTTTGCAAGATTAGCAGACTATTGCGGCTGCAACACCCACAACTATAACTATTGGTAACACTGCTGCAATACATTCAATAATGCTAATTTCTATATATGAAAAAACGTCTACCCTTCCTATTTCTTTTTTTTATTTCCTTCAAGGGACTATCCCTTCCTTTTAGCCCCCCAGCCAACGACGACTGTGGTGGGGCCATTGATATTACTTTGCCAAACACAGCCCTTTTTTCTACCGTTGGGGCAACCATGAGCGCCCCATTGGCCACCATTACCGGTGCAAATGACGATGATGTGTGGTTTAAATTTACTGCAGGCTCTGCTACGGCAACTGCTTACAAAATTGAGCTCTCAAATTTTACAGATGCTGCCGGGGGTAGTTTCCCTCCCTCGGCTGTTATGGAAATTTGGAACGGTTGCTCCGGCACTGCGGCCAGTGTTACCAATACACAAGGCAACGTAATTATGGCAACGGGCCTAACACAAGGTGCTGTTTATTACATAAGGGTATATACTAATGGCACCGCTTTACAGGCTAATTTCAATATAGCCGTAACTCCACTTACTGCCCCAACTAACGATAATTGTAATGCTGCAATTACATTAACACCACAACTAACCTGCGCTGGGGGCGAGGGCCCTTATACCACCGAAGGGGCATCTGCCAGCAGCCAGCTTTCCGGCGATGGAACTGGTAAAGACGATGACGTTTGGTTTAAATTTACCACTGGTACCACCAATTTGTACGGCAAAGTGTCTATTATTACCCCTGTGTATTCAGGTACCGTAAGTGGCGGATCGGTGGTTGAGCTATGGGGTAATTGCGGGGATGCCAACAGCCTGAAATTTTTGCCATTTACCACTACCAATGGTAACTTAGGCACACTGTCGCCAAACTCAACTTACTACATTCGTGTTTATACCTATGGAACCTCATCATGGCTGAACAGCTTTAATTTGTGCGTTTCCCTTAATGTTTCTCCCCCGGCCAATGATACTTATTTTACGGCCGCGTCCATGTTATTAAACGGTGGAACCACTTGCACTACGGCTATTACTGGTGCAACCACTGCCGGGGCAACCGCAGAGCCGCCAAACGACTGCAACACATTAAGCCAACCCAAGGATGTTTGGTTTAAATTTACTGCCATCACCAAAACCGGGCATATACAAATAACCAATAAAGCGCTGCTGGCTGGGCATGCTTCTGCCAACAGTATTTTGTGGATGCAATTGTTTGACGGCAGCAATACTTCACCAGTGCTGGCCTGTTCGAATACCGAGTCTCTTGATTACGACGGACACAACGTTGCATCTAGCTTGTCCATAGGGCATACTTATTACCTACGTGTGTATAACGATGATCCACAAAACGCATGCTCCTTTGATATTTGTACGTTGGCACCGCCTGGGCCGGTTTATAATTCTTGCGCAAAGGCCGTTAACATAAGTGTTAGCCAAAACGAATATTGCAGCGCATCCATCCCACTAAATAACATTAATGCCGGCGCCTCCTCCGCTGACGGCAGCTGTGTAAACAGCGTAGGCAGCGATATATGGCTTAAATTCGTTGTTCCCGCAGTGGCTAACGACCTACAAATAAGCCTTCAAAATTATGTGAGTGTTGCAGGTTCTGCCAATCCTCTTGCGGGATTTGTTGTTTACAGCGGCCGTACCTGTGGGGCGTTAACGCCCGTTGGTTGCGGCTTGGGCAACACAGTTAACCTGCCCGATTTAACCCATGCAGGCCCTGTTGTTTATGTACGCCTAATCTTTTTTAATGTAACCGACAGAGGGCAATTTAATGTGTGTTTGCACCATTTGCCTGCTGCGGTCAGCAATGTTGACTGCGCACATGCAATGCCTATAAACGCCAGTACCGATGGTTCCGCAGCCTTTGTGCACGCAACCACCGTGGGTTCGGCAAATGATTATACTCTTACCGATTGTTCGGGTTACCAGTATATTTTCAATAATGCCGTTTGGTTTAAATTTACCGCTGCGGCAACACATCAAATAATTGATATTGAGGATTTAACAGGTGAAAATGGAGGCAATGTATATGTAGGCTATAAATTTTATACCAGCGACGGGGCAGGCTCTTGCACAGGCCTAACAGCGGCCGCTTGTACGGGCAACGTACTACAGCAGAGCGCTGTATTACCTACATTGGTTGTAGGCAATGTTTATTTTGTGCAAGTAATGGTTAATACTTTTAATGGCGACAATGCTGGCTTTAACATACGGGCTATAGCGGCAACCCCGCCAACTAACGATGAACGCGCTGGGGCCATCAATATTATTGAAAACCCATTTTACAAGCCCTCCCTTGCAACCCAAGGCACCTTCCGGTTTTCGACCATCAGCCCCTCTCCGTTAACAGACGCAACATATGCGGGCGACGTATGGTATTCATTCAAGGCAGCCACCATGGCAGCCACGCTGCGACTTAACAACAATGGAAGCTTTACAAGAGTGGTGGTGTATAACAGTGATGGAACCACAGTATTTTTCGATCCGGGTGCTGCCAATGCGGTGACTGCAATACCGGGCCTTACTGTAGGCAACACTTATTATGTACGGGTTTACAATCCACAGGCCATCAATTCAACCACCGCGGGTTCCGTGTTTTTTATCAGTATTTTCGGAACCCCCTCACTAAACGCCGCAGACGCGGCCGCCGCAGGCTGCCAAACAGCTGACGGGCCTGTACACTCCAGCAACAGCAATACATGGCTTCATATAACTGACCATGGCCAAATGCTGGCCAGTATTTTTGACGGCAACACGGGCCTTTTAAACGGCATGGGCGATATTGCAGCCGCCTATTACATGAATACTGCCGACTTAAGGCATAACAGCAGGGGCATTGATTATTTGGACCGAAACTATAGCTTTAACCCCACTGCCGAGCCTGCCGCCGGCCACCCCATACAGGTGATTTTTTATTTTACAAAACAGGAGTTCGACAGGCTGGCCGCATCTGTAAACAGCAGGGTTAGCTACCCGAGCGATCTTTCCATATCAGCATTCTCTGGCCTGTCATGCAATGGTATAATTGGCAATACAGACGAGGTTTCCTACAGGCTGGTGGATTATGGCAACCTGAGCGAAAATGTATATTATGCTGAAGTTAGCCTGCCGCACCTATCAGGTTTTTATTTAAAAACTGTTGAAGATGCCACCTTGCCGGTTACCTGCGGCGGGTTTGCCTATACGCTAAACGAGAACACCGTTCAGCTGTCTTGGAAAACGGTGACCGAACTTAATAGCAGCCATTTTGAAGTACAGAAAAGTGTAAACGGTTTAGACTATGCCGCAATTGCGGTTGTAAAGGCCTCCGGTACCAGCAATAAGCCTGTTGAATACCAATACACCGACAACGGCATTAAGGGCGGCTTAAATTATTATTACCGCATTAAGGCGTATGACAAAGACGGCAGGAGCGAAAGTTTTTGCAACACCCTTAAAATTGCAGCCAAAGGCAGCGGCACAAACTTGTTTGGGGATATTTATCCCAACCCAGCTGGCACAGTCGCTAATATTAACGTTTTAAAACAGTACGCCGGCAAGGTTAGCATACAAGTAGTAAATGCAGTTGGGCAAGTTTTAAGCCAGCAGAGCCTGCTGGTTACTAATGATACGCAAACAATTGCTGTTGCCACCGCGCACCTGCCTAAAGGCACCTATTTTGTTAAGCTTTTGACAATCGAGGGTGTTTTTACCCAAAAATTGGTTAAACAATAACAAGTAAATAAGACCTATAAAAAAACCGTTAGTCCTGCTTTTTAAAAAAGCGGGACTTTTTTTTACCAATCCAACAATAGGCTTCGGTTTCTTAATACTTTTATGGCTCATTGTAATTAAACCGCATGGCGCCGCTCACCTTTACGCTTATACAAACCAACCTGCACTGGGAAGACAAACAGGCCAACCTGGCCATGCTGCAAGAAAAAATTACCGGCATGCTGGATAAAACAGAAATTGTTGTGTTGCCCGAAATGTTCAGCACCGGCTTTAGCATGAAGCCCGCGCTGTTTGCTGAAACCATGGATGGCGAAACCGTTGCTTGGATGAAAAGGCTGTCGGCCCAAAAAAAGGTGGTGATAACCGGCAGCATTATTATTGCCGAGGACGGTAAATACTACAACCGCCTAATATGGGTGTTGCCCAACGGCCAACTGGGGTATTACAACAAACGGCACCTGTTTGCGTATGGCCGGGAGGACGAATATTACACCGCAGGCAACAAACGCCTGATTGCCAGCGTAAAAGGCTGGAAGATAAACCTACAGGTGTGCTACGACCTAAGGTTTCCTGTATGGGCTAGGCAAACACCTCCCCGGGAGGGGGAGGATGGGAGGGGGTTATACGACATTCTCCTATACACTGCCAACTGGCCTGAGCGCCGCATACATGCATGGAAAACCCTGCTACAGGCCCGCGCTATTGAAAACCAGTGCTACGTAATAGGGCTAAACCGGGTAGGCAACGATGGCAACAATATTTACCACAACGGCAACAGCATGGTGATAAGCCCCTTGGGGGAAATTTTGTACGAAAAACTACACGACGAAGATATATTTACCATAACCCTGCAAAAAGACAGCTTGGACGAAACGCGGCAAAAATTCCCTTTTTGGAAGGATGCCGACAAATTTTTTATAGCCCATGAATAACACAACCTGCTACACTGCCGAAAAGGTTTTTAACGGCCAAGAAATGCTGCCCCACCATGGCATTTTGGTGGAAGGCGGGCGTATTAAGGCTGTTTTGCCCCAGGTATCCATTGATAAAGACATACCCGTGGTTGATTTTGGCAGCGGTTATATAGTACCTGCATTTTTAGACCTGCAACTGTACGGTGCAAATGGCAGGCTGTTGGCCGTTTACCCCAATGCTCAAAGTGTGGAGGAAATATACAAATACAGTGCCGCCGGCGGTGCTGCCTACTGTATGCCCACGGTGGCCACCAACCCCTACCCCGTTATATTTGATTGCATTGACGCGATACGCAGCTACTGGAACAATGGCGGTAAGGGTGTTTTAGGCCTGCACGTGGAAGGCCCTTGGATGAACCCGGTAAAGCGCGGCGCGCATAAAATGGAATGGATTTTTAGCCCAACGGTTGAACAGGCTGCCGAATTGCTGGAATATGGCAAAGGGGTGATAAAAATTATTACCCTTGCGCCGGAACTGGTAAGCGATGAAGTAATTGAATTGATACAAAGGTACGATATTGTAATATCAGCAGGGCACAGCGATGCCACCTATGCGCAGGGTATGCAGGCTTTTGACAAAGGCATACGCGCCGCCACGCACCTGTACAATGCCATGAGCGGCCTGCAACACCGCGCACCGGGCTTGGTGGGTGCCTGCTTTAACCACCCCAACGTGGCCAGCAGCATAATACCCGACGGCCACCATGTGGATTATGCGGCCATTAAAGTGGCCAAAAAAATGATGGGCGAGCGGCTATTTGTGATAACAGATTCGGTTACGGAAACAAGCACCGGTTTTTACCAGCATGTGTTTGAGGGCGACAAGTACACCAGCAATGGCATATTAAGCGGCTCGGCATTAACCATGGGCAAGGCCGTATACAACCTGGTACACCACGTAGGCATACCGCTGCCCGAAGCCCTGCGCATGTGCAGCCTTTACCCGGCAAGGGTTATGGGCATGAGCGATGAAGTGGGCTTGGTACGCGAAAGCTATTTGGCCAAAATGGCTGTGCTGGATAACGATTTGAATGTGGTGGGGTTGATTGATGCCCCCATGCCCTAAAGGGGGGGGAAAGACCACCAATTATTTAAAACCCAAATGAATATTCGTTCATCCAGATGTTCCGGAGGGTAATCTGGATTTTTTGGTAAAAGCCCTTCTTTGAAGGGTATGCAAAGAACCACAGCCAAAGTTTAGCACAATTGCCAATGTAACTAATTGGTAGCTTTAAATATGGGCTTGCAAATAAAATAGCTGATTAAAAAAGGCGTGTATTTTATAACATGTTATGTGTTAGACTTCGGATGCTAAGTGCTGGTTGTATAATGGCTGGGTCGTTGGCCGTATTGCATGCTGCAAGGCAGCCAACGCGATTTTGGCCGGGCTATTTGGCCATAGTCGTCTATATAACTGCATATCTGGATATTGTAGTAAAAAACATATCTTTCAAATCTTCAGACATGGATATTCGTAATGTAAGGATTATGAAAATACAAAATGATTAGTGCTGATGGCCACGCCTGCCGCGGTGTTGCCTAAGCGTAAAAGCATTTTTGTTATCCAAAGGGCGCTAAAGCGAAGGCTGATGAGAGGGTGAGCCTGGCCTGTGGCGGCAGGTGCCAGTTGGACACCAGCTATTATTATTAAACCTCCAAAGTGGCGCTTCGCTTAATACTTTGGAGAGCAAACAGCAAATAACAAGAATGCAAAATTCCATTTGGTTTAAAAAAGAAGACAATAATTATTGTCAAGTTAAAATAAATAGCAAAAATCTAATTGTTATACAAAGGTTTATCTGCAATGATATTCAATATTCAAGTACTTTACAAGCTAACTTTTTTTGGGAATGGTTGCGAGACGGCCATAAAACACAAACAGATATGTGTGGGAACTCTTATTGTCTGACTGATATGGGTGATAAGGTTGTTTTAGAATGTCTTTTTGAAAATGAGACCCCAAAACTAGTTGTTGACAAGAATGAACTAATTAATATTATTGAAAAATGGGTTACATTTTGCAACGACTATAAGGAAACGCTTATTCAGTTAACATCTGTAAAAATTATTGGTTAATGACATCTCTAAAATTCTCTCAAGGAGTCAAATTAAAATAGGCTGCCCCAAGAATATGAGCCAGCCTATTTTTTTATTCTTCAAAATCACCTTTTTTACTCATCATCTTCTCCACCCTTCTTTTCCGACCTTCTTTTTAATTCAGCAATAGGCATGGCTATCATACGGCCAACCTGTTGTTTGCCGCGGTAGGTAACCACTTTAAGCATCACCGCGTCTTTGGGTGGTGTTAACGGTTGCGTGTATTTAGGGTAAAAATTATCGGGGAAGGAGTTGTCGAAACTGTAGTAGGTGTCCAGCCCGTTTACTTCGTTGGTAAGGGTTACGCTTAGTTTGCCGGCGGCATCCTTAGCCACGGTAAACGTAGGGTCAAACATGCTGCGGGCATATTTAACCTCGGCCTCGTCAAAACGGCCAAACTGTTTCTCTACGCGGGCGGCAAAATTGTCCCAGTTTTTGTTTTCCTTTTGGCTCCAAACACATTCTGCGGTGGCCAAGGCACGGGGCCATACCATGTATTGCAGGTGGCGCACGTTAAAGGCCTGCTCTGTCCACATATTGGCTTGGCCGCCTTTTATGTACTTGGGGTCCACGCCGTCTGGCACGGGCTCAAACGAATAGGCTTTCTTCAGCAATAGCGTGGCATACACATGCGGCTCAATAATGGGGTCGCCCTGCATGTAATCCAGGTAAGCAAATGTGGTGGGGCTCATCACCACCTCGTGGCCTTGTTTGGCAGCTTCAATGCCGCCCTTTATGCCGCGCCAGCTCATAACGGCCGCGCCGGGGGCCAGGCCGCCTTCCAATATCTCATCCCAGCCAATTACCTTTTTGCCTTTGCTTTCCACTATTTTCTCTACCCTTTTTTCAAAATAGCTCTGTACTTCTTCCTGGGTTTTAAGGCCTTCCTTTTGCATCAGGGCCTTTATCTGGTCGTTCTTCTCCCAATAATTCTTGGCGCATTCGTCACCGCCTATATGAATATAAGGGAAGGGGAACATTTGCGCCACTTCGCCAAACACCTTGTCTAAAAAAGGGTATACCTTTTCGTTGGCGGGGCTTAGTGTATTATCTAGGCGGCCTTTCGGGCCAGGCCAGTCCATAAAAGGCTCGCCGGAGATGATATGATAATTTTCCGCACCCGGGGTGCCACTCAATTCAGGGTAGGCCACCACAGCTGCAAGGCTGTGGCCGGGTATGTCGATCTCAGGCATAATATCCACAAACCTGTCTTTGGCGTATTGCACCAGCTCTTTAATATCTTCCTGCGTGTAAAAACCACCCTCTGTGCGGGGTTCGTCGGGCGTAGGTGCACTAAAAGTTCCAAAATAACCTTCCTTGTGCACACGCTTTGTAGCCGCGTCGCTTGTTAAGCGCGGCAGGCTTTTAATTTCAATCCGCCAACCTTCGTCGTCAGTTAGGTGAAAATGCAGCAGATTGTATTTATACTTGGCCATCTGGTCAATAAAGTCTTTTACCTGCTCTTTGGTAAAAAAGTGGCGGGACACGTCCAGCATCAGACCGCGCCAGGCAAAACGGGGGTAATCTGTAATATCCACGCAAGGCACTTTCCATGTCACGCTGGTAACCTTGCTTTTGCTTTCCACCTCGCTGGGCATCAGTTGCAGCAGGGTTTGCACGCCATAAAAAGCGCCTGCCGCCTGGTTGGCCGTTATGGTTATTGTTGTGGGTGTTACGGTTAAGTGGTAGCCTTCGTTGCCCAATGCATTGTCGGCCGTCTGGTTAAGTTGCAGGTGTATGGCCACCTTATCAATTTTATTAATGGTGGCTATTGTGCGCACCTTGTAGCTCGCCGAAGTAAGCCGGTTGGCAAGGGCTGTTGCCACCGGGGCCGCCGCCCCGCCTGCCCAAATGGTAATGTTGGCAGGCAGCGTATAGTAGCCCGTGCCTTTGGTAATTTTAACCGGCTGGGGTATAATGGCTATTTCGCCCACCGCAGCCTGTTGGCTAAATGCATTTGCAAAAAAAGTAACGCTGACAAACAGTAAACATAGTTTTTTCATAACACAGCCTCGCTTTGTAAAATGAAGATGAAAATTAGAGGGCGAAAATTAGGCAATTTTCTGGCTGCATTACAAAATGTGCAATTGTTTATATTTTCTTTCTGCAAATTATTTGCACAGTCCTAATACTACAGCATCAAGCACCTTTGAATGGGATACCCCCTAAAAAAAGTCACTCGAACCAAATTTATTTGCATGATAATTATCATGTTATCCATTGAGTGTTATCAATTTCCACGCAGGTGTGGCATAATATTTTTACCGAAAATATAACACTCATGGGTGTAATGATTCTTTTACTAATTGCGAGCATACTTGTTGCCTCAACATTTCTTGCGGCATTTTTATGGAGCGTTAAACATCACCAGTTTGATGATGAGTTTTCGCCTGCCAACCGTATTCTTTTTGACGACAAACCTTCACATACAGATCCTTCTAACAACTAAAATTTCCTAAACAGTATTTACTATGCAGGTAGAAAAATTTTATTACGACAACAAAACAGTTAAAATGTTTGCCTACGCTGTTTTGCTTTGGGGCATAGTGGGCATGCTGGCCGGCCTTTGGATAGCCATTGCCCTTTATTACCCCAGCATTAACCTTGGCTTTGCCCCCACCACTTTTGGCAGAATGCGGCCGGTACACACCAATGCCGTAATTTTTGCGTTTGTGGGCAACGGCATTTTCATGGGTATTTATTACTCGCTGCAGCGGCTTTGCAAAACAAGGATGTTCAGCGACTTACTGAGCAAAATACATTTTTGGGGTTGGCAGCTTATTATTGTGGCCGGTGCCTTAACCCTGTGGACGGGGCACACGTCGGGCAAGGAATACGCCGAGCTTGAGTGGCCAATAGATATTGCCATTGCCCTTGTTTGGGTTGTTTTTGGCATAAACATGTTTGGCACCATACTTAAACGCAGGGAAAGCCATATTTATGTGGCCATTTGGTTTTATATAGCCACCTGGGTTACCGTGGCCATGCTGCACATTGTAAACTCGCTGGAGCTGCCCATTTCGTTTTTAAAAAGCTACAGCATGTATGCCGGCGTGCAGGATGCGTTGGTGCAGTGGTGGTATGGGCACAATGCCGTGGCCTTCTTTTTAACCACGCCATATTTGGGTTTGATGTATTATTTTCTGCCTAAAGCAGCCAACAGGCCCATCTACTCGTACCGGCTCTCCATTATACACTTTTGGGCCTTGATATTTATTTATATATGGGCAGGCCCGCACCATTTGCTGTACACAGCACTGCCAGACTGGGCACAATCCCTGGGTGTTGTGTTTTCTATTATGCTTATCGCACCAAGCTGGGGCGGTATGCTAAACGGCCTGTTTACCCTACGCGGTGCCTGGGATAAGGTGCGCGAAGAACCCGTGCTTAAATTTTTGGTGGTGGCCATTACCTGTTACGGTATGGCAACCTTTGAAGGCCCCATGCTGAGCCTTAAAAGCGTAAACGCCATATCGCACTTTACTGACTGGACGATTGCCCACGTGCACGTTGGCGCATTGGGCTGGAACGGCTTTTTAACCTTTGGCGTGCTATATTGGATTATACCAAAAATGTGGAACACCACCCTGTACAGCAAAAAGCTTGCAGGCACCCATTTTTGGACCGGTACCATTGGCATTATACTATATGTAATACCCATGTACTGGGCTGGCTTTACCCAAAGCATGATGTGGAAAACCTTTACCGAGGAAGGCCAGTTAAAATTCCAGTTTCTTGAAACCGTAACCCACATTGTACCCATGTATGCCGTACGCAGCATTGGCGGTGCATTGTATTTGGTGGGTGCCTTTATAATGGTGTACAACTTAATTAAAACCGTGCAACAAGGCAGTTTTGTGGCTGATGAGGCCGCCGAAGCACCCGCACTGGAAAAAAATATTGTACCCCACAGCAAGGAATACTGGCACCGTTGGATTGAAAAACGCCCTATGCAAATGCTGGTGTTAAGCCTTATTGCTGTGGCCATTGGCGGTGTTGTGGAGTTGATACCTACGTTTTTAGTAAAATCTAACATACCTACCATTAGCAGCGTAAAGCCCTACACACCGCTTGAACTGCATGGCCGCGATGTGTACATTAGGGAAGGTTGTTACCTGTGCCACTCACAAATGGTACGGCCCTTCCGCGATGAGGTTGCCCGGTATGGCGAATACTCAAAAGCCGGTGAGTTTGTGTACGACCACCCTTTTCAATGGGGTTCAAAAAGAACAGGGCCTGACCTTGCCCGTGTTGGTGGCAAATACCCCGACAGCTGGCATTACAACCACATGATGGACCCTCAGTCTATGTCGCCCGGCTCCATCATGCCATCTTACCCTTGGTTGTATGAAGATGAAGTTGACACCTTGTTAACCCCCAAAATGATTTGGGCCATGCGTAAGCTGGGTGTGCCATATGCCGAAGGCTACGAGTACAATGCTAATGATGACCTAAGGCTGCAACAGCAAAAAATTGTAACCAGCCTGCAGGGCGATAAAATTAGCGGCGTAAACGGCAAACCGATCAACAATAAATCAATCATTGCTTTGATAGCCTATTTGCAACGCATTGGCATGGACATTAAAAGTGCCCCTAAAACCCAAACCGCCCAGAGCGGGCAGGGTGTGATGGGAAACTAATTTTTTAAAAGATAAAACGCAAACAATGTCATTTGTACATTATTTAGAAAAAATAACCGGGGTTAGCATATACGCCCTTATCTCCTTCGGGTTGTTTGGTAGCGTATTCTTAATCATGCTTTTTTGGGCCATTAAAGCCGACAAGAAGATGATTGAGGAAATGCGCAACATACCCCTTGACAACAACAATTCCTAACATCAAAAAACAGTACTATGTTGTTAATAGCAAATATTTTTAAAAAAGCGTGTAAAATTTGGCTGCCACTGTTGCTGTTATGTATAACAGCAGTGCCAGCCATGGCTGAAGGGCCTACCCCGCCTTCATCTTTAAGCAACCCTTTTGTAACCCTTATGGTAATTATTATACTCTTTCTGGCAATCATAATTTTTATGATGGGGCGGCTGGTAATAGGTTCCGGCGGCCTTTACTTAGAGAAATGGAAGAAAGAATCAGAAGAGGCCAAGAAAAATAGCACTGCACCTGTGGTTACTACTATAGTGCTGTTATTGTTAAGTGTGCAGGTGTTTGCGCAAGACAAGGCTGCACCGGCCGCTGCCACCGATAACTTCGGCGGCATATCATCCACCGCCTATTACCTGCTTTGCAGCGTGGTGTTTGTTGAGCTATTGCTTATTGCTGTATTGCTGTATATGTTACGTGTGTTTGCGGGTATACAGAAAAAGAAGAAAGCCATTGTGGCTGCCACAAATACCGCCGCGGTTAAAACGTCGGTGCCTGAACTTTCTTGGTGGGATAGGTTTAATGCCTTAAAGCCGATACACCAAGAAGTAAATATTGACCTTGGCCATGACTACGATGGCATACGCGAGCTTGATAACAAGTTACCCCCTTGGTGGCTGTATGGGTTTTTCCTCACCATCATATTTGCAGGTGTTTACTTATATAGCCACTATGTGTCACACACGGCCATGTCGGGCATTGAAGAGTATGAAGCTTCTGTAAAGCAAGCCGATATAGAAAAAACTGAATACCTTAAAAAATCAGCCAATAATATAGACGAAACAACAGTAAAGCTATTAACGGCCGATGCTGACATTGCAGCCGGTAAAGCGGTGTTCCAGGTGTCCTGTTTCCCCTGCCATGGCAAAAATGGTGAGGGCATTGTAGGGCCGAACCTTACCGACGATTACTGGATACATGGCGGCAGCATACAGGATATATTCAAGACACTAAAATATGGCTGGGCCGACAAGGGCATGAAGAGCTGGAAAGATGATTTTTCGCCAGTGCAACTTGCGCAGATAGCCAGCTATGTAAAATCGTTACGCGGCACAAACCCCGCAAACGCAAAAGCACCGCAGGGTACGTTGTACACCGAGGCAGGCAACGCCGCCCCGGCAACAACAGATTCAACAAAAACTAAAAAGGCCTCTTAAAAGGTGGTAACTATGGCAGAAAAAAGCAGTATTACCGGCGGAGATGAAGTGAGTTTTAGAGACAGGCTGGCAACGGTGGATGCCACAGGCAAGCGAAAATGGGTTTTTGCCCACAAACCCCACGGTAAGTTTTATAACATTCGTACCTTGGTGAGCCTGGTTTTTTTTGCCATCTTGATTACCCTGCCATTTATTTATGTGGATGGCAGGCCGCTGTTTCTTTTTAACATCCCATCCGCAAGGTTTATCATTTTCGGCAAGGTGTTTTGGCCGCAAGACTTTTTTATTTTCGGCCTAACCATGGTAACCTTTGTGGTGTTTATCGTACTGTTTACCGCTGCGTTTGGCAGGTTGTTTTGCGGGTGGGTTTGCCCCCAAACCATTTTTATGGAAATGCTTTTTCGTAAAATTGAGTTTTGGATTGACGGTGACGGGCCAGCCCAAAAACTGCTAAAAAACGCACCTTGGACAACCGAGAAAATAGCCAAGCGTGTGGCGAAACACCTTATATTTTTCGCTATCTCTTTTTTAATTGCCAACCTGTTTCTTTCGTACATCATTGGCGTAAAAGACCTATGGAAAATTATTACCGGGCCGCTGCACGAGCATGTTGCAGGCCTGCTTTCCATCACCATTTTCTCCAGCGTTTTTTACGGGGTGTATGCTTTTTTTAGGGAGCAGGTTTGCACGGTTGTTTGCCCATACGGCCGCCTGCAAAGCGTGTTGCTTGACAACAACTCCATGATAGTTGCCTACGATTACAAACGCGGTGAGCCTAGGGGGAAATTCACCAAAACAGATAACGAGCTGGGCGATTGTATTGATTGTTTTCAATGTGTAAAAGTTTGCCCAACGGCTATTGACATACGCAATGGCACACAAATGGAATGTGTGGGTTGCACCGCCTGCATTGATGCCTGCGACCACATGATGGAGAAAGTTGGAAGGGCAAAAGGGTTGATTCGCTACGCCTCAGAGAAGGGGATTAAAAACAACGAAAAGTTGCATTACTCCACCCGAATGAAGTTGTACACCGGCCTGCTTTGCTTGTTGGTATTGATACTGGCTGCCTTGTTGATTACCAGAAAAGATGTGGATGCCACCATTATGCGTACACCGGGGCAGTTGTACCAGGAGCGCGGGGCAGACAGCTTATCGAACCTGTACAATATAAAAATTGCCAATAAGACCATTTACGACATACCCCTTACCGTAAAGGTGGAAGAGGAAGGCGGCACGGTGGAGATTGTGGGCGACAAAACTATTGCCGTTAAGAAAGAGGACGAAAGTTCGGGAACTTTTTTTGTGGTGCTGCCGAGGCAGGCTGTTACCAAACATAAAAACAGCATTAAGCTAGGTTTGTACCAAGGCAGCCGAAAAATTGCCGTGCTACAAACAAATTTCCTAGGTCCGTTTTAACACGTTAAAAATAATTATATGAAAATAAGTTGGGGTACTAAATTAACGCTGGTGTTTTCAGTATTCGCCTGCTTAATTTTATACATGGTTTACCGGTGCAGCATGGTGCCGGTAAACCTGGTTACAAGTGAGTATTATAAAGATGAGCTGGTATACCAGCAGGTAATTGACGGTACACAAAACGCCAATGGGCTACGCAGCGGCGTTACCTTACAAAAAAACGGAACTGACGTTATTGTGCATCTGCCCGATGAAATGAAGCTGCAACAGGTAACCGGCACGGTGTTTTTTTACTGCGCATCTAACGCTGGCAACGACAAAAAAATTAGCCTGCAAACTGGCGATGCCACACAAATTATAGCGGCAAAACAACTGGCACCGGGCAGCTATAGGGTAAAAATTACCTGGCAGGCGGGCAATAAGCATTACTACAACGAGCAGGCATTTAAAATTTAAGTATGTGGCAGTTATTGGTACCTGCAATTACACTGGGGCTTGTTAGCAGTTTTCACTGTGTGGGCATGTGCGGGCCTATTGCTTTGGCGTTACCCCTACACAATTTGGGCAGTGCCTTTAAAAAATTGGCTATTGTGCTTTACCATACCGGGCGTATAACAACCTATGCAGCACTGGGGCTGCTATTTGGCCTGTTGGGCAGGCAGCTATATTTGGCTGGCTTTCAACGGTGGTTTTCCATTGCGGCAGGCACGGTTGTTTTGGCGGTGGTTTTACAACAACGGTTTTTTAAAAAAAATGTCGGTAACGGCTTTTTACAGCAACTGTTCTACAAAGTGCAGGGCTATATACAATTTATTTGGGGTAAGTCGGGCTTGCTTAAATTCCTGCTTATCGGTATGCTTAATGGCCTGTTACCCTGCGGCATGGTATATTTTACCTTGGCGGCCACCTTAAGTTTTAGTTCGGTATTAAACAGTGTGTTGTTTATGGCCGCCTTTGGTTTGGGTACGTTGCCTTTAATGGTTTTGTTGCACTTTTTTGGGGCAAAATATTTTAACATGCGCACCCGCAATGCCTTACGCAAAGCCGTGCCAGTTTTTATAGGCTGCATGGGGGTATTGCTAATACTAAGGGGGCTTAACCTGGGTATACCGTATATAAGCCCCTATATTGGCAAAAACCCAAGTCAAGCCATTATTTGCCATTAGGCTTGCAGTGCTACAATTTGCTAATATATATTTTCCAACTCTACAGTTAACTTAGCATCTTGTTCAAAAAAATAATCCCGCTTGTTGTTACAAGCGGGATTATACACACTATTAACTCTATTTCCTTATTTGTACAGCAATTCGTAATACTCGTTGGCCATCCTGTTGCTGTCAAATTGAAAGCGTACGTCACGCATGCCGTTTTTAATTATTTGCCTCCAGGTGTCGTATGAGTCGTAATATAACGGCAGAATTTCTTGTTCCAATATTTCATACAACTTATTCAAGTCATAGTCGTCCTGCTGCTGGGTATTCATGCTCTCATAATCAGCCTTAGGTACCACAAAGCCGTTATGGCCATGGTTAATAAACTCTGGTATCCATCCGTCGTCGGTTGAAAAATTCACCGATCCGTTCATAGCCGCAGTCATACCGCTGGTGCCGGAGGCCTCGCGAGGCACCCGTGGGTTGTTAAGCCAAATATCTGAGGCTTGCTTTAAACGTTTGCTAAGTGCCAGTTCGTACCCGGTAAGCACTGCCACGTTTTTATAGTTTTTGCTTAAATGCACCAAGTTGTTAAACTGCGAAATAGCGGGGTAGTCAAGCGGATAAGGTTTGCCGGCCCAAATAATTTGCACGGGGTATTTGGCGTTGCTCAACAGGGCGTTAAATCGGTCCAGTTGCCAAGTAAGCATGTCGGCACGTTTATAGCCGGCAAAACGGCGTGCCCACACAATGGTAAATGTGCTTGGGTTAAACAATTTGCCAGTTTGGTCGGCTACGGTTTCAAACGCCCTTTTCTTCAAGTAGTTTTTGCGGTCGTCAAATGCCCAGTCGTTACCCTCTTCCATGGCCTTGTACAATTGCTTGTCGGCCCAATAACGCCAGTTTTGTGCGTTGGTAATAGAGATAATGTTGCAAATACCGTCGTATTTACCCCACATTTCGCGGGAAACATGCCCATGCAGTTGCGAAACGCCGTTGGCCAGTTTTGCAAAGCGCAGTGCAGCAAGCGAGTGGTTAAATTGATCGTCTCTGGTGCCGGTTAACTTGCGTACCTCGTCTATACTCAGGCCGCAGAAATAGCTCATTTTATGGCACAAGTAAATATCATGTTTTTCGTTGCCGGCCTCTTCTGGCGTATGGGTCGTAAACACCAAATGCTGGCGCACCATGTCAATGCTCTTAAATTTCTTCAGCAGGTAAAACGCGGAAGAAATAGCGTGTGCCTCATTCAAATGGTACAGCTCTGGTGAAAAGTTAAGCTCATCTACCAGTTTTGCACCGCCAACACCCAGCAATATAAACTGTGCTACCTTGGTGGCAACGTTGGCATCGTATAAACGGTGGGTAATAGTTTGCGAAACATAATCGTTCTCGGGCAAATCAGTTGAAAGGAAGAAAAGCGGCGCCGTATTAAACGTTTCGGGGTTAAGGTAATATGCCTTTACCCAAACAGGGTGGTCGTGTATAGGTATCTGAAATTTTATGCCCGTGTCTTCTAAAAAAGTGGCCATTTTTTCCATCCAGGTAACCTGTAACGTTTGGTCTTGGTTACGGGCCTGGTCGTAATAACCGTATTTCCATAATATACCTATGCCTATAAGGTTTTGCTTCAATTCGTAAGCACTGCGCATGTGCGAACCAGATAGAAAGCCCAAGCCACCGCTGTAAATTTTTAGCGGCTGGTGTACGGCAAATTCCATTGAAAAATAAGCAACCTTTTTAGCGTACTGTTCGTTAATTTGAAAAGGGACTTGGAAATTTTTAAAATCCATAAAGCAAGTTGTTTTTTGTTCCGCAATTTAGGGGCATTTATCTAAAATGTATTTTTTACACATTAAATTATCCTGAAAACCATTTATTGCGGCAAATATTGTTTTAAAAACCTATTGTTTTAGGCATATTGGCTGGCAAACCATAGGCATAGATAACGAATAATATATTTTATTGGGTAATCTTTTTTTGTTTGCTTTCTTTTTTCTTGCGGAACGTATCGTCAAAATAACAGGTAATGCCGCGGTGGTTGCCGCAGTTGCCTTGTTCTTTCAAGGTTATTTCATTGCCTTCAAATGTAAAATCTATTACGCAGGGGTCGCCGCTTTCTTGGTAATATCCTTTGTTGGTACTGCGCATAACCATATCACCTTTTAGCTCGCCGGTGCAATTGCCATCTTCTTTTACAAAATGCACGAAAAAAATGTATGACGAAGGGTTTTTACCGTCCCTAAGCGAAATAAAATTCTTTTTATCCTCGGCATAATCGCCGCTGTACTTGTTTTTCCGCGCAAAAGTGTCAATGGGGTTAATAATCAAATCCAATTTTTTTTGGTCTTCATTGGTATCGTCCACTACTTTAATAAAAGTACCTGTTGCATTGTTATAGGCATAACCGTTGCGTGTATAGTGCACAATGCCCTCGCTAACTTTTTTCTCACGGCTTATCGTAAAAGTGGGCTCTCGGTTAATCAATACGCTGTGGGTATAGTCATCGTTATGCCTATTGGTAACAAGCTGCAAGGCCGCCAAATATTTTTTCTTTTTGCCCAATAAAAATGCCACTAGCGTAACCCGCTTTTTTTGCGTAATGGTGGCCAACAAATACTTACCATCTTCTTTTTCAATACGGCCTATGGGGTTTATCTGCAGCGCATCCACATCTTTGTTAATAAATTTTTGAAAGGAAGTGTCTGGCACAAACTGTGTAAATACTGCGCGGCTTATGGTAACCGTGTCGGCTATTTTTTGCACATTGGTATCTGCCGCATAGTAGGGCAGTGTAAGTACGGGAAACGCATCGGAGAATTCCTTTTCGCTAACCGGGCCATCGCC
Organism: uncultured Parafilimonas sp.; assembly: GCA_903882935.1. GTDB lineage: Bacteria > Bacteroidota > Bacteroidia > Chitinophagales > Chitinophagaceae > JABDFW01. The sequence continues at coordinate 23,665 of CAIRZB010000007.1, read as the reverse complement.
AGACAAAGACACCGATTTTTGGTGGCAAGAAAAAAGGAATAAAAAAGCGAAAAAAAACATCCAAAACCTTGGCATAGCCATTATTTGGATAAAAATATATTATTCGGCAATATAATGAGAAAGATTTTTTTTAGATTTGCCTAAAATAAATTTTAGTGCAGTCTAATTTATCCGTAACCGAGGAAAACTATATCAAAGCCGTTTACCACCTACAGCAGGCAAGCGGCAGCGTAACTACCAACGTGCTTTCCGCCAAGCTGGTAACAACACCGGCCTCGGTAACTGATATGCTCAAAAAGCTTAAGGCCAAGGGCTTGCTTTTGTACGAACCCTACAAGGTGTTTTGCCTAAGCCCCACCGGCAGCAAAATTGCCCTGGAAATTATTAGGCGCCACCGCCTATGGGAATATTTTTTAGTGGAGAAACTAGCTTTTGGGTGGGATGAAGTACATGAGGTGGCAGAAGAGCTGGAACATGTAGGCAGTAAAAAACTGGTTGACAAATTAGACCAGTTTTTAGACTTCCCGAAGTTTGACCCACATGGAGACCCCATACCCGACTGCAATGGCCTTATGAGCAGTGTTGAACAGGTAAGCCTTGCCTATTTGCCCATTGGCCAGCAGGCACAGGTAACGGCAGTAAGTAACCAAAGTACTGAATTATTAGAGTTGTTGGGCCACAAACACATTAACATAGGCACCAGGCTAGAAGTATTGGCTAAGTTTAGCTTTGACAATTCGATAGAAGTAAAAATAAAAGACCTGCAGCCCCTTAACATTAGCGAGCAACTGGCGGGGGTTTTGTTTGTTAAAACATTATAGTTGGTTGATGTTTTTTGGGTAGGGTTTGCGGTTAAACATGCACGGCAAGGCCCATTGGCCAAATAACTATAATTAAGAAAACCGTATAAAGGCAATTGCGTAACAGAGATTATGGACCAAAAAATTTCAGAACATTCGCTCGGGGAAGTACACGGCACGGTGGATGCAACCGGGCATAAAAAGGGTTGGCGAAAATGGCTGTCTTTCGCGGGGCCAGCATACTTGGTAAGTGTGGGTTATATGGACCCCGGAAACTGGGCCACCGACTTACAAGGCGGTGCCAAGTTTGGCTACAGCCTAATTTGGGTATTGCTAATGAGCAACTTAATGGCGTTGCTGTTACAGACGTTAAGCACCAGGCTTGGCATAGTGCGCAAACGCGACCTTGCCCAAGCCAACCGGGAAGTGTACCCGCCGTTGGTTAATTTTTGCCTGTATATTTTGGCCGAACTGGCGATTGCCGCCTGCGACCTTGCAGAAGTATTGGGTATGGCCATTGGTATTTACTTGCTTACCGGTTTGCCCATTTTGTACGGCGTTTTATTAACGGTGTTGGATACATTTATACTGCTTGTTTTACAACGCTACGGCATACGGAAAATTGAAGCGTTTATTATTGCATTGATTGCCACCATAAGTACCTCGTTTTTAATTGAGTTAATATTGGCGAAACCGCATTTGGGCGAAGTGGTAAAAGGGTTTATACCCACTAAAATGAACAGCGAGGCATTGTATATTGCCGTGGGTATTATAGGCGCCACCGTTATGCCACACAACCTTTACCTGCACTCGGCTTTGGTGCAAACCCGCAAGATTAAAATGGACCACGATGGCATAAAGCAAGCCCTTAAATATAATTTTATTGACAGTACTGTTGCCCTTAACCTAGCGTTTTTAGTAAATGCCGCCATACTAATATTGGCCGCTTCTGCATTTTTTGCCACAGGCCGCACTGATGTTGCCAAAATTGAAGATGCCTACAACCTGTTGCCCATGCTAGGCAAACTGGCACCGTTTCTTTTTGCGGTGGCGTTGATTGCCGCAGGGCAAAGCAGCACCATAACCGGCACCTTGGCCGGCCAAATTGTAATGGAAGGTTACCTTAGCTTGCGCATTAACCCTTGGGCAAGGCGGCTTTTAACACGCCTGCTGGCCATTGCCCCGGCCGTAATTACCATTTTGGTTTTTGGGGATAAACAGCTGGATGCCTTGTTAGTGCTTAGCCAAGTAATATTAAGCATGCAGTTGGGCTTTGCGGTTATACCGTTGATACATTTTGTGAGCGATAAAAAAACCATGGGGCCTTTTGCCATAAAATGGCCTGTACAATTGTTGGCTTGGGGGGTGGCTGCCCTGCTTATTTATTTAAATGTAAGAGTGGTGCTCGATGCCATATTACCTGTTTTAAATGGCCCCTCACATTGGGCGGTAAAAGCAGTTATATGGGCTGCCGGACTTATTTTTGTATGGCTTTTTGTTATGATGACAGGGCTGCCATTTATTATGCAAAGGCGTGAAAAGGCCCGGTTGCTTAACCTGCATAGTGTAGAACAGCCTTTGGAAAACTTGCGAATACCTGAAACAAATATTGTAGCGGTAGCATTGGATTTTAGCAAGATGGATGAAAAGATTATAGCCTACGCGCTGGCACAGGGTAAGCATAGCGCCAACTATGTATTATTGCATGTGGTGGAAACCGTTTCTGCAGGCTACTTGGGCGAATCGGCAGACGATTTAGAAACACGGGAAGACACAGTACGCCTAAAGCAGTATGCGGCAGAGCTACAGGCCATGGGCTACCAAGTTACCATTGCGGTTGGTTACAACCGCCGGGTAAAAGAGATTGTACGTATTACAAAAGATGTGGGTGCCGGGCTTTTAGTGGTGGGCGCCCACCGGCATACGGGTTTTAAAGATTATTTATATGGTGCCACTGTGGATAAGGTTAGGCACAAACTTACTATACCTGTATTAATTGTAAGCTGATGAGCGAAGAATATATGATAAGGGAGATAGAGCAGAGCGATAACGCCAGGCTTGCCACTATTATACGAAATGTGTTAGCGGAGTTTAACGCAAACAAGCCCGGCACTGTGTATTTTGACCCTACTACTGATGATTTGAACACATTGTTCAGTGTGCAGCGGTCAGCTTATTTTGTGGTTGAACAGGGCGGTGAAATTATTGGCGGTGCCGGGGTTTACCCCACAGAGGCATTGCCGGCGGGTTATTGCGAACTGGTTAAAATATACCTGCTTCCGCAAGCGCGTGGCAAAGGGATAGGCAAAGCGTTGATGGAAAAATGTTTTGAAACGGCTATGCTATTGGGCTACACAAGTATGTACTTAGAAAGCATGCCCGAGCTAAAAACAGCGGTGGGCTTGTACGAACGTTGTGGCTTTACCCATTTGCCAGGGCCGCTGGGTAACTCCGGCCATTTTGGCTGTGATATTTGGATGGTTAAAACGTTGGTGTAGGTACTGGGCTTACATTGCCTATTGTAAGTTAACGAGGCTTAGGTACTGGTTATTTTTTACTGGCAAGGGTAGAGTGCCTGCGAAAAAAATCTGCAGCACTTAAACCTTTAGTGCTGTTTACATGGCCATGCTTGGGTTATACCTAATAGTTTTTTTGCTAATAAAAACACAAACCAAACGTAGTTTCTACGAAAGTTTCGTAATAATTTGTTTGTTTAATAATAAAACACCTATATTGCAACCTCAATTTTATTATATGGCAGTAAATGTTTCTGCGGCTAAAGCAACTGTTGCGGTAAAGACTAAAGAGGTTAAACAACTTACATCTTTGTTTGAAAAAGATAATTACCTATGGATGCTGTTGGGTGCGGTGGTGATTATTGTAGGAATGGTATTGTTGAGTGGTGGTAAAAACCAAGACCCCAATACTTTTGACACCAATTTGGTATACAGCAAAACACGCATTACGGTGGCGCCTATTTTAATTGTGGCGGGCCTGTTGGTTGAGGTGTATGCGTTGCTTAAAAAGCCCTCTGCCAAAGCCTAGTTACCAGGCATAAACAGGTTACTAATTTATTAAATATAATTGAGGCGGTGCTTTGCACCGCTTTTTTCATATTTTTAAATTTAAAATGCGTTTATGGCAGAAGTTACCAATGCGGGTTTATATTCACCATTGTTAAAGGAGTTGACCGGTTTGTATGGCAAGTACATGCCTGAGGAAGACATGCTGGATATTAAATTGATGATACGTAAATATTTTACCGACAAGTACACGCAGCCGGAAGAATTACAGCTGGCGGAAATTGGTACCACTGACGGTGAATTTACGGAATGGGCACACGACCCCGGAAAGTAGAATTTGTTCGGCTGGGCCGGTAATTGTATTTTTAAGGAACAAATAATGTTGATTGTGACAGAAACAATACCATCATCTACAAAGTTTACGGCCCTTCAGCAAGAGCTGCTAAAACTGTACGGCAGGAATGTACCTGAAGAAGATTTGTTGGCTATTAAAGACCTTATCGGCAAGTATTATCTTGAAAAACTACAAAAAAAGGTAGACTATGCCGTAGAAGTGATAGGCTACACGCAAGATGATTTTGATGCTTGGTTGAACGATCCGAACCAATAATGAAATATGTTACTCGTAATCGACACCAATGTTTTATTGGCTATCATTCCTTCCAAATCAACCTACCACTTTGTTTTTAAAGTATTACTAGAAAACAATATATCGCTGGCTGTTTCCAACGAGATTATGTTTGAGTATGAGGAGCAATTGAAAATTAGGTATAGGGTAGCTCCTGTTGATGAGGAAATGCGTAATTTTTACGAGAATAAAAATATACAGTATTACCAGCCCGAATTTAGATGGAATTTTATTGCCGCAGACCCGGATGACAATAAGTTTGTGGATTGCGCCATTGCTGCCAATGCCGATTATATTATCACCAACGACAACCATTTTTCAGTGCTTAAAAACATTCCTTTTCCACGGGTAAATGTGTTAACATTGCAACAGCTTATCACGGTACTTATCAATAACCAAAACCAGCTAATACCATGAGTATTATCCAAGCCATTATCCTTTCCATTGTAGAAGGCATCACCGAGTTTTTGCCCATTTCAAGCACGGCGCATTTAAAGTTCACCAACCCTTTGCTGGGTGTAACGGAAACCCCTTTTTCAAACATGTTCGAGGTTGTTATACAGCTTGCCGCAATACTGTCAGTAGTGGTAGTGTATTGGAAACGGTTTATTAATTTTAAGCATATCAGCTTTTACCTAAAGCTTGTAGTGGCAGTTATACCTGCCTTAGTATTTGGCGCACTGCTAAAAAAACATATCGATGCCTCCCTCAGTAACCTTACATTTATTGCCTGTGTAATGCTGGGCGGCGGTATTATATTGCTGTTTATCGACAGCTTTTTTAAGACCAACAACATTAACGAAGAAGAAAAAATCAGCTACCCCAAGGCATTGGTGATTGGTTTTTTCCAAGTGCTTTCTATACTGCTTCCGGGCCTTAGCAGAAGCGCAGCCACCATTATTGGGGGTATGAGCCAAAAACTTACCAGGAACCTGGCCGCCGAGTTCTCATTTTTCTTGGCTGTGCCTACCATGCTGGCAGCTTCTATAAAAAGTTTTTGGGATGCCTGTCGCGAAAACTACCTGCTGCAACACGGCATAACCAAAGAACAGGCGGAAGGCGTACACATTAAATTTGGCGAAATACTAAACGGAGAAAACCTGCACACCCTATTTAACCACGACAATTTGATTGCCATTATTATAGGCGGCGTTGTATCGTTTGTGGTGGCATTAATAGCAGTAAAATTTTTAATCAGTTATTTGCAAAAGCATGGCTTTAAGGCATTTGGCTGGTACAGGATAGGGCTTGGCGCCTTGATGCTGGTGCTGATATTCACAAAAGTTGTAGCCTAAGTGTTATTGTAAAAAATACAGCAAGCCCCGTAATAATTTTTTACGGGGCTTTTTATTTTTATTGGTAATTTGTTTGTTCAATAACAGCATATGCAAACTGCATCAAAAAAAGTAATTAATGGCTGGGCTATGTACGACTGGGCAAACAGTGCCTACAACCTGGTAATTACCTCCACAATATTTCCCGCCTATTATGCGGCCATTGCCCCACCCCAAGTAATTGTTTTCGGGAGGGCATTCGCCAAAATTCCGCTCGCATCGTACGCTATTGCATTGTCATTCCTTATCATTGCCATTCTCTCACCAGTGCTCTCATCAATCGCCGACTACAAGGGTAATAAAATTACCTTCATGAAGTTTTTTTGTTACCTGGGGTCCGCGGCATGTGTGGGCATGTTCTTTTTTACAAAAGAAAATATTGGGTTCGGCTTGTTGCTGTCTATAATTTCTTCTATCGGCTACTGCGGCAGTATTGTTTTTTACAACGCTTTTTTACCGGAGATAGCCGCAGAGCAAGACCAAGACAAGGTTAGTGCCAAGGGGTTTGCCCAAGGTTACATAGGCAGCGTAATATTAATGGTTGCCTGCCTTGTTTTTGTAACCTTGAACGATGAGTTGGGCTGGGGCCTTGGTTCGTTGCCTGCCAGAATTTCATTTGTAGCAGTTGGTATATGGTGGGCCGGTTTTGCACAAATTACGTTTAAGCGGATGCCCCAATCAAAACCGGCAGTACTTCGTCCCGAACGCAATATCCTTACCAATGGTTTTTATGAGCTTAAAAAGGTTTGGCATCAGCTGCAAAACCATGCTGTGCTTAAAAAATATCTGGTAGCCTTCTTTTTTTACAACATGGGGGTGCAGTCTGTAATGTATATGGCAACCTATTTTGCGGCCGATGAAATAAAAATGAAATCGGCCCAGCTGATTGGCACAATTCTAATTATACAACTGGTTGCCATATTAGGGGCCTATCTGTTTTCCATTTTATCAAAAGCTACCAGCAATATTTTTGCGTTGGCCGCGCTTGTATTAGTATGGATAGGTATTTGTTTTGGCGCTTACTATACACAAACGCCCACACAGTTTTATTTTCTGGCGTTTACAGTGGGCATGGTAATGGGTGGCATACAGTCTATGTCACGTTCAACATTTTCTAAATTGTTGCCCGAAACAAACGATACTGCCTCGTATTTTAGTTTTTATGATGTATGCGACAAAGTTGGCACGGTGATAGGCACCTTATCATTCGGCTACGTGGCCCAGGTATTTGGCGGCATGCGAAATTCGGTGTTGGCCTTAATGGCATATTTTGTAATTGGGTTTATTCTGCTGCTGTTTGTTAAACCCAATAAAAATAATACCCCCGTTGGGTTGCCTGGGTAGTTGGCAGCAGGTTAAAAGTATTTTACAACGTAAGGTTGCCATCAAAATGTATTTAGTATGAAACTGCACACCATTAATACCGAACTTTTTAAATTGGATGGCGGGGCCATGTTTGGCGTAGTGCCTAAAAGCATTTGGAACAAACTTAACCCTGCTGATGCCAACAACCTTTGCACCTGGGCCATGCGCCTGTTATTGGTAGAGGACGGCGACAAGCTTATATTAATTGACACCGGCATTGGCAATAAGCAGGATGCCAAGTTTTTTGGCCATTACTACTTGCACGGAAACGACACGCTAGAAAAATCGTTGCTGGCAAAGGGCTTTTGTATGGAGGATATTACAGACGTAATATTAACCCATTTACATTTTGACCATTGTGGCGGTGCTATTGAACGTAAAGGAGATACGTTGATACCTGCCTTTAAAAATGCGGTGTACTGGAGTAACGAGGCGCATTGGCTTTGGGCTACCCAGCCCAACGAGCGCGAGAAGGCCTCTTTTTTAAAAGAGAATATTTTACCGATGCAACAAAGCGGCCAGTTACAGTTTATCGATACGCCTTCAAACGGGGTGGAAGACACAGGCAAGCTGGGCACCGCACGTTTCAACGATAACATATCCCTACGGTTGGTGAACGGCCATACTGATAGTATGATGCTGCCAGAGATAACCTATAACGGCAAAACCATTGTGTATATGGCAGACCTGCTACCCAGTACCGGCCATATACCCTTACCCTATGTTATGGCATACGATATGTTTCCATTGACCACACTCCGGGAGAAAAAAGCATTTCTACAGGAAGCAGCCGACAACGATTATGTATTATTTTTTGAGCATGACCCACTGAACGAATGTTGCACCCTGCAACAAACGGAAAAAGGCATACGGCCTAAGCACGTTTTTCCGCTAACCGAACTGGTTGGGCATTAGCGTATGCCAAGTTTATAAGAGTTTAATGCCCTACAAATAAAACCAACAGCCTACTCGGTAACCCTCGTTATACCGGTATTGGCTGTTTTGGGTAAATTAAGGGTACCCTGCATAAACTTTTCAATGGCGGTTTGCACACTTAGTAAATCTTTGCTTCTAATGTAACTGCCAATTACATGGGTGCTTGCATTGGGTATGGCTTCTTTAGCCTTTTTATCTGTGGGCGTACCCAGTTGGTCAAACATGGTAAGCATGGCAGGCACGCTAACAGTGCTGTCGTGGTGTACCTCATCCTTGTAATAGTATAACAACAGCAGTGGCTGATTAACCTTTGCAAACGTTTCTTTCGTCATGGCTGTGCCTACCAATTCTTGTAGTTGCACGGCCGCCTCAATGGGGTATTTGGTGTACCAGTATTGTTTGTTAAGGGGCATGGTATCGGCAGAAACCATATACTTACCGCCTACTACCATGCGGGCTATCTGTAGCCCCCAAGGCTTGTTGAGTATCCAAGCACTTTTGTCGAAAATGGCAATATTGGGGGATAGCAGTACCACCGCGGCCACGTCGTTAGGGTAGGCCGCCGCCAATTGCAACGCATTCGTTCCACCGGTGCTGGTACCCATCAAAATAACTTTTTTGCCCAGCTGCTGGCCAATGGCCAGTGCCTGTTTGCTGCTTTCCCAGTATTTATCGGGGGTAAGGTTAATCATGGGGTCGGCAGTGTCAATGCCGTGTTCTGCCAGCCTCGCCAAATAAAGGTTACAGCCAAACTCCTTGGCAATATTGGTATGTATGGGCGCACCTTCCTCCTGGCTGGCCGAAAACCCGTGCAAGTAAACGATGGCGTAATCGGTTTTGTTTTTTAAAGTGTCATTATACCAAACAATCCTTGCTTGGTTGTTGGGCTTAATGGTATGCATGCCCTCCTGCTGCTGAATGTATTGGCGCAGTTCCGCGGTATCAGCCGGCACTGTTGGCATTGCTTTGCTGTAAACAGGGGTGGCTGGGTGCGGCCCCAACAAATAAACTATTGCCAGCAGCAATATTACCACCAGCGTATTTCTAAGCCATTTTCTTTTTAACATAACAGTATTTTTAGGTAATGCAAGCGTGGTTGCTAATACTGCGCTAATCTAAATAAATTCGCCATAACCAGCGCAATAACCTTTTTGGCGGTGGGAAAATAAACCGGGCATATTGCATAAAACATGCTTATGGCGTCGTTTGGGTACAACTAATATCACCATATACCCAACGCCAACTGGACATTAAAAAAGCCCCACCGGTTCCGGCAGGGCTTCTTAACAATATCAGTAATACACTTAACCGAGCGCTACCCTCTTAAATTCGGTAACCACCAGTGTAGGCGATACACTCTTCAGGTATTCGGCAACGGTTTTACCATTGTCTTTTACAAAAGGCTGGGCCAACAAAGTTTGCTCTTTAAAAAATGCATTTAGCTTACCTTCTGCAATTTTGCCCAACATGTCGTCTGTTTTACCAGCCATTTTGGGGTCTTGTTTCATGGTATCAATAACAATTGCCTTTTCACGGGCAACGGTTTCGGCAGGCACTGCTGCAGGGTCAACCGCAAGTGGGTTCATAGCGGCAATTTGCATTGCCACGTCTTTGCCTGCTTCCTCAGCGTTTTGGTTTAAACCAACCAATACGCCCAAGCGGTAGGCACCGTGTATGTAAGCAGCCACATAAGGGGCTTCCACACGCTCAAAACGGCTGATGCCTATTTTTTCGCCGATAGCGGCTAATTTATCATTAATAAGATCAGATACCTTAGCACCGTTAACCGTAACGCCTGCAAGCTCTTCGGCATTTTTAACATCGTTGGCAACAGCAGCATCTGCAATGGTTTGTGCAAATGCAACGAAATCTGCATTTTTACTTACGAAGTCGGTTTCTGCACTAATGCAAACGATAAAACCGGTTTTTTTATCGGCACTTGTTTGGGCAATAACCACGCCTTCTTTGGCATCACGGTCGCTGCGCTTAGCGGCAACTTTCTGGCCTTGTTTGCGCAGCCAGTCGATAGCACCTTCAAAATCACCGTTTGTTTCAGTTAAGGCTTTGCGGCAATCCATCATGCCAGCACCTGTAACCTGGCGCAGCTTATTAATTTCTGCTGCTGTAATTGGGGCAGTTGTTGTTGACATAAAAAACGCTCCTTTGTTTCCGGCCGCTTGGCCAGAATTATTTTTAAATTTTTACGGTTGCAAATTGCACAAAGCAAACTTACTGCCGTGTTATTAAATGATTATTTAAAGAACTATGGGAGATTTTCACCACAGAGTTGCGGGAGTTTTTTTCACAGAGTTGCACAGAGGAACTCTTTTATTATATAATAACGAATACTCCGTGAAACTCTGTGAAAAAAACTCTTTGTAACACTGTGGTTATGTTGCCAATAAAAAGGCCAACGATCACTTCTTAATAATGATGCATTGGCCCAATTATTATATAGAAGTAAAATTACCTTCTTCCACCGCCTGGGCCAGAACCACCACCGGCTCCGCCGCCAGAGGGCCTGCGGCTTGCGCCACCTGGTACACGGCGTTTGGGGGCACCAGCACCGCCTGCGCCACCTGGGCCGCCAGCACTTGGGCCAGCACCACGGCGTCCGCCACGGCCGCCTTCAGCTTCGGCTTCTGCTTGTAAACGTGCTGCTTTGCGCTCGTTTTCATTGTCAACTTCTTCAGTCTCGTCATCCTTAGCGGCAAGGCGTTCTGCCAAACCTTCAGCAATGGCTGCAGTAATATAGTTGGTAATGATAGCGATTGATTTTGTAGCATCGTCATTGGCAGGTATTGCAAAGTCAACCTTATTAGGGTCGCAATTGGTATCTACCATACCGAATGTAGTAATGCCAAGGCGCTTGGCTTCGCTTAAAGCGATATGCTCATGGCCTATGTCTACCAGAAACAATGCTGCTGGCAGGCGGCCCAACTGGGCTATACCGCCAAGCACTTTTTCCATTTTATCCTTATCGCGTGTAAGGGTAAGGCGTTCTTTTTTGGTAAGGCTTTCTGCACTGCCGTCGCTAAGCATTTTTTCAATGCTCTGCATTTTTTTAACGCTTTTGCGTACAGTGTTAAAGTTGGTAAGCATACCACCCAGCCAACGTTCGGTGGCGTAAGGCATGTTTACTTTTTTGGCGCAGTCGCTCACTATTTCTTTTGCCTGTTTTTTGGTGGCCACAAACATTATTTTCTTACCGCTTTTGGCAATTTGCTTAAGGGCGGCAGCAGTTTCCTGCAGGTGGTCAACCGTTTTGTTCAGGTCAATAATGTGAATGCCTTTCTTTTCTGCAAAGATGTAAGGCAGCATTTTAGGATTCCACTTCTTACGCAGGTGGCCAAAATGTACCCCTGCATCAAGTAATTGTTGTTGTAACGAAGTGTTAGGTTCCATTTTTTATTTTAGTTATAAATATTTAAATATAAGTCCATTGTCAATAGTCCATCGCCCACAGTAAAACCGGGGTATCCATGGACTATGAGCCATGGACCATGGACTGGTAAATTAACGCTTGCTGAACTGGTAGCTTCTACGGGCTTTTTTGTGACCGAATTTCTTACGTTCAACACTGCGTGGGTCGCGGGTTAAATGGCCTGCCTCTTTTAAAATGGGGCGAAACTCTGGGTTAATCTCCAGCAATACACGGGCAATGCCCAGTTTTGCTGCTTCAGCCTGGCCTTTAACGCCACCGCCTGTTGCGTTTATTTTAATATCGTATTTGCCTACGGCATCAACGGTTTTCAAAGGGGCTTCTACTTGGTTTTGCAAATAAACCAAGGGAAAGTATGTTTTATAATCTTTGTTGTTCACAATTATTTTGCCATCACCCTTGCTGATGAATATGCGGGTTACGGCTTCTTTTCTGCGCCCAACGGAATTTTTTTGCTTTTCCATCTATTCGGAATTTGTAATTTGAAGTTTGTGGATTAGAACTTTAGTTCTTTAGGTTGTTGTGCAGTATGGGGGTGCTTGTCACCGGCATACACAAATAACTTGCCGAACATTTTACGGCCAAGGCGGTTTTTAGGCAACATGCCTTTTACTGCCCTTTCAATAACCGCTTCGGGGCGGCGCTTGATGAGGGAGATGGCAGATTCTTCCTTTTTACCACCTGGGTAACCGGAATAGTTAATGTACTGCTTGTCTTCAAATTTGTTACCGGTGAAAACCATTTTTTCACAATTGATAACAACAATGTAATCTCCGCAGTCAACGTGAGGGGTGTAATACGCTTTGTTCTTGCCACGCAGAACAGCAGCGATTTTGGAACTGATGCGGCCTACGGTTTGATTAGTACCGTCAACAACGTACCAATTACGCTGCACAGTAGCCTCGTTCGCATGTTTGGTTGTAAAATGTAGTTTGCTCATTATTATTCTTTTTTAATTGATTGCGGCGCTATCCCGCCGCTTTTAAATGGGGTGCAAAGGTGCAAAACTGCCTTTATACTACCAAGCATTTTAGTAAGTATTTTGCGTGTACCGTTATAATTAATTGATATTCAATAAAAATTTTGCATAAATGTTATTAACATGCCCGCAGGTACACCTCTAAAGCATTGGGTGGGTTGCCCTTATTGGCCAAAAAAGTTTTTAAAAGGGCATAGTTTCGGTTTATGCGAGGGCCTTTAATGCTTAAATAATTGGTAACAGTTGCAAAAAAAAGGGTGTAACCGCGGTGTGTTTTGGGTAAATTGTGCAAGCCTTAATCTTTGCGGGATGCGAGCGTAAACCCAATGGTGGTGCCAACATCCGGCTTGCTGCGTACGTGTATGGTTTGGCCATGGGCCTCAATAATGTGCTTACAAATGGAAAGGCCCAGGCCGCTGCCGCCAATGTTGCGGCTTCTTCCGCTGTCGGTTCGGTAAAAACGCTCAAAAATACGGCCAAGGTGTTCTTCTGCAATGCCAATACCGTCATCGCCTATTTCAATAAGCACGTGGTTTTCATCAGTTTTGTAAACACTGGCTGTTATGTTGCCGTCATTACGGCCATACTTGGTGGCATTTTCCACCAAGTTTACCAATACCTGCAAAATTTTTTCTTTGTCGGCAAATACCGTCACAGGCTGCTCGCAGCCTTTTTTTATACTGCATTTTATATTGCGGCTGTTGGTTTTAATGGAAAGTGTTTCAAATACCTCCTTAACCAAATCCTGCACCACAAAATTTTGCTTGTACAGCGGCTGTTCGCCGCTCTCCAGTTTGGTAATGGCATCCAGGTCGTTTACCAAATTCACCATTCTTTCCACGTTTTTTGCGGCATTTTGCAAAAACTTCTTATTTACGTTCGGGTCGTCAATGGCACCATTTAACAAAGTGTCCACATAACCCTGTATGGCAAATATGGGGGTTTTAAACTCGTGGGAAAGGTTTTGTAAAAACTGTTTGCGGTAAGCCTCATTGCTCTCCAGCACTTCAATTTGCGCTTTTCGCTGTTCGGCCCATTTTTCCACATCCAGCCTAACTTCATCAATCGTTTTTTGGGGCAGTATGTATTTATAATACATTTCCTCCCTTTTGCTGGCCTTTGTTTGATATATAAATTTGTAGATGAGCTTTATTTTTCGGTTAATAAAAGCCTCAAACACATATAATATTAGCACATAGCCAAACAGAAAAACAGCCAGTAAAACTACCAAAGCAATGCCCCAGCTGCCTTGCAACACCATATAGTACACGGCAACGGGAATGGCTAGCATCAACGAGGTTAATGCAGAAAGATGCGCCGGCGAAAGGTTTTTTGTATTAAGCATCAGCGTTTTAGTACATAGCCCATGAACCATAGCCCATGGAAAAATACAACATTTCTAATTAGTTAAATATACCGTGCTACCGGTGGGTGATGGTAGAAAGTAAAAAGCCAAGGCTTTTTCATGGTTTTTGGGCCATAAGAAAGCTGCCAACCTACAGCTCAAATTTATATCCAACCCCTTTAACGGTGGTAATACAATCTACACCAAGCTTCTGGCGTATTTTTCTAATGTGTACGTCAATGGTGCGGTCGCCAACAATAACATCGTTTCCCCAAACCTGGCTAAGTATTTCGTTGCGTAAAAATACACGACCCGGCCGGGATGCCAGCAGGTACAGCAGTTCAAATTCCTTTTTTGCCAGCATCACTTCGTTGCTGTTGATAGACACGAGAAACTTTTCTGGGTCAATGGATATGTTGCCCAGCTCTATGGTTTTACCTGCTTCTTTATGTAAACGCCTAAAAACTGCATTTACCCTGCTTACCAACACTTTTGGGCTAATTGGCTTGCTGATATAGTCATCCGCCCCCGACTCAAGGCCTTTTACTTGAGAAGCTTCGTCGCTCAAAGCCGTTAAAAAAATAATCAACACGTCATCAAAAACATCGTTTGCCCGCAATATGCGGCAAACTTCCACGCCGGTTTTATACGGCATCATTATATCTAGTATTATAAGGTCGGGGTGTATTTGCCTCGCCTTGTCCAGGGCTTCGTTTCCGTCTTTGGCTGTAAATACCTCATAGCCTTCCCGGGTAAGGTTGTACTGTATTATTTCCAGTATGTCGTTCTCATCGTCTGCTACCAATATCTTTTTAGCCTTTGTTTCCATTAACAATATATTTACACAAAAATAATTTTACAAACGCGTTATATGCCATTAACAGCATTATATTATTGTTAAGGGGTTGGCTGGGGCCAATACAAAATTTTTGCCTTTTGTGGTGCAAAAAATGGCTAATATTGTTTACCATGAAAATATTTTACATCACCATTGTGCTGCTATGCTATATGCTGCCGTTTGTGGCTAAGGCCCAAAGCGCAACCAATAACCGCAGTTACTTCCATGATAAAATAGACGATACCCAAAAGAAAATACTTACCCTAGACGTTGTTAAAGGTACTATACAATTTGCAGCCACCGTTAAAATAGATTCTCTCCAAAAGGCCATTGAGGACGACCCAACAATGGCTAACAACGATAAAATTAAGTTTTTACGTGGGGTTAATGATGTGCTTAGCGCATATTACAGCAGCGTTACAAACAATGGCATTAAAGCCGAATTACTGCCGGGCCTTGTTAATGCGTTTACCCAATGTATGCGCAACGAGGCAAACAATGAGAGTATTTTACCCACGGTAAAATTATACCCCTACGATAACGGGATGATAATAACAGACAACTACTCATTTTCAAAAAACCCTGGGCTACAGGATGCGCAGGCCTATTTACTGTACCTATACTGCAAACAACACCCCAAACAAATATTGGCAACCCTGCTTAAGCACCCAGGGCTGCCGGGGGTTGACAGCCTTATAATACTATGGGCGCGCATTGACCCAGAAACCGTTTACAACTATGTTGGCTCCAACGAACCCATTGCGGAGCGGATATTGGCAACCAACGACCCATTGGTAAAAATAATAAGCAAGCTTGGGCTAATGCCTACTGGCAGGCAGTTCTTCCCTTTTTTAGATGAAATGTACCACGGCAAGCTTAGTTTTGAACAGGTTGATTCCGCTGTTAACGACAGCATAAAGTACTATAAATTAATGGTAAAAACTGCTGTTGATTATGCTGAGCGAATACGGCAGCGGGATACCCCAATCGGCTTGGAATCGTTGGCATCGAGGATGACGTTTAAAGCAAAGGAGGTATATGTTAATGTGATTAACGAGTTGCACGAGGCCCCAGATGAAGTGCGGTTTAAAATTATTGACAAGCTTACCCCCGAAGAGTTGTATTACCTACCCATACTTACCGAGGAGGAGATATACACATCCAGCTATGTAAAAGGCGTTTACCCTAAAATATTTACCCGCATCAGCAGAAGCGACAGCCTGCTGATGCGGGTGAGCTTTGACCACTTTAAAAAATGGATAAAAATTGCCGCCAACTTTAACAAGCTCGACGATTTTTTGCGGAGGATGTATAAGAGCAATGCCGAACTTTTGATGAAAGCATTTGTAAACGGTTTGGATAAGGCCTCCAGTTTGGAAGATGCCGTGGATGTTGCCAACTCATTTGGCAGTATTAACGACAAAGCTGTGCGTAAACTTATATTAAACCAAGTGCAGTATAACCTGCAAAAAGCCAAAGCGGCCGAAAACAAAAGGGGTACAGATATTTATAACATATTGAATACACTGTTTCTTTCGATGGATACGGCCAACCATGTTAATGTATCTGCGTTATTGGGCATTCCGCCGGTTTTTTACATGCCTTTGGCCGACTTGAAAAATGCCGCCGACAGCATTATAGTGGAACAGTTTTTTTATGGGGATAAAGACGGAAAAGAAAATTACGACCAGTTTAGGGGCGATTTTGCCAACAGCAATTGGAAGGTAACCGACTCCGCACAATGGGTAAAAATAACATCCACAAAGGGCACCAAGATGGTTATTTTTTCGAATAAGCCCCTTGACGAGAAAAAGAGCTTGGACGCGGCAGCACGTGCGGCCATGATAGAGTATTTGGATAGCCTTGACCTTAGGCCAACTATACTAATACACCGCGGCCATAGCTATTACCTGAATGAAACATTGGAAAAGCTGCAGCCGTCAAATAAAATTGTGTTATTAGGCAGTTGCGGGGGGTACCAAAGCCAAAAAAAAGTGCTTAGCGCCTGCCCTGTTGCACACATAGTGGCCAGCAAACAAACCGGAAGCAAAACAGTAAACGGGCCGCTTATTAAAGAGGCGCTGGAAATGTTGCGGCAGGGTAAGGACCTAAACTGGCTAAACCTATGGAACACGCTGGCGCAAGATAAAATAAACAAAGAGCTTTTTGACGACTATATACCGCCCTACAAAAACCTTGGCGCCTTGTTTATTATGGCTTACAATAGGATGCACCAGCTGACTGAACAATAGCAACTGCATTATATTTATGGTGCCGGCTGATACCCATATTGTACAAAATGACTGGTTTTTGCTGATGAATAAACTGCTAAAAAAGTAGCTAAAAGGTTTGCATGCGTAATCAGTACACTTATTTAAACCTATCTATTATCTTTGCGGCCTTATGAGCATACAGGAGAACAGGTTTCAGGCGATAATTTCGCACGCAAAAGAATACGGTTATGTGTTTGCAAGCAGTGAAATATATGACGGCCTTAGTGCCGTGTACGACTATGGCCCATATGGCAGCGAATTAAAAAAGAACATTCGCGACTACTGGTGGAAAAGCATGACCCAGCTGCACGAAAACATTGTGGGGATTGACGCAGCCATATTTATGCACCCCACTACCTGGAAGGCCAGCGGCCACGTTGACAACTTTAGCGACCCCATGATTGACAACAAGGACAGTAAAAAGCGCTACCGGGTTGACCATTTAATAGAAGGCTATGCTGACAGATTAAAGGAGGCAGGTAACAAAGCCAAGGCGGATGAACTGCTGCAAGCAATGGATGCACTATTGGCCAAAGATGATTATGCAGGATTGAAAAGCTTGATTGAAGATAATAAAATTGCCTGCCAAATAAGCGGCACCGTAAATTGGACGGACATCCGCCAGTTTAACCTGATGTTTTCAACACAAATAGGCTCAGTTAGCGAGGAATCTGAAACTATTTACCTACGGCCCGAAACTGCCCAGGGTATTTTTGTAAACTTTTTAAATGTACAAAAAACGGCCCGCATGAAGGTGCCTTTTGGCATTGCGCAAACGGGCAAAGCTTTCAGGAACGAGATTGTGGCCAGGCAGTTTATTTTCCGTATGCGTGAGTTTGAACAGATGGAAATGCAGTTTTTTATACGCCCTGGCACCCAGAAGGTGTGGTATGAGTACTGGAAGCAAACAAGGCTTGCTTGGCACCTTGGCTTAGGCCTGCCTGCCGACAAATACAGGTTTCACGACCATGTGAAGCTAGCCCATTACGCGGATGCGGCTGTTGACATTGAGTACGAGTTTCCCATTGGTTTTAAGGAAGTGGAGGGCATACACAGCCGTACAGACTTTGACCTTAGCCAGCACCAAAAATACAGCAACAAAAAGCTACAGTATTTTGACAACGACATTAACGAGGAAACCGGTAAGCCATATGGCAATTACGTGCCTTATGTAATTGAAACCTCTATCGGTTTAGACAGAATGTTCCTACTTGTTTTAAGCCATGCTTACGATGAGGAAGTGCTTACTAAGGAAGATGGCAGCACCGATACCCGTACCGTAATGCACATACCGCCGTTACTAGCCCCCATTAAGCTGGCGGTGTTGCCGTTGACCAAAAAAGACGGATTGCCTGAGATTGCCCGTGCAATTATGGACGAATGCAAGCCCGCCTTCCGCTGCTTTTACGAGGAAAAAGACCAAATTGGCAAGCGATACCGTCGCCAAGATGCTATTGGTACGCCCTTTTGCGTTACGATTGATAACCAAACCAAGGAAGACCAAACCGTAACCATTCGCTACCGCGACAGCATGCTACAGGAAAGGATATTGATTAGTGAAGTAAAGAATATAGTTCTTAAGGCCATTGGTTAAAGAAATTATTTGATGGGCCCGATGTAGATAATGCATTTTTAAATCGCGTTTCAGCAATCATTAACCGAAAAAGTTTACTGTTTGCCGATAAAATATTAAAAAAAAATATACGTAGCCATCTTTGCAAATCCGTAAGAAAGTATATCTGTATTACCAACGATACACATTTTTTGATTGTAAACACCAAGGCTATGAGCCATAATTTGCTTGTTTTGTTCGACAATGCATATTCTTTTGCAACACTGCTATTTACTAGTGCTGTCAGTTTTTTTGTAGGCCTTTTTGTTCGTTACTCTATTGGCACCAAACAAAAAAAGACTATTTTGAAACTGGAAAATGTGATGCTGAAGAACCATTCAAAAATATTGGAACTTGAAGCCAAAGTAAGCCAACTCACAAACGACAATGCCGAATTGCTAAAATTCAATCCCCAAAAATTGGCCTAAAAGCATCCTAAATACGGCCCGCATCAATTTTACATTTTACTGCACCGGCTTAGCATAATTAGCTGTTGGGTATGCCACGGGTTTGAAATGTAACGTCCACAACATACCGCGTGCTAGGCGCGGCATTAAAAAAGCTGCATCGCATTCAATGCCACATTTATAAATGCTTGCCGTTTGCTGGCTAAATTGTTAGTGCCAATCAATCCGCTACGCCTAACTGCTTACCCCCAATTGTATGTACATTTGTAAAATTTTTGCATATGCATACAGATTTTTTGGTAATCGGCAGTGGGGTGGCAGGGCTAACGTACGCTATTAAAACGGCTGGGCATTTTCCAAATAAAAAAGTTACAATCATAACCAAAGTAACCGCCGACGAAACCAATACTAAGTACGCGCAGGGCGGCATTGCCGGTGTTTGGGATGAGTTGAAAGACAGTTTTGACAAACATATTGACGACACACTTATTGCGGGCGATGGCCTTTGCAACAGGCAGGCTGTGGAAGTAGTTGTAAAAGAAGGCCCCGAAAGAATACAGGAGATTATTAATTATGGAGCGCAGTTTGACAAAAACGAAGCTGGCGAATACAGCTTAGGTAAAGAAGGCGGCCATAGCGAAAACCGCATATTGCACCATAAAGATGTTACAGGCCAGGAAATTGAACGTGCGCTGCTTGCCGAATTAAGCCGCCATAAAAACATTGAGCTTATTAAACACTGGTTTGTTGTAGATATTATTACCCAGCACCACATGGGCTACCTTGTTACCAAGGTTACACCCGACATAACGTGTTACGGGGTTTATGTGCTTAACCTTAAAACAAACAAAATTGAGAAACTGCTGGCCCCTATTACCGTAATTGCCACAGGCGGCAATGGCCAAGCATACCGAACCACCACCAACCCCAAAATAGCCTCAGGCGATGGGGTGGCGATGGTATACCGTGCCAAAGGAAGGATTGAGAACATGGAGTTTATACAGTTTCACCCCACCGCTTTGTATGAACCTGGCGAATCGCCTTCGTTTTTAATAACTGAAGCGGTAAGGGGCGACGGCGGCATACTACGCAACAAAGACGGTGAAGCTTTTATGGAACGCTACGATGTAAGAAAAGACCTTGCCCCGCGCGATATTGTGGCCAGGGCTATTGACAATGAGATGAAGCGCGCCGGCACAGAAAATGTTTTTTTAGACTGCCGCCACATGGGCAGGGAAAAGTTTATTCACCATTTTCCCAATATTTACCAAAAATGCCTAAGCATAGGCATTGATGTAATGGAGCATATGATACCGGTAGCCCCAGCCGCACATTATAGCTGTGGTGGCATTAAAACTGATATTGTGGGCCGTACATCCATACAAAACCTATACGCCTGCGGCGAATGTGCCAGCACGGGCTTACACGGCGCCAACCGCTTGGCCAGCAATAGCCTACTGGAAGCGATGGTTTTTGGCCACCGTGCTTTTGTGGACAGCGTTAATAAACACCAAGAACTTGAAAGCGATTATGCCACATGGGAAAAAAAGTTGGCGGCCATACCCGACTGGAATGCCAAAGGCACCAACGACCCCAAAGAAATGATATTGATTACCCAAAGCCAAAAAGAGCTGCAGCAAATAATGAGCGATTACGTAGGCATTGTACGCAACGATGTGCGTTTGGAGCGGGCAAGCCGAAGGCTTGACCTGCTGCACGAAGAAACCGAGGCGTTGTATGAAAACACCAAGGTTTCGCCACAGTTGTGCGAGCTAAGAAATTTGATAACCATTGGATATTTAATTGTAAAGGGTGCAGAGTTTAGAAAAGAAAGCCGGGGCCTGCATTACAATACTGACCACCCCGAAAAAAGCGAATTGCTGCAAAATATTATTTTATAGTACCTAAGTTTAGCACATAAATTAGGCTGGCCCATGTTTATTGGGCCAGCCTTTTAAAGCAGTTAATTTGCCCTTTAATTAACTGCAATATTTTAACTCAGCGTGTAGTGGCAGGATTATTTTTAAGTAGTAGCATCTATAATGCTTGTCTATTTCCTCCAAGCTGCCCACTAAAACACTTTTGATAAAAACCTGTAAAAGTTATGCTTTAATTCTTGTAATATTTTTTCATTCAATTGTACTGCCTCCCGCAAAAAATGCTGCTCGTCAACTAAGTTTAAGTCGTCTAGGGCCTTAATGTTCTTAATAACGGCCTCTAACTTATTATTTTGGGCCAGCACCTTGTGTCTAAGTGACTGTAGGTTATCTTTTTGAACAATAAACTGGTTTTGAAAATGCTCAACACCCTCCATTACGGCTGTTTTTGTGTTTTTGCCGGCCACTTCTATCAACCTATTTTGTAAAATGTCCAAATCAACCAGATAAAATTCAATGCTGGCATTCCATTCTTGTAATTCGTGTTTAAAAAATTCTTCTATTGACATAATGCAATGCTTTTTAATTTGTATGTTCATATGGCCTACTCAGCCACTGCCAAAACAGGTATAGTTGGATTAAGCGTAATTTGCCTTGATTGGCTTTTGTGTATCAGCGATTGGAAAAAATTGTGCTTTCTGGAGATAACCATCACTAAGTCTTCCTTGTTTTCGTCTGCATAATCATTAATCGCCTGTTCAACGTTATAACCTGTAATAAAATGCGCATGCGGGTTAAATTCCCTAAGTTGTTCCTTTAAATGCGCAAATGCCGGGCCACTGGTTAATTCATCTTCTGCGTTTCTATTTACATGCACAATATCCACCGCCGCGTCAAAAATCTCCACCAACTCCCTTAAAAAACCCAACGGCACTTCATCAATATCTTGAAAATCAGAAGCCAATGCTATACGCTCAATATTCTTAAAACTAGCGTCCTGCGGTACCACCAACACCGGATAATGTAGGTTTTTAACGCTGTTAAAAGTATTGCTGCCAAAAACAAACCTTTCGGCCCAATGCATTCTCTCGGTGCCAATAATTACCAAAAACGGGTTCTTATTGGCACATATATTTTCTATTTCATGTAAAATGGTGCCTGTCATCACCGCGGTGTTAATGGTTATTTTGCAGTTAGTACGTAGCATCAATGCTATTTTAAGGTTTGCTAACTCATCATTAGCCTCTTGTTGCATGGTATTAAATTCGTATTCCGATAAAGGCACATCGAACGATACCGGCATCTGTATTACATGGGCCAATAAAAGTTCGGCCCTAAGTGCCATGCACATGTCTGCGGCGTAGTTTACCGCGTTGTGTGAACTTTCAGAAAGATTGGTGAGGGCAATGACGGTTTTCATGATTTTGCTATTTTAAAGGCAACCAATATTAATTGTTCTTAACAAAGTTATTTGCCGCTTTATGTAGCAGGCATGACGGCTATTAGCGTTTGGGATGATTATTGTCAGTTGTGGCCGCTGCCTAGCCCCAAAGGCAAAATATATCTGCAAAATGTGCAATGGGTATGTAAACCTTATTTGCGCCGTGTTTTACAACCGCCCCCTTTCTTTAAGTGAAATTTCGTTTTGGTTGCTATGGTTGCTCAGCCAATTGTTTATGGTGCCAAAACAAATATTGGCTACATTGGCCAAAGCATCGGTAGTGGCTTGGGCAATATGCGGCGTAATAATCACATTGGGCAGTTTACTCAAACTGCCTAATAATTCATCTTCGGGTACCGGCCTTGCACCGTTAAATGGCAATCTGCCGTTACCCCCAAAACACAGGTCGGCACCAAAATAGGCCATTCGTCCATGCTTTAATGCTTGGTACACAGCAGGTATATTAACCACAGACCCGCGGGCAGTATTTACCAGCATCACACCGGGTTTCATTTCATCAATCAAGCCCTCATCTATCAAATATTTTGTGCTAGGGTTTATGGCCGTGTGTATGGTTATTATGTCGCTGGTGGCACACAGTTGTTCAAGCCCCACATAGTTTACATGGTAACTTCTGGTAAGCTCAATATCCGGGTAGGGGTCGTAAGCAACCAGTCGGCACCCAAACGCGTGCAAAATTTTGGCTACCACTGCCCCTGTTTTACCAGTACCCACTATGCCCACAGTTTTGTTATATAACTCAAAGCCGGCCAACCCTTCAGCCGAAAAATCGGCATTGGCTACCTGCTTGCTGGCGGCAATAATTTTTCGGTTTAAGGTAAGTATCATCGCTATGGTAAACTCCGCCGTTGCATTAGTTGAGGCCGATGCCACGTTTGCAACCTTCATTTTTAATTCGTGCGCTCTTTTAATATCAATATTACCGTAATCGGCTGCCCTGGTAACCATAAATTTAGTTCCGTTTTGCCTAAGCATCTCAAGCTGTTTTGCTGAGGCATCGTCCTCGGTGCAAATTATGGCCACATCATAGCCTTTGGCCAAATGGCAGGTTTCGGCAGTGAGTGTTTGTTTCAAAAACATAACAGGGTACATGCCTGCGTTGGCATTCAAAAAGTATTCTCGTTCAAAGCTTTTTGTACTGTAAATAATTACTTTCATACATTCCTATTTATACAGTCCGCTAAAGTCAATTTGCCAAATAAAAAAATAGGAATTAGCACTTAGGTCGCACTTTAAAATTAGAAGATTTATATTTGCGACATGGATATGTTGGATAAATTCAAAGGCGTGAATTCTATAAATTTTCATAAGCGGTTTACGGATGACGATTCTTGCTTGGAATAT